>JAEEZS010000032.1 GCA_016291905.1 Bacteroidaceae bacterium
CGCTCTTCACCACCTACGAGTTTGCCCACGACTGGCGCCACCGCCGCTCGTCGCTCTATCTCCTCGACCGGCTCGACCGCCAGCCCGGCAGCATCGACGACCTGCCCTCCGTCAGCGAATACCAGCAGGTGATGGACAGCCATAACAGCTTCGACAGCCGCTCCACCGAAGACCGCCATAAGCTGGACATCAACCTCGGCTATAAGTTCGACAAGAAGAGCTACGGACAAATATGGACGCTCATTAACGGCAACATCAGCCTGCGCAGCCAACATCTCGACTACCAGCGCGGCAGCATCGACACCACCCTCTGCCGCACGGCCTTCACCATCGACATGGGCTGCTGGACTTATCTCGACCTCAAAGGCGGTCATCAGATCAACCTGACACTGGGTGTCGAGGAGAAACTGCCTGAGCTGGAGCAGCGCATTGACTTGCGCGACGATACCGACCCGATGAACATCCGTTTGGGCAACACCCGCCTGCACAAGTCGGTCACCCCACACATCGGCACCTATTTCGCCTACCGAGGCAAACGGAGCTTTCACCGATGGGAGTGGAGCTACGAGCCCACCTACAATGCCGTCGCCATGGGATATGTCTACGACCCGCAGACCGGCGTGCGCACCTATCGTCCCGAGAATGTCGACGGCAACTGGACCACCGATGGCGGCTACACCTTCAACTGCGATCTCGACACGGCCAGGAAGCTGAACCTTGTGATTCCCCTCAAGTTTACCTTCAGGCAAAACGTTGATTTAGTAGGGGGGGCCACTTCCACCGTCCGCCGCCTCGCCCTCTCCCTGTCGCCCACCTTCAAAGCCGACGTCGGCCGTCATCACCTCGAACTCACCTGTCAGCCCACATGGGAACGACTCACCGGCACACGTCCCGATTTCCAGGCATTCCGTGCCTTCACCTGTCGCACCTCCCTCTCAGCCATCCTGAAGCTACCGTGGAAGCTGGACTTCTCGACCGACCTCAACCTCTACACCCGCACGGGCTATGCCGACGCAGCGCTGAACACCAATGACTTCGTCTGGAACGCCCGCCTCACGCGACCCTTCTTCAAGGGCAATCTCCTCGTTGTTGTCGACGGCTTCGACATACTCGGTCAGCTCAGCAACGTCACCCGAACCCTCAATGCCCAGGGACGTACTGAGACTTACACCAACGTCATGCCCCGCTATGCCCTGCTGCACGTCGTGTACAGACTGAACAGGCAACCAAAGAGTAAAGTTAGTAAATAGAAGACCCGGGTAATGCTGGAGGCCGCAGCGATGCGCCCTCCAGCTATTTCTAAAGGTACCAAATGCCCTTCATGCAGCGTGTAAACTCAGTTTACAAATCACTTGTAAACCGTTTGTAAACCGAAAAATGCTGTAACTATCGTCTTTTTCATCTACCTTTGCGGCGTATTAACCCTATAAAACATTTATCAACATGAGAAAGATTTTTGTGACAATGATGGCCCTCGCGCTGACGGTGTCGGCGCAGGTGCAGGCGCAAGAAGACGGCGGACTTGCCGACTTGAAGGCCGACATGATGGCAGCCATGGTCCATCAGGACAGCATAGACACGGCAAGCCTCATGGCAGTCTACGATTATGAGTGCCACACGCAGGATGCCGACGGCGAGGCGGTGACCGACCGCATGAAGCTGTGCCTGCTGGTAGGACGGCACTGCACGCGCAGCTTCCCCTACCGCAAGTTCCGCAAGGAAAGGGAATGGGCGGAAGGCAAGGAGCGGTCAGCCACCCAATTCCTGGGATTAAAAGCGAGGGAATACTTGGGAGGCTACGACTTCTTCAACGAAGAAGAGCTGCCGATGCTCAGGTCAGAGTCCTACTGCATGATGCCCGAGGTATGGACAAACTACCCCGAAGGGAGGACGACCGTCCGCGACGCCATTCCTCCCACTTTCTACGAGACGCAGGAGGCAAGGAGACCCATCAACTGGACGCTCACCGACGACACCGTGACCATCAGCGGCTACCTGTGCAAGACCGCCACCTGCCAGCTGCACGGACGGCAGTGGACGGTGCGCTACTGTGAGGACATCCCCACCACGGCAGGCCCGTGGAAACTCTGCGGACTGCCCGGCCTGATTGTAGAAGCCGTGAGCGACGACGGCATCCACCGCTTCACGTTCACCGAACTTCAGCACGCCACTGCCCCCGTCTACTTTGAGACCAGCGCCATTACCTCGAAGACTTCCGAGGAAAAGCTCATCAAGAACCGCAACAAAACCTTTGGCAACAGGCTCTATCTCAAGAACCCGCAATACTACATCACCAACCTCCACGCTGCCGACACCGTCTATGGCGACGATGGTTGGCTCATCAACGGTGTGTATGTGAACGACAAGGCGCATGTGTATCAGCCCTTGGAATTAGAATGACGTTCACGCTCACATCATCACCGAGAAAGACTCCTTTATTTTGTTTCAACAGTTATTTCTGTTAAATAAAAGCTAATTTATTTGGCTGAATCAAAGTAATTGCCTATCTTTGCACCAAAATCAATAGAAAACAATGTTCATACAAACTAAAAACAGTTGAATTATGGAGAAGCTAACAAGCAAAGAAGAGGAAGTAATGGAGCTGATTTGGCAGATTGGTCAGTGTGCCCCTAAAGATGTTTCATCGCTCTATCCCGAACCGCAGCCGAGCGCAAATGCCATTGCGCAGGTGTTTCAGGCACTGGAGAAGAAAGGCTACCTGACGCATGAACCGAAGGGGCGTGGCTTCGTCTATCGTCCTATCGTGGATAAACAAACATACGGGCGAGGGCGTTTGTCGAGCGTCATCAATCGCTTCTTCAGTGACTCGTACATGAGCGTCGTGTCTGCACTGATGCAGGAGGATAAGGTCACCGAAGCGGATTTGCTGCAATATTTGGCCGATTTAAAACGTAAGGACGAAAGCAAGGAGGGCTGACGTATGGCTGCATTTATTATCTATGCTATTCGTTGGGCGGTTACACTGACACTGCTCTACTCGCTCTACAGACTCCTGCTCCGGCGCGAGACATTCCATCGTCTGAATCGTGCTGTGTTGCTGGCAATCCTTGTGGTGAGTCCGCTGCTGCCGCTCGTGCCGCTGCACACCGACAGTCCGACGGCCTTGGATGCGATGTTTACAAGAATTGAAGCATTACCCAATTCATCAATAAATCCGGCGTCAAGTAATCAGACATCCCCTCCTTCGGAGGGGCTTGGGGAGGCTCTTCAGGACCGCTGCATGCGCTACGGTGCATACATATATATAATAGGTATAGTCATCGCCGTAGCCACTTACCTCTTCCGGGTGCTGGCGCTGGTGCGTGTCATTCGCCGTAGCCGCCGCATCACTCACGAGTTGGTTCCCGACAGGGTCCATCTGATGCTGGACATGAGAATCACGCAACCCAGCAGCTGGATGCGCTGGATTTTCATAGGGCCTATAGACCTGAAACAGAACGCGGAGACCGTGCTCCGGCACGAACTGGCTCACGTGAGGATGAAGCATTCATGGGACGTGGTGCTCTGCGACCTCACTTGCCGCCTACTGTGGTGCCTGCCCTTCGCCTGGATGCTGCGGCAAGACCTGGTGGACGTGCACGAGTTCCAGGCTGACGAGGCCGTACTGCAGGGCGGCGTGAAGCTGGAGGACTATGAGCATCTGCTGGTGCGCAAGGCCGTACGGACGCAGGCGCTGCCCATCATGAACACC
>JAEEZS010000033.1 GCA_016291905.1 Bacteroidaceae bacterium
CTTTTCGTCGGTAATGCATACCAGATAGGCATCAGCAAGCAGGTCGAGATTGATTCCCAACTGCAGTTGGTTGTATTCGCCATAAAGCGACCGTTCGGCCTCCCTCTTCATGGGCGATTTAGGCTTTGTCTTGATGGTATGGGTGAAGTCGATGCGGCGGTTTTGGGCATCCATAATCTCAGGCGTGGCTCCATCCACAACTTCGTCGTTGAGGTAGATGACTTCATCCTCAACGGTACACGACATCAGGAACGCCCCGTCATGATATTCTCTTCCATAATAAACATTGTACTGCGGACTCTCAATACTACCCACGCCTTCTAACCAAGTGATAATGTAAAAGCTTTCTTCTCCGATCCTACTCATCATGACATCTCTGTAAACGCCCTTAAAGCCTTTCATCCCTCCTGTCTGCTTGGGTCCAATTATGTACAGGTAGTTTTCAAATATATTTTTAACCTGCAAGGTATCGTTTGCATCAGCGGAGAAGTCGTACATGAGCTGGAACTCCTTATGCGTCTGGTCATACATGTACACTTTTTTGTCCTCTTCGTACCACGCGCCCATATCGCTCAGGGAGGGCGTTTGCGAGATCAAATAATAGTCCGGATGTTCAGGACTGACATACCGCTGACACATCATCTGCTTGCAGGTCTTTCCGTCGATGATGGTGTCGCCATCGAAGTAGAAGTACTCAACCCTCCTTACAGGATTACCCGAGTAGTCGCCCACTTTCCACACCTTACCTTCTTCGATAAAGGGGCGGTAAGCCGGTTGTGTTTCGAGTGGGACAATAGCTCCGAACTGGTTCCAAGGCTCAGCGGCTTGATAGGCACTGATAGAGGCAGCAGGCACATGAAGGGTGATATTCTTTTTATTTAATCGAAAAAAAGTATATTCTCGCGCATTTGGCACATCCTCCGCATAGCAATATATATCCATTAGCTTCTCGCAACCCTCAAGCACCCAATCGCCGATAGTTCTTACGTTGCTACCGATGATGACGGAGGTGATACCACTACAGCCAGAAAAAGCCGACTCGCCGATTACAGTTACGCTATTGGGAATAGTGACAGAGGTTAGGCCACTGCATCCACAGAAAGTATTATTGCCTGTGGTGGTTAATCCCTCTGGTATGATGAGTTCTGTCACTTCCTTATCATTGAGATAGAGGTGGGCTCCATATAAAAGGGGATTCGAAGTATCATCTTCAAATTTGATGCCGCACCAATCTGTAAGGTCCGAGATATGCACGGCATTCAGTTCGTAACACCAGATGAAAGCACAGCTCCCTATTTGAGCCATGCTTGACGGAATGGTGACGTTAGTCAGGTTACGGCAATCTTGGAAAGCACGTTGGCCAATACTGGTGACTCCATCTAGAAAGGTAACGCTAGTCAGGCCGCTGCAGTAGTCAAAGGCATAGTCGCCAACGTGGGTGATGTCCTCGGTGATGACAAGGTCGGTTACCTCCTCACCATTTAGGTAAAGGTGGTGGGCGTAGTGTAGGGGATTGGAACCGTTGTTCCCCTGCTCGTACTCAATGCTGCACCATGCTGCCAGATCGGTGATATACACAGCGGTCAAACGGGAGCAGTTGTAGAATGCGTCATAACCCAAGCAGGCAACACTTGGGGGGACGGTAACGCTGGTCAGGCCACTACAGTTACTGAAGGCCCCGCGGCCAACGAATGTGGTTCCGTCTTTAATCACCAGCTCACCCTTCGGCTTGTTTCCTTTATAGCCGAGAAGCAGGGAGCCTATATAGAATGGGCCGTCGGGAGCCTCGTCATACATCGTAGAGTACCAAGGAGTACCATAAAAAGCGTCTTTGCCAACATAGACGATACCAGCAGGAAGATTGAGGCTGGCCAAACTGCTGCATTTATAAAAGGCTTTTTGCTCAATACGGTTAACCGTCGAGGGGATGACCACAGACACAAGGTTATTACAACCCTCGAACAGATTTAGGGCAATTTTCGTCAGTCCCTCGGGAAGCTGCACGGCTATCAGGTTAGTGCAGTAGCTGAAAGCTTCAATTTCGATCTCAGTCACTGTCTCAGGGATGCAGACGGACGCGATGTTTTTGTTCTCTATGAAGGCAAGTTCGCCTATGCTCGTCACCACATACTCATCAGTTCCTATAGTAAATCGGTCGAGAATCGCGACATCGCCAGCCGCATCAGGACTGCCCGGGCAGTAGCCGACAAGTATCATGCCGCCATCTAATTTTCCTTCCGTATTACCGGCCTTGACCATTGCTGTTCCAGAGCCTGGTTCATATGTATAGACGACCTTGCTCTGAGGGTCAATATACTCGTCGGCAATGGCCACAAGTGCTACAGCCGACATCACAATTGACGCCAAAATGCGCATAAAAGAGAATGTACGTTTCATGACTTTATGATTTATTGTTAGTATTTTTTTCTTAACTTTAATTCTTAACTATGAACCATGAACTACCTCGTCAGTATCTGCTCCAGCGTGATGTCAGGGTTGGATTCTCCAAACACGTCCTTCTTCAGCTTAAGCTTGCGATGCTGGACGGCTGAGATGGTAATGCAGTAGATGTTGCCGATGGTGCGGTTGCTGAGGCCAAGACGGGTGAGGACACACAGGTGGATGTCGTCTTCCGTCATCGTGGGGTACTGCTCGCGTATCTTGGCAAAGCGGTTGCCATCGATAGCGTTGAGCGTGCGTTCTATCTCGTTCCATTCGTGCGGGGTGAGGGTGATGAGCGAATCGCCACTCTGACTAAGCTTCTTCATCACTTCCGTACGTTCCAGGATATGGTTCTGCAGGAATGTAACCACTTCGTTTGCCTGATGCAGCAAGGCTTTCTGATGCTCTGCCTCCTGCTGGAGCTGACGTTTCTCCTGACGCACGGCACGCATCCTGTACCGAACCACCAACACGATTGCCCCGATGACAACGAGCGATGCAAGAAGAGTAATAAGGAATGTACGTGCGTACAAGCGCGAGCGGTATTCCAGTCGCTGGTTCTCCATTTCCTGCCGTAACGTCTCCTGATAGTACTCGTCCTTCTGCCTGAGCGCCTTATAGTAGAAGTCCTCCACCTGCTCGAAGGCCTCGTCCACGTCGTCCTCCACCTGTGTGGCTCCCATCCGTCGGAGAGCAATCTTGGCAAGCTGGCTCTGCACGATATAGGCCATGTGGACATCATCGCCTGGCTCAATCTGCCGATAGACGGTTTCTGCCGAATCAAGCATGTTGAGGCTGAGGTAACTGCGCGCCAGCACCTGTAACGTGCCTGGTCGCAGCTTTTCCGTTGCCAGAGCTTCTGCCTGACGGGCATAGTCGATGGCCTGACGATAGTCTTCCCTTGCCCAGGCGATGTTGGCAAGGCTGGTGAGCGTCTGGCACACCAGGTCGGTCATCTGTTTCCCGTGGGCGATGTCGTATGCCCGATGGATGAAGTCGAGCGCTTCGTCGTATGAGCCCTCATGGATGTAAGCCACTTGTGAAGCGTAGGTTCCGGCATAATCAAGCAGGATGACATAGTTGCGCTCGTCGTCGGGATGCTGTTCGTAGATGGCCAGGGATTTCTTCATCAGTCGCAACGCCTCCTCAGGGTTGCCCTGCGACAAGGCTTCTGCCAGCCGCTGGTAGGCGATATAATGGGTGTGCCAATCCTCCGATTGTTCCGACAGACGGATGGCACTCCGCAGCAACGTCTCACCCAAGCGAATGCTGTCGTTGTCCAAGGCAGCCTCCGCTTCCTCCAGAAGACGTGCTGCCGTCTGAGGCTCCGGCCCCTGCCCTGACTGACTGCAAGCCATCATCAGAAGGCCTATGAAGAACAAGTGCAACGCTCGTGAACGCATGGCAGACTTTTTTCTTGTAATTCCGGCTGCAAAGTTACGGCATTATTTCGGAACTAGCATCATTTACCTATGGAAAACATGCAAGAAAGGCATCATAATGAAACGCTATAAATCAATTATTTGTTAAAATTTGCGCCTTTTACCTCATGGAAAACCGCGTAAGGCGACCAACATTTCCCTGCAAATCTTTTTACCCTATACGAACGAAGTGCGAACCCTCGTTTCCACTAACAAAGTGCCCGCTCCTGCACAGTTACCTTTTTGGGTCGTCATTCGCTTGGGGCATTTTCCGAGGCGCAGCTTACAGTTCTCATCAAACGTTGTGTCCACGACGCACTACGTCGTCTTCCTAACGTAGTGCGCTATTTCCATAACGTAGTGCGCTATCTCCATGACGTAGTGCGTTATCATCGCAGCCCTTAACTCTACGCACACAGCCCTTAACTCTATGCCCATAGCCCAAGCATCTGACGGCGCAGAAGCAGCTTCTGTGAAAATAGAAGCTGCTTCTACGAAAACAGAAGGCCCTGTTATTTGTTAAAACCATTACAATTTGTTAGCAATCATTCTGAAACCGCCCCAACCGAATGACGACCCCAAAAGGAAACCGCCCAGCAAACGCCACTTCTATAGTGGGATGAGCGGTTCAAAGGTCGTCAGCCGCGCGAAACTTTCCCATTCGAGCAGCACTTAAAGCGCCTTAGAGAGGTCGTGCTTACAGATTGTAATCACAAGCTCTATTTCAAATACGAGACTCTTTCAAAGAAAGATTTTTTTTCTTGCCGATATCGGCAAAAAGTAGTATCTTTGTGGCGGAAAAACAATACAAAACTTGCCGATAACAGAGACGATGGAGTTTATTTCAGCGAAACAGTTTGCCGAGAAATACGGCATTTCCGAACGCACGGCCCGAAACTACTGCGCCCAAGGA
Source organism: Bacteroidaceae bacterium (assembly GCA_016291905.1). Lineage (GTDB taxonomy): Bacteria > Bacteroidota > Bacteroidia > Bacteroidales > Bacteroidaceae > UBA1189. Next base: position 4,777 of record JAEEZS010000033.1, read on the forward strand.
AAGATAGAAGGGGCCTTTCTGACAGGAAAAACATGGAACATTCCTGCCGATGCCACCTTGCCCAAGCGCGGAGCAGGCAGCGGAAAAACATCACCGTTGTTGAAGTCGCTCATGGAGCAAAAGGCCTCTGGTATGAAGGGTGGCATCTACCATCGCACGCAGATTGATCTGACCTACAACTCGAACCACATAGAGGGTAGCAGGCTGACCCACGACCAAACGCGCTACATCTTTGAGACGAACACCCTCGGCCTCGGCGATAGTGTCGTCAACGTGGACGACATCGTGGAAACCGTCAACCACTTCCGCTGCATCGACTACATTATCGACCATGCAGACGAGCGGTTAACGGAAAGTTTCGTCAAGCAACTTCACCTGATGCTGAAGACGGGCACTTCGGACAGCCGCAAGGAGTGGTTTGCCGTGGGCGACTATAAACGTCTGCCCAACGAAGTAAGAGGACAGGAGACTTGTCCGCCCGAAGAAGTACACCTGCAGATGAAGGAACTGCTGAGCGACTACAATCGCAACCGCCACAAGTCATTCAACGACATCCTTGATTTGCACGTACGTTTCGAGCGGATTCATCCATTCCAGGACGGCAACGGTCGTGTGGGACGTCTGCTGATGTTTAAGGAGTGCTTATCAAACAGCATCATTCCCTTTATCATCACAGACGAACTGAAGATGTTCTACTATCGCGGATTACAGGAATGGGGGCATATCAACGGATATCTGACTGACACGTGCCTGACGGCTCAAGACCAATACAAGGCCCTGCTGGAGTATTTTAAGATAAAGTATTGAAGACAAAACGGCAAAAAAGGAAAGGAGAAAATGAAATGAAACAATTCCGTGAAATAGTAGGTTATTTGCTGGGCGGGCTGATGTTTGTGGGACTGATGCCGACGTTGATGTGGCTGGCTGCGGGACGACCGGCGCTGTGGCCAGTAGGCACGATACGGGCGATGGCTGGCGCACTACTGATGCTGGGCGGGCTGGCGCTGAGCGTATGGACCATCGTCTATATGCGGCGACGGGGCGACGGAAACCCGATGGATGCCTTCGGGCACGAGGTGGCTCCACGTACGAAGCACCTGATGACGGACGGCCCCTATCGCATCAACCGCAACCCCATGTTAAGCGGCACGCTCGTCTATCTGGCTGGTGTGGCCGTGTGGCTGTGGAAATGGCAGGCGGTGGTTGTGCTGGCGGTATTCTTTGCCATCATGCTGGTGCAGGTGATTAGCGAGGAGCGCCGCCTGCGGCGTGACTTCGGCGATGAATACGCCGACTACTGCCGACGCACACGCAGGTTCTAATCCTTTATTAATAAGAAGAGCGAAGCCCAAAGGACTTCGCTCTTTGCTTGCAGTCGGCTGCCCTTGCCGGGCTTTGCTTACGGCAGGATGGGCTCGCCCATCTCGCTGGACTCCTTGTCGCTGGCGTCGAGCTTGAAGAGCATAAACTGCGGATTGTCGCCCGTGCAGGGCTGCCAGCCCAGACCATCGCCCTCGCCGTTCGGGTCGCTATACTTGGCGAAGTTCGTCCACGCGGTGAGCATCTTCTCCGCCAAATCCCAGTCGCCTTGTACCCAGGGACGCCAACAGTACTTCAGGGTCTTAAAGACAAACCAGAGGTCGCTGGAGTGGAAGGCCCCTTTCAGACGGTTGGTGATGTCGGGGTGCTTGCCATCGTCGGGCAGCGGACGGGCAAACTCGTATGCCCAAGCCTTCTTGCCCTGCGCGTCGCGCACCTTGCAGAACTCGGCAATGCCGGGACCCATGGCGCCCATGTCGTTCAGCGTGTAGCCAATCATGTAGGGCACGTCGGCAATGGTGCCGGCACGGGTAGCCTCGTCAAAGGACTTCAGCGAGACGTAGCCATCGACGATGGGGCGCTGCATGAGGAACACATCGTCGTTGTTCACCATGTTGTACAAGGTGCCGACGGTGTACATGATTTCCGTGGAGGCGGCACGCAGCTTTGCCAGGTCGGTCAGTCCGGCCCAGTCCATCACCTTCTTTGTCTCAGCCTCGCTCTCGGCAAGCGTGGGGTTGTACATGAAGAACCTGTTCACCGGCACGGCAAACTTGGGCTCCTCGCCCTCCTTGGCAGGCACGGTAATGCCACCGCCACTCATGATGACAGCCTTGTGGAACAGGCCACGGGTGAGCGGACTCTCGCAGAGCGTGCGCACGCTGCCGGCTCCGGCACTCTGGCCGAAGATGGTGACGTTGTCGGGGTCGCCGCCAAACTGGGCGATGTTCTCCTTAATCCATTTGAGCGACTGAATCTGGTCTAGAATGCCGTAGTTGCCGCTGACGTGATGAGGGCTTTCGGCAGAGAGCTCGGGATAGGTCATGAAGCCGAAGATACCCAGACGGTAGTTGATGCTGACAAGCACCACGTCCTTCGAGGCCCACTCCTGTCCGTCGAACTCAGGCTCGGAACCCCAGCCCTCGCGGTAGCCTCCTCCGTGAATCCACAGAGCCACAGGCAGCTTTTTATTCACCTGCCCCGGGGCTTTCGTCCATACATTCATGTAGAGGCAGTCCTCGCTATAAGGAGCCTCATCGCCATAGCCCCACTCGGAGGCATAGAAGCCAGGATAGTGCACAGCCTGGTAGCCCGGATGACCGAACTTGTCGCACTGGCGAACGCCTTCCCATGCCACCACAGGCTGCGGCTCCTTCCAACGCAGGTCGCCAATGGGCGGTGCTGCATAGGGGATGCCTTTGTACGCAAACACGCCGGGATTCTCGGCTACGATGCCTTGTATCTGACCGCCTTCGACGGTCAGAACAGGGACTTCTACTTTCTTTTCGCTGGGGTTGCAACCTAGGAAGGCCAGCAACGGCAATAATAACAATAGTTTTTTCATTTATCTGATTATAAGGATTGTTTCATTACATCAGAAAGAACGGTTACTTGATGAGCACCTTCTTGCCGCCAATGATGTTGATGCCCTTGGCGGGAGTGGTGAGGCGCTGGCCCATCACGTTGTAGATGTAGTCAGAAGGAATATTGCCCTCGATGACAGCAGGATTGATGCCGTCGTTGATAGTCTCGCCTCCCTCAGCCTCCATCTGTGCCTTGGAGATGATGATGGCGTTACGCACGAAGATGTCGAAGGTACCGCTTGCAGCAAGGTCCCAACGAATCCAGTGGTCAGTAGCGGTACCCCAGCCGAAGTCGTTACGAATGGCGATGTAAGCCTTCTTCCACTCGTTGGAAGCGGGCAAAGTACCATAAGCGATAACATCGGTAGTGCTCAGTGCCGGATGAGCAAGGTAGAAGATGCCACCCTCGAGCTCTTTCTCACACTTGTATTCGAAGGCAAGGATATCCTGCTCATCGGTGAGCGGTTCGTACATGCAGCGGTTGAGACCGATGTTAGGACGATTGCCGTTGGCATTGAGTTCGTACTCAAAGGGTGCAACTTCCGTGATATCGAGCGAGCCTTTCGACTTGTCGGGGTCAAGGTCGATGTAGCAAGGATAGGCAGCCTTGATGTCAACGACGGCCTGCAGAGCCTCGGCGGCGCTGTACTCACCCATGCTGCCCATGAGGACATCTGTGACAGCATTGTCGTAAGCACTATAGTCGGCATCCTTCATCAGAACAACGTGGCCATCCCACTTGTTGCGGACGGTCTGCATAGCCTCGATGGACTTTACATAAGCGTTCTTAGCAGCGTAAATCTCCTTGAAACAGTCGCTGTTGCTAACGATGGCAGCGTACTTGGCAGCGTTGTTCGCAAAAGCAGAGTTCATGTTAGCCTTGAGGGTGCGTAGGGCGTCCTCGTTAACGTAGGGCTTGAGCTTGTAGTCGGTGACCTCGAGGAAGCCTTCATACTGCCCGAGCTTTTCGATAATGAGTGCTTCACAGTCAAGGGCAGCGTCGAGTGCTGCAGTAGCAACATTGTTCTCAAGGTCGTCGCCGAGGAACTTGATGGTGGTGTTGCCCAGACCCGTCCAGTCGCCACCGTTCTGCGTGCCGTCGTTTTTGACACCGAAGGTGAGCGTGCCGTCGGTGACCTGAGCCACCACGTAGTTCTGGTAACGCCCGGCAAGGAATGCCTGACAGCAACTCTGTACACCATGAAGGACGAAACCGAGAGTGTCGGCATCCTCACTTTCATCGGAGAGGATGGGCAGTTCAGGATACTCGCCAGAGAGCCAGCAGTTTTCGTGGTCAACGGCCTCGCTATATGGCATCATGCCGTCAATGGTTGCCTTGATGTAAGTGACATTCCCGTTGGCATAGAGCATGGGGGCGTAGTTGAGGCCGGCCCTATCATTAGCAGGACGGCAACCGCCATTCATGCCCACAAGATAGTAACCGTTCTTCAATCCCGTGAGGGTCTGCCAGACGTGGAAGATGCTCTGAGCATTACAGAACTCAGCCGCACTCATGCTGTAGTCGGCATTATAGTTCGAGGCAAAGACTTCGCCGTTCCAACCTTCGGAGCCTAGTCCGAAGCTGGGATTAACAACCATTGAGGTGATGTTGGCACCAGCAATATAGCCCTTCAAGAGGGCGGCCTCGGCAAGATAATTCATGACCTCAATCTCAGCAAGAAGGCCCTCGTTGTCAAGCACGTGCTTGGCAACAACGTTGGCAGCAGAGCCGTTGGGGAACAGGTCGTTGGCCTCAACATTGTCATTGAGGTACGACTTCAATGCGTTCAGCTCGTCACTCTCCTCAAAGGTGGCGAGAGTACCGCGCATCGCTTCAACTTCAGCCTGATAATGGGCATAGGCAGCTGCACTAACATGAATCTTGTCGTAGGTGCTGAGCATGGTGATGTAGCCTTGATAGATATCCTCAAGGTCTTCTTCATCGTAGATGGCACTCTCGGCGGCCTCGTAGGTATCGATGAGCGACTGGGTGGCAATGAGACCTTCGATGCTCAGGTTCTCAATCTCGGCCAGATAGCCTTCGCGCAGCTCTTCAAGTTCTTCCTCGGTGCCAAATTCAAACTCGGACATCTGGATGCTACCGCCACTGTAGGCAGCCGTAACGACCACCTTGAAGTACTTATACTCTTCGTCAACTCCCTCGCTGAAGCCGAAGGGGACGGTGTAGAAGTTGGCTGCAGGCAGACGGTCCTGACCCACGCCTTCGCGGCTGTCAAGCAGTACCCATCCGTCGGCATCGACGGTGGCGTCGGCATCCTTTTCGAAGTTACCGCCATAGACCTTCCAGTCACGCCAGTTACGTCCGGAGTTGCCTTGGGTGTCGTTACCGGTGACAAGCTTGTAGAACAGGGGCTGCTTGGGCTCCATGGTGTAGAAGATGACCCACGAACCACCCTGCTGGATATTACCGCCCCACTTGGTGGAGTGATCCTGATCAACGAGCTTGAAGTAGTTCTCGTGCTCGCCCCAGGTATCCATGTTGCCAGAAAGGACGCAGAAGCCACCCTCAAGAGCAGCCCTAACCACATCGTTGAGGTAGGAGATATAGGTCAACATCTCTGCATTCTCAATCTGGAGGTTGGTGATGATGTAGTCATACGAGCCGTAGGGATAGTCGTCGTTAGGTTCAATATCGTCGTCGAAGAAGGCTTCCCAGTATTCCCTTGCTTCAGAATCCATATAGCTCATAGCATAGTGCACCTCATCAAGGGCAAGGTCAAAGTCCTCGTACCGCTCTATTGAGGTCGTGATATCGGCAAGAAGGCTCTTGAGGGTGTTATAGAGGTTGCTCAAGTCGATGATGCTGGCCGTCGTCTGCAGCTTGGCAAGGGTTGCCTTGTACTCTTCGACATACTTCTGGCAAGCTATAGCATCCTCGACACCCTGAGCGGCGAATTCATCGTAGTACTCCTGACGGGCAAGGATGAAGTTAGCGCCGTTCTGGAACGAAAACTCGCCCATCTGCATCAGGCCAGTAGGACTGGAGATTTCAATCTTGAAGTACTCGTAGGGCACCGCCGGGGGATTGCTCAGATAGAAGAACGCCGTAGCATAGTTGGCTGCAGGCAACTGGTCGGAGCCAATGTTGTTCTTCTCGTCAATCAGTACCCAAGCATCGCTCTCGCGGACACAATCCAGGTCGCTGTCGAAGTTTGCACCATAAATCTTCCACGACTTCCAGTTACGGTCGGGGTTGTTGCCCGTGTCGTTACCCGTAACAAGGCGATAGTAGGTGGGCATGATTGGCTCGCTGGCGCTGAAGATAATCCAGTAACCGTTGTTCTCGGAGCCGTTGTTGGAGCACCACTTGGTGTCGTCCTGACCATCAACCAAGTTGGTGAAATTCTCGTTACCAAAACCAGCCACACCATCGTACGGATCATAATAGACGTCAATAGCACCTTCGGTGAGGTCGCTGGCATACTTCTCCATAAGCATGTTCACAAAGACGGCCTCGGCATTGATACCCTCCACATCAAGCAATCCGTTGGCAAGAATGTAGGCATAGGTGCCGTTGGGATAGGTGTCGCTTGGTCCTGCTTCGGTGTCGAGGTAATTACCTACGATGGTACGTCCTTCACCAGTGATGCAGGTGTGATTCTCATAGTGGTTACGCAACTGGTTGACGATATTGATATAGTCCTCGTAAGCATTAATGGAGCTCTTCACAGCCGTCTGAAGTTCCTCACACTCCTTTGACAAACTATTCACGGCAAAGATGTCGGGAGCTGCAAGTATTGCCTGCAGCTTAGCCTGATATTCCTCGGCAAGGCTCTTCTGCATGGGCCGACTGAGATCCAAAGCTAAGAGGTCGTAGTGCTTCTGTGCATCGGCTTCAAGCGAGCCCGCATCGCCCAAGGAGAACTCCGACATCTGCATGAAGCCGCTACCCATCTGAATGGCATAAATCTCAATCTTGAAGTAGGAGTACGCCTCAGTGACCTCTTGATTAGGCGTGAAGTACACCTCATAGAAATTGAGGTCGGGCAAGACGGTGTTATCCACATTCTCGCGGTCATCGATAAGCACCCAATTATCGCTGTTTCGCTTCACATCTGCCTCGTTTTCGGCATTCATTCCATAGATTTTCCAGTCGCGCCAGTTGCGGCCAGTCCACCTTGCATTGTCGTTACCGGTCACCAAGCAATAGTAGGAGGGAGCCACAGGACGTGTGGTCTTGAAGATGACGAAGAGAGGTGTCCCCTCGGTCAGGCCGTTGCCCCACTTGGTCTGGTAGTTACCGTCGAACATCTTGGGCAGTCCTTCGTTGTCGCCATTGTTACGGTCACCGTCCAACACGAAGTAATTGATGGGGCCGTGATTGTAGAACTCGTAGCTGGTGCCCCAACTAAACTCGCTCATCTGCTGCCAGACATCGGTGGTCGCCACAGTGGCGTCGAGTACCACCATGAAATAGGTATAGGCCTCCGTGACATCCTCCGAGCAAGTGAAATCGACGGCTTGGTAGTTTACGGTAGGCACCACTTCGTTCTCCTTCTTATCCACCAACACCCATCCGCTGGCATCCCTCAGGGCAGCGTCATCAGAAGCAAAGTTGGCAGCATAGATGCTCCACGACTTCCAATTACGCTCAGGAAAGCGCTCTGTGTCGTTACCGATAACCAGGCAGTAGTTCTTCGGCACGATGGCCTTGTCAGACTTAAAGATCACGTAGGCATCTGTGGTACCTGTCTTGTAGCTATGTCCCCATTTGGTCAGGACATCACCATCGACCAGTTTGGCATAGCCTTCATTACCCGTTCCACCCGTACCATCTAGGGCGGTGTAGGAATAAGCAGCTGCCTGCTGTGCTGTCAGCATCATCGCCAATGTGGCGAAGGCTATCAGCAGCGTGCGTTTTTTAGAAGTAGTAGATTTAGAAAACATACATTTTTGATTTTAAGGTTAATAGATAAAGGTTTGTAACATTTCTCACAGTTTAGCGCTTCAAAGATACACAAAAAATCATTTTTATTTAAATTTTTCTTGATTTTTTAAAATAACGCGAGGGGATGAAGTTTGAAACCTCATCCCCCACGTCTGTCGACCATCGGATAACGGACCCGCAGGCAGTGTAATGAACTTACACCTATCCTTTCACCCGCTTAACGACGGATGTCGGGAGCTGCATCCATATCATCAAAATCCGTAATGGTTTGGCGATTGGCCATCATACGGTCGTAGTCTTCGCGGCTACTGACAATGATTTTACCATATTCACGCAGGCCGGTGCCAGCAGGCATCAGGTGACCGCAGATGACGTTCTCCTTCATGCCCTCGAGGGTGTCGGTCTTGCCGTTAATAGCGGCATCATTAAGCACCTTGGTAGTCTCCTGGAAGGAGGCGGCACTCATGAAGCTGCTAGTAGCAAGAGCGGCACGGGTGATACCCTGCAGAATCTGCGTGGAGGTAGCGGGAATGGCATCGCGTGTCTGCACAATGCGCAGGTCACGGCGTTTGAGTGAACTGTTCTCGTCGCGCAGACGACGGGCTGTGACAATCTGTCCTGCAAAGAGGGTCTCGCTGTCGCCAGCATCGGTAACCACCTTCTTACCCCAGATTCGGTCGTTCTCATCCATGAACTCCAGCTTATCGACAATCTGCTGCTCAAGGAAGCGGGTATCGCCGGGCTCATTGATTTGCACCTTGCGCATCATCTGACGAACGATAATCTCGAAGTGCTTGTCGTTGATTTTCACACCTTGGAGGCGATAGACATCCTGCACCTCGTTAACGATGTATTCTTGCACTGCCGTAGGACCTTGGATAGCCAAGATGTCGGCAGGAGTGATAGCACCGTCGCTGAGGGGGGTACCGGCACGCACAAAGTCATTCTCCTGCACCAAAATCTGCTTACTGGTGGGGATAAGGTAACGCTTGATGTCGCCCGTTTTGGAGGTGACGACAATCTCGCGATTACCACGCTTGAGCTTGCCCATGGTGACCTCACCGTCGATTTCGCTAACAATAGCTGGATTAGACGGGTTACGTGCCTCAAAGAGCTCTGTGACACGGGGCAGACCGCCCGTGATATCACCAGCCTTACCCTGAGCACGTGGAATCTTCACCATAACGTCACCCGCCTTGATCATCTGGTCGGGCTCGACCACCACGTGGCCGCCCACAGGCAGGTTGTAAATGCGGATGACCATGTCATTCTCATCGAGTATTTCAGCGGTAGGCATCTTGCTACGATCCTTGGACTCAGTGATAATAATTTCACGGAGACCTGTTGATTCGTCAGACTCAACCTTATAAGTGCTACCCTCAATGACATCCTGGAAGCGGATCTTACCAGCATTTTCAGTGACAATGACCGCGTTGAAGGGATCCCACTTGGCAATGAGCGTACCCTTGTCAACCTCGGTCTTATCAGCCACGTAAAGCGTAGAACCGTAAGGCAGAGCGTGAACAGAAAGGGTGATGTTCGTAGCAACATCGATAAAGCGGACTTCACCCAGACGACCGACGACGATACGGACGGCTTCGCCCGTCTCATCAACAGCATCGACGGTACGGAGTTCCTCAAATTCGACGCGGCAGGCAGCCTTGGCTACGATAGAAGCATTAGCAGCGATGTTGGAAGCGGTACCACCAGCGTGGAAGGTACGGAGGGTCAGCTGCGTACCCGGCTCACCAATGGACTGTGCAGCGATAACACCGACAGCTTCGCCCTTCTCAACCATACGTGCGGTAGCCAGGTTACGGCCGTAGCACTTGGCGCAAACGCCCTTCTTAGCCTCGCAAGTGAGCACCGAACGGATTTCGACGGACTCGATGTTGGCAGCCTCGATACGGGCAGCGATAGGCTCAGTAATCTCCTCGCCTTGGGCGACAATTAGTTCGCCTGTGGCAGGGTCGTTGATGTCGTGGACGGAAACGCGTCCGAGAATGCGCTCGGCAAGCGAAGCAACGACTTCATCATCGTTCTTCAGCGCTGAGCAGACCAGACCACGCAACGTGCCGCAATCCTCTTCATTGACAATAACGTCGTGGCTGACATCGACAAGACGACGGGTAAGGTAACCTGCGTCAGCTGTCTTCAGAGCTGTATCAGCCAAACCCTTACGGGCACCGTGAGTGGAGATGAAGTACTCCAGCACGGACAATCCTTCCTTAAAGTTGGAGAGGATGGGGTTTTCAATAATCTGACCACCTTCAGCACCAGCTTTCTGCGGCTTGGCCATCAGACCACGCATGCCAGAGAGCTGACGAATCTGTTCCTTCGAACCACGGGCACCAGAGTCAAGCATCATATAGACGCTGTTGAAGCCTTGGTTGTCGGCACTGATGGTCTTCATGAGGATGCGCGAAAGGTCGTCATTGACGTGCGTCCACACATCGATAACCTTGTTGTAACGCTCGTTATCGGTGATGAAGCCCATGTTATACTCGTTCATAATCTCCTCGACCTCCTCATTGCCCTTGGCGACGAGTTCTTCTTTCTCCTTGGGGATGATGATGTCGTTGAGGTTAAATGAAAGACCGCCCTTGAATGCCATCTCGTAACCGAGGTTCTTGATACCGTCAAGGAAGTCGCAGGCGCGAGCCATGCCAGCCTTCTTGATAACCTCGGTAATGATGTCGCGAAGAGACTTCTTTGAGATGATGGTGTTGATATAGCCAACCTCCTCAGGAACGAGTTCGTTGACGATAACACGGCCCACAGAAGTTTCGCGAAGCACCTTAACACGATTACCGTTCTCATCGTAATCCCATACCTTTACCTTGATGGGAGCGTGAACGTCAATCTTGCCTTCGTTGTAGGCAATGAGAGCTTCTTCGGGACCGTAGAAAATGAGTCCCTGACCCTTGGCACCTTCGCGCATCTTGGTGATGTAATAGAGACCAAGCACCATATCCTGTGCAGGCACCGTGATGGGTGCGCCGTTGGCAGGATTGAGGATGTTGTGGCTCTGGAGCATCAGCAGCTGCGCCTCAAGGATAGCCTCGTTGGAGAGCGGGAGGTGAACAGCCATCTGGTCACCGTCGAAGTCAGCATTGAATGCCGTACAAGCCAGTGGATGAAGCTGAATGGCCTTGCCTTCAATGAGCTTGGGCTGGAAAGCCTGGATGCCAAGACGGTGAAGCGTCGGAGCACGGTTGAGGAGCACTGGATGGCCCTTCATAACAAATTCAAGAATGTCCCAAATGACGGGATCTTTTCGGTCGACAATCTTCTTTGCCGACTTAACAGTCTTGACGATGCCGCGCTCAATGAGTTTGCGGATGATAAACGGCTTGTAGAGCTCCGCAGCCATCAGCTTAGGCAGACCGCATTCGCCCATCTTCAGCTCAGGACCGACGACGATAACCGAACGGGCCGAATAGTCAACACGCTTACCGAGCAGGTTCTGACGGAAGCGGCCCTGCTTACCCTTCAGTGAGTCGGACAGTGACTTAAGCGGGCGGTTAGCCTCACTCTTCACGGCACTGGACTTGCGGCTATTGTCGAGCAAGCTATCAACGGCCTCCTGCAGCATACGCTTTTCGTTGCGAAGGATGACTTCAGGTGCCTTAATCTCAATAAGACGTTTCAGACGATTGTTGCGAATGATGACACGACGATAGAGATCGTTAATGTCAGTGGTAGCAAAGCGTCCACCATCAAGCGGCACAAGGGGACGAAGTTCGGGAGGCGTGACAGGCACGTTCTTCAGAATCATCCACTCGGGCTTGTTCTTGTCGCGTGAGGCGCGGAACGACTCCACGACCTGCAGGCGCTTGAGGGCCTCAGTCTTGCGCTGCTGGCTGCCATCATTATTGGCACGGTCACGCAGTTCATAGGAGAGTTTGTCGAGGTCGATAGTAAGGAGAAGATCATAAATTGCCTCTGCACCCATCTTGGCAACAAACTTCTCAGGATCATCGTCGGAGAGATATTCGTTACCCTCGGGCAGCTGGTCAACAATCTGCAGGTACTCATCCTCAGAGAGGAGGTCCATACGCTGCACCTTCTCGGCGTTATCGCCGTTGACAATCTGTCCAGGACGAACAATCGATGAGGCAGCACCGGCATTGAGGACGATGTAGCGCTCGTAGTAGATAATAGCATCAAGTTGCTTGGTAGGAATACCGAGCAGATAGCCAATCTTGTTAGGCAGGGAACGGAAGTACCAGATGTGGGCGACGGGCACAACGAGTTCGATGTGACCCATGCGCTCGCGGCGTACCTTTTTCTCCGTCACCTCCACGCCGCAACGGTCGCAGACGATACCTTTGTAGCGGATGCGCTTGTACTTACCGCAGTGGCACTCATAGTCCTTGCAGGGACCGAAGATGCGCTCGCAGAACAGTCCATCGCGCTCAGGCTTGTAGGTACGGTAGTTGATAGTCTCGGGTTTCAACACTTCACCCCACGAGTTCTCCAGTATCTCCTCAGGAGAGGCCAGACCAATCGTGATTTTAGAGAAATTACTCTTTACTTTATTGTCTTTCTTGAAAGCCATGTTGTTTTTCTTTTTGATGTGAAGAGTTAAACGAGATTATTCAAGCGTAACGCGCAAGCCTAAGCCACTGAGCTCGTGGAGAAGCACATTGAGTGATTCGGGAATACCAGGTGTGGGGAGGGGATCGCCCTTGACGATAGCCTCATAGGCCTTGCTACGGCCAGTGACATCGTCAGACTTGATGGTAAGAATCTCCTGAAGGATATGGGCAGCACCAAAGGCTTCGAGAGCCCAGACCTCCATTTCACCGAAACGCTGACCACCGAATTGAGCCTTACCACCAAGCGGCTGCTGGGTGATGAGGCTGTACGGGCCAATGGAACGGGCGTGCATCTTGTCTTCGACCATGTGGCCGAGCTTCAGCATGTAGGTGACACCGACGGTAGCGGGCTGGTCGAAACGCTCACCCGTCTCGCCGTTGTAGATATAGGTCTTACCATAGCGGGGCAGGCCAGCCTTGTCGGTCCACTCGGAGAGATCGTCGATGGTAGCACCATCGAAGATAGGTGTAGCGAACTTGACGCCCAACTTACGTCCGGCATGTCCGAGGACAGCCTCGAAAATCTGACCGATGTTCATACGCGAAGGCACACCCAGCGGGTTCAGCACGATATCGACAGGCGTACCGTCCTCGAGGAACGGCATGTCCTCCTGACGGACAACGCGGCTAACAATACCCTTGTTACCGTGACGACCTGCCATCTTGTCGCCCACGCCAATCTTACGCTTCTTAGCGATGTAAACCTTAGCCATCTGGATGATGCCCGAAGGAAGTTCGTCACCAATGGTGATAGCAAACTTCTTGCGCTTAATCTCAGCATCGAGTTCCTTGTACTTGCGCAAGTAGTTGATGATGAGCTGGCTGATGAGCTGGTTGGCATGCTCGTCGTTCGTCCATCGGCTGAGCTGGATAGAGGTGTAGTCGAGACCCTCAAGGGCACTCTTGCTGAACTTGGCACCCTTCGGCAGCACATCGACACCCACATAGTCCTTCACGCCCATAGAAGTGTGACCCTCGGTGAGCATCTGCAGCTTCTTGACGAGGATAGTCTTCAGCTCGCTGGCACGCTCATCAAACTCTTCGTCGATGCGAGGCATCAGCGCCTTGTCGGCCAGCTTGGACGAACGGGTCTTGATAGCACGCGAGTAGAGGCGCTTGTCGATGACGACACCCTTCAGCGAAGGAGAGGCCTTCAGCGAAGCATCCTTGACGTCGCCGGCCTTGTCACCGAAGATAGCACGGAGCAGTTTTTCTTCGGGAGAGGGATCAGACTCGCCCTTCGGCGTAATCTTACCAATGAGGATATCGCCCGGCTCCACACAAGCTCCGATGCGGATGATACCGTTCTCGTCGAGGTTCTTCGTAGCGTCCTCGCTGACATTGGGGATGTCGGAGGTGAGTTCCTCCAAGCCACGCTTGGTTTCGCGGACTTCGAGGCTGAGCTCTTCCACGTGGACAGAGGTAAGGATATCCTCACGTACGATGCGCTCATTGAGCACAATAGCATCTTCGTAGTTGTAACCCTTCCAAGGCATGTAGGCAACCAGCAGGTTCTTACCCAAAGCAAGTTCACCATTAGCAGTAGAATAGCCTTCGGTGAGGATTTCGCCCTTCTTGACGCGCTGACCCTTCTCGCAGATGGGACGGAGGTCAACGGTCATATTCTGGTTCGTGCGCTGGAACTTAGGAATCTTATGCTCTTTCAGAGCGGGGTCGAAGCTGACGAACTCCTCGTCCTCGGTACGGTCGTAGAGGATGCGGATGGTAGCGGCATCGACATATTCAACCACACCGTCGCCCTCGGCAACCAGCTGCGTGCGGGAATCCTCGCAAAGCTGCTTCTCCACACCAGTGCCGACGATGGGGCTTTCGGTGCGCATGAGAGGAACAGCCTGACGCATCATGTTCGAACCCATCAGGGCGCGGTTAGCATCGTCGTGCTCCAAGAAGGGGATAAGGGCTGCAGCAATAGAGGCAATCTGCTGGGGAGAGACATCCATGAGGTCCACCTCATCGGGGTCAACCACAGGGAAGTCAGCATCCAGACGAGCCTTTACCTTGTTGCGGATGAACTTGCCATTGTCATCAAGCGGGGCGTTACCCTGAGCGATGATCTTGTCCTCCTCTTCCTCGGCAGTCAGATAGACCAAGCCTTCGTCAGAGAGGTCAACGACACCGTCAGCCACCTTACGATAGGGCGTGGAAATGAAACCGAGGTCATTAATCTTCGCATAGATGCAGAGCGAGGAGATTAGACCGATATTGGGGCCTTCAGGGGTCTCAATCGGGCAAAGACGACCATAGTGGGTGTAGTGTACGTCACGCACCTCGAAGCCGGCACGCTCACGCGACAGACCACCAGGGCCAAGGGCCGACATACGGCGCTTGTGGGTAATCTCAGCCAGCGGGTTCGTCTGGTCCATGAACTGCGACAGGGCATTGGTGCCGAAGAAGGAGTTGATGACCGACGAGACCGTCTTGGCATTGATAAGGTCGGTAGGTGTGAATACCTCATTGTCACGCACGTTCATACGCTCGCGAATGGTACGCGACATACGGGCAAGACCTACGGCAAACTGATTGGCAAGCTGCTCACCGACGGTACGGACACGACGATTGCTCAGGTGGTCGATATCATCGACCACAGCCTTTGAGTTAACCAGCTCAATCAAGTATTTGATAATTTCAATGATGTCCTCTTTCGTCAGCACACCCACACTGATGTCGGTAGTGAGGTTCAGCTTCTTGTTCATACGATAGCGGCCCACCTCACCGAGGTCGTAGCGCTTTTCGGAGAAGAACAGGTTGTTGATAACCTCGCGAGCCGTTGCATCGTCGGCAGGGTCGGCATTACGCAACTGGCGGTAGATGTAGAGCACAGCCTCCTTCTCGGAGTTACTCGTGTCCTTATTCAGCGTGTTGAAGATGATGGAGTAGTCCGACTGGCCTGCCTCCTCGCGGTGGACAAGGATAGTCTCAACGCCAGAATCCAAAATCTCGTTCACGGCATCCTCGTCGATAAGGGTTTCACGCTCGAAGAGGATTTCGTTACGCTCGATGGAAACCACCTCGCCCGTGTCGGCATCGACGAAGTCCTCGACGCGCACCTTGATGATACGTGCAGCCAGCTTGCGGCCTACGCACTCCTTCAGCGTGGCCTTGGAAACGCGCACCTCCTCGGCCAGGTTGAATATCTGAAGGATGTCCTTATCGGTTTCGAAGCCGATAGCACGCAGCAGCGTCGTGACGGGGAGTTTCTTCTTACGGTCGATGTAGGCATACATCACATTGTTGATGTCCGTAGCAAACTCAATCCACGAACCCTTGAAGGGGATGATACGGGCGGAATAGAGCGGGGTGCCGTTGGCGTGTACGCTCTGTCCGAAGAAGACGCCCGGAGAGCGGTGCAGCTGCGACACGACCACGCGCTCAGCGCCGTTGATGACAAATGTTCCCTGCTCCGTCATGTAGGGGATGGAGCCGAGATAGACGTCCTGGATGACGGTATCGAAGTCCTCATGGTCGGGGTCTGTGCAATAGAGCTTCAGCTTGGCCTTGAGGGGTACGTTATAGGTGAGTCCCTGCTCCAGGCACTCGCGGATGGAGTAGCGGGGCGGGTCGATATAATAGTCAAGAAACTCAAGGACGAAGTTGTTGCGGGTGTCGGCGATAGGGAAGTTCTCCGAGAACACCTTGTACAGACCGTCGTTCTTGCGCTTCTCAGGGGGAGTGTCTAATTGGAGAAAGTCTTTGAATGACTTCAACTGCACTTCCAGGAAGTCGGGGCATGAAACCGGCTTCTTGATGGAAGCAAAATTAATGCGCGGTTGGGTGGTAGTGGAAGACATTTGGGTTAAGATTAAAGTATCTAAAATTGAATTAGGCACAAAAAGGTTAAGAACCCCAAACGGGGATTCTTAACCGTTTACCTGATAAACAGGCTGGCAATTACTTGAGTTCGACCTCAGCGCCAACCTCTTCGAGAGCCTTCTTGAGGTTCTCAGCTTCGTCCTTCGGAAGACCTTCCTTGACAACGCTGGGAGCAGCGTCAACGAGATCCTTAGCTTCCTTCAGGCCAAGACCGCAAGATTCCTTGACAGCCTTCACAACCTGCAGCTTGTTAGCACCAGCAGCCTTCAGGACGACGTCGAAGTTCGTCTTTTCCTCTTCGGCAGCAGCAGCGCCTTCGGCGGGACCTGCAACGACAACGGCAGCAGCAGCGGGTTCAATACCATATTCATCCTTAAGGATTGCAGCGAGTTCGTTAACTTCCTTAACGGTCAGGTTAACCAATTGTTCAGCTAAAGCTTTTAAATCAGCCATTTTACTATAATTTTTTGTTTGTTCTTTTATTTAATTTAATCTCTCAAATTACCATCATGCCTCAGCGGCAGGGGTCTCGGCAGCAGCCTCCTCGGCTTTCTCTGCCTTGTTCTGGAGGGCGGAGACGATGTTGCGAATCGGCGACTGCAACAGGGCGATGACGTCGGCGATAAGCTCATTCTTGCTCTTGATGCTGGCGAGGACGGTCAGCTGGTCGGCACCCACGTAGAAGCCCTGCTCAGCATAAGCGGCCTTGAGGGCGGGGGTAGTCTTCTTCTTGCTGGCGTATTCCTGGAGCAGCTTGCCCGGAACGTTAGCTGTTTCCGTGAAGAAAATAGCGGTTGTACCTTTCAGTGAATCATAAAGAGGGGAATAGTCCACATCCAGGGCTTCGAAAGCCTTGTGGAGGAGCGTATTCTTTGCAACGACCATCTTGATGTTCGACTTGAAGCACTTACGACGCAGCTCGCTCGTGGCAACGGAATCGAGAGCCGTTACGTCGACGAGGTAGAAGTGAGGATAAGCGCTAATCGTCTCTTTCAACTGGTCTATCACAGCCACCTTACGTGAGGGGAAGGGTTTTTCTTTTCTCATATTCATAGCTGTACCCTTTCTTTAGTTTTCATCGCATGACTTGGGATCAACCTTGATACCCTTGCTCATGGTACTTGAAAGATAAATGCTCTTGATGTATGTGCCCTTGGCAGCGCTCGGTTTCAGCTTGATGATTGTAGCAATGAATTCCTTAGCGTTCTCGAAGATCTTCTCAGGGGCGAAGGAGACCTTACCGATGGACGTGTGCACGATACCGGCCTTGTCCACCTTAAAGTCAATCTTACCCTGCTTCACTTCTTTCACTGCCTTGGCAATGTCCATAGTGACTGTACCGCTCTTGGGGTTAGGCATCAGTCCGCGGGGACCGAGGATGCGACCCAGAGCGCCAATCTTACCCATGATGGAGGGCATCGTGATGATGACATCAACGTCTGTCCAGCCCCCCTTTATCTTCTCGATATATTCGTCGAGACCTACATAGTCAGCACCGGCTTCCTTTGCAGCAGCCTCCTGGTCGGGGGTGCAGAGTGCGAGGACCCTGACGACCTTGCCCGTACCGTTGGGGAGGGAGACCACGCCACGTACCATCTGGTTGGCCTTACGAGGGTCAACACCCAGACGGACGTCAATATCGACGGAAGCGTCGAACTTGGTGGTGGAGATTTCCTTCACCAGTGCGGAAGCTTCCTTCAGCGTGTACACTTTCCCTGCTTCAATCTTTGCAGCGGCCAACTTCTGGTTTTTTGTCAGTTTACCCATTTCAATTGAAGTTAATTAGTTAGTACCGGGAAATTCACCTTTAACACTGATACCCATGCTCCGGGCCGTACCGGCAACCATCTTCATGGCTGACTCCACGGTGAAGCAGTTCAGGTCGACCATCTTGTCCTGTGCAATGGTGCGCACCTGATCCCAAGTGATCGATGCCACCTTGTTGCGGTTAGGCTCTGACGATCCGCCCTTGGCCTTGCTTGCCTCAAGCAGCTGAATAGCCACGGGGGGAGTCTTGATGACAAAGTCGAAGGACTTGTCGACGTAGAACGTAATGATAACAGGCAGGATTTTCCCTCCCTTGTCCTGGGTTCTGGCATTGAATTGCTTGCAAAATTCCATGATGTTCAGACCCTTCGAACCGAGAGCCGGTCCTACGGGAGGAGCAGGATTTGCAGCGCCACCTTTAATCTGTAGTTTGATTATTCCAGCAACTTCTTTAGCCATTTTTAATTGTTTTATTTAGGGAATTTATAAAAAGGACGGGCGCGCGCGTCGTAACACCATGCGTGCTATTCCTTTTCTACTTGCATAAAGCCAAGCTCGATGGGCGTTTTGCGCCCAAAGATCTTCACAGTGACTTTCAGTTTCCGTTTTTCGGTGTTGACCTCTTCAATGATTCCACTGAATCCTTGGAAGGGGCCGTAGTTCACCTTCACGGGTTCCCCGACGGTGTAGTCGACGATGGGTTCATCGTCAGCCTCCTGCAGCTCGTCGACGGTTCCCAGCAAGCGATTGACTTCGGCGGGACGGAGGGGCACCGGATTGTTCAGGTTTGGCAGGAAGCCCAAGACGTTGGGCATGAAGCGCAAACGCGACGCAATCTCGCCTGTCAGTGCCACTTCGACAAGGACGTAGCCGGGAAGATAGTTGCGTTCCTTAATGACTTTCTTGCCATTGCGGACCTGCATCACCTTCTCGGTAGGGATAAGAACCTGCGACACGTGCTGGCCAAGGTCGCTGTGGGCACATTCGTAGTCGATGTACTCCTTGACCTTGCCCTCCTTGCCGCTGATGGCGCGGAGCACGTACCATTTTCTTTCCACTGTCTCTTCAGCCATTTGTCACACTTTTAACGCGGATAAATGAATTCCATTAATCCTTGGAACACCTGATCCATCGCAAAGACCAGCAGGGCAATCAAAAGGGAAGCTTCAAGTACAAGGATTGCGCTGCTTGTCAACTCGGAAAATGTCGGCCATGTAACTTTATGGACAAGTTCGTTGTAAGATTCTTTGCAAGCTGTTGCTAATTTCTTAAACATAGTCTTATTTTTATCTTTTGCAGGGGTGGCAGGAATCGAACCCACATTGACGGTTTTGGAGACCGCTGTTCTACCGTTGAACTACACCCCTGAGATGTCAGTTCCTCCCGAAGGAGGAACTGCGCATACTCCTTTATGGGTTGACGAATTAATCGTCGATGATCTCCGTAATCTGACCCGAACCGACGGTGCGGCCACCTTCACGGATAGCGAAGCGCAGACCGACGTTGAGGGCAACGGGGTAGATAAGCTCGACCTGGATGTGTACGTTATCACCGGGCATAACCATTTCGACGCCTTCGGGAAGAGTGATCTCACCCGTGCAGTCCATGGTGCGGAGATAGAACTGAGGACGATACTTGTTGTGGAACGGAGTGTGACGGCCGCCTTCTTCCTTCTTCAGGATATAGACGGAAGCCTTGAAGGTGCTGTGGGGCTTGATCTGGCCCGGATGGCAGAGCACCATACCGCGCTTGATCTCGTCCTTGTCGATACCGCGGAGCAGCAGACCGACGTTGTCGCCAGCTTCACCGAGGTCGAGGATCTTACGGAACATCTCAACACCCGTGACGACGGTCTTCTTCTCTTCACCGAGGCCGAGGATCTCGACTTCGTCACCGATCTTCACGACGCCAGTCTCGATACGGCCGGTAGCAACGGTACCACGACCGGTGATGGAGAAGACGTCTTCGACGGGCATCAGGAAGGGCTTGTCGATGTCGCGCGGAGGAAGGGGAATCCAAGTGTCGCAAGCATCCATCAGGTCGAGGACCTTCTGCTCCCACTCGGGAACGCCGTTGAGGGCGCCGAGGGCGGAACCGCGGATGATGGGGGACTCGGGATCGAACTCGTACTGCTCCAGGAGCTCCTGCATTTCCATCTCAACGAGCTCAAGCATCTCCTCGTCGTCGACCATGTCGCACTTGTTGAGGAACACCACCAGACGGGGGACGTTCACCTGACGGGCGAGCAGGATGTGCTCACGGGTCTGAGGCATGGGACCGTCGGTAGCAGCCACCACGATGATAGCGCCGTCCATCTGGGCAGCACCGGTAACCATGTTCTTCACGTAGTCAGCGTGACCCGGGCAGTCGACGTGAGCATAGTGACGATTCTTGGTTTCGTACTCAACGTGAGCGGTGTTGATGGTAATACCACGCTCCTTCTCTTCGGGGGCGTTGTCAATAGCGTCAAAGGACTTCACCTCAGCCAGACCCTGCTTAGCAAGCACGGTGGTGATGGCGGCGGTCAGAGTGGTCTTGCCGTGGTCGACGTGACCGATGGTACCGATGTTGACATGCGGTTTCGAACGTTCGAATTTTTCTTTTGCCATAGCTTTGTTTCTTTTTAACTAGTTATTAAATAAATCAATCGAGCTGTTACTGAGATTTGAACTCAGGACCTCATCCTTACCAAGGATGCGCTCTACCGCTGAGCTATAACAGCAACATCAATCGTGAGAGCGGAAGACGGGACTCAAACCCGCGACCCTCAGCTTGGAAGGCTAATGCTCTATCAACTGAGCTACTTCCGCAACTCTCCTCATGCGTGGGTGAAGATGGATTCGAACCACCGAAGTCGATAGACAGCAGATTTACAGTCTGCCCCATTTGGCCACTCTGGAATTCACCCATTGCTTGATGTTCAACTACTTTCAGTAAGTAAAGATCTCATTTCCGCAGTAAAAATGCAGCCGTTTCACGGCTTTTTATGCGAAACGGCTGCAAAGGTAGATACTTTTTTTCTATACACAAAAACTTTTTGCGATTTTTTTCATTTTCCCCGTGTTTTTTCCTTGAATTTCTGGAGTTGCTTCTGCAAAGCCTCCAGCGACACGTCCACGCTCTCCTCAAAAGAGTCGCAGACCTTCGAGGCGAAAAACTCCTCGTTCTTCACTTTCACCCTGATGTCGGCCTCCTTGTTCATGGCCGTTTCGGGCTTGACGACCTTCAGGGTCACTTCCACGGCGTCGATGTCGTCGTAGAACCGCTGCAGCTTGGCAGCCTTCTTCTCGATGAAACCCTGCAACTGTTCCGTTGCGTCGAAATGAATTGCTTGAATTCTGATGTCCATAATGTACCTCCTTTTTCTTTATGCCTGAGCTTCGTTGCCTCGGCAGGGGTTAAACTTATCTGTATCTATAACGTATTTCTTCACCTATTATTATTTACGCGCGCGCGGGTGAGCCTTGCTGTAAGCATTCTTTAACTCTTCGAACGTCGTGTGCGTGTATATCTCGGTCGTTGCCACGCTCTCGTGCCCCAGCAGCTCCTTCACCGCCTCCAGCTCGGCGTCGTGGTTCAGCATGGTGGTGGCAAACGTGTGGCGCAGCACGTGGGGGCTCCGTTTCTTTATCGACGTCACCTTCGTCAGGTTGCGCCTCACCATCGTGTACACCCAGGCGTCCGTCACGCGCCGTCCGTCCTTCTGCACGAACAGGGCGCCGTCCTCCGCCTCCGTCACCTCGCGCCCCTTCTCGTCCATGTAGGCCCTGAGGGCGCTGCCCAGCTCGTCGCCGAAGGGGATGAGGCGTTGCTTGTTGCGCTTGCCCGTCACCTTGATTTGCCGTCGGTAGAAGTCCACGTCGCCCTCGTCGAGGCCCACCAGCTCGGCGCGGCGCATGCCCGTCTCGTAGAAGAGCTGGATGATGAGCCTGTCGCGCTCGCCCTCAAAGCCCTCGCCGAAGTCTGTGTCGTCGAGCAGGCGGTTCATCTCCTCCTCGCGCAGGAACGCCGGCAGCGGCTTGCGTTTCTTCGGGCCCCGTACCGTCTGCATGGGCGACACCTCCACTACCCCCTTGCGCAGCAGGTAGCGGTAGAACGAGCGCAGGGCGCTCAGCCTCCGGTTCACCGACGTCTCCTTCTGCCCGGCCTCCATCATCTCCATCGTCCAGTTCCTCACGTTGTCGGCGTCAGCCGTTGCCAGCGTCAGGTCCGCATCCGTGCGGCGGAGATAGGCCTCGAATTCGTTCAGGTCCATCTCGTAACTCTGCACGGTCCTGGGCGAGTAGGCGCGCTCAAGACGCAGATAATCAATGAATGAATCTATCAGCGCAGACATCACCTTGGAAAATCTGCGACTAATATACTCACTTTTTTTAAAACGACAAAAAAAACGAGGAATTTTTTATTCCTCGTTCTGGCGAAGCTGCTGTACGTAGATGGCTTTCTCCATCTTCAGCCTCTTGATTTCCGACGGTTTGTCGAACTGCTGCCTGCGGCGGAGTTCCTTGACGACGCCGGTTTTCTCAAACTTCCTCTTAAACTTCTTGAGAGCTCTTTCAATGTTCTCGCCCTCTTTTACGGGTACTACGATCATGTTTTTGTTTTACTGTTTATATTGTTATAACTTCGTCTTTTACGTCAGCCGTCGGGCCATGCCGCGACTTTAGCGGCGCAAAATTACTGCAAAAAAAGTTAACAACAAAAAATTCTTCAACTTTTTTTCCCGTAAGCGCAAAACGAGGCCGATTTCCGTCCTCTCCGGCTCATTTTAAATAATGTACGCGCGCGAGAGGGCCACCATTGGCAGACCGTACCGATGCAATCAGAATCCCAAAGCGACGCCCACCGTCATCAGTCCGAACTTGGGCGAGCCCGTATGCTGGGGCACAACGGCGTATTGCGAGGGGTAGTAGCGGAAGTAAACGCCCAGGAAGTTGTTATACGTCAGCGTGGCCATCAGGCTGTAGGTGAACGGGGTGAGCTCGGCCTTCTTCATCGTGATGTCCGTGTAGATGTTGTCCTTCTGCGTGTTGTAGGTCGTTTGCCCCCAGAGGTTTGCCTGCAGATTGACGCCCAGGCCGACGGATGCCTTGCCAAAAAACCCCTTCAGCAGGATAGGAGCGCTGAAGCCCCAGGCATTGATGGACGACGACGTGTCGTCATACGAATTTGCCCACGAGGAGAACTTGCCCGAAAACACCCGCTTGTCGTCATCCAGCATGAAGTACGAAGACCTTGATGCAATTTCCATTGTTTCGAAGTCGATGCCGGCCTCGATGCCGACCCATGCGAAAGGACGATAGCTCAGTTCAACGAGATTCACGAAGAACTCCCCAGAGTGCCACTTCCACGGCAGGAAGTCGTCGGAGGTCACATGGCCAAAGCCAATGCCTATATGGGATACCACGTCAAACTGGAACTTGCCGTCGGAGCTGGTATAGACGACATCTTCAGGACTGGAATATTCATTTTCATCCTCCTGTGCAAAGGCTGCCGAGCCCATCATCAGGCACAGAGCCGCAAACAATAACTTTTTCATTTTCAATTTGTTTTTAAGATTAATACCTATTTGTTTTTTTGAAAAATGCATTTTTTCGGCCGCAAAGATACACAAGATTTCCCAAAGCTGTTCACAATTCACCCATTTTTTCACCCTTCAGGCGGGAGAGCGTGTGTAGCACTCCCCATCGTTTTTCGTAAGAGTTTGTGGTTGTGATAGTTCAAGCATTTTCGGGTGAAAGTTTAAGTGTTAGGTTTTAGTTTATTACCACCACAAAGATACTGATTTTCCGCGACATTAGCAAACTTTTTCTGCCAAAATAACGCAGTGGAATAAAAAATTATCGCACTGCGCTACGGTGCCAGCCCACTGGGCTAGGAAATTAGCCCAGTGGGCTGGCGCGCCCCAGATTTTAACATTCGGCGTAGCCGAGGCAATGCCTCCCTATCCCGGCATGACGAGTATGCCTGACCGCACACTCATTTCTAACACTTTCACCGACAGCGAGTTAAAATATTAACAAAATAAATCGTCTGACTAACAACGCATTGAGAGAAAACTAACAAAATAACAATTTATATTTTATATTTTCTATCTCAATACTGCCCACCTTTCGGGAGAAGGTTAAATATATATTATTATATATATAATAATATATATTTATTTATATATAATAATAAATTATAATCATCCCCCCAAGCCGAAGGAAAGATGAAAAACGAAAATATAAATTGTTATTTTGTTAGTTTGTTAGTTTCTCCCCAAACCGGCAAGCCCCCCCATTCTCCCCTCACTTATCCGACATCCGTTCCAAAGGGGAATTTTTCATCCTCAGAAACAAATTTGGCATTTTTCTTGCATTTTTGGCTGCTGCGTTGTACCTTCGCAGCAGATTTCTGTGAAGTATGAAGAGAAGTAAGCGCAGCCTCCTCCTGCAAACGGCCCTGCTGCTGATGGCAGTAACGGGATTGTTGTCGTGCAGCGATACGTCGTGCCGCGATGCCCTGCAGCGTGCCGAGGCTCTTCTGGAGTCCAATCCCTCTGCCGCCCGCGCCCTATTGGACAGCATAGCCTCACCTAAATCCTCTCCTAAAGGAGAGGACTTTAAGTCACCCCTCCTTCAGGAGGGGAGGGGGGAGGCTGCCCTTTACGCTTGGCTGCGGACGCAGGCCGACTATAAGTGCAACATCCCCCTCACCAGCGACTCCCTCGCCCGCGTCGCCACGGACTACTACGGCGTGCCGCGCCACAAAAACTACCATGCCGCCATGGCGTGGTACACCCTGGGCTGCGTCTATACCGACCTGCAGGACGACCCCAAGGCCATCAGCGCCTACCTGAAAGCCTGCGACTGCTTCCCCGATACCACCTCGCGCTACTACCCCCTGACGTTGCAGAACCTCGGGCGGCATTATCTGCGAAGGCGAATGTACGAGAAGGCTGCCGACACCTTCATCCGCTTCCGCGATGCCTCTGAAGCCATCGACGCCCCCGTCTCCCTTGCCTTTGCCCACTACTATCTGGGCTTCACCCGTCTTCAGCAGTTGGACTATGCTGCCGCCGACAGCCTGTTCGACGTCCTGCTCCAGTCAGATACCGTGCCGCCCTATTGCCGCAAGGGCACGCTCCTGCACAAGGCCAAGATAGCCTTCTATTCCCGCGACGACCATCCGCAGGCCCTGTCCTACCTGCGGGCTTGCCGGAATGACGTGGAGGATGACAGCCTGTTTGCCGCTGGCTTCTGCCTCATGGGCGACATCTTTGTGGCTGAGAATCAGTTGGACTCCGCCTACTACTACTACCGGAAAGCCCTCGAGTGCAAGGACGAGCTCTACTCCATGGCCACCACCTACCACCATCTGGGCGACGTCATCATGCGGCTTCATGGGGCCGATGAGGCCAAGGCGTGCATTGACAACTACGACCTGCTGCTCGACTCCATCTATCATCGTCAGAACAAGTACGACATCTCCGCCGTCTCCTTCGCCTTCGATACGGAGAAGCGCGAGGCCGCCTACCGCTACGACCTCCGCCTCCACTACGTCTATGGCATCGCCTCTGCCGCCGTGCTGGCGCTGGCGGCCATCCTTCTCGTGGTTGTCCGCAGGAACCGCCGCAAGGCCCAGTCGCTGAAGGTCCACGAGACCCTGCGCCGTAGCGAGCTGGCCCTGGCGCGTACCAGCTGGGTGCAATGGGCCGAGCTCAACGACGAGGAGAAAGCCCTCCGCCTCTCCGAGTATGCCAATACCTTGAGCGGGTGCCTCTCCATCTTCAGGCAGACGCCCTCGGAGCACATCCTGCAGTTGTTGCAGAAGAAGGAAACGCAACTGACGTCGACGATAACAAAAGTCGTTGCCGACGACATCGGCAAAAGCTTCATCGATGCCATCCAGTTCCTGCGGATGGAGACCTACCCTGATGCCCCCAAATTCTCCGAAGCCGACTGGCTGCTCTGCATCCTCAGCTACCTGCACCTGCCGCTTTCGTGTATCGCCGATCTGCTTTACATCGAAAAAGACAGCGTCCGCAAGAAACGTCATCGCCTCGAAGCCAAAATTCCGCCGGAAATACTCTCACTTTTCTTCTCTTCGCACGATGCGGGGGAAGACTGATGTTTTTCAGCCCTTTAGGAGGGGGCGGGACAAAATGTCCCGCTTTTTTATCCCGCCTTTTGTCCGCCTCTATGAAAAATGTCCCGCTTTTTGCCCATTTTTGTCCCGCTTTTTTTGATACAACCTAAAAATTTTCCTTATATCTTTGTGGCGGAAAAACCAAAAAACCGATACAGCTATGAAAACAAAATGTATTTTTCTGATGACGCTTTGCGCGTTCGTTTGCATGTTGGGCTATTCCCGTACGAATATCCCGCTGAGTACCGAGATTCCCATTGGAGGAGGTGGCGCCCGTACGCCCGTTCCCTCTCCTACGGCCTATTTGGACGATGACGAAGTACAGGTGCTTCTTTCCGTTGCCGCGCCCCTGACCATAACCGTCTGCGGGCAGGCCGGCAACTGCCTTTTCAGTAAGGAGTATGCCTCCACGCAGGAGGCCATCATCCCCCTGTCAGAAAACGGCATAACCCAAGGAGATTATGTCCTGCGCGTGTTCAGTCAGGGCCTTTGCTGGAAGGGCAATTTCACCATCGAAGCCAGCAAACAGGCTCCTGCCACCATTGGTGATTGGTGGTACGAGTGGGACGGACAGACGTATCTCGATTTGTTCAACGATGACGGCGAGCACCTCGACAGCCTGAAGGTATGGATTACGAGTGGTGATGGCATTTGGATTGGCCACGTAAGTCCCACCTATTCCACACGCCTTGCCCGGCTTGGGATACACAGTGATTCCATAAAGGTTGTCATCACGGGAGAATCGAATGATACCGTTTACCAAAAGGAAACCTGGTGGCCTTCGCTCGGCATCGATCTGAACGCTTACGATATACAAGACGGGGTTTATACGCTGAACCTTTTCTGGGCAGGCCTGAAGCTGGACGCCGACCCCACGAGCTTCGCCGAGAAGTGCGAAAACTGGAACGAATGCTGGTGGAGAGTCGAATTCGAATTCCTGTCGCATAAGCCCAAAGGCCTGTATGTATCTATTGACAGCACGTATTACCGGCTGCATGAGGGGTATGCGAACACCGTATGGCCTGATGATGTACACAGCTCCATCACTTACCGAATGCTTTATAATCTTTTTGAGCGTGACTATCCGATTCATGTGGTCATTCCCCAAGAACTGACCTACGAGGGCGAGACGTATACGGTCGTAGGTATCGGCCAGCGCTCTTTCAAGGGCTGTTATTATATGCAGTCGATTTCTCTCCCGAATACGATTACATACATCGATGGCGGTGCTTTCATGGCGTGCAAGAACCTCGACCATGTCAATATCCCCGAAAGCGTTACCCGTATAGAAGGTAGTGCATTCGCTGAATGCGACAGACTGTCTTATATGGTCATTCCGGAAGGTATTGAGACGTTAGCGAATAGTATGTTTAGAGAGTGTACGAACCTTTCTGCCGTCACACTTCCAGGCAGCCTAACAAGCATTGAGGAGTGGGCATTCGCCCTTTGTACCTCTTTACCCTATATTGATATTCCCGATAATGTTACGCGCATTGGAGCATCTGCTTTCCAGGCTTGTACGAGCCTGATGGAGATGAAGCTGCCTAAGAAACTCAAAAAAATAGATATGGATGCTTTCCGTAGATGTCAGAGATTAACATCCATCGATTTCCCCGAGGCCATCACGTACATAGGGGTTGAGGCCTTCTTGGAATGCACAGGGCTGCAATCCATCACCCTGCCTGGAGGCATAAGCAGGATTGGCGATAGGGCCTTCAAGGATATGCCAAATTCAGCCCATATCTACTGCCATGCGATAAAGCCCTTTCCAATCGATGAAAATACATTCAACTACAACTGCACCTTGCATGTCCCCCAGGGCACGAAGGACTTGTACGAGAAGGCCGAGTATTGGAAGAACTTCAAGGTGATAGAGGAAGAGCCCGTAGGCGAGGAGGTACGTTATACCGAGACAGGCGTCACGTCTGCCACGCTGGATGCCGAATCAGCCGAACGCTTCTACGACCTGCAGGGCCGTCCCGTGGATGGAACGCAGAAGGGCATCCTCATCCGCAACGGCAAGAAGGTGCTGGTGAGATAACGCAGCCATAACGAAAAAACAAGCCGATTTATAACTTACTTTTTCGATACGATGAATTTTCCCCGCTGCTCGCGACGAGTAGCGGGGATTCTTTTTACGACACGTTGGATTGTTCCTTTGCGCCTTCTGCCGTTCATCGGGCCTCGCTGAAGACGTAGTTGAAACGCCCGCCAGGAGCGACATCGCCATTCACATAGAAGTCCATGACGTTGCCCTCGTCCTGCATATTGTCGCTCCACTTGAACTCGAAGTCGAGCCTTTCGTCCGGCGCCAGCCCCAGCACGGCACGGGGGAGGCGCAGCATCAGACGGTTACCGTCCACACGCATCTGTCCCTCGCCACAGTCGTCCCAGAGCCATTTGTCCTGACGGCTGCGCTGCACAAAGACCTTCCCCTTCCGTGGGGAACGGTAGTTGACCACGTAGTCGTAGCCCTGCCAGCCCGTCAGCTTGCTGCGGTCGGTATCCAGCAGGAGCATCATCCAATGCGGGTCGGACGAGGGCGTCAGGGCAGCGTCCGTGCGGACATAGAAATAGAGGTAGGTAGCGTCGCGCGCCACACGAGCCTCCACGATGTCGTTGCGCCCTGAGACATTGGTGTAATGGCTGTCGCAGCAACCTTGGGCATCGCGGTGCATGGTGTTTCCGCGGTAGGAGGCATACACGGGCCGGACGTCCTCCCACGCCTTCCAGTCGCCCAAGGCCATGCGCTGCGGGGGCGTGGGCTGCGGCTGCGACGAGGTCCCCTTGAAACGGCGTACGCGGTCCACCAGCTGCAGGTAATAGACGTCGCCCCTGTCGCCCCACGAGCGGACGGGCTCGATGTCACGGCTGCGGTCCCAGTCAAACTCATCGACAAACGAGAAGGGGACGCCCGTCCACGGGCTGTTTGCAGGCGTCCAGAGGCCGGCTATCCATTCGTTCCAGCCCGTGACAAATACGGCGCGGGGGTCGAGTTCGTAGGCGCGGTCCCACTGCTCGGCGAAGTTCCACCCATAGAGGTAGCCTTCAGGACGGGGGTCGAAGCCATGCCTGGCGGAGTAGCTGCGCGAATGGGCACCGGGGAGGTTGAAGGCGCTGCAATGGCCTCCCGTCTCGGGACAGGCGTTCTGCGCCACGCCCACCGTCACCAGCTCGTAGCCCCCGTCGGGCGTAGGTACATAGCCGTGCTGAGGGTAGTTTTCGAGCCAGCCCCACCCGTTGGGATGGGCAGGGTCAGGGCCGTTCACATAGTCGGGCTGGCCGGGACGGAAGGTGAAGAAGTCACGTATGGCACGGTCGGTAGGGCTGTCGGTGAGGTTATCGGGATAGGCCATGATGCAGGGCTTCCCGTCCCAGTAGTACCAGAGGCTGCGGTAGAGCCCTTTGCTGTAAAGCCGGTCGTAGAGATGGCGGAGCGACTTCAGCGAGGCATCAGAGTAGCCGAACGGCAACAGGAAACCGATGTGAGGCACGTTCACGCCGTCGCGCTGCGCCTGGCTCCACACCTCCAGCAGGCAGTCCGTCGAGGCGTCCCAGGTGAAGGAGCCGTTGGTGCAGTCGAAAAACACGGCATCCACCTTGGCATCGGCCAGCAACTCGGCATGCTTGCGAAGCACCCAGCGGTCGGTGGTCTTGTAGTAGCCGAAGAGCGGCTCATCCCACCAGAAATAGCCAGGCTGGCGCTGCCATGCCGGATGGTCGGCATCCTGCATCGCCTCGGGATGAGCGCGCACGATGTCCGTGATGTTCTTCACCTCGCTCCCCGGCCGGTCGTCCCGTTCGTGCCATGTCCAGTAGAAAAGGATAACTTGTTTCTCAGGGTGCCTATCATCATAACGGCCCACCTTACGGCCCAGGGCGTCTGTCGCAGCCCAGTAGTCGCTATTCACGTCCTGTGCCCAGCAGACGGCAGAGAGCAGCAGGGAGAGGAGGAGGAGAAGTTTCGTCTTCATGGCAATAAGTTTTGGGACAAAGGTAGTGCAAGCCGAGAGGAAATGCAAACTTATTTGCGTTTTTCGCAGCGTGGCCCAGCCGCCCGAACAAAAAAAGTCTGCGAAAATTGCTAATGTCGCAATTTTACCCTATCTTTGCATGGAAAAACAGCAATCACACATAAGTCTGACGAAGAATGAAAAAACTGGCTCTGTTCCTATTGGTTTTCCTCTGCGGGTGCACGGGACGTCACGTGCTGTTCGACAGGGAGATGTCAAACTATACCATCGTGGTGGATGCAGACGCTCCGGCATCGGAGCAGTATGCCGCTGCCGAGCTCCAGCACTGGCTGGGGGAGGTGTGCGGCGCGGAAATCCCTATAGGCACGCTCACCGACGGCACGACGGGGAGGCGCCTGATAGTCGGCTTCAACCCCCTCGTGGAGGCGCTGGTGCCCGAGGCAAGCCGGCCCGACGACAGGGACGACGCCTTCACCTGGTGCAGCAAGGGGGGCGACATCCTCTTCTGGGGCGGGGCGAAGCGCGGCACGCTCTACAGCGTCTATTCGTTTCTGGAGCAAGAGCTGGGCTGCCGCTGGTATGCCAAGGACGCGAGCGTGGCACCGAAACGCGCCACATGGCGCTTCGGCAAGCTCTATCACCACGAGGCGCCGGGCATACGCATCCGCGACAACTGCTACCTGGACGTGCGCACGATACCGGCCTACTCGGCACGGCTGAGGAACAACTTCGTGCGACTGCCGGGCCTCAAGGGAGGGACCATCCCCGGCACGGCAGAGGGCTACTGGGGCGTGCATGCCATGGGGAACTTCCTCTCACCGGCAGCCTACTACAACGAGCACCCCGAGTACTTCAGCCTCATTGACGGAGAGCGCCGCAGCGACTATGCCCAGCTGTGCCTCTCAAACCCCGACGTGCTGCGCATCTGCACCGAGAAGGTGCGCGAGGTCATGCGCCGTGAGCCCGACTACCTCATCTACTCGATGGAGCAGAACGACAACCAGCGCTACTGCACCTGCGACGCGTGCAACGCCCTGGCGGAGCAGTACGGCGGACAGTCGGGACTGATGGTGTGGTTTGTCAACCAGGTGGCAGACGCCGTCAAGGAGGAGTTTCCCGACAAGTTCATCGGCACGTTTGCCTACCAGTACACGCGCCACGCCCCGAAGGACATCGTCCCGCGTGAGAACGTGGTCATACGCCTCTGCAGCATCGAGTGCTGCCTGCTGCACGACTACGACGGCTGTGAGCAGAACCGCACGTTCCTGGAGGACCTCAAGGCGTGGGGCGCCATTGCGCCGCACCTCTACATCTGGGACTACGTGACGAACTTCTCGCTCTACTGCCTGCCCATCGCCAACTGGAAGACGTTGCAGTCGCACATCCGCGACTTCCGCGACAACCACGCGATAGGCATCCTGGAGGAGGGCGACTACCAGACGGTGTCGTGCGAGTTCAGGGAGATGCGCAGCTATCTGCTCTCGAAGCTGATGTGGAACCCCGACGACGATGTGGAGGCGATTATCCGTGACTTCACCGACGGCTACTACGGCGCTGCAGGGCCGTACATACGCAGCTACCTGGCACTGGAGGACAGCATCCTGCGTCGCGAAGGCATCCACGTGCCCTGCTATGTCAACCCCTCGAGCAACATGTACACCGATGACTTTGTGCGCGAGGGACGCCGCCTGTTTGCCGAGGCAAAGGCTGCCGTGGCTGACGACGCCGACCTGCTGGCGCGCGTGGAGAAGGCAGAGTTCCCGCTCTGCTTCCTGCAGCTGGAGCGCACCCCGCAGGAGGCGTTTGAGAGCGGCGCCGACGTGCTGTTCAAGCGAGTCGTCGAGCGCGAGGGCATCGACCAGATGACGGAGTGGAACGCCCCCCACGCCAGGGACTATATAGCAAAATACGAGCAACTGAAACAACAGCCATAGCATAGAACTTATCTTTTTATACCTCAAAAGTTAACAATTCAACAGGAATGATGATGAAAGCAACACTCAAGACCATTTTGATGGTGACTCTTTCGCTGGCTTGCACGCTGAGCTGCACGAAGCAGACCGAAACGGCCGACCTGACACAGTATGTGAATCCGATGATTGGTACCGCCTTTACGGGACACACATTCCCAGGCGCCACCTACCCCTTCGGCATGATTCAGCTCAGCCCCGACAACGGACTGGGAGGCTGGGAGGTGTGCTCGGGCTACCACTACGACGAGCCCTGCATCTACGGCTTCAGCCACACGCACCTCAACGGCACGGGCTGCGCCGACCTCTGCGACGTGACGTTCATGCCTGTATCGGGCTACACGAAGGAGAAAATCGAAGCCGATGACTTCAAGTCGGAGTACCGCCATGACGGAGGAAACGAGGTGGCCTCGCCGGGCTACTACCGCGTGAACCTGGACCGCTGGAACGTCAGCGCTGAGCTGACGACGGGACAGCGCGGAGCCATGCACCACTACACCTATCAGGACAAGGGCAAGGACCATCAGATGGTTATCGACCTGACGCTACGCGAATACCTCATCGATGCAACCGTGAAGGTGGTGGACGAGTACACCGTCTGCGGCCTGCGCCGTACCCACTTCTGGGCCAACGACCACCCCGTCTATTTCTACGCTGAGTTCTCGGAGCCCATCGTCGACTCGCGCCTAGAGGAGATGACGTGGAACTTCCGCGGGGAGACGAAGACGCGTCCCGTGAAAGCGCTGCTGAGCTTCGGCGACAAGAAGGAGGTCTATGTGCGCGTGGGTATCAGCAGCGTTTCGGAGGAGAATGCCCGCCTGAACCTGCGCGCCGAGCTGGCACAGAGCAAGGGCACGAAGCAGTTTGCCCATCAGTTCAACGCGTTGCAGAAGGGCACCAAGGCCGCCTGGAACGAATACCTCAGCAAGATTGAGGTGGAAGCGGCAGACCGCAAGCGCGCCACGGACGGCACCGTGTTTACCGCCCAGGAACAGCTGACATCGTTCTACACCGCTATGTACCACACGGCTATCGCCCCCAGCCTCTACTCTGACGTCAACGGTGAGTATCGCGGCATGGACGGCAAGGTGCACGTCAGCAAGGAGCACGCACAATACAACGTCTTCTCGTTGTGGGACACCTACCGCGCCCTGCACCCGCTGTTTACCATCATCGAAAGGGAGCGCACGAAGGATTTCCTATACTCGTTCCTGAGCATCTACCGCGAGTGCGGCAAGCTGCCCATCTGGGAGCTGCAGCGCAACGAGACGAACTGCATGATTGGCTACCACTCCGTCTCCGTCATCGCCGACGCGCTGATGAAGGGCATCACCCTGCCTGACGACGAGATGAACGAGCTGTTCGAGGCCATGCAGGAGAGCACACGCAAGAAGGAGTTCGGCATCGACACCTTCCACGAGCTGGGCTATGTGAACTCGAACGAGCAGGACGAGTCGGTATCGAAGACACTGGAGATGTGCTACGACGACTGGTGCATCGCTACCGTAGCGGAGAAGCTGGGACACAAGGACATTGCCAAGAAGTTCTACGAGAGTTCGCTCTACTATCACTATATCTTCGACCCCTCGACGGGCTTCATGCGCCCGAAGATTGACGGAGAGTGGCTGACGCCCTTCGACCCCACGGAGGTGAACCGTCACTTCACCGAGGCAAACTCGTGGCAGTACAGCTTCCATGTGCAGCACAACATCAAGGACCACATGGCGCTGCTGGGCGGCGACAAGGCCTATGGCGATAAGCTGGACGGCCTGTTTGAGGGTCCTTCGGCCACGAAGGGCGACGAGAAGTCGGACATCACGGGCCTCATCGGGCAGTATGCCCACGGCAACGAACCGAGCCACCACGACATCTACCTCTTCGACGCTGCAGGACGTCCCTGGCGCACGGCCGAGGTGGTGCACCAGGTGACAGACCTCTTCTACCAGCCCGTGCCCGACGGCCTGTGCGGCAACGACGACTGCGGACAGATGTCGGCATGGTACATCTTCACGACGCTCGGCTTCTACCCCGTCTGCCCGGGCAAGACCGCCTACGCTGTGGGCTCGCCCCACTTCCCCCTGGCAAAGATTCACCTGGAGAGCGGCAAGACCACGACAATCACCTCGAACACGGCTGACGGCATCTACGTGCAGCAGATGGACGTCCCGGGCAGCACGAACGCCCTGCGCTCGTTCCTCAACCACGACGAGGTGCTCCAGGGAGGCGACATCCGCTTCACCCTCGGCAGCAAGCCCTCAGCCGACTTCGGCGTAGCCCCCGAGAACCGCTACATCACCGGCGCCGAGTAAGGCGAAAGCGCTAAACCAGTCCCTCGCATCCCTCCTGATGCGGGGGATTTTTGCAAATGTCCTTTTTGTAAACAAAAAATAAACAGTATTTGTATTTTTTTCTAGAAAAAGTGTGTAAATTTGCGCGGCTTTTTGCAAAAAAGCACATCAAAAACTACAGATATAAACTATGAGTGAAGAAATCGTTGTAAAAGAACTGGAGCAGGTGGTAGTGCGCTTCTCGGGCGACTCCGGCGACGGCATGCAGCTGGCTGGAAACCTCTTCTCCACCATCTCTGCTACCGTCGGAAACGACATCTGCACGTTCCCTGATTATCCCGCCGACATCCGCGCCCCGCAAGGCTCGCTGACAGGCGTGAGCGGCTTCCAGATTCACGTCGGAGCCGGCAAGGTGTTTACCCCAGGCGACCTGTGCGACGTGCTGGTAGCGATGAACGCTGCCGCCCTCAAGACGCAGTACAAGTTTGCCAAGCCTACGGCTTGCATCATCATCGATACGGACTGTTTCAAGAAGACTGACCTTGAGAAGGCTGCCTTCAAGACCGACGACCCCATTGCCGAAATGGGCATTAAGCAGGATGTTATCGCAGCGCCCATCTCGCAGATGGTGAAGGACTGCCTCGCCGACACGGGCATGGACAACAAGGCCATGCTGAAGTGCCGCAACATGTTTGCCCTCGGACTGGTGTGCTGGCTCTTCAACCGCGACCTGTCCGTTGCCGAGAGCTTCCTGCGCACCAAGTTTGCCAAGAAACCCGCTATTGCCGAGGCGAATATCCGCGTCATCCATGCTGGATATGACTACGGACACAACACCCACGCCTCAACCACCCATACCTACACCATCGAATCGAAGACCAAGGTGCCCGGCAAGTACATGGACATCAGCGGCAACAAGGCTACAGCCTATGGTCTGATTGCCGCTGCCGAGAAGGCAGGGCTGAAACTCTACCTCGGCTCCTATCCTATCACGCCTGCCACGGACATCCTGCACGAGCTGTCGAAGCACAAGAGCCTCGGCGTTACTACCGTGCAATGCGAGGACGAGATTGCTGGCTGCGCCAGTGCCGTGGGTGCTGCCTTTGCAGGTGCCCTTGCGGCTACCTCCACGTCGGGCCCGGGCATCTGCCTGAAGAGCGAGGCGATGAACCTTGCCGTCATCCAGGAACTGCCGCTGGTGGTTATCGACGTGCAGCGCGGAGGTCCTTCCACAGGTCTTCCGACGAAGTCTGAGCAGACGGACCTGCTGCAGACGCTCTTCGGGCGCAACGGCGAGAGCCCCATGCCCGTGATTGCAGCTGCCAGCCCCACCGACTGCTTCGACGCGGCCTATTATGCTTCGAAGATGGCGCTAGAGCACATGACGCCTGTGGTGCTGCTTACGGATGCCTTTGTGGCTAACGGCTCGAGCGCCTGGCGTCTGCCCAAGCTGGAGGAGTATCCTGCCATCAACCCGCCCTACGCTCCCGAGGAGCAGAAGGATAACTACACGCCCTACCGCCGCAATCCCGAGACGGGCGTACGCTACTGGGCCGTGCCGGGACGCGAAGGATTCATGCACATCCTGGGTGGACTGGAGAAAGATGGCAACACGGGCGCTATCTCTACCGACCCTGAGAACCACGACCGTATGTGCCGCGAGCGTGCCGACAAGGTGGCGCGCATCCCCGTACCCGACGTCAAGGTGCTGGGCTGCAAGGACGATGCCGAACTGCTCATTGTGGGCTTCGGAGGCACCTTCGGGCACCTCTACTCCGCTATGGAGGAGATGAACCGCAACGGGCACAAGGTTGCCCTGGCGCACTTCCGCTACATCAACCCCCTGCCCAAGAACACGGCAGAGGTGCTGAAGAAATACCCGAAGGTAGTCGTTGCCGAGCAGAACCTGGGGCAGTTTGCCGCCTATCTGCGCATGAAGGTCGACGGCTTCGTCCCCTGCCAGTTCAATCAGGTCAAAGGCCAGCCGTTCGTTGTCAGCGAGCTCGTTGCCGCGTTCGCTGACTTAGTTAAGAGTTAAGAGTTAAGAATTAAGAAAAAATGACTCAGGAAAATCCTTTTATAGAAAGACGTTCCTACCTTTTTGCGCTGAGGATTGTGAAAGCTTATAAGTATCTGACTAAACAACAAAACGAATTTGTATTGTCAAAGCAGATGCTTAGAAGCGGTACGTCCATCGGAGCCATGATGCGGGAAGCGAAGTTTGCGCAGAGCCGTGCAGACTTCATCAACAAAGTTTCCATAGCATTAAAGGAAGCCAACGAAACTCTATATTGGATAGAACTCTTACACGATAGCGATTATATTGACGATAAAACTTTTGAATCCATTCATAACGAAGCAGATGAGATAACATCCATTCTTGCTACCATCGTAAAAACCTCCAAAGAGAACACAGAAAAATACGATAACCAAAGTATTTTTCTTAACTCTTAACTCTTAATTCTTAACTTACAATGTATACAGCACAAGATTTCAAGAAAGGCCAGCCTCGCTGGTGCCCGGGTTGCGGTGATCACTTCTTCCTTGCCTCGCTTCACAAGGCTATGGCAGAAATCGGCGTTGCTCCGCACGATACTGCCGTCATCAGCGGCATCGGCTGCTCAAGCCGTCTGCCCTACTATATGAACACCTACGCCATGCAGACCATCCACGGACGTGCTGCTGCCATCTCCACAGGTGCCAAGGTTGCCAACCCCGCCCTTACCATCTGGCAAATCAGCGGTGACGGCGACGGTCTCGCTATCGGCGGTAACCACTTCATCCATGCCATACGCCGCAACGTGGACATCAACATGATACTGCTCAACAACCGCATCTACGGCCTCACAAAGGGACAATACAGCCCCACCAGCCCGCGCGGCTTCGTGAGCAAATCCAGCCCCTACGGCACGGTGGAAGACCCCTTCCGCCCCGCTGAGCTCTGCTTTGGTGCCCGCGGACGCTTCTTTGCACGCGCCGTGGCTACGGACAGCCCCGGCACGGTGGAAATCCTCAAAGCCGCTGCTGCCCACAAGGGAGCCTCGGTATGCGAGATTCTGCAGAACTGCGTCATCTTCAACGACGGCACGCACGAGAGCGTCTATAACAAGGAAGGGCGCGCAAAGAACGCCATCTACCTGCGTCACGGGCAGCCCATGTTGTTTGGCGCAAACAACGAGTACGGCCTCGTGCAAGAGGGCTTCGGCCTGAAAGTCGTGAAACTGGGCGAAAACGGCGTCACGCTGGATGACATTCTTGTCCACGATGCCCATTGCGAGGACAACACGCTGCACATGAAGCTGGCGCTGATGGGCACCGAGCAACAAGGAACGGGGTGCGACGAAGTTCCCAACTTCCCCATTGCCCTCGGTGTCATCCGCGACGTAGCAGCTCCTACCTACGAGACAGCCGTTGCCGAGCAGATTGAGGAGGTGAAGGGTATGAAAAAGTACCACAACTTCGAGGAACTGCTCCAGACAAACGACATCTGGGAAGTGAAATGATAATGTGTGGGTAAGAGTTAAGAATTTTATACCATGAACGTCATAAACCTGAGTGAGCAGAACTCCATCCTCACCCGCTTCCTGGCGGAGTTGCGCGATGTGAACATACAGAAAGACCCCATGCGCTTCCGTCGCAACCTGGAGCGCATCGGCGAAGTGTGTGCTTACGAAATCAGCAAGCAGCTCCCCTACGAGACGGTGAAGGTGCAGACGCCGCTGGGAAAGGCGCCCACGGCACTCTCGGCTGAACGGATTGTGCTGGCTACCATCTTCCGCGCGGGGTTGCCTTTCCATCAAGGCTTCCTTAACTACTTCGACCATGCGGAGAACGCTTTTGTCAGCGCCTACCGCTTCTACAAGGACGAGGAGTGCAAGGAGGTGGGCATCAAAATTGAGTACATCGCAGCCCCCGAGCTCACCGGTAAAACCCTCATCATCGCCGACCCCATGCTGGCTACCGGAGGCAGCATGGAGCTGGCGCTGAAGGCATTCCACACGAAGGGCGAGGCACGGCGTATCCACTTTGCCTGCGTCATTGCCGCACGCCCGGGCGTGGAGTACCTCGAGAAAGTGTTTGCCCACCGCGACGACATCACCCTCTGGTGCGCTGCCATCGACAAGAAGCTCAACGACCACTCCTACATCGTCCCCGGCTTGGGCGACGCAGGAGACCTTGCCTTTGGCGAGAAAATGTCTGAATCCTACCAATGGGACTAATGTAACACGGAATATAAACCACTAAAAATTATTGTTTAACCTTTTTATTAATACCATTATGAAAAAGTCACGTTTGCTTTGTTTGGCGGCAATACTGATGGCTTTCAGTACTGCCTGGGCTGAAGATTACATTTGGACCTTCAACCCCGAAGAGGGACTCATCACAGACGCCTCTCAGCTCTATGCAAACTCGGTGGAGAGTGAGCAATTCAATGTGGAAAGGCTCATCGACCCGAGCGACGACTACACAAACATCATCTTCCACTCCTCGTGGAGCAACCCCCTGCCGGCAGGGGTGTACAACTACCTGCAGGTGCACCTCAATGAGGCCCGCGAAGACTTCATCTTCACGATGATCGGCTCCAACTGGGTGGCTACCTACGACACCCCGGACGAGATGGAGATCCTTGTCTCCAACGACCCCGAGAACGAGCTGTCATGGATATCGGTAGCTGAATTGCCCGACATGATTCCCGAAGACATGCACAACGTGCATCCGGCGTTCTACACCTCTCCGCGCATCTATCTCGGCGCCAAGTACACCGACATACGCTTCGTGGTGAAGGCTACCGTGAACAACCGCGACAACTACAACGGCAACATCTTCTTCAGCCTCGCCCGCTTCCAGATGTATGCCCCCATCAAGATTGACGATCCGGTAGAGCTGCTGCAGATGACGCTCGATGACCTGCGCGGCTACGAATTCCCCACGGGTACCGACCCCGGATTCCACGAGAAGTCGCTCGTAGAGGCTTACAAGAGTGCACTTTCGGAAGCCCAGCAGGCTGTGACATCGGGCGATGCCGAACGTTGCCGTACGGCCAAAGCAGCCCTGACGGCTGCCTTCGAGGCGGTGATGGAGGGCGTCAACCCCGTGACCGACGGCTTCTACTACATCGTGAACAGCGACGAGCGCTTCCTTGACACACAAAACGAAGAGAAAGCCATGTTCGTTGACGACACCCACACGCTGAGCTGGAAGAAGTTCGACGAGAGCGACGAGAGCTTCATCTTCCGCATCGAGAACAAGAACAACGACTTCACCATCCGCAACTTCAACACCGGCGAGTACATCACCTACCAGGAACCCACCTCCACCGCTGTGTCCACGAGCGCCACGCCCGGCGTAGCCCAGCTGCTCACCAGCAAGGGCGCCGGCAAATGGCACATCTCGAACCTCAACAACAACAAATCCTACCACGCTGCCGGACACAACTCGGGTGCCGGCGAGAAGGGCTTCGTCAGCCAGTGGCAGAACGGAGCACTTGACTTCTGCCTGTGGTACCTGCGCCGTATCGACGACGAGAACTACATCAAGGAGCTCACCGAGCGACAGGAACAGCGCGCCCTGTGCGGAGTGCTTGCCGGCCTCGCTCAGACGGGACGCGAGGTGTACAACTCGGCCTTCTCCTACATCGTCGAGACCGACAACCCCCTCATCACCGACGCTTCGCAGCTCTATGCCAACTCGGTGCAGAGCGAGCAGTTCAACGAAGCACAGCTCATCGACCCGAGCGACAACTACAGCGGCATCATCTTCCACTCGTCGTGGGACGACCCGCTGCCCGGCGGTGTGTACAACTACCTGCAGGTGCACTTCAACGAAGCCCGCGAGGACATGATATTCTCTATGATAGGCTCGGCATGGCCCGGCACCTACGACACCCCCGACCAGATGGAGATCCTCGTCACCAACGACCCCAACGACGACGCATCGTGGGTTTCGGTGGCTAACCTGCCCGACATGATTCCCTCCGAGGACCACAACAAGTATCCGGCCATGTACACCTCGCCGCGCATCACCTTCGGCGGCGACTACACCGACGTTCGCTTCGTGGTGAAGGGCACCACCAACAACCGCAGCAACGGCAACGGCAACATCTACTTCAGCCTCGCCCGCTTCCAGATCTACGGCTCACACGTCGATTACGAGAACTCGCTCTGCTACATCGTGGAGGGGCTGGAGGACGCCTGCGACAACCTCCTCGAACTCATCTACGACGCTCAGCTGAAGGTTGACAACGAAGAAGTCACCCAGGCTGACATCGACGCGCTGACGGAAGCCATCGCCACAGCCCGCGAGCTTATCGAGGGCAAGCCGCTCATCAAGTTCGACTACACCAAGGACCTCGTGACGGGCAACTATTGGTACTTCAATCCCGCCGACGGCCTGCTGACCGCCGAGGAGCAGCTCTATGCCAACTCCGAGCAGAGCTCGCTGTTCCGCGTGGGCAGGCTCATCGACCCGACGGACAACTACAGCGGCATCATCTTCCACACCTCGTGGGACAACCCGCTGCCTGCCGGCACCGACAACTACCTGCAGTTCCACTTCAACGAGCCGCACGATGCCTTCGTCTTCAAGATGGTAGGCTCCGGCTGGGCGGGCACCTACGACACCCCCGACCACGTGGTCTTCCTCGGCACCAACACCCCCGGCGACGAGGCATCGTGGAAGACGCTCATTGAGCTGCCCGACCTCATCCCCGACGAGCAGCACGAGGCCTATCCCGCCAAGTACACCTCGCCGCGCATCACGCTCGACGACAGCTACACCGACCTGCGCATGCTCATCAAGGCTACCACAAACAACCGCAACAACGGCAACGGCAACATCTTCGTCAGCCTTGCCCGCATGCAGTTCTACGAGGCCCGCGAGCTCACCGACCAGGCCGTCATCGACTCGCTGAAGCAGGCCGAGGTGGACGCCCTCGTCACCCCGATACTCGACTCCGTGGCCATCTTCTACAACAAGGTCATGGGCGTGGGCACCACGCCGCTCATCCTGCGCGACGACCAGCTCTACGCCAACTCCGAGGAGAGCGAGCAGTTCTACGTCGGCCGCCTCATCGACCCGTCGCAGGACTACAGCTCCATCATCTTCCACACCTCGTGGAGCGACCCGCTGCCTGCCGGCACCACCAACTACATCCAGGTGCACCTCGACGAGGCCGTTGAGCACTTCATCTTCTCGATGATAGGCTCCAACTGGCCCAGCACCTACGACACGCCCGACCACATCATCATTCAGGCTACCAACACGCCTGACAAGGACGACTCGTGGACCGACATAATAGAGATGCCCGACCTCATCCCCGCCGAGCAGCACGGCGTCCATCCCGCCCAGTACACGTCGCCCGTCATCGAGCTGGGTGCCAAGTACACCGACTTCCGCTTCATGATCCTAGAGACCGTCAACATGCGTCTGGGTGCCTACGGCGTGCCGTACGTCAGCCTTGCCCGCTTCCAGATGTGGGGCGACAAGCCTGTTGACGAGGCTCCCTACAGCACCGTGAAGGGCCTCTCCGTCGCCGTCGATGCCATGATGGCCGCTGCCGACGCCGTGAAGGCCAATCCCACCGCCGACAACATCGCCCGTCTGCGCGAGGCCGTCAAGCTCGTCCGCTGGACACTCATCAACGGCAACATCGAGCCCGGCAACGAGCCCATCAACATCCTCTTCATCGGCAACAGCATCACCTACGGTGCCGGCCTTGGCGACCGCGCCACGCAGACGCCCCCCGTCAAGTGCGCCGAGAAGGTGGCCGAGGACACCCAGCGCCCCGTTTTCTTCCAGAACTGCGGCGTCAGCGGTGCCACCACCCTCGACTGGCTGCCCAAGACCTCGCTCTTCCGCAACGCCAACCGCCAGGCCTACGACCTCACCGAGAACGGCGGCTACCTCTTCTTCAGCATGATGCTGGGCACCAACGACAGTGCCGAGAGCGGCCCCAACGGCTCGCCCGTCAGCCCCGAGCAGTATGGCGAGAACCTGAAGACCATCATCGGCAAGCTCCACAGCAACTATCCCGATGCCCTCTTCATCGTCAACTACCCCATCTGGTACAGCCCCAACACCCACAACGGCGCTGTGTATCTTGAGGCCGGCCTCAACCGCCTGAAGAGCTACCATCCCGTCATCGACCAGGTGGTGGCCGAGCTGCAGGGCCAGGGCCTACAGATATGGACGGGCAGCAAGGAGGCCTTCGGCTTCTTTGAGGATAAGTCCGAATACTTCATTGCCGAGAACGGCTACCAAGGCACCTTCTACCTCCATCCCAATGCCGTGGGCGCCGAGCACCTTGGCCACTTCTGGGCAGAGAGCATCGAGCAGCACATCCCGTCGGCCGACATGATTGAGTGGACGCCCGTCGAGGTGCCCGCAGCCGCCGTCTACAACATGCAGGGCCAGCGCCTCCACGACGGTCAGCCGCTCGCACCGGGCCTCTACATCATGGGCGGACGCAAGGTGGTCGTCATCCGCTAACACAGGCAAGGCCGGCTGCCCCGAAAGGGGTGCCGGCCTTACTTCTCCCTCCGCCACGCCCCCCGAGACGTTAAAAAGGACTAAAAAAAACGGACTGTTTGAACCAACATTTGTAAAATATCATTACATTTGCGCACTCTAACGAAGAATAATCATTAACAGATAACGTGTTTTATTAACCCAATTAAAAACTGAAAAAACAATGAAGAAAGTTTTAGCACTTGTTGCAGCAGTCATGCTGCTTGGCGGCACTGCCATGGCGCAGGCCAGCTTCGGCGTCGGTTATGTCAACCCCACGCACATCAGCCTCTCTGACTCCAACCTGAACGGCCTCTATGCCGGTCTGGACTACAACATCCACTTCAGCGAGAACTTCGGCGTTGCCCCCGGCGTCTATGCCACCTATGCCACCAAGTCACAGGAATCCACCGGTGCCCTCGGCTCGGGCAAGATTACGCTCACCGAAGCCTATGTCGGCGTGCCCATCAACCTGAACTACAGCTTCAAGCTGGCCCCCGACTTCGCCATTGTCCTCTATGCCGGTCCCACCATCAGCTACGGCGTCATGTCGAAGAGCAAGGGTGACATCAAGATTCTCGGCATCAGCGGCAGCACCGAAGGCGACCTCTACGAGAACACCAACTACAAGCCCCTCGACGTGCTTGTGGGCGGCGGCGTTGCCTTCGACTGGGCAGAGACCTTCCGCGTCAGCCTCGGCTACAACTACGGAATTCTTGACCGTAATGCCAGCGACCATCACTCCTTCAACCGCAGCTACCTCCACATGGGTGTTGCCTACCTGTTCTGATTTTAGACGGTATCATTAAGCAAGTGGGATGTGAGCGTGCGCTCGCGTCCCACTTTTTTTGTAACCTCCTTCTCGCGGGGGCACGTTTTTGCAAACTTTGATTGGCACTTTCCCTTCGGGAAAAGGAAAAAAGTCCGACGGAAATGAAAAATAAAAGTTTGCCGCAAAAAAACACGCCCCGCGCTTTTCTTTCCCGAGAAAACGTTGTACCTTTGTAGGCGGTAAAGAAAGGACATTTCCAAAAAACCATAAACCAATAACCCTTTAACAATACAACAAAAAAAAAATGAGAGCAGAAGAACTGAAAAAGTATGGCATCGAAGGTGTGAAGGAAGTAGTGTACAACCCCACCTACGAAGTGCTGTTCAACGAAGAGACCAAGCCCGAGCTGACGGGCTACGAGAAGGCTCAGGAGACTGAGCTGGGTGCGCTGAACGTGATGACGG
Source organism: Bacteroidaceae bacterium (assembly GCA_016291905.1). GTDB lineage: Bacteria > Bacteroidota > Bacteroidia > Bacteroidales > Bacteroidaceae > UBA1189. The sequence continues at coordinate 48,891 of JAEEZS010000033.1, forward strand.
GCGTCTTCACCGGCCGCAGCCCCAAGGACAAGTACATCGTCATGGACGAGAACTCGAAGAACACCGTGTGGTGGAACACCCCCGAGTACCCCAACGACAACCACGAGATGAGCGAGTGCGTGTGGGCCGAGGTGAAGAAGCTGGCCCTCGCCCAGCTGAGCGGCAAGAAGCTCTACGTGGTGGACGGCTTCTGCGGCACCAACCACGACACCCGCATGAAGGTGCGCTTCATCATGGAGGTGGCCTGGCAGGCACACTTCGTGACGAACATGTTCATCCGCCCGCAGAACCAGGCTGAGTTTGACCAGGAGCCCGACTTCGTGGTGTTCTGCGCCAGCAAGGCCAAGGTGGACAACTTCAAGGAGCTGGGCCTCCGCAGCGACACGTGCGTGGCCTTCAACGTCACCAGCAAGGAACAGGTGATCCTGAACACATGGTACGGCGGCGAGATGAAGAAGGGCATGTTCTCCATGATGAACTACTTCCTCCCGCTGAAGGGCATTGCCGCCATGCACTGCTCGGCCAACACCGACATGAAGGGCGAGAACACCGCCATCTTCTTCGGCCTGAGCGGCACCGGCAAGACCACCCTCAGCACCGACCCGAAGCGTAAGCTCATCGGCGACGACGAGCACGGAGGGGACGACAAAGGCGTGTTCAACTATGAGGGTGGCTGCTACGCTAAGGTGATCAACCCCGCCAAGGCGGCTGAGCCCGA
>JAEEZS010000034.1 GCA_016291905.1 Bacteroidaceae bacterium
CTTTGCATCAAATCGTAAACAGAGACAATGCTGACGTTTTACCTCATACTCACACTGCTGTCGTTCGTGACGGTGTTCGCCCTGCTCATCTGCTGGACGATACGCCACCGGCAGCTGCCAGACACAGTGAGCAGCCTGGCCTACAACCATCCGGAGCGGAAACTTCGATTGCGTTACACGCTCTGGCTCTGGGCGGCAACGTTCACGCTCACGCCGGCCCTGTTCCACCTCATACCCGAATGTTGGGAGGGACTTGCCCACGCCTATGCCACGTCGATCGTGCTGTGCGGACTGATGCCGCTGATAGCCAAAGGGCGCAACCTCTTCTTCGTTGTGTTCGGGCTGTCATCGGGCGTGTTCTCGCAGTGCTGCGTGTGCGTAATCTGCCCGTGGTGGCTGCTGGTGTGGACACACCTCGGCGCACTGGTGGCCTTCGCCGACCGCAACGACACCATACCGTCGTGGTTCGTGGGAAAAGGAGTGCTGGTGATTGAGTTCGTCGGCTGGTTCACCATCGCAACGGCAATACTCACAAGATTAATAATGATATAGATATGTACACTGAAAGACTGACAACACTGATGTTCTGCGGCGGCTTCATGCTGCTCTGCTACATCATCATTCTCGCACTTATCGTCTGCGACCATCGCGCCGGAGTCCGCAAGGCCAAGCAGCGCGGAGAGACCATCACCAGCGACGGCCACAAAAGGACGATAGAAAAAATCTCAAAGTACTTCAATATGACGTTTGCCCTGTCGATTGTCGATATTCTGCAGTTGACGCTCATCCTGTTTCTCTATCATTTCTACGGACGGGACATCATCATGATACCGTGGTTCACGCTGATAGGCGTTGGCTATGTGGGCTTCGTGGAGATCAAGAGTATCTGGGAGCCGGCTGACGTGAAGGAGAAGAAGCAGATGCAGGACTACCGCCGTGCCATCATCGCACTGATACGCGAGTACGGGGGCATCGACAAGGTGCTGGAGGCTGTAATGAAGGATCAGAAGGAGATTGAAAATGCCAGTCTGCCTAATCACGAATTGGAATAAAGGAATTGTTTTTCATAGATGGATTTGTTTTAGTTATTCATAAGTAGTAATATTTATAGTTTTAGATTAATTATAGGTTAGTTTTAAGATTAGCGGAGTTAGCGGACTCACACCACAAACACACATTGATAATAGATCATAGTTGAGCAAATTTTTAGTTATTGGAAAAGAAAGAGCCACCGCCCGAGAAGGGTAGTGGCTCTTTTAATTATGTCCTATCTAAATCAATACACCACATCGAAGTCGATCCCGAACGCGCGGTCAAGTTCCTGCTCTATCGGGTCTGGCTCGCGCTCCATCTCTACGACATACTCGGGTATATCCGTTTCGTCAACCAGGTACAGCGGCAGCCATGCCTCGTCTGTATAGCCGCCTGGCGTGTCGTGGAAGCGCAGTTTCACAAACCCGTTACGCTCGTCGATCTGCTCTCCGATGCGCTCGCCCCACCGTTCCACCAGATGGCCCAGGGCATCCACGAACTCCTTGCGCGTCTCGTAGCCGTGCATCATGTAGTCACGCAATGGGGCCACCTCTGCCAACTGAGGTTCCCACCTCGTATTCTTCACCAGCCACCACCGCCGTTTGCTCTTGTCAATAATGTTTGGGTTATGCTTTTTCTTTGCCATGACTTTTCTTCTTGGGTTTTTCTTCCTCGTAGATTGCTTTCAGTCCCATGCAACGGGCGACGCTCCGTTCAGCCCTCGCCCCGTCGGAGAGGTGCCAACCCTTCAAAAGATAGATCGCATCACAAGTGGCAGACATCCATAGCAGCTGCATCAGGACGCAGGCCTTATAACCCCAGCCGCGACTGCCGTCACGTCTGGTACCGAACTTCCTCGCCAGCCATTCGCACAGCCGCATACGCAGCGGGTTACATGTGCGGTAGCCTTGCATCTGCAGAGAGGCCGCCGCCAACATAAACCGATTCCGAACTTCACCGAGATCCTTCCCACTTACCTGCCCCGATACATACACTTTCATTCTCTTTGCCATAATTCATTCTGATTAATACTCTATTAAATCGCAGACGTCCGTCTTCATCCACAACTTCCACCACACACGCTTTCGGCTGATCGTCAGCGTGCAGATCAAATCGTGCGGCACGTCGGGCTTCACCACGTGCAGCGCAAAGGGTAGGGATAAAGCGTCACCTCCCTTCTGACTCTTCCAAGCACTGTACGTCCGTAGCCGACGCAGTATCTTCGGCGTCTCGCGCACCATCCGCTGAATGGCCAGCTGTTCGTCGCCGCTGCTGATCTCACCCTCGCCCGAGAGCGTCAGCAGAGCGGGTTGCGTGATATACGCCTCCATCTCCGAGGCCTTCACATCCAGAAATCCATTCTCTTCATACGTTCGCAGCATCTGGAAATACTCCACCCAAGGCTGCAAATTCTTCACCTTTGCCATAATTATGTTCTTTTGTCCTTTTGTCTGAAATCACCACGTATCCATATCGCCCAACTCCTTCGCATCGGATGGGGCTGACATCTGTGCCGGCTTTACCGCCACGTCGGGCTCATCCTCCCAACGGCGGTTCAGCAGGTAGTTCGACCCGAGGCACATCGCCACACCCGTGCGCTGACATTCCTCGCGATAGGCCCTGATACCTGCGAGGGCCACCCGCTTATCCTTGTCGGGAAGTCGGTTCCAGGCACGTTCAGCCACCAAGCGGTTCTTCTTCAGCCCGTAGGCTTCCCAGAAATCCTTGAACTCTAACTTGATTCTTGCCATTTCTTTCTTCGTTAAATCTTAAATAATCTTAAAAGGTTGTTACAAATCGCGATTAAATGTGCTTCATCCGCTCAAATCGGCTGATAATGTTATCCGATTCCGGACGTTCATACTCGCCACGGAGCCATTTCAGTGCCCGCCAGGTGAGCCAGCTGGATCGCATCGCGTCATACAGCGCATCGTGGGCCTCACTCCCGGCAGCATACTCGTCAGGCAGGGCGGGGTAGAGGTCGTAGGCTTTCTGAGGATGGTTCAGAATCTCTTCTGGCAGGGCGATGCCGTTGGCCGTATGGCTCACGCCTCGCAGGCTCCGCTCGGCCTCGATGAGTGCCGCCTCCAGTATCACCGTCCGACAGTCGCGGAACGAGGTGTGAGGCAATGTCTTTTCGAGGTCGAAGCCATAACGGCGCGCCAGGTTCCTCACGATGGCGATATCCACGTCAGGCCCTTGGCACCACAGGCAGACGCTCAGTAGCCCGTAATCCTTGACGGTGCGCCGGAGGTAGCCGAACATGTCATCAAACACATCGGCGATAGGCTTCGGCTCGCCACCCAACACCGCGCTCTTCGCCGCGTCGCTCTGACGCTTCCACCACTCAACGGTGCTCTGGTCGAAGTCGAAGCCCTCCATCACGCATGAGCGCAGATCCACGAAACCAACGAACGGCTGTATCGACTGATCGTTGCAGAACGGATCCACGTCGTTACTTCTCAGCCAGGGCACGATGGCCACCTGCATCACTGCCGCGTTCGCCGACAGCGAACACGTCTCAAAATCAATCGTAAAATCCAAATGTCTCTCCATAATCTTTTGAGTAAATTTGATAGTTCCTATTATGCAATTTTAATGTTTCTGACCTTATTTGCAAGGGCTTCGCAGAGCACACGGCTCATGGTCACCTCGACGGCATTGCCGATGAACTTCTTCTGCTCGGCCTGCGTGCCGATGAGCGTGTAGTCCTCTGGAAAACCCATGATGCGTTTCAACTCGACAATCTTCAGCATCCGCATCTTGATGTCGATGATACCGTAGGCAGCCATGAACTCCTTCACCTTGCGCATCATGGGCGTGTCGTCCTCGTAGATGGCGATGCCCACGCCCTGCTCAGTGCTCACCAGATACGGCGGCATCTTATCCATGCGGGCAATAAGTGTGAAGCAGGGATTGTCGATGCTGCCACCAGCACTCGCAAACTGAGGGTTCATAAGGTACTGAGCCGATACCAATTTCTGCTTGGGATTATTGAGCACTGTCGGTGCAGGTGCCTCTATGCTCGTAGGCTTGCTTTTGCCGTACTGGTTGTCAATGAACTTGCAGTTAGCCATACCGATTTGTCCGACGGTGCAGATGGTTGGTGCAGGC
>JAEEZS010000035.1 GCA_016291905.1 Bacteroidaceae bacterium
CTTTCGAAAGGTCGGTTCAAAGGCAATGACAGCTCGGAGCAGTTTCAATGGTTGCTTACGGCAAAGTCATTAAAGGGCGCGCGCCAGACAAACGTCGGGCGGGCGGCGGATGAATGTCTGGCGGGCGCCCGACAAGTGTAGGGCGGACGGCAGACGGAGGATGCTTCAGGGATGATAGGCTTTTCGCTGTTTATAACAGAAGGCACTTACTTCAAGTGCAAAGGTACTAAAAAAAACGTTATAATCCAAATATTTCGCCCTTTTTTACGTAGGACTTGTTATGTATAGCATGCATTTCGGAACCATCGGTCGCTGTTCGCGAAGCGAGGTAAAGCAAATAAAAGAAAAAAATCGATTTTTTCTTTGTATTTCGCTCAATTTGCACTATCTTTGCAGCGACTACGAAAAAAATCGTAACGAAAAAATGCGTAATATGGAGAATCCTTTTAAATTCGGCACTATCGTAGAGGAAGAGTACTTCACTGACAGAGTGGAGGAGGTCGCTTATATAGAGCAAGCGGATTATCGGGACGGTTCCAATGAGCACTTTTTCAAGGAAATATTTTGAGACAAAGTGTGAATCAGGGGACTCTGGTCTACCGTTCTTCAAGATGGAAACGGTATGAACGAAATTTTGGGAGTCCTATTCAGACTGGGAGTTACAACGCAGCCACGTGCTTCAGTTCATTCTTGATTGCTTTGTTGATAAAGTCATTGATAGTGGTTCCTGATGCCGACACAAAAGCTGCCACGCGCGAGTGCAACTCAGAAGACATCCTCAAATTTAGTCGTCCGCTATAAGGCTTGGCTGGCTCCACACCGTCCGCGAGGCAACCCTCCAGGTAGCTGTCAACACCTGCCTCAAAGTCATGACGTAACTCTTCCAACGTCTGGCCCTCATACAGAATCAGTGCCTTGCTCATGCCCTGAACTTTACCGAACAGGCAGTTGTCTTCCTTGCTATACTCCACACTGCCCTTGTATCCTTTATATTCTAAATAATCCATATTGTGTTTCTATATTAAGTTATTACTCTTCAGATGTTGGTAAATTGCCTTTATCATCCATTCTTTCATGATGCTGCCAGGATGAGGACGATGAATGTCTATATAGATGCCCGACTGTTCATTCTTGAACCTCACACGGGAACCTGATGTCGCTCCCTTGTTGTGAACCTCATAGCCAAAATATGACAGCAGACTTATCGTTTCCTCATAAGTAAAGTCCTTTGGCCTCTTCTTGAATCGTTCAACTAATTTCTCTTTAGAACCCATCTCGTTATTATATTTCAGCGGCAAAGGTACTAAATATAGTACTAAACTCCAAATTATTTCACCATTTTCTTGCGCTACGGCTTCATTTTCGCGAGAGTATCCTATGCGTCTTTTGTCATTATCGTATGAAAAGACAGCGTTTTTCGTGTCAACAAACGTTAAACCCAAATCGGTCATTAGAACGAATTATTGCTTATTTTTACTTTTCATGCCATAGCAGCATTTCTTTTGGCATCTTGTTGGCATAGTCTTCTTGACGTAGCCCGCTACGCCTTCAAAGCCTATACCACCAATCTGCTCAAAACAAATACTACTCTGACATATAATCTAACGCCCGATTTGGGTTAAATTCGGAAAATAATATCACAATGTCACACCGTAACCTACTGACGGTCAGTGCGTGTGATATTGTGATATTAAAATCAGAAAAAACTTTTATATAAATTGAATAACCTGAATGTAGGTCTGGATGGCCTGCTCTATTTCGCTGATGCAGATGTATTCGTCGGCGGAGTGGGAACGTGAGGACTGTCCTGGACCCAGCTTCAGCGAGGGCCAGGGCATAAGGGCCTGGTCTGAGAGGGTGGGGGAGCCGAAGGGCTTCATGCCCAGCTGGAGGCAGCGCATGACCAGGGGATGTCCGATGGGGATGTGTGACGAGCTGAGACGGAAGGAGCGGGCCGTGAGCTCGCACTTCTTCATGTGCTTCTGCAGGAAGCGGAACAGGTATTCGTTCTGGTAATACTCGTTGGTGCGCACGTCGATGACGAAACGGCACTCGTCAGGCACTACGTTATGTTGCGTGCCGCTGTTCAGCATAGTGACCGACATCTTAGTGGGGCCTAATAGACGGCTGGACTTCTTAAACTGGTAGTTGCGCAGCCAGACAAGGTCGTCGAGTGCTTCGTAGATGGCGTTTACCCCTTCGTCGCGGGCGGCGTGTCCGCTCTTGCCGCGAGCAATGCCGTCAATGACCATCAACCCCTTCTCAGCTATGGCGGGCTGCATGCCGGTGGGCTCACCGACGATGGCCACATCAATCTGTGGCAGCTGAGGCAGTACCATGCGGATGCCGCCCTCACCGCTGACCTCTTCCTCGGCGGAGGCAAGGAAGATAAGGTTGTACTGCGTAGGTGAACCACGCAGTACACGGAAGACTTGCAGCAGCGAGACGAGGCCGCCGCCGCAGTCGTTGGCGCCGAGTCCGTAGAGCCGGTCGCCTTCCAGCGTGGGCTTGAAGGGGTCGCGCGTCCACGTGCTGACGGGCTTCACAGTGTCGATGTGTGCATTGAGCAGCAGGGTGGGCCGTTCCGACTCCACGGGCCCGTAGGCCACGATGTTATTACCAATGCGCTGGGGGTTGAGACCCCAGGCCTGCATCTGTGCTTCGAGTACTTCGGCAGCGAGTGTCTCGTTGCGGCTGACGCTGGGTTTGCTGATGAGCATTTCCAACAACGCTACTGCGTCTTCGGTATATTTCCTGATGTCTGTCATGCCTGCAAAGGTAATGAAAAAAGTTGAGAGTTGAGAGATGAGAGTTGAGAGTTTTTTGTTTTTTTTACATGGCGGCAGCAAATTATTCACTATTCACTTTTCACTATTCACTTTTTTTTATTACTTTTGCATCCAAATAATTGGTATTCTATGCAAATCAACAGTCATCTGAGCACGCTCATCCGCGATCTGGCCGAACATTACGGCGAACGGGAAGCGCTGATATACCAGGACTTCGGCGCTGAAGAATGGAAGTCGTACTCCTGGAATCAGTTTGCCGAAAGGGCACGCACCGTGTCGCTTGCCCTGCTTGACATGGGCGTTACGCCGCAGGAGGACGTGGGCATCTTCTCGCAGAACTCCGTGCAGTATCTGTTTACCGACTTCGGTGCGTGGGGCATCCGTGCCACCACCATCCCGTTCTATGCCACCAGTTCGGAACAGCAGATACAGTTCATGATCAACGATGCGAAGATACGCATCCTCTTCGTGGGTGAGCAGGAGCAGTATGACAAGGCACACCGCATCTTCTCGTTCTGTCCCACACTGGAGCACATCATCGTGTTTGACCCGAAGGTACGCATCAGTTCGCATGACCCGGGAACCATCTACTTCGACGACTTCCTGAAGCGTGGTACATCGCACGAGCATACCGCTCTGTTGGAGCAGCGTTATGGGGAGGCCTCGATGGACGAGATAGCCAACATCCTCTATACCAGCGGCACCACGGGCGACTCGAAGGGCGTCATCCTGACCTTCGGGCAGTATTATGCCGCTATGGAGGCCAATGGGCGTTGTGTGGCGGTCAGCGACAAGGACCGCGTGCTGAACTTCCTGCCCTACACCCACATCTTTGAACGCGGATGGGCCATCCTGAGCCTGACCGTCGGTGCTCGGCTCATTGTCAATACCTATCCGCAGCAGGTGCAGCAGACCATGCGCCAGACGCACCCCACGTCGATGTCGAGCGTGCCCCGCTTCTGGGAAAAGGTGATGCAGGGCGTACAGGAACAGATTGACAACGCCAACCCGGCGAAGCGCGCTATATTCCAGCATGCGCTGGCCGTGGGCAAGAAGCATAACATCGACTACCTGAGCAAGGGACAGAAGCCGCCTGTGGCGCTACATCTGGAATATGAGATGATCAACCGCACCATCTTCAGCCTGGTCCGCAAGGAACTGGGACTGGAGAATGCCAACATCTTCCCCACCGCAGGAGCGGCCGTCAACCCCAAGGTCGAGGAGTTTGTCCACTCCATCGGACTCAACATGATTGTGGGCTACGGACTTACCGAGAGCCTGGCCACCGTCAGCTGTAACCGTCTGGGCGAGCCGTTTACCGTCGGCGGCGTCGGCGTGCCCATTGACTCCATACAAATCAAGATCAGCGCTGAGGGCGAGGTGATGCTGAAAGGTCC
>JAEEZS010000036.1 GCA_016291905.1 Bacteroidaceae bacterium
CAACCATGATGCCGTATGCATTTTCAGCGGTGTCCATCCCCTTATTAGCCTCGCTTTCAGCGGGTTAAACTAATAAGGTGCTGGTAATCAGATACTAAAAATGGGAACCCGTAAGGTTCCCATTTGTGCTATTTAGCGGAGAGAGAGGGATTCGAACCCCCGGTGCCTCTCAGCACGACGGTTTTCAAGACCGTTGTAATCGACCACTCTACCATCTCTCCAGTGCTCGAATTGCTCAAAAGCGCGTGCAAAGGTAAAGCATTTTTTCGGATTATGCAAATTTTTGACGACTTTTTTTGTCAGGCATAAAGAAAATGACTACCTTTGCGCCATGATTTATCCACAGAACTTTGAAGCGAAGATTGGTTTCAACGAAATAAGACACCTGCTGAAAGGGTATTGCCTCAGCACATTAGGCAAGGGAAAGGTTGATGAGATGGCCTTTTCAACAGATGCCGACGAGGTGAACGAGCGCCTGCAGCAGGTACGTGAGTTCCGTAGGCTACAAGCAGGAAAAGAGCCCCTACAGCTTAACTTCTTCTTTGATGTGCGCGAGGCTATCAACCGCGTTCGACTGGAAAATACCCATTTGGAGGAGAACGAGCTGTTTGACCTGCGTCGCTCGCTGGAAACAATTGGGAACATTGTCAACTTCCTTAATAAAAGCAGTGAGGAGGACGAAGTACCCTATCCTGCCCTGCACCGCCTGGCAGAGGACGTGCAGACGTTCCCCGCCATGATACGCCGCATTGACTCCATACTCGATAAGTTCGGAAAAATCAAGGACTCTGCATCGATGACGCTGGCAGGCATCCGTCACGACCTGTCGCAGACGGAGGGCAGCATCTCGCGTACCCTGTTTACCATCCTGCATGCCGCACAACGCGACGGACTGGTAGATAAAGACGCCTCTCCTGCCCTGCGCGACGGACGTCTGATGATTCCCGTGGCACCTGCCATGAAGCGAAAGATCAAGGGCATTGTTCACGACGAGTCGGCAACGGGAAAGACGTTGTTCATTGAGCCCGCCGAAGTAGTGGAGGCCAATAACAAGGTGCGTGAACTGGAGTTGCAGGAACGACGGGAGATAATCCGCATCCTAACGGTCTTCACAGCCGAGTTGCGCCCGCAGGTGCCCCAGTTGCTGGACAGCTACCAGTTCCTAGCCACCATTGACCTCATCCGTGCGAAGGCGGAATGGGCAGAAGCCACACAGAGCATCGAACCTGTGATTAAGGACGAGCCGATGATGGACTGGATTCAGGCCATTCACCCGCTTCTGCAGCGCTCGCTACAGAAGCAAGACAAGAAGGTAGTGCCGCTGGACATCAGACTGGAGGGAACAACGGATTCCACGGATTCATCGGATTCTAAAGGCAACAAGAATATTGGGCACCTTCTCATTATCTCCGGCCCGAATGCCGGCGGTAAGTCGGTGTGTCTGAAGACGGTAGGTCTGTTGCAGTACATGGTGCAATGCGGCGTGCCCGTTCCCATGAACGAGCATTCAACGATAGGCCTGTTCCATGACATCATGATTGACATCGGCGACGAGCAGAGCATCGAGGACGACCTCTCGACCTACTCCAGTCACCTGCTGAACATGAAGATGATGATGCGCCAGGCCAACGAACATACCTTATTATTAATAGACGAGTTCGGCGGCGGCACGGAACCCGGCATCGGCGGTGCCATTGCCGAGGCGGTGCTCAAACAGTTCTGGAAGAAGAAGACCTATGGCGTCATCACCACCCACTACCAGAACCTGAAGCACTTTGCCGAAGACCATCCGGGCGTGGTGAACGGTGCCATGCTCTACGACCGTCACCAGATGCAGGCGCTGTTCCAACTCAGCATCGGACAGCCAGGCTCCTCGTTTGCTATCGAGATAGCCCGCAAGACGGGTATCCCTGAGGAGGTGATTCAGGACGCTACCGATATTGTGGGTTCGGAATACGTGCAGAGCGACAAGTATCTGCAGGACATCGTGCGCGACAAGCGCTACTGGGAGGGCAAGCGCCAGACCATTCACCAGCACGAGAAGTCGCTGGAGCAGCGCATCACCAAGTACGACACGAACATTGAAGAGATAGAACGCGAGCGCAAGGCCATCCTGAACCGTGCCAAGGAACAGGCCAAAGAGCTGTTGGACGAGGCTAACCGCCGCATTGAGAACACCATTCGCGAGATACGCGAGGCACAAGCCGAGAAGGAGCAGACACGACTTATCCGCGAGGAGTTGCAGGACTTCCGCGAGCAGGTGGTCAACGACGACACCCGTGGCCTGATGAGCGAGGAGGACTTTGCCCGTAAGCTGCAGCAGATGCAGGAGCGCAAGGCCCGCAAGGAGAAGCGGAAGAAGGAAAAGGAGAAGAGCCTCTCCCCCCGTCCTCTCCAAAGGGAGAGGGAGCCGCAAGCCGATTCTTCACTCTCCACCCTCACCAAAGGCACCACCGTCCGCATCAAAGGTCTCACGTCAGTAGGCAAGATTGAGAGCATTTCCGGCAAGCAGGCTACCGTCATCTTCGGCGGCGTGCGTTCGAAGGTGAAGGTTGAGCAGCTGGAACGTGCTGAGATGCCCAAAGAAACCAAGAAGCACGAAGGGCTGGGACAAATCAATTTCAGCCGCATGACGCGCGACACCATCGAGGACCGTCGCCAGAATTTCCACCAGGACCTCGACGTGCGTGGCCTGCGCGGTGACGAGGCTGTCAACGTGGTCATGCACTTCCTCGACGATGCTATCCTCATCGGCATGAGCCGCGTGCGCATCCTGCACGGCACGGGCACCGGAGCCCTGCGCCAGCTCATCCGCCAGTATCTCGGCACCGTGCCCAACGTCACTCACTTCCGCGACGAGCACGTGCAGTTCGGCGGGGCGGGTATCACGGTGGTCGATTTGGAATAACCTACAAACTAACAACTAGCTTACAAACTAATAAATTATGAATATGAAGACAACTATCTGCTGTTGGGCACTGGCAAGCTGCTGCGCCCTGTTGCTGGGAGCCTGTTCGCAACAGGCCTCATCAAGTGACGAACCTACTACGTTGACTACCGTAGGCAACCCCTACATGCCCCTTTGGGAGCATATCCCCGACGGTGAGCCTTACGTCTTTGAAGACCCAGACAATCCGGGAAAGTACCGTGTCTATGTCTATGGCTCGCACGACGACCTGGTTACGATGTACTGCGGTCGCAACCAGGTGGTGTGGTCGGCATCGGTCGATAGTCTGAACAACTGGCGCTACGACGGCGTCATCCTCGTGGTTGACAAGAACCGCGACGGCGAGCCCTTCGACTCGGCAGGCACCGCCGACGTGCTCTATGCTCCTGACGTCACGCTGGTGACAGACAAGAACGGCAAAAAGACGTACTACCTGTTCCCCAACGACCAGACAGGCTTCCGCAACGGACTCATCGCCAAGAGTGACCGTCCTGACGGTCCCTTCGAGGTGTGCAACTGGAGCAAGGACAATCCCAACCAGGTGGACGGCGTGCTGCAGTTCGACCCTGCCGTCTTCGTCGATGACGACGGCCGCGTCTATGGCTACTGGGGCTTCGAACGGAGCTACGCTGCTGAGTTCGACCCTGCGACGATGGCTACCGTCAAGCCCGGTACAAAGATTGTGGAGGACATGATCAGCGGTCGCAACCAGCCCGGACGCTTTAAGTTCTTCGAGGCCTCCAGCCTCCGCAAAATCAAGGATAAGTATGTCTTTATATACAGCCGCTTTACCGAGGACGGCGAGTTCGGCCTGCCCACCAGCAACTACACCCTTGCCTACTGCTACAGCGACAATCCGCTGGGGCCTTGGACTTACGGAGGCACCATCATTGACGGTCGTGCACGTGAGAAGGACGAGCAGGGCAACGTGATTGCCTCGGCCGTGCCCGATGGCAATACCCACGGCAGCATCTGCGAGATTAACGGACAGTGGTATGTGTTCTATCACCGTCAGACGGGTACTGACGAATACGCCCGTCAGGCTATGGTCGCCCCCATCACCGTGAAGGTAGAGGAAGGCAAGGGTGGCAAGGTAGAGATTTCCGAGGGCGAATATAACAGCTGTGGCTTTGCGCTCAACGGACTCGACCCCTTCGAACGTCACTCGGCCGGTATTGCCTGCTGGCTCACAGGTCCGAAGCCCGCTATCCATGAGTGGCCCAACAACACGTTCTTCGGCTCATACGTGGAGGCCAGCTACGGTGGCAAGCCTGGCATGAGCAAGGAGCAGGCCATCGCCTCGAAAGAGAAATACGACGCCCCATACGACCTGCGCTACAACACCAACCGCGTGGTGAACAATACCGACGGCAGCATCGTGGGTTACAAATACTTCAACTTCCCTGCAGAGCGTCTGGCTACGAAGGACAATCTGATGCTCGTCGTGCGCCTCATCCCAGAAGGCATCGACGGCACCATCGAGGTCTGGATGGACCGTCCCTGGGAGTCGCAAGGCGGTAAGAAGATTGGTGAGATTGCCCTAAAGGCCGACATGCCGAAGACCCTGCACGACATGGCCATCGGCATCTCCAAAGAAGCCCAAGAGAAGGACCTTGCAGGCAAGCACGCCATCTTCCTCCTCTTCAAGTCGGACACCAAGGAGAAGTCGCTCTGTACGCTTGAAGACCTGATGTTTACGTTTGACAACTAACATAATGATTATCATGCGAAGCAAAACCATTTTATCATTCATGCTTGTGGCCCTGCTTAGCACCGCCACATCATACGCCCAGCGGGTTTCCCCAACTGAGGACAAGAGCCAGTTTGTCAACCTGACCGACGCCGTGCCCGATGCCATTCTGGAAATACGCTACTTCGGCACCTACAACTTCGTGGGCGACCGCATCGACGGCTATCTGGAGCCTACCGCCCTGCTGACGCGCCGTGCCGCCGACAGTCTGCGTGCCGTCAGCGACGACGTCAAGGCACTCGGCTTCCGACTGAAGATATATGATGCCTACCGTCCGCAACGGGGCGTCAACCACTTCGTGCGCTGGGCCGCCAATATCCCCGACACCCGCATGAAGCAGTATTTCTACCCAGACCTTGACAAGAGCGTGCTCTTCGAACAGAAGTATATTGCCAGGCATAGCGGACACTCGCGCGGTCCCACGGTTGATCTGACGCTCTTCGACATGGCCACGGAGAAGGAGCTCGACATGGGCGGCACCTTCGACTGGTTCGGCCCTGAGAGCCATCCCGACTTCTGCGGCAATCCCGAAACACTTGAATATACAGGCGACA
>JAEEZS010000037.1 GCA_016291905.1 Bacteroidaceae bacterium
GCAAGCCCAAAGTGAGCGAGGACAGCATGCGCGGCTATCTGCTCGCTGCCACCCGCAACCAGTGCCTGCACATGCTGCGGCAGCGACAACTGCGGCAGCAGATGGAGGAAGAGCTGAAAAGAGCGACAGAGAAGATGTATGATGATGAACGCCAGGAACTGCTGCAGCAGTTGCAAGAGGTCATCGACCAGAATCTGACGGAGCAGGACCGCCGTGTACTGCAGCTGCACTACGACGAGGAGATGACCTACGCCGAGACGGCCACCGTGCTCGGCATCAGTGCCTCGGCCGTAAACAAGCACATCACGCGCTCACTGGAAAAGATTCGTAAAACCCTTCACATTGCAAAGTAACATGAAACGAGAAGACATTGACAAGAAGATAGGCCTGCCCGACGTGGACGAAGAGTGGGCACGCTTCGAGCGCGAGGTCATCGGCACGAGCGTCAAGCCCAGCTGGCGGCGTGTAGCCACATGGGCTGGAGGTATTGGCATTGCAGCTGCCATTGCACTGCTATTCGTGCTGAATATGGGCAAAGAGGAGGTGACGGAACAGCCCCTGGCGGCACAGCAGCCTTCCGAGGACTATATTCCCGTAATCAAGGAGGACGAGCATGATGTTATCATGCACGTTGCTGACAACTCACACGCTACGGCAGAAGACGCTTTGCAAGGCCGCATCGCCGGACTGGATGACGGACACTTGAACATTCGCTTCGTCTCGAGAGACAGCCGCCCTGCCGTTCCTCTGAGCGAACACGACACCATCCTCGTGTTGGTAAATGGCAAGGAAGACCGCGACTTCCTGCAGTATCTGAGCCGAATGCCGAACGACTCATCCGTCTACGACTACTTCTTTTCTAAGAACCAGCTGCTCGTCCGCCAATCGCTTCCATCCAAGGAAGAACAGGCCGTGCTTTACGCTCCTACCCTGTTTGAAGGTCGTGACATCAGGCTGGTGGTGGATTATCTGACGGTGCCATTCACGCCTGTCGCTCAGCTTACGGCAGACGAGATCAAGTCACGCCGCATGGATTATCTGCTGAAAAGCTACCGGGCAGGCTTCAGCCGGGAGAGCAGCAAGGAGTATTATTCGCCCGACCTATACGACACGCCCGTCCGTGAACGCCTCTTCGGACTCCTTGCTACCGAGTATGACAAATGGGGAAGAAGCAAGGATGAGCATTTCGGCCCCGTCGGCAGTGACAGCCACGGCATCTACGTCCCCCTCGTTCGTAACGTGGTGCTGAAGAGCCAGGATGATGCATGGTATGAGGATGGTGAAGTGATGGTCCTTGCCGACGACCCGCGTTTCAACGCACTTGTCGACGACGTCCGGCAGGCTGCCGCCCAGGCAGAATCGTCCATAGTAAGCGGCGACAGTATCGTCAGAATGGCCTTTATCTGCGGCGGAAAAGTCGGGGAAGGGCAGCCGCATGACTTGATGAGCGACATGCAAAGACCTCTGTATCAAAAGGCGAAGGAGAGCACCTTCCATTTCCTGCCCGACGAGGACGCACCGTCTTATTGGTGGGGCGAGGTCTACTACTCCACCACCTCACAAAGGCACCTGTGGATGCAGCTGTACTCCGTCGACAAGCTGTACGCTGCCGACTGTCCGGAGCTGCTCAGCAATCGCCGCCATGTGGAAGGGGTAGTGACGGATGAAAAGAATGTCCCTCTGTCAGGAGCCTGCGTGAACATCAGTTCCAGCAGATCACTTCAGGACGCAGTCATGACCGACAGCAATGGCCACTTCGAGCTTTGGCTGCCATTCCCCGATGCCACCATAGGCGTCAATTGTCCTGGATATAGATACCATATTATCCAGCCCGCCGACACTGTCCTCACCATCCGTATGCAGGACGCCACCCAACTGAAGGACGTCAAGGTAATACCAAAAGAAGCCTCGCTGATGCTCCGCTAGAAAAAAAGTTGCTGTCTCGGCGGGATATTCCCTGAAAACTGTCGTATATATAAGTAGAGACAGCTCAAACAGAACATCAGCGTGAATACAGACGAACAGATAGTGGAAGCCGTAAAGGGCGGCAGAGCCAAAGGGCAGAGCCTGATGGTAAGCCGCTATGCGCCGCAGCTCTACGCCATGATTGCTCGTCAGGTGGGCGATGCAATGGATGCCGAGGAACTGACGCAGGACACCTTCCTGCGCGCCTTCAGCCACATCGGCAGCTACGACCCGCATCGGGCTTCGCTCGCCACATGGCTCAGCCGTATCGCCTACCATCTGACGCTCGACTTCCTGAAGCACCGCCGTCCGCTCATCGTCTCGATAGAGGACACCCAGGCCGGACAGACAGACATCAGCGACGAGCAGATAGAGTCCGAGCTATCCACGGGCAGCGAAGAACGCATACAACGGCTAATGCTGCTGATGGACGACCTGCCGCCAGACGAACGGCTGCTGCTGACGCTGTACTATTTCGAGAACCGACAGCTCGACGAATGTGCCTACATCATGGACACCACCTCTCACGCCTTGGCCAACCGCCTCTACCGAATACGCCGCAAACTATACAAACAGCTCCAGAACAAATGACAACATTCA
>JAEEZS010000038.1 GCA_016291905.1 Bacteroidaceae bacterium
GTCGTTGAGGTTCATCGTCGGGATGACGTCGCCTTCCATCTCAGTGGTGAGGTAGGTTTTGGGTATGATGTGCGTCTGAGCAATGACGGTGCACATCGAGTCGCTCAGGTCTTCCAACTTTGTTGACGTGACACCCGTCCAAATGACCTTCTTCGAACCCGGCTTCAGTGACTCCTTATAGATGGAGTCTTGCTCGAAAAGGTATCGGTCAATGGCTTCGTTGGTAGGGGCAAAGCAGGTGTATGTGCCGTAAGCCCTCATAAGGTTGTATTTGCCACCGCGCTGAAGAATGGAAATAAAGCTGCTAAACATATCCTCATGCTCGCTGAGGAAGCTGGCAATGGTATGGCCTGTGAACGTATAGCGGTTGGAAGTATCAATTTCTTCCTTACAACTGTTCGCGGTCAAGGCAATAACCACTATGGCTACGACTCCGAAACCCCCCTTCCGCAGGGAGCGGCAGTGTCGGGTGAGTGTGAGGATATGTTTATGCAGTCTTATCATGATAATGGATTTAATGGTTTACTTACGTTTTTCGTCAAGGGAGATGTTTTCGTTACGCAACCAGCCCACGGGCACGAACTCAATGTAGTCGTGCATAAATTGGTCAAGACCGTCGTCGTTTTCGTTAACGTTCTTGGCACGGAACCAGTGGTCGCCGCCATCAAGGTATTTGGTGGTGAGGACAAGTCGGATGACACTATCTTCGTGGCGAGCCAGATGACCGTAGGCATAGTATTGGGTACTACCCTTGAGGAAACCACGGTTTTTCATCTGCTTGTCGTTGATGACACCATTGTCGTCGGTCTGCGCGTCAGACACCCAACCGATGCGGGGATTACCCGTTGCACTCAAGCGAAGGTCAACGGGGATGCCCGTAATCTCGTTGTCGAAGTAGAACTGGGTGATACCTCGGTTTGTCATGCCCTGATAACCAAAGCGCATCTCGTAGGTCCCTGGCGGGACGTGCGGCAAACGGTAGGAGACGTCAGCAGGACCAATAGCCATGCACTCATCGCCCATGTAGTTTGTCCAGCTGTTGTGCGGGCTGAGGTAGTACAGGTAAGCTTCCTCGTGGTTGTACTTAATTCGGTCGCTGTACGTGCCTGGAATATAGAACTCGTAGTCACCACGACTTGCAAAATTGATGTTATTGCCGTCTGACCAACGGATGTTGTTGTTGGTGTATTCCGGAGCAATGGACGAGAAGTCGATGCGGATAATCTCGTTCAGCACGTAGCCGGACATTACATCCTCATCATAAATAAGGAAGTGATCGATGAGGTGAATGGAGCCATTCAGTGCTTCCTGTTGGAAATTGGGGTACTTCGTCTTGTTACTGGAGACCGTTGTCGGCTCCATGACACGGATGTTGACGGGAATGTTCCTCGGGCCGCAAGTTACATTGAAAGGCCCAGGAGCTGCCGCAATGAGGTCGGGATCCTTGGTGTAGTTCAAAAAAACGCACTGAGAATAGGAGCGATCTACACCGTCGTCGCATACACCATGTGTGGCATTGCTAAGTGGCTGGATAACCTTGAGCATCGTTCCTTGCATCGTTTCGAAATAGTCGTAGCGGTCGGCACGGGTCAAATAGACACTTTCCGAATTGAAGTAGCTGCCACACTTGATTTTGTAGCAAACCAAACGTGTGTAGAGCAGCTTGCGATCCAGCAAGTGATAGGCTACGAACTTGTAGAGCGCGTTGTTGGGACTCTTAAAGTTGTCGTCATCGCTGGAGTTCGGATACCATTTCTTGCACTGGTTAAACAGGTCATCCATATTGTAAATGCCGGCAGCTTGATAGACAGAGTCGGGTTCTACGAAGGCTGTGAAGCCGAAATACCGGGTTGGAGGATAAGGACACTGCTGGTCTCTGTAGATGTTCGGGGCTTTCTTGTCGCCATCCGTATAACTGAAGTCCTTGTAAGGTTGCAGTTTCTCTTCTAGACCAGTTTTTTCCAGTGCTTCAGAGAAGATGCTGAGGAACTTCATGTGCTCAATGACGGTCGGAACCGTTTCCGAAGAGGGGTTCATTACCGCATTGATAACTTGGACGACGCCGTTTTCCACCTCCTCGTCGGATGTGACTACCTGGGCACCGTTGATGAAGAGGAGGCTGCGCTGCAGCGAGTCGGTGTCGTAGCTCATGGTGAGGTAGCGGTCGTTGAGGTTCATTGTCGGGACAACGTCGCCCTCCATCTCTGTGGTGAGGTAGGTGGCGGGGATAATGTGTGTCTGGGCAATGACCGTACACATCGAGTCGCTAAGGTCCTCGAGGTTCGGCGAGGTGACACCCGTCCAGATGACTCTTTTGGAGCCTGGGAGCAGCGAGGCTTTGTAGATGGAGTCCTGCTCGAACAGGAAACGGTCGATGGCGTCATTCATGGGGGCGAAGCACGTATAGGTGCCGTAAGCCTTCATGAGGTTGAACTTGCCGCCACGTTTCAGGATGGTAATGAAGCTACTGAACACATCGCTGTGCTCTTCGAGGTAACTTGCCACCGTGTTGCCCGTGAATGTATAACGGTTACTGGTGTCAATATCCTCTACGCAGCTCACCACCGACATCCCGACAACTGTCAGCAATGTCACCGCCGTTAGGATAGTTAAAAGGTGGTTTTTGAGTTTCATAGGTTGGAAACCTTGTTAGTTCTTTGAAATGACGTCAATCTTTTCATAGACTGGGTTCTGAACCAGTGCGGTATCGGTCTTCAGCACACTTTCAGCAATGGGGAAGAAGAGGGCGTCAATAGAGGCCATCTTGCTCTTGATAGCGCTTTGGTTGCTCTCGTACTTGTGGGGTACCATGATGTTCAGCATGTTGGTCGTTGTGCCGTCGCGGAGAGCCATGCGGACAAGGTCGAACCAGCGCTTGCCTTCGAAGCATAGTTCACGCTGGCGCTCCTTGAGCACGAGCTCCTGCAAGCTGGAGGCATTATTGGCCGAATAGCTGATAGAGTCGTTACGTGCTACACCCTTTCCTGCTTTGTTGGAGCGGTAGTAAACGGCTTTCACGAGCTTGAATCCTTCGGGCAGATCGTTCTTGATGGAGTCGGCACGGAGGGCACGGGCTTCAGCCTCCATCAACATCACGTCTGTGATGCGGTAGAGAATAACATTCTGCCAGTAATAGCGTCGTCTACTATCGTCTGTGTTCGTGTTATAATATTCGGCTTGTCCGTCTGCACTTGCTGTTCCTGTCCTTGTGAGACGGGTGGTGTACTTGGCAATAGGAAAGACATCTTCTTCAGGACCATGTTGATCCGTAAAGCTGGCACGGCGTATGTCAGTAGTTCCTTTATAGAGGCAGTTCTCATCAGCGCCTTTTTTGCCCAGGTAAGAAGAAGCCATGAAGGGCATACTCGTCTGACCTTGTTCGTAACCATAGAAGGCACAGATGGCATAGTTGTGGTTGTTGTTCTCATCAAGCTGCAATTCAAGAATGCTCTCTTTGCGGTTGTTCTTGTCCGTAAAGATCTTGACATAAGTCTCGTCGTGGGAGCTGGCCGTGTTCATGTTAATAGGATGGGTCTCTAACGGGTAGCTGGCTACGAGAGCGTCAGCAGGGTCTTTGCCGATAGGATCATCTTCCGTGCCGGCATTGTTTTTCTTCTTCCAATCAACAAGGTATTGTTTACGGTCAGCAATGATGCGCTCGCAGTAGTCGATGCATTCAGTGTAGAAGTCATAGCACTCAGCACCGTTACTCTTGTTCTGGAACTGGGTGAAGGCGGCCTTCCAGAGAAGTACGTCGGCACGGATGGCGCGGACGGCATCTGCGGTGAAGCGTCCCTTGTTATAGGTTTCCTTGTTGTACGCGCCAGAAGGAAGAACAAGATTTTCGGCCTCCTTCAAGTCCTGGAGGATGAAGTCAAGGGCTTCAATCGGTGTAGATTGCTTGATGTTGAGGTCCTGACTATCGTCAATTTTGGCCTCTTTCAGCAGGGGCACATCGCGGAAGGTACGTACCAAATAGAAGTGGCAAAGCGCACGCATAGCCAGCATCTCACCACGTACGACATCCAAGTCACCCTGAGTGAAGTCGGGATCTTCTTCCAACACCTGCGGAGCAAAGTGAAGCACGATGTTGCAGTTATTGATAATCTTGTAGTAAATGGACCAATTGCAATAGCCGTTGGTAGCCAGCAGGTTGGCATTGTTGATATACTTCAACTCTGTGCCGATGTTGGTGGTCTCAACGACATCGTCCGAACGAAGCTCGCCATAGACGAATACACGTTTGACAAAGTCATCGGAAACGAGGTTCTTGTAGCTGTTTGCCACCATGCCATCTACGTCAGCCTTGTCTTTCCAGAAGTCCTCCAGCACGACCTTGTCAGTCGGGTAGATGGTCAGGAAGTCCGTGCAGCTATACATGGCCAGCGCCATGACTGTAGCCGTTGCTATTGAGAAGATTTTGAATGTCTTTTTCATAGGACTAATCATTAAATGTTCAATTTTCATTTTCAATCTACCTTAGAATCCGATGGTGAGAGCCAATGTGTAGGAGCGCGAACGCGGTGTCTTAGCGTTATCCGATGCACGTCCCCAACCGCCGACGGAGATTTCAGGATCTAAACCGGTGTAGTTGGTCCAGACGAACAGGTTGTTGGCTGATCCGGAGAGATAGAGGCTGTTCAGGCCGTACTTCTTCAGCTTCTGAGCATCGAAGTTGTAGGAGAGCTGAAGATAGGAGAAACGGACGTAGGAGGCGTCTTCCACATAGCGGTCGCAACCGAGGAAGTTGTAGCCCGTGTTGTAGAGGGCACGTGGAATGATTGTCTGGTCACCTTCCTTACGCCAGCGCCAGTTGACGGCGATACTCTGGTTGTCGTTGGAGTACATATTCTCAACGTCTGAACGTGCTTGGTTAACGACATCCACGCCATAACGGTAGGTGAACTGAGTCTTTAACTGGAGGCGCTTGTAGAAGAAGGAAACGCCGAAACCACCTTGAGCATCAGGGTTAGAGTTGCCAAGGTAGACGATATCCAGTTCGTTGATGTTACCATCGTGGTTGACATCCTCGTAGATGGCGTCACCGCCGCGGAAGCGGTAGCGTTGGCTGCCTTCTTCGTAACCGAATACCATCTGTAGCGGCTTGCCGTTGGCACCATAGATGACGTTACCGTCCTCGTCGTAGGCGATGGGGCAGCTGGCACCGTAGATGGGCTTGTCTGTCAAATTACCATTGGCGTCCTTCTCATAGGCCACGATACGCGAGGGAGTGTAATTGCTGTCACCCATCTTCGCGAGAGCTTTCTCCCAGTTCTTGTAGCTGTATTCATAGACACCCAGGTAGCGGAATCCGTAGAAGGAACCCAGCGGGTTACCCACCTGAATACGGCCCAGATACGTATTGTTAGCGAAGTTGTAGTCGCCATTCTGGCTGTTAAGGACGCTTTCCTCCATGCTTTCAATGCGGTTGAAGTTCTGACCGACGTTGACGTAGCAGTTCATGTAGAAGTCCTTACCCACCTTGATGACTTTGTTGCCCTGGAGGTTCAATTCCCAACCGTGGTTACTAACGGCACCCGTGTTGCGGTAGGCAAGGCTGGAGTAACCGTTGTAGTTGGGGATAGAGTAGTCCTTCATCAGCTGATCGGAAGTGACGTTTTTATAGACGTTAAGGTCAGCAGTCAGACGGTCGTCGAGGAATCCGATGTTGGAACCGATGTTGTACTCTGTCTTCTTAGCCCAACGGAGGTCGGTGAGTCGGAGACCGCCCTGCTGTACGGCGTTCATGTCGAGGTAACGTCCATTGTTACTATAGGTCGTGTAGTGCAGGTATTCGCTACCAGGGGTGCTACCGGTAATACCAACACCCGTACGGATGGAAAGCATGGAGAGCCATTTCTCAGACCATTTCATCCAAGGTTCATCCACGACGTTCCAACGGAGGGAGAGGCCGGGGAAGTTACCCCACTTGTGGGCATTACCGAATCGGGTTGAACCGTCGCGACGCAGGGTGGCGGTGGCACTGTAACGACCGCCCATGTAGGAATAGACGGCGGAGAACGACATGGCCGCCGAACGCCACTGACCCGTACCTGTGCTACTGCCCGTCAGGAAGGAACCGGTGGTCGGGCTGATGATGCCATGGGGGATACCATGGGACGATGCGCTCTGGCTGGAACTGCTACCGATGTTCATTTCAAACTGACCCATCATGGTGAAGTAGTGCTTTTCGTTTTTGAAGTGCGGCGTGAAGGTCAGACGGTGACGTGTGGTGAACGAGAGTGACTTGTTGTCGTTGTTGCTGCTCTTATTCACGTTCGTATTCAGCCAGCCTTGAGTGGAAAGGCTGTTGGGGAAGTAGTCGTCACTGCTGGTGGTAGCAGCATCCAGGTTGACCATACCGTAGTATTTCAGCTGGGTCTCATCACGGTCGAGGCCGAGGAGTTTGTAGTCCAAGGCAATCTGCGGAGTGATACGGTAGCTCTTCTCATTCTGCCAAGCCTGCTTACCCACGGCCACAGGGTTGATGTAGCTCTTCTGGTTGTTGTCGAAGATACTGCTGGCCGTCTGGCGCATGATGTAGTAGTCCTGCGTGTCGTTGCCCTGCGGATCCTGCGCCCAGATACTCATGTTCGGCATGATAATCTGTGCTGTGGCGAGAAGTCCGCTGTAGTTCCTGTCGTTGTTCGTGTAGGTCAGCGAGAAGTCGGCCGAAACCTTGATACGGTCACTGACGTAGTAGTCAAGAGCCATACGTGTGGAGAGACGGTCGAGGCGCTGCTCAATGACGGTACCAGTCTGGTGGTAGTAACCACCGCTGATTCGGAAGGTCGCACGATCACCACCACCGGTGAGGTTGACGTTATGGTCGTGTGTGAAACCGTTGGAGCTGATGGCCTTCACCCAGTCAGTGTTGTTGTTGAAGTTCTCATACTCAGCGAAGGTCGGGTTGTAGTTGAGCTCTTCAGCGTTAGAGGCCGTGCTGCTCTGCGTGGGGTTGAAGTGCGACTCCTTCAGAAGCATTGTGTAATCATCACCGTTCAGCAGGTTGAGGCCTTTAGGCATCCATGCCTGTGAGAAACGGTAGCTGTATGACACCTTCGTCTGACCGCGCGAACCACGTTTTGTCTTAATCATGATGACACCGTTAGCACCACGGCTACCCCAGATGGCGCAAGCCGAAGCGTCCTTCAGCACTTCGATGCTCTCGATGTCTTCGGGGTTAACAGTCAGCAGCTGTGCGAAACTCTCTTCGTTAGCGGTAGAGAAGTCGAAGTTTCCTTTTTCTTCTGTTGGCATTTCGAAGATATTGTCATTGACGACGATAAGAGGTTCGGCGTTACCGGTGATGGTAGAAGTACCACGCAGACGCATCTGGGTACCGGAACCAAGGTCACCCGAGTTGAACACGATGTCAAGACCAGCAATCTGTCCCTGCAGAGCTTCGTCGACCGAAGCGAAGGAGAGACCTTCCATTTCGCTCATGCTAAATTTCTGCTTGGCGACAGATACTTCTCGATCGAGAATATCAAGGCCGTTGGTCTCATTGCGTTTCTGGGCGATAACTTCGACTACATCAAGTGTAGTATCGTCCTTCATCTTTACATTAAATACGGTACGCGTACCTATATCTAATATAACGTCCTTGTAACCGACGTAGGTAATTTTCAGTTTGTCCTTGGTGTTGCGGACGAGCATGACGAAGTTTCCGTCAAAGTCGGTGACGGCACCTTCGACGATACGGTTGTTTTGGTCGATTTCAACGACGTTCACCATCATCAGGGGGCCCATGTCATCGCTAACATTACCCGTAATACGGGAAGTCTGAGCGAAAGCGCCCGTTGTCAGCAGGCAAAAAACAGCTGCGAGGATATACTTAACTTGTTTCATGATACCTTGAATTATTCGTTTTCAGTTGTAAACCTGCCATTCTTGAAGATACGGTCATTGACCAGATAGTTGTCAATCTGGTGTACGACGGCGTATGATGACGTTTCGATGTTCACTAGGGCGTTCGAGCTGGCAAACTCAATGTCGCGGGTCATGATGTTGTAGTCTTGACCTTCCTTGCCGTTGTTGATAACATAGCAAGTGTTGTCAATCTCATCAATGTCGCCCTTAACAGAGATGGTCGGATGTGCACTGTAGGGACTGTCTTTCGTCTCAACGGTGACCTTGCTGAATCGTTTGGTCTGGTTGTCAAGCGAAGCTGTTTCGTAGTTAACGACGGTATAGACATTATTACCTTCTACCATTTGGTGTGGTTTCTCATCGACATATACCGAGTTATCTTGGAAGTGATATTTCACAAAGTCGATAATCAGCATGGCCCGTTTCTCGATACTCTTCTTCTGAGTAGTAATCTGATTGTTCTTCTGGTTGATGTCTGCCTGCAGGTCTTCAATCTGCATACGGACAACAGCCGTGTCGGGTTCGTTGTTGCTTAACTTCTGAGCCAGCGTGTTCTGCAGTTCCTCAAGCTGAGTCTCAAGGTCAGCAACGTCGAGGATGATCTCATTGACAATCTCAGTCTCTTCCTCAAGGTCGCCCCAGTTGGGAAGGCCCCTGTCGTAAGCATCCAGGATAGCGTCGTTGGTGGGAACGTAAACGGTGTAATGATAGGTGTTGAACGTATGAACGTTGTAGTCAAGACCGTTGGCGTTTTCGAAAATCCAGAACTTCTTTGTGCTGTCGGCATCAAGCTGTCCTTTATCGTTACGGGCTCCCACCAATTCAACCACGTCATTGGACGTTTCGCAGAGTTGGAAGAACTCGTAGAAGTTCTCATGACGGACGGGATCGGAGAGCACCTTATAAACAGACTGCGTCGGGGGTTGAATCATGCCTTCATCCAGACGGTAAGTAACACCGTTTTCCTGATAATAAATCTCACCGATAGGCAGGCCAGTATCAACACCTGTGGTGTCAATCTCAATCTCATGTCCACCATAGACACGGTCAACGACGGGGACTTCTTCTGTAACACCATTGAGCGTACGTGTCATGGTTTCGGAGCCATATTCTACTTTGACAGTACCATAACCCTTGGCCATGTGGTATTTGTTGCCATCTTGGAAGTCGCCGACGATGACGTAGTATTCCATCATCTGCGTAAGTAGGTTCTCGATACGGCCAGAGTTGGTGAGGTTCGCGCCCTGCTCAATGAACTCACCTGTGGTCTTGTCGTAAGTCCACGTCTCTGCATAGACACTTGCTTTTTTTGAGCCGACGGGCGGTTCGTAGTGGAAAATGTAGCAGGTGGGGTTGGGGGCCCTCAACGAAGAGACGTCGTTGTAACGCATGGCACTCTCAGAGGGAACAATAAGGCTGAACCAGCTGTCCATAGCCAGCAGGTATTTGTCGTATTCATAGGAGTTAATTGCCCAGTAGGCTATCTGGGTCGTTTCGCCCAACATGACAGGAGCAATGACGGCCACGTAGCGGGCGGGGCTGTAAACTTCTTTCGTTACATAAACCACACCGTTGTTGGTAATCATACATTCGTCGATGTGGGCAATTTCAATCTTCATGGATTCGCGGGCGTCATTCATGATGCTCTCAAACTTGCTCGGCACCGTAGCATTGAAGGTCGATTTCATGACGTTGCGGAGCAGGGCCTGAATGACATCCATTGGAATGCTGTCCACAGCTTCCTCCAATCCGGCACGGGTCGTGATGGAAATGCGATTGCCGTCGGCACGGATGCCATAGCGCTCGATGAGGGCCTTACCCTTGCCAGTCCTAAAGTAATTTTCGAGGGTCTCGTCGTTGGGGACGAACATGGCACCCATATCGGCTTCCACTGAACCACCTACACCAGAGGTATAACTGTTCCAACCCGGATCGTAGTAGAGAGTACCCTTAGCCGCTTGTGTGCGTTGGTCATCGTCAACGAAGGAAGAGTAGTCGCCTGATTCATTGCGGTTACGTGTGGAAGTGAAGTAACGCTTTTCATACACACGTTCTGCATTGGCATCATCGTTATAGTGGAACAGACGGTTGTAGTCGCTGGTCAGCTGTGCGTTGTACACGGGTACGGCGAAGCGGTCGAGCAGGCGGCTGAAGAGCTGTGTCTTCGGGTTGCGGCGAATCTCCTCGGCCATGTTCGAGGGCGGAATAAGCAGGCCGTCCAGCTGATGTACATAACCGTTTTTACAAGTCACGTTCTGGTTGATGACGCGCTTGTCAAAGACGAAAGCATCGCTGGAAGTGATGTCGCCATATCGATGGTTGAAGAGGATCTCAAGGTCATTGAGGGTGATGTTGTTCTGATAAAGCTGCTCTTCCAGGAAATGAACCATCAGGAAGTTGGTGCCATCAAGAGCCAGACGGATGCCTTTTTCGCGATACTTGTCCCAGAACTTGTTGTTCTGTGGCAACTCGGTGCCGGCATAATGTCCGATGGTGTCCACAACGTTGGCCGAGGTCACTTGGCGGAGGCAGCGTCCTTCCTGAACCTCAGCGTCCGTGCCGGAGGCGGCAGAAGAGGACATCATTTCCAGCAGGTAGGCATTGTCCAACATGCTGTTGTAGAGGATCACCTTTTTCTGAGCTTCGCTCAACTGGGAATAGCTGGTCAGCCCCCACGCGTCCTTGATGCCTTTCATAAAGGCCTCGTCGTCGGCGGCGAACAGCGTCTTACTACCTGTCTTCGACAACACTTCTGTGTAGTTAAGGTCATCGATGACTTTCAAGAAATAAGTGAAATTGCCTTTTTCTTGCATGTAGTCGTAAATACTGGCGCCGAGCCAATCTGGTTCTTCGTCGTCGAGGAGATAGGGATCCTTACACGACTGAACGCCTACACACAAGATTAACAAAGCCGCAAAAACACTGATTTCGCGAATCTTACCATGGTGTTTTGAGGTATTCATACAGTTTTTATTAATTAATATTATTTTTCTCTTGTTTCTCTGGTTAGTGAATTAACCGCGCAAAGTTAAGAAAAAAAAACACGCTGAAGAATTTTTAACACAAAAAATGAGTCTCTTTGTGCATTTTTTTTGTCTTTAACGGGATTTTCGCGGGAAAAAACCATTTTTCCGGTTTTTCATCAATACTTTTCGTGGTAAACGGCGCTGCTTGTTGGGCCGTTAATGCGCCGTGCGAATTGTTGGGGAGAAATCGTGACAGGTCCCTTCATGAATTCGGGGACATTATAGCTTTTGTAGAACTGTTCGTAGTAGTCGGGAACCTTCTGCGGGATGACGAAAGGCTTGCGCCCACGTCCTTTCTTGTCGAAGTAGGCAAGGTAGAGGCGGGTGAAGTTTCCATCGTACCGACGGCTGCTGAAAAGCACCCAGCGTCCATTGCTGCTCCAGTTGTGGAAACTCTCGGTGTCGGGGCTATTGATTTCATTGAGTTTTCGCATGTTGCCGCTCTGGAGGTCCATCAACAGAAGGTCTCCGCTGCGGTGCCAGATGTGAAAGACGCCATAGTCACCAATAGAGAGCATCAAGTAGCGTCCGTCAGGCGAGACACGGGGCAGGGTGACGCTTTGACCAGAGGAGGCAGCGTCAAATACGAGCTCGCGTGGGCCGAAGTGCTTGGTCGCAGGGTCGAAACTCTTTTTGTAGAGGTTGTATTTGAATTCTTGATAACGGTCGATAATCTCACGGTCACGTCGGCTGTAGTCGCGGACAATGAAATTGGCTGATACATAGTAGAGTGTTTTGCCGTCAGGTGCCCAGCAGGGATAGCATTCCCATTCGGTAGTATCGTTCTCAACGGTTGTCACTTCGTTGAGGTCTATGTCGTAGAGGATAAGGTCGCTATAAAGGTCTTGTACCTCGATTTTCTCGTTGTTACGCGTGTGGAATGACTGGCCTGTATTATTGACAGAATAGGCGATGTAGTTGTGTGTGGGGTGCCAGGCAGGATAAACGCCGGCAGAGAGCGTGGAGTCGGTCTTGAGGTTGATTTTTCGGATGTCACCGTTGAAAGCCATGATAGTTCCTCCCTTGTGCTGGCGGGCATGGAACTGCAGGCTGTCGGGGTTGTAGTTTTTCACGGAGTGACAGTTGATGCATTGTCCGTTTTCATCGGTAGAGATGAGCATGTTGCTGAAAATGACGCTTTCATCGTAGTTCTCCAGACAACGTTGGCTGATGATGAGGTCTTCGTAGGTGACGTAGGAGGGTGCAATAAGGCGGTAGGTGATATAGGGGTCCACCTTCTCTTCTGCCACGCTGATAGTGAATGGCTTGAGAGATTTCCATTTCTCCTTTCCCTCCAGCTTGACATAGGCAGTAACGGTAATATCTTTACCGATGCACTTGCCGATAAAGTTGCGCCATTTTTTCATGCTTGGACGCACGTCCGTACCGCTGAGGGTAAGCGTCTCTTCGCCACAAGTGAAGGTGGTGACGGCTTTTTTCAAATCGGGCAGGGTATAACGCCAAGTGAGGGGTGCGATGTTAGGCGGAATAGTGACGTCGGTGTAGTCAGGCGTGATTTTTGCCTTTGTGACGCTCTTCTCAAAGTCGGTAGGAACACTGGCGGAACAGCCGACGAGAGCGGCAGTAATTATCAAAAGGAAACAATATCTTTTCATGCGCTGTTTGTTTTTCATTTTTAATAGGATTTGACGTCGCGGATGAAGAAGTAGAAGTAGAAATAGGTGTTGCCGAAGCGCTCGTAGAACTTCTGCTTGATGACGGGGTCGCGTTCGGCATTCTCCGTGATGGCATTTTTGCGGGCGTACTCCATGAATGCTTGGAATTTGCTCTTGACGCTCTTCTCGAAGGGCATTTTACTGATGTCCACCTTGCCTGGTTCCAGGTTGCCAAAGAGTAGCGCAGCCTCTTGGTAGTGCGTGGGCATGCGGTCTGTCTTATGGCTGTTGGCATAGCGGAAGAAATTCTGCCAGAACGTGGGGATATCCTTGAGGGTAAGGGCACACATCAGTCCAGCCTCGTCGAACATCGGTGTCGATTTCTCGCCAAAGGAATGGGCAAAGTAGTTGAGCAGGTAGATTTCGACGAGGGAATTGTCGCCGTCCAACTGGTCCTCGTAGCAGTAGAGTGGGAGGATGGTGGCAAACTCCTTGTCTTTCTGGATGAGTTTGGGATTATCAACAAACTGTTGGTAGTGTGCTGCCCATTTCTTGTGGAACCATGTCTTGGAGAGCGTGTTGAGGTATTTCTGCGCGGAGATGTATTCGCCTGAGAGTATGGCGCACTTCGTCATGTACTTGAGGTATTCCACACGCCAGCCATACTCCACGCCGTCCTCCAAACACCAGCGGTAACAGAAGTTGAAGCGGGCGTAGTTGTAATAGAGCATCTTGCCGCCCACCTGCATCATGCGGATGTCGAGTGGCGTGTTGGGCCTGTTTCCGCCATCGAGGTAAGTGAACATCTCGTCGCCTCCGCGTCCCAGCTTCAGTAAGGCGAGGTTCTTCGCCATGACGATGAGGCGTGTGGGCTCGTCCTTCTGCTTTTTCACGATATTGAGAACGCCTTTGTAATCCATTTTCTCCATAGCGGCTTCAATTTTCAGCTCGTTGTGGAAATTGGCATCCTTGTACCAGAAGAGGAAGACAAACAGGGCGGAGAGTGCGATGGCACCACCGTTCCAACAGAGGGTGCCAACAGCCTCGGAGGATAGCTTTGGCTTGGCGGCCTTTTTGCCCTTGCTGTTCTTTTTCGTTTTGGCGGTCTGTTGGCTCTTTAACTCGTTGGCTGACTGCTCTATCGGCTCGATTTCCTCCTCTTTCTTAAACCGGCAAAATGCCAGGGCAATGGCTGAAAGGAAAAGCAGGAAATAAGGCCACCAGAAGACAAGTTGCTCCTTTGTGAGGCGGAACATGGGCAACCCTGCCAGATAAATCCAGTTCGAGCGGACCATCGTAAACGCGTAATAATATAAATAAGGAGTAAGGGCGATGCCTACGATGCAGAGCGCTATCGCCACCCAGTCGCGCTTACGGGCAGAGTTGTTGCCTTGTTTTCCCTGTAGGGATGACAGGGCGATGAGCAGGGCTGCCATCAGGGCATAAAAGCCGAAGAGGGGAAAGCCTGCTATAAACAGCACGGCAATATATGCCCATCGTTCCCATGACTTGTGAATCAGTTGCCAGCCCCGCACAGCCAGCATTGTGAAGGTGAAGCCTACGGCAGCGCTGAAAAGAAATGCCTGCGTCTTTGTGAGGAAAATCCAGTAGCCTACTTCCAAGGCACAGCCGATAAGTAAGCCTACAGGGATAAGGGCCAGCGCAGCCCGGTGGTCGGGGATGCGGAAGACTTTCAGCGTCAGCAGGTATACCGACAGCCATAGCCCGACAAGCAACAGCGCGCCCAGCCAAGGATAGTACATGAACTGGTTGAAGAACGTGGCGATGACTGTCAGGAATCCGGCAGGGTACGACATGCGCCGTGAGAACCACATCTCAGTAGGCAGCCACAAGCTGAGTTCCTGCGAACGGAACAGCAATTCATTCTCGAAAACGAGCAATAAGACATAGACCACCAGCAAGAAACTCAGGCCTATAATCAGCGGAAGATGCTTTGTAGGTTTCTTCATAATCTCAGTTATAATCTGCAAAGATAGTGCAAGCCGAAAGAAAAAACAAATTTATTTGAGTTTTTTGAGGCGCAGCCTATCTAAAAGCCCCCGAAGGGGGATTAAAGATAAGCCCTTTCCTGCACTTTTCAAAAAGTTAGGTTAAAAAAATGCAGGAAGTCTGAAAAAACGTGCGGCAGAAGGAGCGTGGATTTATCGGGGGGCTCTGTTGTAAACAGATTCAAGGGTGTAGCTGGCATCGTCACTGGTTGTGGCTCGAATCATGGTTCGAATGATTGACTCCTGCCCGTTTTGGTACGAGCCGTCATTGTGGCTGAAGTAGTTATGATGCTCGTTTCCACTTCCAGGAACATTGTTGTCCCAAATAATTGCGGACATGCCATAGGTGTGGGCCGCGCGGCACACATACTCCAGATAGTAATCGCGGAAAAGGTTGGAGCGCTCGGAGGTGTGCATGACGCAGCCGTATTCGCCGATATAAACGGGGATGTTGTTGGCAATGAACTTCTGATGTAGCTTCTGGAATATTTCTACGACATGATCTTCGTTGCTTCCATCCTGGTATTTGCCAGCTGCAGCGGTGTGTCCCCATTCCGACTTTCCATCCTCGTTCTCAGGCGAAAGCGTGAAGGTGCTGGGGTCGTAGTAGTGCACGCTGACCATGATGCGATGGGCTGCATCGGTTGGCAGCACGAAGCTGTCCTGAAGTGCAAGTTGGGGGTTCGATGCGTAGGCAGGGACGCCAATCCATCGTGTGGCGTTTTTGCCGCCTGTAGCGCGGATGGCGTTGACCACAAGTTGGTTCCACTCGTTAAGCGTCCTGTATTGCTTGCCGCCGTCTCTGAGGTTGTCGCCCCATCCCCATCCGCCGTCCTGCACTTCGTTGTACGCCTCGAAGAACAGGAATTCTCCCTTGTCCTTGAAGGCCTCGGCGATTTGTGTCCACGTCTTCTTGAGGCGTTCCTTAATTGCCTCGTTGGAGCTGTCGTTGGAGGCGGCTTCCTTGATGTTGAGCCAGTATTCGTCGTGGTGCATATTCAGGATGACGTTCAGCCCTGCGGCCTCGGCCCAGTCCACGTTCTGCTTGATTTCGGCTATGTAATTGGCGTCGATGGTCCAGGGGGAAGCTGTCTGATAGTTGCCCCAGGTGACGCAGATGCGCACCGTGCTCACACCGGCTTCCTTCAGGTTGGTGTAGAGGGCCTTGGTGGGCTTGGCGTTGTCCCAGTAACCCCATTCGAAGGGAGTCCCGTCCTGCCCCGTGCTGGTGTCGAAGTGATTGCCCAGGTTCCAGCCCCACCCGAGTTTTTTCGTAAGGGCGGCAGGGCTGTCGATGGAGCCGGCAGACTCAAAGGTGGAAAATGTCACGGAGAAGGCAGGGGCGACGACATGCTTGTTGCTCTTACTGACAATGGCTCCTTCAGGTATTGTCAGCGTGTAGGTCGTACCCTCTTCCAACGTTGGCAGCGTGATGATGACATACATGGCCGTCATGGCGCTGAGCTTTGCCGTACACGGGGTGCCGTTCAACGTGATGCTGAGCGAAGAGCTGATAGCTACATCCATATTATAAGAGAGCGTCACTTCTTTCAGCTGCGAAGCCACGTATGCTGCGCCCTCGTTGATGCTGCATGAGTTCAGCTTGATGGTAGTCTCTTCATTAAGGTCTCCGCCCGCGCAGGCCGTGAGTCCCGTCATCATGCCGAAAATCAGCAAGGCAAATGCAGTCATTGTGTTCAGTCTTTTCATGATTTTGTTGTTTTTTCTATGAGTATTATTGAATAGACTATGCGTCCTTTGTACATTTCGCAGCAAAGATAAAACTTTTTTTTGAAACAAATACCGTTTTTCCAGTTTTTTCGAAAAACGGTAGAGCGGGGGACGGAAAATAATCAGGAGAATTGTTTGGAGAGTAAGGGAAAAATGGTATCTTTGCAAGCGAATTTCTTTACAACTCAATTGGATTTTAATTAAAACTCAGTTGGATCGTAATTAAAACCCAATTGGATTGTAATTAAAACTCAATTGGGTTTTAAGAAAAAGGAAAGCGATAATGAAAAACAATAAAAAGAAAAACAGAAAAGTATTAACTAAAAGGAGTACATTATCATGCCAATCTATTATGACTTAGTGCGCCGGCCCGACCCTGAGAACAGCGGCAACCCGCAGCCCCTTTTCCCTCGCATTGTGAACAAGGGAACGGCTGAACTGAAAGATTTACTGGACGACATGGGCACGAAGGTGGACGAGGCGACGTTGCTGCGCGTGCTGATGGCGTTGCGTGAGGCTGTCAGCACGGAGCTTATGCGCAGCCGGCGCGTACATATCAAGGGCTGGGGCAGCTTCAGCCTGCGTCTTGAGGGGCGTCTTGTCGAGGAGCCTGACGATATCCACGCCCAAAGCGTTAGCGTGGCTGACATTAACTTTCGGCCTGAGAAGGCGTTTGTTCAAGCCTGCCGTCAAGGCAGCATCGTGCGCGACAGCGAAGGTTTCCGCACATCAACGGACTGTTCCCTTGCCGAGCAGCTCGCCTTGCTGGCAACCCACTTTTCAAACCACGTGGAGTTGACGACGCGTCAATTCTGCCACCTCACAGGCCTTGCCTCTACGAGAGCCTATCAAGCCCTTGCCGAACTGGTGGAAGGAGGGTATCTGCGCCGTATGGGCCAGCGGGCATCCACGCACTACATCCGCACGGACAGGCCGCTGGAGTAGCGGGTGAAGCAGACTGCTTAATCGGACGCGAGGCGAATCCGGATGCTATGCTTGCCTGGTGCGAGTGAGGCTTCCGGCTTGTCAAGGCGTTTGCCGTCGAGCACGGCACGTGTGTAACGCCAGGGGATGCGGATGTCAGCTGTGGTGCCTGAGGGGACGTCGGCTTTCCAGATGATTTCGTCGTTCTTCTTCTTGAATGACACGGCTACGGTGCCGCTAACGGTGGGGAAGGAGAGCGAGCAATCGTCGAACACAACGGCATTGGGCTGGATGGCGAAACGCTTCCAGGCAGCTTCCGTCGGATAGACGCCAAACATCTTGGAGGGCAGGACGGAGAGCGGGCCGCCACTCCAGGCGTGGTTTACAGAGCCGCAATCCCAGTTGCCGTTCACTCCGACGTCCCAGCCCTCAAAGAGCGTGTCGTAGTCGGGGTGGTTGACCATGAAGGCATAGCGTCGGCGGGTGCGCTCCAAGGCATAGTCGCCATGTCCGATGGCGAAAAGGGCTTCCATGACGTATTTCTCCATGTAGGGGCTGGCGTGTTCTTCCTCCTTGAAGGTTTCGAAAAGGGCGTCGTACTTGTCGGGAGTGGCGATGCCTGCCACGACGGCAAGGGCCTGCACGCGATCGTCGGTTTTCCCCGTGTAGGTGGGATGGCGATAGCAGGTGCCCGTCCAGCACACGCGATTGACGGCAGTAGAGATGCTTTCGTGTAAGCCTCGGTAGGAGGAGGCGTCTTCATCATAGCCCAGAAGCTCGGCCATGTTGGCCGCACCCTCCAGAGCCAAGCAGTACCAGATGGTCTGCAAGAGGCGCATGTCCTTGTTCGAGCCCCAGTCGCCCCAGTTCCAACCGCCGTTGTGGAAGGCGGTGAGGCCGTCGTCATCAAGATGATAGACGGCGAGGTAGCGCTGGACGGCGGGATAGACATGTTCGATGGTTGCACGGTCGCCTGTGTTCATATAGTATGTCCAGAAGCCGTACTTGCCGACGGCAGCAAGCATCTGCACAGGCAGCTCGGTGCCATAATTGCCTGGGATGGGCGAGAAGAGGATGCTGTCCTCGCGTTGCCAGTCGCAGAGCTCGTGGATGCCTTTGCGTACGAGGGCGTGGAGGGAGGGGGAGTAGGTGTAGAAGCACTCGCCGAGGATGGTGACGATGTCGCCCCACCATTGTCCGCGTTCGCGGTCTGGACAGTCGAAGAAGTTGTCGCGGGCGTTGACATAGATGGTGCGGAGCCCTTTGTCCCAAAAGCGATTGTAGAAGCCGTCGTTGCAGGTGAAGCGTCCGTCAGGAGCGGTGTCGTAGCCCGTTTCGCGATAGGCCAGACGTGTGACTTCAGCGCCGTGCTGGACGGTGAGGATGAGCTTGTTGCCGTTGAGCCAGCCGAGGGATTCGTACTGCTGCCGTCCGGCACGGGTGATGTATTCGGCTCGCAGGCATTCCTCGCCCACTCGGGCATGATTGGTCTCTATCAGGATGCGATGGCCTCCCTCTTCGTCTCTGACGGTCAACACGGGCGTCATCTGGATGTTGTGGGGTAGGGTGGCGATAAGCGTGTCGTAGGTCTCGCCATGATGTGTAGTAAATGCCACCTTTTTTATTCCATAGTCCTTCCATTGGGGGATGGGGCGAATATGCAGGCTGCCGAGCGTGTTCTCTTGAACGACTGCCGGTTCAAAACCGTCGGCGTCGTCTGTCTGCCAATCCCCGATATCTTTGCGTGCATCGAACGAAAGGCTCGACTCCGACAAACGGAAGTTGGGCGCAGGGCAATCAGCCGTCCCATAGGCGGGATGGAGGCGACAGAGCCAGCTTTCGTCGCTGGTGAGGCTAAGGGCAGGGCAGTCGAACCAGAACTGGGGCTTGCCGCTGCTCTTGTGGGAGAAACCGTCCTTGCCAAAGTGCCAGAGTAGCAGGGCAATCTTGTTCTCGCCTCGTCGCAGGTAAGGCGCGAGGTTCACTTCGTCGTAGTAGGCGTCGTGGGGGGTGGGGCCTCGCTTGAGAGCTCCCTCAAAGACAACAAGACGTCCGTTGACCCATAGCCAGTATTTGCTGTCAGCAGCTATGCGGCAGGGAGCTGCCGACGGGACGTCTTTTACTGTCAAATCCCTGCGGAATGCAATCCACTGGTTGGGCTTGTCCGTTGCGGCGTCCTTGCATGTGATGGTGTGGGTGGGATGCAGCGTTGTTGTCGCATAAGTGTTGGCTTCCTCTACTGCGGAGCTGCGGTTGCAGGAGATTGCCATGAAGGAAACCAAAAGGCAGAGTAAATTCAAAAGCTTTTTCATTTCGGGAGTTTCCAAGGCTTGCGATAGTTGGGGGCGATGAGGCGGTCGGCCTGACGGTTGTGGAAGGTGTGTCGGACGTCGTCGTAGGTTAGCGTCTGGCGCGTGCGGGCGGCGATGTTGCCCATGTGGGCATACTTGGCGCAAAGGCTGCCGTTGGTAATGGGGCAGGCGGTGTCAAAGCGGCGCTCTTTGACGCAGTTAAGGAAATCGGTGGTGTGATCGAAGTGCTCGTTGTTGGTGGGTTTCCATGTCTGCGCCTCCAGACGGTCGCTCTGCGGCAGCAGTTCCATACTTTCGCGATTGACAACGAGCGTGCCGTTGGTGCCCTTGAATTCCAGTCCGTAGTTCTTGCCGTAAGGGCCGGACTCAATGGCTACGTTGCTCCACTGGATGTTGAAGCGGTCGAACTCATAGATGACTTGCAGCGTGTCGAAGGTCTCGGCAAAGTTATTGGGATAGGCGTTGTTGGCGCCCGAGGCCATGACGCGGCGTGGCATGCCTTTCACATCCATTCCCCACAGCGCCATGTCCAGCAAGTGTACGCCCCAGTCGGTGAGAAGGCCTCCTCCGTAGTCCCAGAACATGCGCCACGAGCCGTGGAAACGACTGGCGTTAAACGAACGGTCGGGGGCAGGGCCCAGCCATGTCTGAAAGTCCACACCTTCGGGGACAGGACCGTCGTGGGCTGGGTAAAGAATGGCGGCATAGGAGAAGTTGGCCCAAACGTTAACGCGTGCGATGGTACCCAGCTTCCCGCTGTCGATGTACTGCTTCATCTGCTGCCACATCTGTGAGCTGCGTTGCTGCTGTCCCACCTGCACCACGCGGTTGTAGCGCTGGGCAGCAGATACCATAGCGTCGCACTCCGCAATGCTGTTGGCTGCAGGTTTCTCCACATAGACATCCTTGCCGGCAGCACAAGCGTCGGTCATGATGAGGCAATGCCAATGGTCGGGAGTGCCGATAATGACAACATCCAGGTCGCTACGTTCTAGCAGACGGCGGTAATCACCATACAGGTCAGGACGACGTCCCCATTTCTTCTCGGCTTCATTGGCACGGTTGTTGAGGATGCTTTGGTCGATGTCACAAAGGCCGATGCAGTTAACCCCAGGATGGCGCATGATGTCCTCCAGGTCGTACCAACCCATGCTTCTGCAGCCGACGAGGGCTACGTTCAGTTGGTCGGAGGGTGCAACGGCAGAGGCGTGATGTGTCAGAGGGGAGACACGGCGTGCGGTGTCGTGATGGCTGCCAAGTACTGCGCTTGGGGCTAAAGTCAGGCCGATGGCGGCAGCGGTGCCGCGCTGTAGGAACTCTCTTCTTGATATGGATTCTGACATAATGATAGGTATTAGAACAGAGAATTTGCAAAGATAATGCGAGACTTTTGTATTTGCAAGGGATTTGGCAAAAAAGAAAGGGGATGCGCAACCGCGCATCCCCTTTGGAGTTAGCTTGGGTGGAGGATTACTTCACCAAGACTTTGCGGACTTCGATGATGCCGTCGGCACGCGTGGTGCGGACGATGTTGACGCCCTTCTGCGGTTCGGCGAGGAGGCGGCCATCGGAGGTGAAGAACTCAGTGCGGACAGGAGCGGCATTGACGGCATTGACATGGGTGTCGATGGTGTAGTCGCTGTTCTCGCCAAGTGTCTTGAGGGTGAGGCGGAACTCGTCGGCGGAGAACCAGGTACCCGTGTAGCCCTTGCCTGAGAGCAGGCTGTCGCAGGTGACACCGATGGTCATCACGTGGTCAGTAACGACGATGTCGTCAATCGAACGTATAGCCCAGCCGTAACCCACTCCATCGTGTGCATTGAAGATGTCGGTCTGCGTACCGTCAGCCACCCAGAGGAGGCTGTCGGCCATCCAGAGCTCGCCGCGCTGGTCGGCATCGTTGGGGAACAGAGCCCACTTGGTGCTGGCGTCGGTGACGGCAATAGCCATGGTGGAATCGTTCTTCTCCTTGCCGTACTTGGCAACGGAGGCAAACATGAAGGCGTTCTCGCCGCTTGAACGGCCGTGGCACTCAAGTTTGTAAGTACCGTTGGGAATGTCGGTGAGAATCTGGTAAGCCGTGAAGTTGAGCTTGCCGGCAGTACCGTTCCAGCTGTCAAGGTAGCGGTTGCCCGTATCGCCCGTCCAGTACTGGCCCGTGGTGGTGGGCTGGTTGCCCGTGCCGAGGACGATGCTCCAGCCAGTGGGTGTGCTGTCGTTGATGTCGGGATTGACAATGAGCAGGTTGGTGACGTCGGTGTTGTCCTTGGCATTGGTGAGGGCGCTCTTCTGCATGGCGTTGGCGGCAGCCTCAAGACGAGCCTTTAGGATAGCAACGCTCTCAACGTTGCGGAAGTGGTCAGCGAGTTCGGCCTGATTGGCATCAATGATTTCATTGACTACGGTGACGTACTTCGCGACATAGCCGTTCTTGTTGGCGTTGCGAACGAGGGTAGCCACATCTTCTACGTAAGTAGCATAGTCGGTGTAGGCATCGAGCTTCTTACCCAGCGCATCGAGGTCGGTCGACTTGCAGGCGGGGTTCTTCAGCTCATAGCCGGCGAACTCTACGCCCTTGTTGACAGCCGACTGGGCAGCGGTGCTGGCGAAGCTCTCAGCCAAAGCGGTAGCCTCAGCAAGCTTGCCTGTGCGGAAAGCGTTGGCAGCAGCGGCATAGCCGGCATACTCCTCGTTGACGGGAAGCTGAGCGTCGTAGGCTTCCATGAACTTGTTGTCAGCAGCAAGAGCCTTGGCGGCGTCGAACAGGGCGCTAAACTCTGTGTAGTCGCCCGGCAGCAATGCATCGGCGATGGCCTCACCCTCGTGGAGAGCGATGTGCCAGAACTCAATCATATCCTCCTGCGTGGCTGGGCCGAAATACTTGAGGCCGAAGTCGCGGAAGGCAAACCAGCTGGAATCCTCGTGACCTTTACCGCGGACACCGAGCTTCAGCGTGTTATCAGTGACGATGACGCGCACCTTGTTGTCGGCATAGAAGCCAGCTTGGAAGGCCTCGTCAGCATTCTGGCGGACGTTGATGTAGCCGTTGACGCCGTCGGAGGAGCAGCCGCAGTCAGCAGCCGTGTTGGTGTAGAGCGACATGATGCTGGTGGAACTGCCGTTGGCGTAGAGCTTGGCAATCAGGTTCTCGGCACCGTTGCGGTAAGCTTCGCCGCCATCGTTGGAGCCTGCACGGAAGAAACCATAGACGCTGAATTCATAAAGACCGTTGGGCACGCCGGTAATCTCTTGGTACATGTCCCAATCCATATTGTAGAACTCGGCCACTTCATATTCGAAGCCGGGCGTTGAGCCGCTCCATCCAGCGCTGCCAGTCTTAACTTCAGGATTAGTGATAAGGAAGGCGTAATCGGCGGGTTCCTCGTGCGTGGCTTCCTGGCTCAACAGGTAATCCTTGCGAGCCTGCTCGATGGAAGCAATCATGTCGAGGATGTCCTGATAGGTGGCCTCTTCATTACCACCATCGATAAGATTTTGGGCTCTGTTGTAGGCCTCTTCAGCATCCTTGGCACCTGGATACTCGGTGGTGTTGAGCAGGTCAACCAAGGCATTGGTGGCCTCGCGGAGTTCTTCCATCTTGACGAGGGAGTTCTTGGCCTGACGGAAGGCGGCGTCCAGCTTGTCGTACTCGGTGTTCATCTCTTCATCGGACAGACCGATGGCGGCAATAGCATCGAGGTTAGCCTCTTCCAGAGCATCGGCAATGGTGGGCAGCAGGTCGTCGTAGTGGTCGGCAAGATACTGGTCAACTTCCTCGCTGAGTGCCTGCAGATAGACACCGACGTTGAAGCCAGCATACTCCAGCTTTACGTTGTCGATAGCGACATAGCTGTAGAGACCGTCCTTCTTACCCATCATACCGACGACGATGGAGTCCTCGGACACAACGCCCTTGATGGAGAACGTTTCAGGATGGGAGTTTTCGAAGGAAGCATCGCTGCCTGTCATCTCAGCCGTTTTCATGTCCTGTTCGGCGCCATTGGCGAAGATGTAGCAGCCTGTTTCCTCCTCCTCGCCGGCGGTGTGAGTCATGGCGCACTGCACGGAGAAGATGTAGTAGCCTTTGGGCAGACCCTTGACAGACTGACGGATGTAAGTGTCCACGCCAGGCAGGCCGTTGATTTCAAGCACACGGTCGGTCACCTCCTGGAAGTAGGACTGTACGCGAATGTTTGTGCCACCGTTGACGGCATCGTTGTTGCGTTCCCAGTCGACCATACCATTGTCGAAGCGTGGGTTTTTGAGGTAGCGGTCGGTGACGTCAACCATGTGGTCATCGTCAGCGTTGGCCATGCGGTAATCGAGGATAGCCTCGTTCAGCTTGGCAATCATTTCGTTGAACTCGGTAGCCGTAGCATCGCTTTTGTCAGCGAGGGTAGTTGCCTCATCAATAACACTCAGGAACGTGGTTTTTGCTTCGTCGTCTGGGTCATCGAAAGCGTCCACCCATGTGCCGGCGGTCTCAATGAGAGCGAGCAGCTCGGTGGGGTCGGCATCCTGTGACACCTCAGCAAGGATGAAAGCATCGAAACCGTGGGCACCGCCCAGCCAGCGGGCACAGAACTGCAGGTAGCTGTACTGAGCCTCGGTGACAATGAGATTTTGCGTCCAAGCAAGGTCAGCATCCTCATGGGCGAACATCAGCGTGAGGGTTTCGTCACCACGTGGTGTGTCGGTTTGGGAGGTTACGATGTACCCCTCCTTTTCGACGGCACTGGTGTTGCTGGTGTTGTTGATGTAGTAGCTGAACACATAGGTCTTGCCCTTCTCAAGAGGCCA
This sequence comes from Bacteroidaceae bacterium, assembly GCA_016291905.1. Taxonomy (GTDB): domain Bacteria; phylum Bacteroidota; class Bacteroidia; order Bacteroidales; family Bacteroidaceae; genus UBA1189. The sequence goes on from JAEEZS010000038.1 coordinate 24,291, forward strand.
AGCCATGCCGATGGAACTGTTGCTTCCCTTACCGGCATTTTGGGTGGGCACGATGTAGGCACCGCCATCCACGCCGCCTGTGTTGTTTAACGTGGTGTTCTCAAGGGCACCACCTGCGCCACCTAGCCAGCCGTCGAGGCCGTTGTCAAAACTGGGGTTCTCAATCAGGTTCTCGCCGACGATGGTATAGCCATTGCCGTTGTACTCGAAGTGATCACCCGTTTTCAATTGCTGCTGTTGAGCCGTGACTGTCATTGCTGCCACAGCTGCCAGTGCGAAAGTAAAGAACTTCTTCATTGGTTTTTTGAATTGGTTAATAATAAAGTGAATAAATGGATTTCAAATTAGGGTTTATGATATATCTTTGTGGTCTTTGACGTGCCGTTTCGGAACGTGGTGCGACGGATATAGAGTCCTCCGTTGGAGGGAGAGGCGACGCGACGTCCGTCAAGTGTGAACCACTCTGAGTGCATCGGCTCATTGTCATTGTCAGCAACAGGGGCTATTCGTGTAAGAGTGCCATCGCTGATGACCATCCAACCAAAATCCTCCATGGCGCTGCCCGTCACTTTAGGCTCACTGCTGTCAATAGTTCTACGCACGCGTGCGCTCGTTTCTGATAAGGTGGAATAGCGGGTAATGGCGGCGCGAGTTTCGTTGGCTGTCTGCGGTTCGCCCCAGAACAAGGGGTTGACAAGAGAGTCGCCGAACTCGATGGGGCGGGCGGTGATGCCGCCCACAGCTTCAGGGACAAGACCTACGGTGATAATCTTGTCGTCCATCAGCTGCCCCTGTCCTTGCTCAATGGCTAAATAGAAGACATTTTCGCTGAAGAAGGTCTTCTCCGTGCGGCCATACTCGCGGCAGAGACAGATTTTGAATCCTTCATGAGAGACGTCGAACACCTTCCACATAAGAGGATAGGTTTCACGCGAGGTGAGGACATTCACGAAGACAACGGGTGTGGTGCCTTTGTTGAACGGCTGGTTGAAATGGATAAAGGCGGTGTCGTTGTTCACCTTGCCATAGGCGTTGGTGGCATAGGCGCTGTCCATCTGTTCGGCGGCAATTTGGTTTGCCTCATAGTGGAGACCGCCCATCGTGCCGTTACCTCGATTCAGGGAGAGGAAGGCAGCACTCTCCTCACGGCTCATGGTTTGATTTTCTGCCAGCGACCAGGGCAAGAAACGGTATTGGAATCCATCTTTCTTGATAGTCTGCAAATGGTGGCAGAGTGGGGTGGTGGCGTTATTGGTTGAGATAGGGCCGAGGATGACAGCGGGCAGTTCGTCGTAGGTGATGCCGTAGGAACTGAAGCTGTACTCCATATTGGCGGAGGTGAAGTTGCCGAATCGGATGTTTTCATCGCCCTCGCCACGAACAACGGAGACGGAGACTTCGCCAGAGTAGCGCGCGGCCTTGGCACCGATGGGGTAGGTGCCGACACGGTAGAAATAGGCACCAGAGGCGGTGAGGGTGTCTGTATAAGTGTAGGTGGCGCCGTTGGCGGAATTCTTGTCCTTGAGGGGTAGGGTCGTGATGCGGACGAAACGGCTGCTTCCTGGGAGCTTGCACTCCACGACTATGCTGTCAGCCATGTCGCCGTTGTTGTCAACCCATTTCAGAGAGTAGGTATTCTTAGCCTTTGTATAGGTGCCGGCAAGGTCAGAGGGGTTGCTATAAACCACGGTGGGCACCTTTTCGTAGGAGGCGTTGTAGCCTAGACCCGATTGCATGGAAGCGTAATACTTGCCAAGAGTGGAGAGAGTTCCATCTTTGTAGATTTTCGAGCAGTCGGCCTCGCTGTTCCAGTAGGCGTAGCGTTCCACACAGGCAAGCGAGTTGAGGTAGTCAAGGATGGGCTTGGTGCCGCTGTAGCACTTCTGTTGGTTGGCAGCGGAGAAGCTGTTGCGTCCGTCAGGTGCTTCGCCAAAGATACCATTGTTGTTCCAGCTGGCGCCCCACACCCATTCACTAATCCAGATGGGACGTCGACCGTAGTTGTTGTAGTAGTTCTCGAGGCTCCAGAAACTGCCTGAAGCCCAATAGCAATGGAGGTCGAGGAGGTCGCAACGCCATCCACGAGCGTCAATCTCTTTGATGAACTGTTGGAGGTGGTTCCAACTGCCGTCGTGTGATGTTTCAGAGCAGAGGCGTAGACCCGTGCGCATGAGATTCTGCCAGTTGTTCAACACGGTCTCGACGCTCTGGGGATGGTCATCGGCCGAGTTTCCCGGCTCGTTGTTGGTTTTCATGTGGCAGGAGTAGGTGACACTGCCGCACGAGGAGGGCGAAGGCCAGTCCTCGTAAATGTGGTTGGGCACACATTCTGTGTCAGGCAGGCGGTTTTCACCCGTTGACCAAGTGTAGCACCACGATGTGTTGAGTGCCTCGTTGGCTGAAGCACGGGTGTCGCTGGCGAGACCTTTTTTCTGGGCGTTCTGCCACTGGAAGACGCGATACGACGAGATGCGACTATCCATGTTGGCTGGCATTGTGGCGATTTCGAGGTCTTCTTGGTCGGCTATGAAGCAGCGACTGTAGCCCCAACCGCCTGTGCCGAGGGCGAAGGTGACCATGTAGCCACGCTTGAGACGGAAACTGCGTATGCGGTTGTTGAGCTTGGCAGCAGTAAGAGTGTTCATGAAACCACCTGAATTCTCCAAGCCAAAGTCATTGACGGCCTCGCCCTCGAAGTTGGGCTCGGAATAAACGGTCAGTGGCTTAATATCTTTCGGATAGGGGAAGACGATGGCGCCTTGAGCGTACATTTTCACCTGACAGTTCGTGCCGTCCTTGGCTGGCTCGCCGTTAATGAAGACGTGGCTGAGGTGGTTCTTAATGACAAGGCTTGGTTTTATGTTACGGAAGATGAGAACGGCGTGCTCCGTGCTGACGATGTTGACGCTACCGTTAGCATCAAAGGGTGCTTCGGCATCAGTGATGATGTAGTCCACATCAGTCATCAGTGCCACCTCGTCACTCACCTTCGTCACGGTGGTCTTGCTGTTCAACGCTTCTGCCGTCAAGGGCGTCAACACCAGCAGAAGGCCAACGAGAAGCAGTAGCAGTAGCCTGCGAGTCATATTTAGTGTGTACTTTTCGTGCATAATAACATTTAATTGGGCAAAGATAAGGCTCTTTTCCGAGGTTTCCAAATTTTTTCTGAGAAATACGTTTAAAAAGTCAAATTCCAAGTTGGAAATTTGGAAATAGATTTTTTATGCGTATATTTGCACGGCAAAATGTAAACCACTTTAAAAATCACTTTATTTATGAAAAAAATCCTTCTTTTTGCGGGTCTCTCCCTCGTGGGTGTGCTGGCTTTTGCTCAGCCCAAATGGATGAACCCCAACGTGAATCAGGAAAATCGTGCGCCCAGTCGCTCCACCTTCTTTGCCTACGAAACGACCGACCTCGCTTTGCAGGCCGCCCGTCCCTACGAGGTGGCCAAGGACGACACATGGGGAAAGCAAGCTTCAGCCCGCTATCTCTCCATTGAGGGCAAGTGGAAGTTCAACTTCGCCGTTGACCACGATAAAGCGCCCAAGGGCTTCGAGGCTGTCGATTTCGACGATAGTCGTTGGGACCGTTTCCCTGTGCCAGGACTCTTCGAAATGCTGGGCTATGGCGACCGTATCTACAAAAACGCCGGCTACCCTTTTAGCAACCAGTTCACGCCCAATCCGCCTTACATTGAGGAGCGCAACAACTATACGGGCTCTTATCGCCGCACGTTCCGTATCCCTGCCGACTGGAAGGACATGGACGTCTATATGCACATCGGCTCAGCCACAAGCAACCTCTCTGTGTGGGTTAACGGCCAGTACGTGGGTTATAGCGAGGACAGCAAGGTGGCTGCCGAGTTCGACATCACACGCTACCTGAAGGCAGGCGAGGAGAATCTCATCGCCATGCAGGTGATGCGCTGGTGCGACGGCTCGTATGTCGAGGATCAGGACTTCTGGCGTTTCACGGGTATCGCCCGCGAGTGTTACCTTTATGCCCGTCCGAAGGCGCACGTCACAGACCTTTTCATTACCCCCGATCTTGACAAAAGCTACAAGAACGGCGTGCTGAACATCGTGGCTTCGACTAAAGGCGCTGAGGGTAAGACGCTGCGTTTCACGCTTCGCGATGCCAATGGTAAGCAGGTGGCCACCCAGACGGTAGGAGCTGTCGAAACGGCAACTGTACAACTGAAGGCTGCGGGCTGCCAGAAATGGACCGTTGAAACACCGTATCTCTATACGCTTGTTACAGAGTTGCTTGACGGAGGGACCGTCGTCGAAGCTATTCCGCAGCGAGTGGGCTTCCGCAAGGTGGAAATCAAGAACGCCCAGCTGTTGGTGAACGGCCAGACGGTGCTCTTCAAGGGTGCCGACCGCCACGAGCTCGACCCCGATGGCGGCTATGTCGTCCCCGTCAGCCGTATGGTGCAGGATATTCAGATAATGAAAGACCTCAACGTCAATGCTGTCCGTACTTGCCACTATCCTGACGATCCCCGTTGGTATGACCTCTGCGACGAGTACGGCATCTACTTGGTGGCTGAAGCCAACATTGAGAGCCACGGCATGGGCTACGGTCCAGCGACGTTAGCCAAGAACGACGCCTTCGCCCTTTCGCACATGGAGCGCAATGAACGCAACGTGCTCAATTTCAAGAATCATCCCTCCATCATCTTCTGGAGCATGGGCAACGAGGCAGGCATGGGCCCCAACTTCATTGCTGCTTACAAGTGGATAAAGGAGTACGACCCTAGCCGCCCAGTGCAGTACGAACGTGGTCTCTATGAGTACGAAGCCGAATATACTGACATCCGCTGTCCGATGTACGCAGGCTATGAGGAGGTGGAACGTCGCGGTCAGAATCCCGATAAACCCTTCATCCAGTGTGAGTATGCCCATGCTATGGGTAACAGCGTGGGTGGCATGAAGGAGTATTGGGACCTCTATCGCAAATACCCCTCGCTTCAGGGCGGTTTCATCTGGGATTTTGTCGACCAGGCTGTACGCGACAAGAGCCCCATTACAGGCAAGGAAATCTTCACCTATGGAGGTGACTACGGACGCTATCCGGCTACGGACAACAACTTCAACTGCAACGGCTTTATTGCTCCTGACAGGCGTTATAACCCTTCGGCTTATGAGGTGAAGTACTGCTATCAGAACATTCACGCTACGGCCAAGAACCTTGCTAAAGGCCAGGTGGAGGTGTATAATGAAAACTTCTTCACAGACCTGAGCAATTACTATATGGCGTGGACAGTACTTGCCAACGGCGAGGCTGTTGCCGAGGGCACGGTTGACAAACTGGCGGTGCCTGCACAAGGTAAAAAGGTCATCAGCCTGCAGGGCTTCAAGGCACCCGTTAACGATGGCAAGGAGTATTTGCTGACGGTGGAGTTCCGTTTGAAGGAGGCGCAACCGCTGATGGAGAAAGACCAGCTGGTAGCTCACGAGCAGTTTGCTTTGACGGACTATGCCTATCCCACCGTGGAGGGTATCTTGGCTGAGGCACAGGGTGCTGTGGGCGATGTCGTAGAGGACAACTCCTGCCTGATAGTGAACGCTGGCGGACTGACGGTGACGTGGAACCGTAGGACAGGTTTCGTCGATTATATTGATGTCGATGGTAAGCCCATGTTGGAAGAGGGCTACAGCCTGATGCCCAACTTCTGGCGCGCGCCGACGGACAACGACTTTGGCGCCAACCTGCAGACGCGCTTCCGTGTGTGGGAGAATCCAGGGTTACGTCTGAAACGTGGCTCGTTCAAAGGGGAGCAGCAAGGCAACAGTTACGTCGTCACAGCCGACTACGAACTGCGTATGCTGGAAGCCGTGCTCCATTTGAAGTATGTCGTTACGCCTGACGGACAGCTTGTTGTTAGTCAGAATCTGGAGGCCAACGTGAAGTTCGAGCAGGAGCCGATGCCGCAAATGGCGCAGGGTGACCGTCGTGGACGTCGTCCGCAGGAGGTCGTTGAGCCGCTGAAGGAGAAGCCCTGCCTATTCCGCTTTGGTATGCAGCTGGTGATGCCCAAGGAGTATGTCAGCGTCGATTATTATGGCAAGGGCCCAGGCGAGTGCTATGCCGACCGCGAGAGCGACCAGATGGTGGCCCACTACAAGCAGACGGTGGCTGAGCAATTCTTCCCCTATATCCGTCCGCAGGAGAACGGCAACCACACGGGCATCCGCTATTGGAAGGTGCTGAACGGCGCAGGAAAGGGTCTGGAGTTCTATGGCACGGAGGCGCTGAATGCTACGGCACTCAACTACCTGCAGAGCGACTTGGACGACGGCGTCAACAAGGCACAGCGCCACAGCGGCGACCTTATGGAGCGTCCGTTCACCGTAGTGAGCATCGACAAATGTCAGTTTGGTCTGGGCTGCGTGAACAGCTGGGGCGCTTGGCCGAGGGCTGAGTATCAGCTACCTTACGGCGATTACGCTTATACCTACGTCATCAAGCCCATTCGTTGAGGAAACGGAGCGATAAACGAGGGAGGGGGTGCGCCATGCACCCCCTCCTTTTTTTTAGCTCAGCTAGTCCTGTTGTTTCTGGCTTTTCTGATAGGGCTGGTAAAACGTGCTTCTTATTTCACCTCCCACTCGAAGAGGCCGGCGGCATGGCGGTCTGGGAGCTGGACTTCGAGCTTCAGCTTCTTGGTGGTGACTGGGACGAAGGTGACGCGGTTGGCTACGTCCTTCTTCGTGCCGTAGGCGCTTTTGGCTTGCACAGGCTGGAAATTGCCGTTGGCGTCCTCGTAATAGAGTTTCCAGCTCTTGGGCACGCGGCAGCCGCCCCAGGGACCGTCGTCGAACCACCAGATGGTGCTTTCGCTCACCTTCCCCGCCTTGGGGAACTCATAGCAAATCCACTCTGTGGTACCCTCCTTAGGCCACCAGTGGAAATAAGGGATGGAGTGGTCGTTGCTGTCTTTGGGCAGCAGGTGGTCGTTGATGGCGCTGTAGTTGGCGCGATGGCTGCCTGTGACTTTGCTGGTGGAGGCATAAGTATCGGGCCAAGTGGGTTTCGCGGCATCGTCCTGCGTAGCCAGCCACACCTCCATGTTACCCCGTCCGCGATGTGCCCAGGCGTAGTAGGGGATGAGGTTGAGGGCAACGTTGCGGCGCGTGATGTTCATCTTGTCGTCGTAGCTGAGCGCTTCGGCATCCATGCTGAGGCGCACGATGGGGTAAATCTGTTCTTTTACCTCGTCGCCTTGGTTGGCAGGCGTAGTCTTGATGGTGATGGTGCTCTCTTCGGCCTTACGTCTGGCGTCAGGGCTGATGACGGTGGAGAGGACGTTGAAATCGTTGTCGGGCCATTCGGCACAATAGACCAACGGGCCGCGCTGGATGGCTATCTTGCCTCGGTCGGCCTCTACGTGCTCGTTGGCGCGAATGAGGCGTGTGTCCATGTTGAACTGAACCTTGAACTCGTCGCCCTTCTTCCAGTCGCCTAGGATGGTGATATAGCCGTCGTCAGTGACGTAGGAGGGGCTGTTCAGTCGGTCGATAAGTGTGCCGTTGACGTAAAGACGCTCAAGATACTCCTGTTTGTTGGTGAACGTATAGAGGTCGCTGGGGACGGCATTGCCGCGTGCCCAGCCCGGATAGCGCACCTTCAGGTTAAAGGCGCCTGCCTTGTTCTTCTTTACACGGAGGGTGATGGTTCCGTCCCAGGGGTAGTTGGTCTCCTGCTCCAGCACGACGTCTTTTCCGCCCACCTTGAGGGCGACGGTGCTGGTGTTGAAGAGGTTGACATAGACGTTGTCGTCCTTGACAGCATACATGTAGCCAGGCAGCGAGGGGATGAAGCGGCAAGCGTTGCTGGGGCAGCAGGCACAGCCGAACCACGACTGGCGCTGATGTTGGCCCATGCTCTCCAGTGGGTTGGGGTAGAAGAAGCCGCCTCCGTCGAGGCTGATGCCGCTGATGACGGCGTTGTAGAGGCTGCGCTCGAGGACGTCGTAGTACTTGCTCTCGCCGTGCAGCAGGAAGAGGCGGTAGTTGACGTAGACGTTGGCAATGGCGGCACACGTCTCGCAGTAGGCGCTCATGTTGGGCAGGATGTAGTCGCCCTCGAAAGCCTCGCCGTTGTTGGTGCTGCCCACGCCGCCTGTGACATAGAGTTTTTTGCTGACAATGTTGTCCCAGATGGCGTCGATGGCGTGGACGTAGCTCTCGTCGCCCGTGAGGGCAGCCACATCGGCCATGCCGGCATACATATAGCCTGCGCGCACGGCGTGTCCCCACGCCTCCGTCTGCTCCACGACGGGCTTGTCGGCCTGGCTGTACTGGTCACGCCGCTCAGTCTTGCCGCGCATGTCGAGGAAGAACTTGGCCTCGTCGAGGTACTTCTTCTCGCCTGTCACGAGGTAGAGTTTGGCAAGGGCCATCTCGGCAATCTGATGACCTGGCACGCGTACCTTCTGCCCTTCGCCTGGGCCGATTTCGCGGCAGACGCAGTCGGCATAGCGGATGGCGATGTCGAGGAAGTTACGCTTCCCTGTGGCCTGATAGTGGGCGATGGCGCCCTCCACCATGTGGCCCAGGTTGTAGAACTCGTGGCTGAGTTCCTCGACCTTCTCCCAGCGCTCGCTGCCTGCCCATTCGTGGGGATGCTCAGGGTTCTGCGTACGAGCCGTATAGAGGTAGCCGTCGGGCTCCTGCGCCGAGGCCATGATGGCGATGACGCTGTCGATATAGGCTTTCAGCTTGGCATCAGGGTAGGTCTGCAGGAGGTACGAGGCGCCCTCGATGGTCTTATAGACATCGGTGTCGTCGAACGAGTAGCCGCCCACCTTGAAGCCGAGGTTAGTGTCGCTGGCCATCTGACGGGCAGCGTTCTCGAAGTTCTTGTAGCGGCCTTCCGATTCGCACTTGCTGAAGGCTAAGGGGATGGTGACCTCGCGCGAGGCTTGCAGGCGCTGGCCCCAGAAGGTTTCAGGAGCCACCTTGACGGAGGTGAAGGGAACAGGGGTGATGGGGTAGCCGTTGACGGCATTGCCGAAGGTGCCCGCCTTGTTGTTGGCGCAGCTGGCAAGGAGCATCATCGCCAGCAGCAAAGGGATGAGGTTTTTTTTCATAGGGGTATGCTGTTTTATAAGTGATCGACAATGACTAGTTTTCCGATTTTCAGCACAAAGCCGCCGCCGGAGGCCATGTGGATGGTGAGTGCCGTGCCGCTGGATTGGAATTGCGTGTCCAAGCGGTAGTCCTCGGCATTCATGTCGGCATTGACGCCATCGGTGAGGAGCGTCACCGCATAGTCGCCTTCAGACAGGAACGTGAGGGGGATGGTGACGTCGCGTGCGCGCCAGTCGGTCATGCCGGCCACGTACCACGCGTCGCCCTTTCGGCGGGCTGTGACGATATACTCGCCCATGCGTCCGCAGGGGATGACGGTCTCGTCCCACACGGTCGGTATGCCGCTGACGAACTTCGTATAGTCGGGCTCGGCCTCGTAGCTGGTGGGCGTGTCGCAGAACATGGTGAAGGGGCTGTCGAACACCACGTACATGGCCGCCTGATGACAGCGCGTGCCCTGGCTGACGGGGCTGTAGTAGATGGGACGCCAGTCGGCGCGTGTGGCGTTACGCATGGCGCCAGGCGTGAAGTCGACGTTGCCGCTCATCATGCGGATGTAGGGGAAGGTGACGTCGTAGTGCGGCATGTCCTTCTCCTCGGGCTTCCACTTCACCTCCTCCATGCCGAAGACGCCCTCGAAGTTGAGCAGGTTGGGGTAGGTGCGGTTGAGGCCTGTGGGGGCGTAGAAGCCGTGATAGTCGAGGAACAGGTGGTACTGGGCCGCCTTCTCGCAGATGCGGTAGGCCATCTCCACGCCCGTCTGGTCGTTGCGGTCGAGGAAATCCACCTTGAAGCCCTTGATGCCCATCGCGGCGTATTTCTGGCAAGCCTCGTCAAGCTGTTCGTAGAGCACGTTGAACACCGTCCACAGCACAATGTCGACGCCCTTCTGCTGTCCGTAGGTAATCAGCTCCTCAAGGTCAAGTTCAGGGATGACGGTGAGCATGTCGCCGCTTGCAGGGTCGTACCAGCCCTCGTCGAGCACGATGTATTCGATGCCGTACTTGGCGGCGAAGTCGATGTAGTACTTATACGTAGGCATGTTGATGCCCGCCTTGAAGGGGACGCCCTTGAGGTTCCACGCGTTCCACCAGTCCCACGCCACCTTGCCGGGCTTTATCCACGAGGTGTCGCCGATGCGGTTGGGCGAGGCGAGGGCATAGACAAGGTTGTTCACGGGCATCTGGGTGTCGTCGTCGGTGATGGCGAGGACGCGCCAGGGGAACGTGCGCTTGCCCTCCACGCGGCAGATGTAGTCCTCTGCCGACGACACGTGCATTTGCTGGCGCCGCTGGCTCATGCGGTAGGTCTTGGGGTAGGGAGGGAAGATGCCACATAGAAGACCCCCTCCCTGCTCCCCCGTGAGGGGGAGAGCCTCGCTATTGCTCGTGGACTGCGCGCCAGCCTCTCCCCTCCCTCCACGGGAGGGGTTGGGGGTGGGTCTGAGGAACATCCCTGGATAGGCTTCGAGGTCGCTCTCAAGGAGGGTGACCTTCGTGCCGTCCACCTCGATCGTGGCAGGCAGGAAGGCGGGCACATTGCCGGCTTTCGAGAGTGGCGTCTCCTCGTAGTAGTTCTGGAACGCCATTGCGAAGGGCTCGCGCTCGTTGGTCGAGTGGGAGAGCCATACCTTGGGGTCGCCCTCGAAGGCAAAGGTGGCCTGCTCGGAGGCTATCCGCAGCGGGGTGTTGCGGGTGTAGGCAAAGTGGTAGGCCACGCCGTCGTCGTAGGCGCGGAAGGTGAGCGTAAAGCCGTCGGTGAGCGTGAGGGCCAGCTCGTTGCAAGTGGTGCTGATGTGCGGCTGGCGGTAGAAGGGGGCGTCGGTCTCCTCTGTTACTCTGCGTGTGCGCGAGGCCTTGGTGACGCGGTTGACGACGGTGCCGTCAGCCAGCGTCAGGCCGATGGGCGACGGGGCAACGAGCACCTTGCCGTCGCGCTCGATGTGGTACCTGAGCGGCGCCTCACCCTCGACGATGACCGTCGTCCGTCCGTCGGGCGACGTGAGGTTGTACGGCTTCGTGGCGGCTGCACCGAGGGGCTGCGGAAGGGCCGTCAGCAGCAGGCCGAGGAGGATGACGAGGGACAGGATTCTTTTCATGATAGGGGGGTGTGGTTACGGTTTATTATTAACGATGCAAAGATAATACTTTTTTTTGAAACTACCAAATTTTTGGACAAAGAAAAATATTCGTGGAAACGATTTTCTTTTGTGCTTTTTCTGGCGTTCGACAGTACTTTTTCCTGCGTTTTCCTGCTTTTTGCCGTCCTTGGATGAGCCGGAATGTCTGCTGTGTTTTGGCGAATCGTGTCCAGGGGTATTCCTCATGCGGTTAGTTATACAGTTATTCAGTATTCAGTTTTCAGAGCAGCCATGCACACCCCTCAAAAAAATACTTTATTATATATAATAATTTATTATATATAATAAAATTTCTATTCTTGCGAATCGTTACCAATCAAATGTGCTTTGCTCTCAAGAAAACTGAATACTGAATAACTGTATAAATCGAGTTCAGAGGGGCTTGTGAGGTGGGTGCACCTTATTCAGTGTTGCAAAAAAGCCTCCTTTGCGGGCGAAAATGGGGCAAAAACACATTGCCGGCGGCTTATTTCAAAGGTCTGGCGGCTTATTTCAAAGGTCTGGCGGCTTATTTCAAAGGTCTGGCGAATTATTCCACTACGTTGTCGGCTCAGCCCACAGCGCTGTCAGCTCATTCCAGTGGGCTGTAGGAGAGAAGGCTTTTGGCGGCGATTTAGGGTTTGTGACAAATGGTTAAAAGTGTCTTTTTTCTCCTTTTTATTTTTTTTTTCGAAAAAAAAGTATTATCTTTGCATCGTTAAAAAATCTATTATTAACCCAAAGGAAAAAACCATCCAATGAAAGCACGCAGCGTAATTATCTCGCTCGCACTGATGTTCGGCGCTCTGTTGAGCCTCAGTGCCCAGACCACCGTCCGCGGTACCGTCGTGGACCTGAACGGTGATGAAGTGATTGGTGCCAACGTGGTTGAAAAGGGTGTGCCTGCCAACGGTGTCATCACCGACATCAACGGCGCTTTCTCCCTGCAGGTGAAGAGCAGCCAGGCCACCCTCGTCGTCAGTTACGTCGGCTATGCCAGCCAAGAAGTAGCCCTGAAGGGCAGAACCAACGTCCGCATTACCCTGGAGGAGGACAGCAAGCTGCTCTCCGACGTGGTGGTCATCGGCTACGGTACGATGAAGAAGGGCGACATCACGTCGGCCGTCTCCAGCGTCAAGCCCGAGGACTTCAACATCGGTAACATCCAGGATGCTGCCGAGCTCGTCAAGGGCAAGGTGGCCGGTCTGAACATCACCAAGGGTTCGGGCGACCCGAATGCCACCAGCACCATCCGTCTGCGTGGCGTCACCACCCTCACCGGCAGCCTCGACCCGCTGGTGCTCGTCGACGGCGTGCCTGGCGACATCACCGAGGTGGCCCCTGAGAACATCGCCTCCATCGATGTCCTGAAGGATGCCTCGGCTGCCGCTATCTACGGCACACGCGGCGCCAACGGCGTCATCCTCATCACCACCAAGGGCGGACAGTTTAACGAGACGTCCAAGGTCACCTACTCGGGCTACGTCAGCGCCTCGAACTTCTACGACAACCTCCACTTCATGACCGCCGACGACCTGCGCCGTATACCGGGTGCCACAGCCTTCAGCGACGAGGGCTTCTCGACCGACTGGCTGGGCGCCGTCACCCAGACGGGCCTCGCACAGAACCACTCCATCAACCTCGAAGGCGGCACGGCCAACACCGCCTACGCCGCAGGCTTCAGCTACCGCGACGAGAAGGGCGTGATGATTAACACGGGCAACGAGCGCATGCGCATGCAGTTCGACGTCACCCAGAAGGCCATGAACGGCATCCTGAAGTTCAACCTCAACGGCAACCTGGGCTTCAGCAAGAACCCGCAGAACAACCCCTCGTACGCCTACCGTCAGGCCGTCATCCACAACCCTACGTCGCCCATCTACAACCTGAACGACGCCGGCGAGCAAGACCCCACGCTGGGCTACAACGAAGAGTTCAACCGCTTCCAGTACTACAACCCCGTTGAAATCCTCAACGAGCAGATTGGCGACACCCGCTCCAACGACACGAAGATGACGGGTAATATCACCGTCGAGCCCATCCAGGGCTGGCGCACCAACCTGATGCTCTCCACCTACCGCTACATGGGCGTGGGCGAGAACTACTACACCTCGAGGTACTACACGCTGGCACCGCAGAACGCCCCAGGCAGCACCGACCCTGCCAACGGCTCGGCATCGAAGTCGCAGAGCGACTACACCTCGAACAACCTCGAGCTCACCAGCGAGTACAAGAACACCTTCGGCCGTCACCGCCTCGACGCCATCGTGGGCTACAGCTACAACTACAACGTCTATTCAAGCTTCTACGCCAGTAACGGCAACTTCCCCACCGAGGTCTATCTCTACAATAACCTCTCCGCAGGTACCTATCTGAAGGACAAGGAGAACCCGCGTGGAGGACTCGGCAGCAGCAAGAACGACAACAAGCTCATCGGCTTCTTCGGCCGTGTGAGCTACGGCTACGACGACCGCTACAACATCCTGCTCTCCCTCCGTCACGAAGGCAGCAGCAAGTTCGGCGCCGACCGTAAGTGGGCCAACTTCCCCTCCGCCTCCTTCGGCTGGACCATCAGCAACGAGGAGTTCATGGAGAACGTCGATGTCGTCTCCAACATGAAACTGCGCATCGGCTATGGTAAGACCGGTAACATCCCTGGCAGCAGCTACGGCTCGCTCACCATGTACGACTACGACACCTCGTACGGCCGTTACCTCAACACCAGCGGACAGTGGGTGGCCGGCCTGAAGACCTCGCAGAACCCCAACCCCAAACTCCAGTGGGAAACCGCCGAGGAGTTCAACGTGGGTCTTGACATGGGCTTCCTGAAAGACCGCCTGAACGTCACCATCGATGCCTACCGCAAGGTGACCAACGACCTGCTCTACTACTACACGGTGCCCGTGCCGCCCAACATCTACACCACCACGACGGCTAATGCCGCCAAGTTCCAGAACACGGGCGTGGAGCTCCTCATCGAGGCCAACCCCATCCGCACCCGTCACTTCGACTGGAATACCACCCTCACCGCTTCGCACAACGCGAGCCTCCTCGTCAGCCTCTCCAACGAGCTCTACGAGACGGAGAGCTACCTCAACTGGGGCGGCGTGGGCGACCCCATCAGCGTCAGCACCCACCGCATCGAGGAGGGTAAGCCCTTCGGCAACTTCTGGATGCTGAAGTCCGTCGGTGTCAACGAGAAGGGCAAGTGGGTCATCGAGAACCCCAACGCCGTCACCCAGCAGGGCGACAAGTGGCTTGACAAGGACGGCAACGAGACTGAGCGCTACGTCGTCTATTCCACGCAATACAACAGCGACGAATACCGCCAGTACTGCGGCACGGGTATGCCGCAGCTCTACCTCAACTGGGGCAACAGCTTCCGCTACCGTAACTTCGATCTGGGCATCCAGCTCAGCAGCCAGCTCGGCTTCTACATCTTCAACAGCCAGCGCGCGTTCTACGAGAACAACTCCATCGCCTACAACCGCCTCTATGTGGCAGCCGTCGGCAAACCCGTCGTCGATGTCGCCACAGGGCAGCCCACAGGCGAAGTGGCCAAGCTCTCCACCTCGCAGCAGCAGTGCGTCGTCAGCGCCTACCTGGAGCGTGGCGACTACGTGAAGATTGATAACGTCACCCTCGGCTACACCTACGACGTCAAGGGCAACGCCCGCAAGTATCTGCAGAGCGTCCGCGGCTACGTCTCGGGCGAGAACCTCTTCTGCTTCACCGGCTATACTGGCCTCGACCCAGAGCTCAGCAACGGCGACCCCTTCTCGGCCGGCCTCGACGAGCGTGACAAGTATCCTACCATCCGCAGCATCACCGCTGGTGTTTCATTAACCTTCTAATCGCCCAACGCCCTATGAAAAAGTATTTGATATATAGCATAGCGTTCTTCATCCTTGCTTCTTGCACGGATTTGAGCGAGACCGTCTACAGCAGCCTGACGGAAGAGAACATCGACCTGACGGAGGAGAGCACCCTCGAAGCCCTTTCGGCCTCGGTCTATTCCAACATCCGCTTTATGTACTGGGGCTACTACGGCCTCATGGACCTCACCGAGGAGGCCTGCGACCTCTACGTCATTCCCTCGAAGATTGGTATCGGATGGGGCGACTACTACATCAGCTACCACAAGCACGAGGTTACCAGCGAGAATGCCAACATGCACTCCACGGACTGGTACTACAACTACACTGCCATCACCTACGCCAACCAGTTCTGCCGCGCTATGGAGGCCGTCAAGCATAAGCAGGGAGGCACCCTGACGGAGAGCCAGAACTTCATGCTGGCCAAGGTGCGTTGCCTGCGTGCCCTGAGCTACTACATCCTCTTCGACAACTTCCGCTGGATTCCCCTGCTGAAGGGTGCCGACGAGGAACAGGAGGCCGGCTATCTGCCCTCGCAGGCCAACCCCAGCGATGTGTTCGACTGGGTGGAGGAAGAGCTGCTTGCCATCCGCGACGACCTGGGTACACAGCACGTCTATGGTCATCCCAACCGCTTTGTGGCCGACATGATTCTTGCCAAGATGTACCTCAACCACAACGCCTGGTTCGAGAACATCATCACCGCCGACGAACTGCGTGAAGGCAAACAGAGCGGCGACAGCTATCGCAGCCGCATCTCTGACGAATGGTACAAGAAGTGCGAGCAGATGGTCAAGGACGTCATCGACAACGGCGGCTACACCCTCGAAGCCAACTTCAAGGACAACTTCCGTGCTAACCTGAGCAACTGCACAGAGTGCATTTTCGCCATCCCCCTCGACAAGACCTACGCCTCGCACAACTACACCATCTGCGAGAGCCTTATCACGGCTGGCGCAGCAGCCTACGGCTTCACCAACGCCTGCTGGAACGGTGGCGCTGGCATTCCCCAGTTCATCGATACCTATCACCCCAACGACACCCGCTTCGACGACACCTGGGCTCACGACCAGCAGTATGCCTATACCGAAGAGGGCGGCCCTCAGTCAGGCGATCCCCTCACAACGGCTGAGGCTGACCTTAAGGGCACCGTCAACGTCTTCTACACCAAGAAGATTCACAGCGTCGACGATCCAGGCGTCTATATGCTTGAGGGCTATCGTAACGTGAAGCTCGAAATCGTTCCTGGCACCGACGGTACGTGGGGCGACGACGTTAACTTCTTCCGTCTGGCCGACGCCTACATGATGGCTGCCGAGTGTGCCCTGCGTCTGAAAGGAACAGGCATCTACAAGGAGAGCGACGCGGTCAACTTTGTCAACAAGGTACGTGCCCGTGCGTTCAAGGGGCGCGACACCAAGACCTTCCAGGTGCCTGCCGACGCCGCTGCTGCCGTGCGCACGCTGGAAGACCTCAAGGGAGGCAGCTGCTACAACTACGGACACGACGAATACCACGTGGCTGAGGGCTACGACCCTGCTAAATTCACTGCCTATACGTGGGAGGAGAAGTATCACGACCTCGGCCCTGCTGCCGACGAACCCTATCGCGGAGGTGCCGACATTGAGCTGGGCGGACTGCTCGACGACCTCGCTTGGGAGTTCGTCTTTGAACACCATCGTCGTCAAGACCTCATCCGCTTTAAGATGACCTCCACGGGACAAAACGTCTGGAACGGCAAGTCGTGGTTCTGCAAGGACCGCGTGCAGGATGTCAAGGACACCCACTACAACGCCGGCCCCATCTATATCGACTACATGAACGGCAACAAGAACCTCGTCCAGATGCCAGGATTCAATTGATGCTCCGTCTTGTAAGTTTTTGTGTTGAAATTCAGTAATTATCCAGTTTATTTATTAACTTATTAAAAAAACAACAAAAGCAATGAAAAAGTATTTTTATGCACTGTTGGCGCTGCTCGTAGTAGCCGTCTCATGTAAGAAACCTGAACCCGAACCCATCATCCCTGATGAACCAACGGGGTATGCCGACTACATCTTCCAGTATGAGGTGAACCTTCCTGCCGATGCTTCCAATTATAGCTATGTCGAACTCGATTTGGCTTCTGTAAAGGGTGTCGATGCAAAGGGTAACAAAGCTGACATTTGGGAATGCTTCGGACTGAACTCCCAGGCAGAACTTATTGCCGCTCTTGGCGAACTGTCAGGTGGCGCTCAGACGGGGCAGACCGTCAACTTCATTGGATTTGATGTCTCCACAGAGTATCAGGTCGAGACTCCTTCCTCCACTAACGGCTTCGGACACTGGCACATGGCCAATGGCGACTGCTGCAATTGGGGTGACGATGCCTACCTTTATGCCGAGGGCTTCTTCGTCTCCAACGAGAACCTCGTCATGAACATCGGACAGTTCCCTGGACGTCTTGAGGAGGGTAAGACCTATAAGATTATCGAGGGTATGGCTGACGACGAAACCACCGCAGCCTTCGAGATTACCGTTAATGTCAAGCCTCAGACCGAGTGGGTATCCTATGTGGCCATTTCCGTGGGAGGTGATGCCGTAGAGGCAGACTTTGACCTCCCCGCTATCGCCAAGTACTTGGGTTATGCCGATGCTCCTGCTCTTGCTGCCGCCATTGCCTCAGGGGCTGTTAAGGTTGTTCCTCTGAACGCCGACGGCACAGAGGGTGAATGCACCCAGCAGAATTACAACGAAAACGGTGAGTTCTGCTACGGCGCTTTCTATACCGTCGAAGGCGATGTGACAAGCTGGAATACCGGCGTTGACGCTGTCTATTTCGATTGCTATGGTACTGCCTCTGGAAGTGAATTTGGTTTCGACATCACTCCGTTTACCAACCTGACGGAGGAGCACGTGAGCAATGCAAACCGCTTCTTCTCCGTAGCCCTGAAGGCTGGCGACAAAGTAGCTACCCTGATCTATGGCTATGTCGTCGAGAGCGCTAAGCCGTTTGCCGACTATACGTACGAGAATTATACCTACAACATCCGTATCATGGCCAACGACGCCTACAAGAGTGTCGTTATTCCCATGCCCATTTCGTTGTCTGAAGTGCTTGGCCTTGAGGCAGAATGGAGTCTCGAGACGCTTAACGTCATCGGCCTGAATGCTGACGAATCTGAGTATAAGAACGCTGACGGCGAGTATGCTACCACAGCTGGTGGTGTTCGTGGCTGGTGGTACTCCACTGAAGGTAACGTCTGCAGCTGGAGCGGCGAAGCCGGACCCTTTGCCTTTGCCGAGACCGATGATCTTGTCAATTATCGTGTAGGTCTCCATCCCACTGTGGCAGCCGGTACAGAAGGCACTATCAAGTTTAAGTATGTGGCTGGTGACAAGTCGCAGGTCATCACCATGAATGTTAAAGCCGTTGAATCGCTCTAAGCTTCATCGCTAACACGGATAGGCTGGAGGAGTACATCTCCAGCCTTTTTATAGCCCGCAGAGGTCTGACGTAAAGTTAACGGTTCGATTCCGTTGCGGGCTGCACAGATAAAAATATGAATCAGACTATGAACAGATTTTCCATTCGTAACCTTTCTGCAAGCCTCAGACTTGTCGCCTTTTTCTGCATTTTCTTGCCTTTTGCCGCTGTCCTTTCTTCCTGTACGCCAGAGGAGCCCGATCCTTTGGCTGACTATGATAGCAACCGTTCGGGTGTCGAACTCTCCCTGAACCGCAACACGTGGGATGTGTCGGCCGACTCCTCCCGTACCGTCCTCCGTATCAAGTCCTCCTATCTTTGGTACATCGAAATCCCCGATGAGGCAAAGGATTGGCTTACTGCCAGCCAGATGTGGGGCGATTCACTGCAGACGTATAAAGTCTATCTCTATGCCACACAGAATGATTCCCCTGAGCCTCGTAAGGCAATTGTGACCGTCCGTTCTGGGAAATCGAAGAAACGTTTGACCGTTACGCAGGGTGTGGCTCCGCTGGTGCTCACCGAGGCCGACGTTCCAGACTTCGACAAGTATTATAAGCCGAAGGAATTCACCTTTGATATGCTACGTAGTGACAGCAAATGGAGCTGGTGCCGCAGCAAGCAGAGCGAGCACTTCGTGGTCTTCTGGGACAAGCAGTACGGCGAATATGGCCTCTATGGTGACCGTAAGGGCACAGCAAACACTTCGCCTTCGACGTGCAGTGTGACTGGCATGGTGGTCGATATCGACGATCTGCTGATGAAGGCGGAACTGTTCTACGAAATGAATATTAACACGCTGAAGTTTGCCGATGTGGGGAAGGGAAAGTCCGTCCTCGACCGTTATAAGATGGAAATATACCTCCTTTATCAAGGCGAGTGGCTCGCTACGGGCAGCGGCTACGATAATGTCATCGGTGCCCTGTGGGTGAACCCTAGCACATGTAAACCTGTGGGTAGCACCATTGCCCACGAAATTGGCCACTCGTTCCAGTATATGGTGTTCTGCGACTATTTGGAACAAAAGGGCGTCCCAGAAAGCCAGCGTCCAAGTGCAAATACGACACAAGGCCCGGGCTGGCGTTATGGCTTCGGCCCGAATGGTAGCGGAGGCTGCGGCTGGTGGGAGCAATGTGCTCAGTGGCAGAGCCTTCAGGAGTTTTCTGCGAAGGAAAATTATAAACCGCAGGCTTTCCAGGGCTGGGCAGGCGAGTTCACCACCTCAACCAGCCTACACGTTCTTCATGAGCGTCCTCGCTATGCCAACTATTTCATTCAGTGGTATTGGGTGGACAAATACGGTATCGATTTCATCGGCAAGCTTTGGCGCGAGTCGAGGTATCCTGAAGATCCCTGCGAGACTTACATGCGTCTTGCTGGTATGGACAACGTCGCCTTCAACGATGATATGTGGCGTTACGCCGCTCATTGCGTCACCTACGACATGGGTGAGATTCGCAGTTACGGCAAGAACTATGTGGGCAACGTGGCCATCACCAACTTTGCGAAGGTCGATGGCTGGTGGCGCATTAGCGACAGCAAGGCGCCTGAGAGCACAGGTTCCAATGCCATTCTGTTGAACGGCGCTGCCGGACAGACGGTAAGCGCAAATTTCCAGGGACTTTACGAAATGCAGGGCTCTGTTTATAAGTGCGGCCCGCAGGGCAATGCCGGCTGGCGCTATGGCTTCGTCTCTTATAATAAGGATGGCAGTACCACTTATGGCGATATATTCTCCGATGCCGAAGGAACAGCCACATTCAACGTCCCTGCTAACTCCTCCAAGCTGTGGTTTGTCGTTAGTGGCGCTCCCAAGAGTTACGAGCGTCATGCTTGGCCTACGGATGCCTCCAAGTCCGACACCGATACCGACGACAACAAATGGCCTTGGCAGGTGCAGTTCTCTGGCACAAATCCTTATGGAAAATGAGAAAAATACTATATAGCGCTGTGCTCCTTTTGTTTTCCGTCTCATGCACGACGGAATTGGAGGAAGGTATGTTGGATTTGACGCCAGAATCGGGTGAGTTCTTTCTGGAATGGCCCGCCTACAACCCGACTATTCATTACGATTTTAACAAAGATAATGGGCAGCTGCCCATCCCCACCAAGAATCTGCCATTAGCAACGAACAAGTATTACAAAGTCTATCCATCCGACAATGATACGCAGACGGAGAGCTGGTGGTCGTTCTTCGTGGGAAAGAATGCCAATCCGTTGGTGAAAGACAACGAGGTGGCGGCTAAGAATATGCTGGCACGCCTAAACGAAGATTTTGCCTATATGACGGACGTGATGGGCTGGCCACGCGACCTCGCTCCACAGAAAGGCTATCGCAGTGCTGTGTTCCTCTACGGCTCTGGTTTGCCGACAGACAATGCCTCGAATACCGACCTTGGAGGTTGGCAAAGTGCCGTCACAATAGGCGGTACTTCTTGGCCCATCATACTGGCTTCGTACTATCCCGTTTATTGTTTCGACCCCGCTTGTAGCTACAGCGACGCCGAGTCGCAATGTAGCGCAATGGTTCACGAGGGCATCCATGCCATCTTTGCCTCCATGCCTGGCTGCCGCAAGGCAAGCTGGTTTCACGAAGGGGCCAACTGCTGGCTACAGGCCACGCTCACCTATGAACGTCAGTACGGCAAGGAATATACAGCTAACGATTTCGGTTGGCTCAGTATGGGCAGTATCATGGCGCCCTTCCAACCGATTGAATGCTATTCAGGTTGGCTGACGGACGGTACTTTTGGCGGCCCAGGAGCTCAGGGCGTCAACGGTGCAGCTCCTACGGGCAACGTGCGCAAGATTATCGGCGGCTCGCAATACAGCGAGGTGTTCCCCACATTCCTCGGTGAGATTGTGGATTATATGGCTGTGCCCTGGGTGTGGATGAACGCTACGGGCTACGTGCTGGAAGGAATTGCCAAGCAAATAGGCGAGGAGCAGATGCACCGTATGTTGCAGGAGTATCGAGCCCGTCTGGCGTTGTGTGACTTCGGCAAGTACTCGCAGGCTGTCAAACACATGTACAATTCTTATATGGGAACCGTTATCGAAAGTGAGAGCTGGAGCGTCTATAGCAAACCTTGGCGTGCCACCCCTTACGCTCCGACGGAGGAGGATGAAGAGGGTTGGCTTGTCCCTGACCAGGCAACTACGCCAGGTTGGACGGGAGCGAATATCATTCCCATCTATGTGGAGAGTAGTCCGCTGACCGTCTCCTTCAAGCCTAACGGAGAACTTTCGACGAAGGATAATATGTCCTGCCAGCTGTGCTACCGTACCGAGGACGGTAAGACTGTCTATGGCAAGCCCTTTAGCGAAGGGAGTTACCGTATGGAGTTTGATAAGTACCAGCCTTCCAATAACGTGGTGTTTGCTGTGGTCTGCAACCTCGACTACACCTACACGGGTAACGTCAACATCCGCAGGAATCACTACGACTATCGTCTGAAACTCAGTAAGAACGCCCAGCCTGCGAACGTCTATGGCAATTGGTTTAACTGGGATGTGAAACAATAGGAATGGAGTTGCAACTATGAAACGGTGTCTTTATTTGATGCTTGCTCTTTGCACAATGTTGATTGTAGGCTGTTCGAAAGCAGACTACACGCCTTTTGGTGAAACGCCCGTTGACTATTCCCATGCCCAGAAGGGCGGCGAGATAACCGTCGTGGAGGAAATGGAGGTAAAGGATGCCTTTGAGACAACGGAAATCACGTTGGCTAAGAACGATGTTTTGAAGGCATTTGGGGTTAAGAAGATGCCTGGCGATATCGTGTTGTATGGTGTGGATGCTAAGGCTGGCAATCTTTATGGCCCAACGGGCTATAACTCTGTGGCTGGTTTTTATTTTAATAAGGAGGGATATGTCTGCTCGCCCAGCAGCAAGGATGCGGCATTGTTTGTCGATTTTACTCCTAAAGTTCTTCGCTTGGCCGTGGGGCAGGTGCCCGAGGCATGCAAGGCTGGCGACGAGTTTCATCTTCACATGGGATTGGCCAATGCCACGACCTACTGTCCCATTGAGGCGACGTTTGCGCTGACGGAAACGGGCGAATGGGCTGTCTATTTTACTCATACCGACGGCTTGACCTATTCCGTCTATGAAACGGTGAAGAACGACTATACCCCCCTCTCAGTCTATATCAATGAGGAGGCCGTGTGTGGCGCTCTTGGCCTGGCATCCTTTGCTAAGCTGATTGATGGCATGAAGGCCGCCAAGCCTACGGTGGAGTTTTACGGCCTCAATGCCGACTGCTCGGAATACCTCATTGCAGCTCAGGATGGCTCA
Source organism: Bacteroidaceae bacterium (assembly GCA_016291905.1). Lineage (GTDB taxonomy): Bacteria > Bacteroidota > Bacteroidia > Bacteroidales > Bacteroidaceae > UBA1189. Next base: position 47,149 of record JAEEZS010000038.1, read on the forward strand.
GGTTCTCAAGCTGGTTACACGGCTAACAACAGGGGGCATTGGTTCAACATGATGGGCAATGTCTGCGGCTGGCGCGACGAGGCTTGGTTCTGCTATAGCGAGTGGGACGGTGCCTCAAACCCCATCTTCTTCAACATTGGCCAAGCCACAACGGGCATCGAGGCCGGTATGGCTACCATCATCCGTCAGAAGTTCGTTCATGGTGAGAAGGAGGCTGTTCTTACTTACAAGGTCCATATCGTAGGCAAGATAACCTCTGACCTCGGACCTGACGAATAAATCCGTAACTCCCGAACCTCCATAATCCCTATCCCTCCCATTCCTTTCGTCCATGAACAAAATCCTTCTGTTTTTCCATTGTTGTCTCCTTCTTCCGGTCCTATGCTTTGCCGATGGCAAACAAATCTACATTCCCGAGGACCTTCGTGACAACGATTTCGACGACCCCTCTTCTCGCTGGTGCTATGCCCATTGTCGTATGACAGAGAACTTCGTCATCTTTTGGGAGAGCGGCTTTGGCGATGACCCTTCCTCTCCTCCCGAACTGGAAGGGCACAAAATGTCTGTTGACCTTGACAACCTCTGCGAACGGTTAGAAACTTTTTATGATTACTATTATAATACTCTCCAGTTCGCACATAAGGGTTCACTTTGCGATAAGTATCGCATGATGGTGATGATTAATTACAGCCTCGAAGGAACAGCCTACGGTGGTGACTACGATGGTGTTATTGGTGCCCTTTGGGTGGCTCCAAACCGCATTCAGGACAAGACTCTCAACTGCATAGCGCACGAATTGGGCCATTGCTTCCAAAGTCAGATTATGTGCGACGGCGAGGGCGAGGCGTGGGGTGGAAGCGGTTTCCTCGAGATGACGAGCCAATGGATGCTCTGGCAGGTCAACCCCAATTGGATTGGTTCTGAACGCTACCATTGGGACGCCTTCTGCAAGAACACCCATAAGGCATACCTCAGTTTCGAGAACATATATCGCTCTCCTTATATTATAGAGTATTGGGGAATGAAACGTGGCTTGACAGCTATCGGAGACCTTTACCGTGCTGGCAAGCGAGGCGAGGACCCCGTCATCACTTATAAGAAACTCTACAACCTCTCGCAATCAGCCTTTTGTGATGAGATGTATGATGCCGTCTGCCACATTGTCAACCTTGATTACCCTCGCTGCTGGGACCTGACGCGTCCTTTTGCCTGCCAGATGACCACAGCGTTAGACACTTTGGGGAATGGCTGGTATGCACCAAAACAGACTAACGTTCCAGAAAACTACGGCTTTAACGTCATCCCCCTTGTCTTGCCAAAGGCCGGTAAAAAGGTGGCAGTCACATTTTGTACTGCCGTACCTGTGGAGCAGGGAGGTTTTCGCTGTGGTTTTGTGGTGGTCAACAAAGACGGCCGTTCCGTCTATAGTCCCATGAAAACCATTTCCGTTAAATCAAAAAAGGTGAAACTCTCCTACAAGCCGAGTGACGAGGCTGCAAAAGTATTCCTTGTCGTAATGGCTGCCCCTGCCGAACACCCTGCTCCACATCACAGGATGCGTTCTTTGGAAATGCCCGACAATCCAGTACCGATCATCCCTTCCGACCGCGAACGTCCCATAGAACGCAGGCCCATTCCTTATTTATATACGTTCAAGGCAAGCTTGAAATAGTCGGGAAAAAAGGAGCGGTTATATGAAATAAAGATCGCCTCCACCTGCTGTCCACCGAAACGTTTCAAGGAAACTATCCGAACGTTCCATCTTTTGCTTTTGAACGTTCCGTCATGCGTCAGAAGCCCATTTTCCAGTGCTAGAAAGAGCCCTTTTTACCCTTTTTTCTTGATTTCTTGAAAAAAAGTGGTAAAAATATTTGGTGGTATGGAATAAAGGCAGTACCTTTGCACCCGCTTTTCGAAAGGGAGCCTGAAAAGCCCCCCTGAGAAGGGCAGAGAAGAGCGATCTTTGAAAAGTTTCCCATACAGACGAAGTAGTACAAGAGCGGCCCTGCCGTGCGTGCTCTCCGGAGCCGGTTATCCGGTTTCCTTGGGGGAGCGCCTCGCGCAGGGTCGGGTAGAGAGAAAGAAAGACGAACCGTCAAGTTAAAATTTCCTTGGACTAGGAAAGAAGGATATGTGAGTCGTCATGAGCGGAAAAAACGAAAACATCATAAAACAATGAAGAGTTTGATCCTGGCTCAGGATGAACGCTAGCTACAGGCTTAACACATGCAAGTCGAGGGGCATCACGGGGCAGCAATGTCCTGGTGGCGACCGGCGCACGGGTGAGTAACGCGTATCCGACCTGGCCCTTGCCTCGGGATAGCCCCTCGAAAGAGGGATTAATACCGGATGTGTGCGGGATATGCATGTTTCCTGCATGAAAGGAAAACCGGCAAGGGATGGGGATGCGTCCCATTAGGCAGACGGCGGGGTAACGGCCCACCGTGCCTTCGATGGGTAGGGGTACTGAGAGGTAGGTCCCCCACACTGGAACTGAGACACGGTCCAGACTCCTACGGGAGGCAGCAGTGAGGAATATTGGTCAATGGGGGGAACCCTGAACCAGCCAAGTAGCGTGAGGGACGACGGCCCTACGGGTTGTAAACCTCTTTTGTGCGGGGGTAACGAGCGCCACGCGTGGCGCGTTGAAAGTACCGCACGAATAAGCATCGGCTAACTCCGTGCCAGCAGCCGCGGTAATACGGAGGATGCGAGCGTTATCCGGATTTATTGGGTTTAAAGGGAGCGTAGGCGGGAGCTTAAGTCAGCGGTTAAATGGTGCGGCTCAACCGTGCCCTGCCGTTGAAACTGGGTTTCTTGAGAGTGCAAGAGGCGGATGGAATTCATGGTGTAGCGGTGAAATGCTTAGATATCATGAAGAACTCCGATTGCGAAGGCAGTCCGCTGGGGCACGTCTGACGCTGATGCTCGAAGGTGCGGGAATCAAACAGGATTAGATACCCTGGTAGTCCGCACGGTAAACGATGATTACCCGCTGTCGGCGGCAGACAGTCGGCGGCCAAGCGAAAGCGATAAGTAATCCACCTGGGGAGTACGCCGGCAACGGTGAAACTCAAAGGAATTGACGGGGGCCCGCACAAGCGGAGGAACATGTGGTTTAATTCGATGATACGCGAGGAACCTTACCCGGGCTTGAACTGCAGCTGAACGATAGAGAGATCTTGAGGCCCTTCGGGGCAGCTGTGGAGGTGCTGCATGGTTGTCGTCAGCTCGTGCCGTGAGGTGTCGGCTTAAGTGCCATAACGAGCGCAACCCCTGCCGTCAGTTGCCATCACGTCGTGGTGGGCACTCTGTCGGGACTGCCATCGTAAGATGCGAGGAGGGTGGGGATGACGTCAAATCAGCACGGCCCTTACGTCCGGGGCTACACACGTGTTACAATGGGGGGTACAGAGGGCGGCCACCTGGCGACAGGGCGCGAATCCGTCAAAGCCCCTCTCAGTTCGGATCGGAGTCTGCAACCCGACTCCGTGAAGCTGGATTCGCTAGTAATCGCGCATCAGCCATGGCGCGGTGAAGACGTACCCGGGCCTTGTACACACCGCCCGTCAAGCCATGAAAGCCGGGGGCGCCTTAAGTCCGTAACCGCGAGTATCGGCCTAGGGTGAAA
>JAEEZS010000039.1 GCA_016291905.1 Bacteroidaceae bacterium
CCTTCTGCGTCGGATGTGTTGATGGAATACTGATATACTGCCGTAAACTTTGTCTGGCACAAAGTATCAAGCTTTTCGTTGTCGTGTGTAAGCATCTGTGCCTGTGCTGCTATCGTCAGCACAAAGGCCATCATTGTCATTATAATCTTTTTCATTGTTCTATTCCTTTTCTAACGGTTGATACACATGCGCCTTGTCATTCACATACACGCCGTTGATGAGCATGCCCTCGTTGTCGTAGGCGGTGTCGGCGGAGTGGAGGTCGGTAATGTAGTAATGCGGGTTCTTGGGGTAGAGCCTGTTGCCGAAGGTTTTATTGCGGTTCTTGATAAGCTTTTCTTCGGAAGTCTTCGAGGTGATGGCGCTGGTCTCGTAGTAGATAAGCGCAGTGGCATGCTGGAGGTCGGTGAGCGTGAAGCGGTGGATGCCGTCATCGCTAACGGCCTCAACAATCAGCCCGGGCAGTCCGCAGAGCTTCCACGGGCCTGCCGTAGTGGGGATGTCCTCTGCGTAGCGCACCGTCCACTGCCGGCCGTGCAGCTGGCAGGTGGCCGTCTTGCAAAGGTAGCCACCGATGGTCATGGTGTCGTCGGTGAGCGTCCAGTCGATGGGTGTACGCGCCTCCTGCGTCTCATAGATAGAGGGAGGAATGGCATCGCGAACGGTCGTCTTCCCGTCGGGGTAGTTCGTCCACACCTCCGGCATCATGCAGTAGGACTCCGACCGCAGCAGTGGCAGCTCTTCTTCGCTGAAGAAGTCGTAGCCTCCCAGGTATTCCCTTGCTTTTAAACCCAGAAAATCGGTGGCTGCCCGCTCTTTGCCTTCTGCCCATTCCCTTTCCTTGCGGAACTTGCGGTAGGGAAAGCAGCGCGTGCAGTGCTGCCCTACGAGCAGACACACTTTCATGCGGTCGGTCACAGCCTGACCCTCAGCATCCTGCGTCTGGCACTCGTAGTCGTACACCGCCACGAGACTTGCCGTGTCGATGCTGTCCTGATGGATCTTGGCCGCAATCATTGCTGCCTTCAAGTCGGCAAGGCCATCATCTTGCGCCTGCACCTGCGTCGACACCGTCAGCGCGTAGGCCATCATTGTCACTAAAAACTTTTGCATATTGATAAATGTTTTATGGGGTTCATACGCTGCAAAGGTAGATGAAAAGAGCGATAGTGGCAGCATATCTCGGTTTACAAACGGTTTACAAGTGCCTTGTAAACCGAGTTTACAGGCAGTCTGAAGGACTGTTGGCGCCTATAGGAACAACTGGAGGGCGCATCGCTGCGGCCTCCAGCCTTACCCGGGTACTGTTTACTAACTTATACTACTCGTATTGCTAATTAGCTATGGCAATAGGCTATTTGAACATCGTCTGCTTGATGAGCTGCTGGATGTCGGCAGGTGTGTCCTTCATCCTACAGCAGTCGATGATGTACTTGCGCAGCTTCTCGGGCATGGCCGTCTGCTTCTTCCAGATGTCGTGGCGCGTCTTCCAAGTGCCCTTGTAGGTGTTCTTGTCAATCAGGACGACGGCATCCTTTAATGGCTCGCGCCCCATCTCCATGTACCAGCCGTCCTTGAGGTAGAAAGTGCCATACTCCTGAGGAATCACCACGCACGTACCTTCTTTTGTTAAGGCAATACCTGCTGAAGCGTACTCACCGTCAGCCCCATAATATTTGAATTGGGTGTACCCCATCTCTTTGCCACACATTTTCTTCTTTTCGCCCTCCCACTGCATCGACTCCATCAGCCATACGCCGACGATTTCCTTGTCGTCTACTTTTGCGTTTTGGGCACTTGCCTGCAGCGCACTCATGAGTGTCACTGCCATCACTAACATTACCTTCTTCATAAGTTTTACGTTTTTTTGTTTGGTTAGACATTTTGACGAATTGTCGCTGCAAAGGTAAGCACTTTCCCCTCTTGCTCCAAGGTTTTGGGTTTGCATCTGCTTTGCATTCACTTTGCATTTGGTTTAGGCACCGATGGAAAGGATGAATTCGTCCCATTCGCGAGCGCCGCCCTTCTGTCCGAACACCTTCTTGTAGAGTCGGCTGCGCACGGTGCTGATGGTGCTCATGTCGCGAGCCAGCACGGCTGCGATGTCCTTCGGGACGATGCGGAGCTTGATGAGCAGGCACACCTGGTATTCCAGTTCCGACATGGCGTGCAGCCCCCGCAGCTGACTCGCAAAGCCCGGATACACCTTCCTGACCTGGGCCTCTATCTCCTGCCAGTCGCTGTCCTTCAGTCGCTGTCCAGTGGCGATGCGGCGCTGCAATGCCTCGTAACGGTCGGAAGCGAAGAAGGCCGTCTCCACCGACTCCATGGCCTGCCTGACGGTCTGCGAGCGTTCCTGTCGCACCTCCTGAATCTGTTGTAGCTGGAGTTGCAGCTGCCTCCTACGGCGGCGGGCGACAACATTGTTGGCCACGGCAAGGACGACAATCATCACGATGGTAGCCAGGAGCCACTGTATGTAACTGGCCTGTTGGCGCTCCTTGGCCGAAAGCACGTAAATGGGCTTTTCCTCCGAGTTGTTTTTCCCTGCGTTAGCCGCGACGATGTTCCTGATGTCTGTGCCCCACTCCACTGCCATGTCGTCGGCACGTCGATAGGTATAGCGCGTGCCATCGCGCTGGATGACGATCGTCGAGTCGTCCACGATGGTCAGCGGCCGCGGGTTGTCTCCTTCTATATATACCTGTTCGCCCCCGCCCTTGTCAATCAGCGTCACGGCGCGCTGCGAGCCAGGCCTTACCACCAGCCCCGACTCCGTCTTGGTCATCCAGCACTGGTACACCACGCTGTCGCCATCGTATAGCAGCAGAGCCGTTCCCTCCTGTTCTGACAGAGTATCATCGGGAACGTCGTACGGATATTCCACCTGCCGCAACAGCCATGCCCCCTGAAGGAGGCGCTGCTCATCGGCATCGTTCTGATAGCTGCACCCAACGGCAAGGCACAAAGCCATCAATAAGCGTATTTGTTTCATTGCTTTTGTTTTTGTGCGCAAAAGTACACAATTTCCTGCAAACAGACGGCAAATGTGGTTTGCATTCGGTTTGCAAATGATTTATAAACTGAGTTTACACACTGCCTGAAGGACATTTGGTGCCTATAGGAATAGCTGGAGGGCGCATCACTGCGGCCTCCAGCCTTACCCGGGTCTACTGTTTACTAACATTATTCTTCGGCTGCTTGTTCAGCCGGTAGATGATATGGAACAATGCATAGCGGGGCATGACGTTGGTGTAGGTCTCGGTGCGGCCCTGGGCATTGAGGGTGCGGGTGACGTTGCTGAGCTGACCGAGGAGGTCGAAGCCGTCTACAACAACGAGGAGATTGCCCTTGAAGAAGGGTCGCGAGAGACGGGCATTCCAGACGAGGTCGCTGGTGTTCAGGTTTTCGTCGGCATAGCCGGTGCGGGTGTAGAGGCCGAGGTCGGTGCTGAGGTCGAGCTTCCACGGCAGCTTCAGGATGGCTGAGAGGGAGGTGCGGCAGGCGAAGGCGTGGAAGTCTTGGAAGTCGGGGCGTGTGCCGGTGAGGCGCTCCCATGTGGGCTGACAGGTGAGTTCGAGGTGATGCTGGCTGATGTCGGCCTTGAAGGTGGGGGACAGGGAGAGGGCGAGGCGGCGGACGGTGGAACGTGGGGGCTGCGATAATATCGCAGCATACTGGATATTATTAGTAGGTATTGCTCCTACCAGGTCGACGCTTTGGGCGTAGGTGATGTGCAGGGGAATGTCGAGATTCAGCTTCTTTGTGGAGTCGAGGCTGCAGTGGAAGGTGTAGCCGCCGTCGGTGGTCCAGTTGCCGTCGACGTTCTCGGGGCGGTAGGTGCGCACGCCGGTCTGCGGGTCGTAGACGTAGCCCATGGCGATGGCGTTGTAGGTGCGCTGGCAGCCCCATTCCAGGTAGTGATAGGAGAGTTTCCTTCTATAGGAGCCATTGATTTGGAACTCAGGGGTGACGGCTGTACGCAGGTTGGGGTTACCCAGCCGGATGTTCATCGGGTCGGTATCGTCACGCAGGTCGATGCGATGCTCCAAGTCGGGCAAGTTCGTCTGCACGCCTAAGGTCAAGCCAATCTGATGGCCGCCTTTGAGGTCGAGATAAGTCCAGCAGCCCATTTTGACGGTGCAGGCCGTGCGGTGGAGGGTGGTGTCGATGCGGCCGCGCTGGTAGTCGAGATGTTGACTGCGCAGGTTGATGTTGCCATCGAGTAACGTCCATATCTGTCCGTAGCTCTTCTTGGCGAACTTATAGCCGAGGTTGATGTCCAGCTTATGGTGGTCTTCGGTGGAGTGGCTATCAAAGCTGTTGCGGCTGTCCATCACCTGCTCGTATTCGGTGACGGAGGGCAGCTGGTCAATAGCGGAAGGTTGATTGCCTAAATGGTCGAGCAGATAGAGCGTCGAGCGATGGTGCTGCCATTGGTGTGTGAAATAATAGGTGGTGTACAACGACCGCCAGCCTGGTCCCAAAGGGATGTTGTAGCCTATTCTAAGCTGGGCGAGCCCATCGCGGTGGGGATGGTTGTCGTGGTATTGGTGATTATAGATGGGGGGCTGCTGTGATACAGCAGCATACCGGACAGCTTGGCGATTGAAGAGTTGTTCGTCGCGGTCAGTGTAGTTAATGCTTGCGCCGAGGCGGATGTTCTCGTTGGAGTGGGGAATCTTAATGGTGGCGCTGGCGTTGAGCGTGCCTTCCCATGCGTGTCCGTTGCCGATGCCCTGCCGCAGGATGCGGTTGACCAGCGTGTCGCGGAGGTTTACGCGTGAGGAGGTGGGGCTATAGAGGTCGTCGAGCAGTTGCCGGCTGACATCGGCGACGGGGGCGTTGAAGGTGGCCGAGGCGAGGTCGGAGCTGTGGTCGAAACGGTGGTAGTTGAAATCGGGCGAGATGGTCCAGCGAA
>JAEEZS010000040.1 GCA_016291905.1 Bacteroidaceae bacterium
AAGACAAAGCCTAAATCGCCCATGAAGAGGGAGGCCGAACGGTCGCTTTATGGCGAATACAACCAACTGCAGTTGGGAATCAATCTCGACCTGCTTGCTGATGCCTATCTGGTATGCATTACCGACGAAAAGGACAACGTCGTCTATGAAAAAACCATCGACGCAGCGGGCATCGTAGGCCTCAACATCGACATCTCCGCCTACGTAAACGGCCTTTACACCGTAACGGTGGAGAACGACCAGGAGTCCTTCACGGGCGTATTCGAGGTACAAGCGACAGGAATAGCCTCTCCTGAATCTTCCCCTGAAGGGAAGGACTTTTCATCTCTTCTTCAGGAGGGGACGGCTATCTACAACCTACAGGGTCAGCGAATGAGTTCCTTACGGAAAGGATTGAACATCGTAAACGGACGAAAGGTGTATGTAAAGTGACTTGGCTTTTAGTGGGTCCGGCTATTCCCTCTTTCCTGCCAGACGCATACGGACGGCGGCAGGGGTCGTCGGAGCAGTGATGTCGGCAATGTTCACCTGCTGTTGGTTGCCTTCGATGTTGAATTGCAGGGTGGCGCCATCGTTGCGAACGTCGATAGTGACTGGAGCGCCCATCACAAGAGGCAGGTTCACGTCGCCATGACCAGCAGGGAATCCGCAGAGTACGGGGATGTCATAGTCTTTCAGCATGTCGTGCAACATAGCCTCCACACTCTCGTAGGTAAACTCGGTGCCGCAGTCGGTGAACTCACCCAAGATGATGCCCTTGCAGCGGTCAAGTACACCATTCATCTGAAGAATACGCATCTGGCGGTCGATGTTATGCATAGATTCTCCAACCTCCTCTATGAGGAGAATCAGGTTGTTGCCCTTGGTGGCATCGGCCTGTGAGCCGAGGTTCGGCGTAAACGTACAGAGGTTGCCGCCTACCAGTACGCCACTAGCTGTGCCAACGATATTCTGCTTATGTGCCAGCAGCTCGTAGCGGGGCACATTACCTAAAAGCAGGTCACGCATCAGCGTGCTGGTTATGTCGGTACCGCCTTTGGCCAGAAACGAACTCATCGTACCGTGTATGCTCATGACTCCCGCACGGCTCAGCAACCCGTGCAGCGTAGAGATGTCGCTGAATCCCACCAGCCATTTCGGCGATTCTTTCAGCTCTGCCAACGTAAGTTGGTCAATAAGTTGTATTGTACCATATCCGCCGCGATTGCAGATGATGGCCTTAATGGACGGATCGTTGAGTGCCCAACGGATGTCACTCACTCGTTCGGCCACGGTGCCGGCATATTTTCCTTCCGTCACCTTGCCGACATTCGGACCGACAACAGGCTCTAGTCCCCATCCACGCAGTACGGCGGCAGTCTTCTCCACATTCTCCATTGACGTGAAATACGATGGCGAGATCAAGGCCACCTTGTCACCAGCCTTCAGATAGTCGGGCTTCACGCAGTCGATGACCACCGGCTTCTCAGAATCTGGTGTAGTGTCATTATCGTCATTTTCCTTGCTACATGAAGTCAGTGTTATCATTCCATAGAATGTAAAGACGAAGCACACGACAGTGGCCATATTAAAGAATCGAAAAGCAGGCTTCTTTGCTGAGCCAGCCTCACGATAAAAGACATTGCGGTCTTCTACTTGGATTTTGTTGTAGGAAATCTTTGTCATAGTTTCGTAGTAATTCGGTGCAAATATACGAAAAATCCTCCATACCACCAGCGATATGGAATTATTTGCTACGAGCCTCACAAAATAGTGTGCTTTTTTTTGGAACATTTAAAGCCTCGGCATTTGGTTTTTCGCTGATTTTGCCCTATCTTTAACTTCGTTGAAAATAGGCTGCGCCTCGGAAAAGCTCGAATATATTTGGTTTTTCGCTCGGCTTGCTCTATCTTTGCATCTGGAACAAAAAGATTTTACGATGGAGAAAGAACGAATTGCCTTTGCTGACTATTTGCGGGTGACGGCCTGCTTTCTGGTGATGCTGGTGCATGCTGCTGAGAACTTCTATGGTGCCGATACGTCGGGGTTGGCGGGGAATATGTCCCTGCTGCTGAACGAGCAGAACCGCCTGTTCGTGGCGTTGTACGACGGCTGCTCGCGCATTGCCGTACCGCTGTTCATGATGATTTCCGCTTATCTGCTTGTACCCTTGCGCGAGGGTGAGACGATGGGTAACTTCTATCGTCGCCGCTTCTTGCGCGTTGTGCCCCCGATGGTGGCGTTCATGCTCATCTACACCTTCCTGCCCCTGCTATGGGGTGGCATGACGTGGGAGCAGTCGGTGGCCGACCTGAAGCTGTTGCCGTGGAACTTCCCCTCTATGGCAGGGCATCTGTGGTTCATGTATCCCCTGCTAGGGCTCTACCTGTTCATCCCCATCATCTCCCCGTGGCTGAAGCAGGCATCGGCACGTGAAGAACGCGTGTTCCTCTGGCTGTTTGTGGTGGCATGCTTCATGCGCTATCTGCATCGCTTCGTTGCCCCTGAGTTGTGGGGCGAGTGCTTCTGGAACCAGTATCACATGCTGTGGTATTTCGCCGGCTTCCTGGGCTATCTGGTGCTGGCGCACTATATCCGCTTCCACCTGACGTGGAGCGTCGCCCGTCGGCGCACGGTGGGCATCGTCTGCCTTGTCGTCGGCTCGGCGTTTACGGCATGGTCGTTCTGGCTGAAGGGCGTTCCTGGGCAGCTGATTGTCACTCCTGAGCTTGAATGGGGCTGGGAGTTTACGACGCCCAATGTGGTGCTGGCCACCTTTGGCGCCGTGCTGCTGTTCACCTGCATACAAAAGAAGAAAGCTCCGAAGTTCATCACGACACTCTCAAAGCTCTCTTTTGGTATGTATCTGATGCATCTGCTATGGCTGCATCTGTGGGTGGTGCTGTTCATCGGCGAGGGCGGTGCTGCGCAGCCCGCTGTGCCTGTCTATGCCGCTATCCCGCTCATAGCCATCTGCACGTTCATCAGCTGTGCCCTTACCACCAAGCTACTGACGTATCTGCCAGGCAGCAAATGGGTGGTCGGGGCGTAAAGGCTAGCCGATAATCCACTTCCCCAGTTTGGGAATACGGCGGACAAGCACGCTGAAGAGGGCCACGCCGACAAAGGAGAGCAGGGCCGTAGTAAAAATTTGGACAGGAGTTGTCCACACGCCCAGCACACCATCGGCTCCCGTGCCTAATGCCGTGCGCAGCCACGCTGAGAGCGCACCCAGCAACAGCATGTGGCAAAGGTACATGCCATAGCTTGCCTTTGAGACGGGCAGCAGCATGTGCACGTAGAACCAGCCTCCCGACCCGATTTTCCGGAACATCAACACCCACGCCACGGTCATCAGCGCGACGCCCAGCGTGTCGTTGAGCCAAGGGCCTTCCCATAAGGCTGCCAGTCCCACGGGGCCTTCGAAGGGGAACACGCCGTGGGTGTCGCCCCATACCCTCCAGAGGAAACCGCCACAGCAGATGGCGAGGCCACCGAGGAACGCGGGGAGGGCGATGCCCAGCGTCCGGCCCCACGAGAGCCTGCCGACGAACTTGCGGAAGTAGAGCCCCAGCAGCAGGTAGCCTACGAAGCCGCACAAGTAGTAGAACGCACCGTAAGTGTTCCAACTCGCCTCGCCCCACAGGGGGTACTTGGCGGCATTGGGGATTCCCGAAGGGCCGTAGATGACGGGCGCCGCGCCGCCCACTCCCTGCCGGATGAGCGGGATGAGCGTGGTGAAAAGCCAGATGCCCAGAAAGAGCTGCAGCTCGCGCTTGCCCACGCGTTCGGCCCAGGGCGACAGCAGCGGCATCAGCAGGTAGAGGCCAGCAAGCATATAAACGAACCACAGATGGCCGGCAGCGTAGTTGAAGTTCAACAGCAGGTCCTTGAAGTTCTGCACCGGCTCACCCCAAACGAGAGCATAGACCACCGTCCAGAACGCAAACGGTATCAGCAGCCGCGTCGCCCGCTTAGCGAAGAACACGCGGGTGGGGTAGTGGAGCGGGAACTGCAAGTAGCTGGAGGCCACGACAAATAGCGCAACTGCCGCGCGAGGCAGCGAGTTGAGTATTGCCACCCAGATGGCATCGGATTGCGTGAGAATCAGCGACCCCTCGCCTCCTAAGTAGAAAGGCTCGCAGCTGTGTGTCATCATGACGAGGAAGCAAGCGGTCACTCGCATCCAGTCAATCCATATTTCCCGTTGGGATTCTATTGGTTGCGTTTCTCTTTTCATTTTCGTTTAGGATTTTTGGGAAACCACCCTTTCTCAACACGTCTCTTCTGCTTGAACAGTTCGCCGATGCCCCATAGTGCCGACGCCCCAAATACGCCTACAACGGCCGAGATCGTGGTGTTCTTGATAAACAGGGCAGCCACGATGCAGGCAATTCCTATTATCAGATACACTATCCAAGGGCGTGTACCCCAGTAATACTCGGTCTTGATGACAATAGGATGCCAGATGCCGATGGCCAGGAACGTACATGCTGCAATGATAACACCTGTGAAATACATAATTTCTTCTTTGTTGGTTTTTTCGGCAAAGGTACGGCGAAAAGAAGGATGGCACAATACTTATAAGTTAGTATTTTGGGGAGACGTTGCCCACGATGTCCTTCAGCGACGAGCCGAAGATGATGTACTGGGTGTTGCCGGCGATGGTACCCTCGTTTTGTCCCCAGAGGAAGGGCCAGTCATCGAAGTTTTCGAAATGGTCGGGCTGACGGAACAGCAGTCCGGGTGCCACGTTGCCGGGGATGAACGAGAAGTCGGCACGGTTGTTGCCGTAGAACACTTGTTTGGGACGGGCAGCTCCCACGACGGCGACAAACGAATAGTTGTGGTAGGGATGGCAGCCGTAGAGCCAGTTGGCTACGCGATAGACCTCATCCTTCCTGACAATGTCGGGGAAATACAGATGAGCGTAGTTGACGGCGATGCCAAAGCTGAGGCAGGCGCCGATGCCCGCCCAGTTACCCCTCCCGATGGGCACACCGTAGGGGTTCTGCTTGTCGAAGTCCTTGATGTAGGCGTTGAAGTGCTCGACGTATGGGCGCAACCGCTGGCGGTAGGCGGCATCCATGTAGGGGATGGCGTCGAGGGCGGTTTGAATGCTGAACGACACATTACGGTCGAGGGCATCCCATACTTGTTTTGTAAAGTTGTCGAGGTAGTTCTTCTCGCCAGTGGCGGCATAGAGTTGCAGGTTGGTTTCCATGCTCTCGCCAGCCCTCCTTCCTCGGGAGAGGTTAGAGGAGGATCGGGACATCAGGGTAGAGGCTTCCTTCATCAATCGCTTCGACTGGGCGAGGGCACGGGCAGCGAGGCTATCATTGTAGCCTTCGAGGGCGCGGCTGGCAGCGGCAAACATGGTGGCCGCACGAAGGTCGAGCTGCGGGCTGCGCGTGGTGAAAGCCCAGAGGTCATCGGGCGTACCGCTACGCTTGCCATCGGCAGAGACTTCGTAGGGTTTCAGCGAGGGGTCATAGTGGAGGCCGTCGGTGATGCTGGCGGCATCGCCAAGGTGGTGGTAGTTGTCAAGGACGGAGTTGGAGAGCGTTTGCGCCATGTGTCCAATCTGCTCGGCCTGCGCCACGAGGTTCAGTACACCATGTTCGATGAACTGCAGGATGTCGGGCACGCCGTCGGGGCGGTGGAGATCGACGTAGCGTTGCTGCTGGCTGACGAATGTCTCGTCGCGCTGGGGGTGGAAGAGCTCCCACGTACGGATGAAGTTCTGCACGACGCTGATGTTCGAGCCGGTTTCAATATCGAAATCGCCGGCATCGAAGAATCCGCCGATGTTCAGGCCTGGGATGAGTTCGTAGGGCTTGTACTTGGTGTCGGTGGTAGCACCCTGGCTGTGCAAGTCGAAGTGGTCGCTGGGTGGCGCCTGTAGGTAGCCCTCCTTGAATGGTTCGCCGTGCCAGGTGCGGTAGCCTTCGTTGACGTACATGTGGTTCATGTGGATGGGCACCCACACGTCGGTGGTGGCATCGGTAATCTTGTCATAAACATGTTCGTCGATGAGGAAGTCGTTGGTCCTCGTCTGGCCGTAGCGGATGAAATAGACACCGGGCTCACGCACGGCTGAGAAGTCGAACTTCACGTAGTTGTACTTGAAATAAGGTCCCCAGGGCTTGATGTCGCCTTGAAAGACTGTTTCGATGGTGCCATCGGGGAGGATGTGCTCAATGGTGGCTGTGGTTTGGGGTGAGTCGTTCTTGTCAAGCTCGATGACGGCCACCTTCGGCTGCTCGGGTGTGTAGCCTATCTGCGAGAAGCCAATGTTCGGCTCTCGTATCCAGCCTGGGATGGCGTGGGGCTCTACCGTCCACGTGACGACTTTGCCCGTGCGGCCCTTTGGCAGCACGCTACGCAGGACAAACCAGCCGTTCTGCGCCAGCATGCGACCGTCGTAGAGGCATAGCTCGGCATCGTCGCTGCTGACGGAGATCATGCGTTCAGGGTCGTCGGTAGCCAGGACGATGCGATGGCCTGTCTCGATGGGCAGTGGGTCAATGAAACGCCCCGTGCCGCGGTCGTCGTAGGTGCGGAAGCCCTTGAACTGGCGAGGTTTTTCGCTGTTGGGGCGAGTAACGGTCTGGCTGGTGGCGTAGCGGGGCAGACGGCCGTAACGCCCGTCCATCGTGTAGGTCTTCAGCCAGTATTGCGAGGGCAGGAACTCCAGGTTGAAGCCAGCCTCGCCGGGTAGCGCGTCGGGCACGGGCTTATCCAGCCAGACAGCAATCTCTATGGCCTTTCCCTTTGCCGTCACCACGGCACGGCTTTCAAAGTCATAGTCGTCGTAACGCATGGTAACTTCGATGGTGCCCGTCTCGCGGTTCACCTTGCGGCTTGTCATCTTCGGCACGAGGTCCCACTGCTCCGGCGTGTTGTTGAGGCGGACGGCGCCGCCCTGCACAGTGCGCATGCCGTGGTGGATGATTTCGATGCCCGAGTCCTTCTCGTCGTTGAAGCCTCCGTTGAAGCTGTTGCTGAACACCAGTACGTTGACGCCTTGCCGCTCGAAATACTCGAGGTCGTTCAGCGTCAGATTCTCCCCTCCCTTCAGGGGAGAAGCCACTTGTGCCTGGCTGACGGCAGCAACCGTCAGCAGCATGAAAAAGTGTAGTCGTTTCATGCCTGTGAGCCTTATCCGCGTGCCATGCGGTAGATGGCTTCCATGTCTTCGGCGTGGAGCACTTTCAGACAACCGCAGGTGGTGGTGTAGTCGCGGCTGCACTTGCGTGCCATCTCGCGGATTTCGTCATCGGTAATGTCGCGGCCGATGAGTTCGCGGATGTTGACGGGCATGCCGATGTCGTGGTAGAAGCGCTCCATGGCTTCGATGCCTTTGAGGGCGACGGTCTCGGGGTCGGTGAAGTCGTTGGGGACATCCATCACGTTGACGGCAAAGCGGACAAAGCGGCTCAGGTTCTCGTGCATCACGTAGCGTGCCCAACTCGGCCAGATGGCAGCCAGACCGGCGCCGTGGGTGACGTCGAACATGCCGCTCAGCTCATGCTCCAGCTGGTGTGTTGCCCAGTCGTCGCTGATGCCACAGCCCGTCAGTCCGTTGTGGGCAAGGCTGCCTCCCCACATAATCTGGGTGCGTGCGCGGTAGTCCTCGGGATTGCGCAGCACATCGTACACGGCGGTCTTCATGCGGCGCATGATGGCTTCGGCGATGTCGGTTGTCAAGTCCATGTCGTCGTCGCGGGTGAAGTAGCGCTCCATGGTGTGCATTATCATGTCGGTAACGCCGGCTGCCGTCTGGTAGGGCGGCAGGGTAAAACTGCGGCGGGGGTTCATGATGGCGAATTTGGGGCGCGACATGTCGTTGGAGTAGCCAAGCTTTACGTCGCCGTCTTCGTTGGTGATGACGCTGGCTTCGCTCATTTCGCTACCGGCAGCGGGGATGGTGAGCACCGTGCCCACGGGCAGCATCTGCTGAGGCTTGGCCTTGCCGAGGTAGAAGTCCCATACATCGCCGTCGTAGCAGACGCCGTAGGCGATGCACTTCGCCGAGTCGATGACGCTGCCTCCGCCGACGGCGAGGATGAAGTCCACGCTCTCCTTGCGACACAGGGCGATGCCCTCTTGTGCCAACGAGAGCCTGGGGTTGGGCACTACGCCGCCGAGTTTCACGAAGGCGACGCCGCCTTCGGTCAGCAGCTGAAAAATCTTGTCAAGCAGTCCCGAGCGGAGGGCGCTCTGGCCGCCGTAATGTACCAGCACCTTCGTGCCGCCATATTTCTTCACCAGACGAGCCACCTGCTCCTCCGACTGTTCGCCGAACACCACTTCCGTCGGCGTATGGTAGATGAAATCTCTCATAATATAATTAAGGAATGTTAGTCTTTGAAAATCTTTTGGGCAAACAGGCTGAGGTAGATGCGCCAGTTGCGCCAGATGTGTCCGCCGTCGTTCTCGTAGTACTCATAGGGGTACTTATGGGCATCGAGATAGCGGCGTAGCTCGGTGTTGGACTGCATCAGGAAGTCCTCCTTGCCGATGGCAATCCAGTAGAGCTTGGGCTTTGAGGAGAAGAGGCGGGCCATCTGTTCGTCGAACTTCGCCCTGTCTTGAGGCATGCGCGCGGCTGCCGACTGCAGGCCGTAGTAGTCGAACGTCTCGGGGTAGAGGCGCGAGATGCCAAAGGTGTGTCCGCCGCCCATCGAGAGTCCCGTCACGGCACGGGCCGATCGCTTCTTGATGGTCTTGTAGTGACTATCCACAAAGTTGACGATGTCCATGAAGCTCTCCTCCATCGAGGCCTTGGCGCCGCGCTGGTTGAAGGCGTTGCCATCGGGGGTGTACATCCCTTCGTGCCACCAGCCGGGCGCGGCGTTGCACGTCGGGTTGCCGTTGGGCATGACGACAATCATCGGCACGCACTTGCCCTCGGCAATGAGGTTGTCCATAATCTGCGACGTCCGTCCGAGGTCGCCCCACGCCGTCTCGTCGCCACCGTGGCCGTGCAGCAGGTACATCACGGGGAAGCGCTTCTTGCCGTCGTAGCTTGGCGGCAGATAGACGGTCATGCGCCGCTGCTGCCCCAGCGTCGGGCTGTCGTACCACACTCGGGCGAGCGTGCCGTGCGGCACGTTGTTGACGGAGTAGAGGTGCCCCTTGTCGTCGTCGGATTTCGAGACGATGAAGATGTTGCTCAGCGTGGAGATGTCGCGGTTGACGTAGCTGTTGGCAGGGTCGATGAACCGCTGCCCGTCCACCGAAAGGCTGTAGGAGTAGAGCTCGGGGGCGAGGGGCTCCGTCGTTACCGTCCACACGCCGTTCTCCTGCTTGGTCATCGGCAGCGACTTGCCGCGTATCTCGTCAAAGTCGCCCGTCACGCTCACCTTCTCTGCCGACGGGTCGTAGAAGTTAAAGGTCACCGTGCCGTCGGCGTTCACCACGGGCGATTTCACTCTGGGCCGCTGCCCCAGGGCCTGCTGGCCGAAACTGCTTGCTGCTACCAGGAAGCAGCAGACGATGGTCAATAGTCTTTTCATACTCTCTTGGATGATTAAGGATTTATAAGATGTGACGAAGGTAGTGCAAATACTTCAAAAAAGCAAGAAAAAGTTGTTTTTTTTACTTTTTCCGATGTAAAACGTGTTTTCTTTTCCTTTGGGGATTTCTCTTCAGCAGTTGCTGAAGATTCCGCAGCGCAAGGGAAGTTTCTTAAAACTCAGCTGAGTTTTAATTAAAATCCAGTTGAGTTTTAATTAAAATCCAATTGAGTTTTAATTAAAATCCAATTGAGTTTTAATTGAAACCCAATTGAGTTTTAAGGAAACCGTCTTTGTCTTTGGCCTCTTTTTCCTGCTTCGTGGGAAAAAGGGCTTTTTCGCTTGGCTCACCCTATCTTTAATCCCCCTTCGGGGCTTTTAGATAGGCGGCGCCTCGGAAAAATCAAATAAAATTTGCTTTTTCGCTCGGCTCACCCTATCTTTGTCACCAACAAATTGAATCAACTATGAAAAAGACGCTAATCATGCTTGTGGCGCTACTGGCGCTGGGCGTGTCTGTCAAGGCACAAGTGAAAGAGATTGTCAAGACGGGCGAGACAACCGTCGAGGTGCGATACATGGACGGGCAGGTGCGCCATCTGGACTTCTACGGGCCGGGCATCGTCCGCATCTTCCAGGACCCCGCCGGAGGCCCCGTGCGCGACCCCGAGGCCAAGCCCGAGGCGAAAATCCTGGTGGACAACCCGCGAAATTCTCCTTATGGGGTTGGGGTAAATGGAATAAAGGTAGAAGGGCTAAAAGTAAAAACCGATAATCTAAGTCTGACATTTAATGAGCAGACAGGGTTGATGGCGGCTGCTTATCGGCTTTATGGAAGTCCACCAGGTGAACTATTTGATTTGTTCCATGAGACAGCTCCCGTCAGCATCGAGAATCACCACACCGTCGTGCGCCTCTCGCGCACGGCTGACGAGTGCTTCTACGGCGGCGGCATGCAGAACGGACGCTTCTCGCACGCGGGCAAGATAATTCAGATTGTCAACACCAACAACTGGACGGACGGTGGCGTCTCAAGCCCCACACCTTTCTACTGGAGCACGGCGGGCTACAGCATTATGTTCCACACCTTCCGGCCCGGCCGCTACGACTTCGGCGCCACCAAACCCGACGAGGTGGTGCTCAGCCACGATGCAGATTATTTGGATATGTTTGTAATGGTTTCACCGTCTGGAGGCTCACCGGTAAATGGCTACTACCAGCTGACGGGCAAACCCGTGCTGTTGCCGAAGTTCGGCTTCTACGAGGGACATTTGAATGCCTACAACCGCGACTACTGGACGGAGACCGAGGAAGGCGGCGTGCTCTTCGAAGACGGCAAACGCTATAAGGAGAGCCAGAAGCCCGTGGCCGGCGGCATCCGCGAAAGCCTTAACGACGAGCTGAAAGACTCGCTCGGACGGCCGAGCTATCAGTTCTCCGCCCGTGCCGTGATTGACCGCTATGCGGCACACGACATGCCGCTGGGCTGGGTGCTGCCCAACGACGGCTACGGCTCGGGCTACGGCCAGACGGGCTCGCTGGAGGGCAATATCGACAACCTGCGCCAGTTCGGCCAGTACGCCCACGAGCACGGCGTGGAGGTCGGCCTCTGGACGCAATCAGACCTCCACCCGAAAGAGGGTGTCGAGCCGCTGCTCCAGCGCGACATCGTGGGCGAGATACGCGACGGCGGCGTGCGTGTCCTCAAGACTGACGTCGCCTGGGTGGGCGCAGGCTACAGCTTCGGCCTCAACGGCGTGGCCGATGTGGCGAAAATCATGCCCGAGCAGGCGGACCATGCCCGTCCTTTCATCATCACCTGCGACGGCTGGGCAGGCACGCAGCGCTATGCCGGCCTCTGGAGCGGCGACCAGGTGGGCGGGCAATGGGAGTACATCCGCTTCCACATCCCCACCTACATCGGCTCGGGCCTTTCCGGTCAGCCCAACGTGGGTAGCGATATGGACGGCATCTTTGGCGGAAAAAATATCCCCGTCAACGTACGCGACTTCCAATGGAAGACCTTCACGCCCATGGAGCTGAATATGGACGGCTGGGGCGCCAACGAGAAATACCCCCATGCCCTCGGCAAACGGGCCGAGGACATCAACCGCACGTGGCTGAAGTTCAAGTCCGCTCTCATGCCCTACACCTACAGCATCGCTTACGAAGCAGCACGTTGGGGAAGTCCGATGGTGCGGGCAATGTCATGGGAAAAAGACGAGATGTCCCACAATATCACGCATAACGGCGGGACAAGTATGGTCTTACAGCGCGCTCCTCTTAAAGACCGCCAGAAGATTGACAACCTGACGAAGTACCAGTTCATGTACGGCCCGTATTTCCTCGTTGCTCCCATCTATCAGGACACAAAAATGGACGCCGACGGCAACGACATCCGCAACGGCATCTATCTGCCGAACTGGAATGATCACATCGGTGGCACCAAATGGTTCGACCCCTACGCCGGAGCTTTTATTGAGGGTGGCTGCATCCTCAATAGCTACGACGCACCATTGGAGCGCATCCCGTTCTTCGTCCGCGAAGGTGCCATTATCCCCGTTACAGCACCCCACAACCAACCACGCGACATAGACTATTCCTTCCGCCAATACGAGATTGTTCCTGGAGACTACGGCAATTTTATAGAATATGACGATGATGGCACCACCGACGCCTATCTCAACGGGGATTACACATCGACCGTGATTGAGGATGACTACTGGGTTGCCAAGGACCAATTGGATATAATCATTCATCCCACCTTTGGTACGTTCGACGGCTTTGTGCCGGAGAAGCGGACGACGCTTCGCATCCATGCCGGCGCGGAACCAAAAAAGCTGACGGTGAGAAGCATGACAGAAAGAAATATGAAGGTGGTACCGGGAAAGCGGTTAAAGGCTACGTGGAAATATGAAAGTGGTGTGCTGACCATCGACGTTCCGGCAGTGGATGTAAGAAAGGAGGGATTGTATATTGTCTGCAAAGATTTCACGCTGCCTCCTATGCTAAAGCTGGCCGAGAAGCGCGGCACGTTGGAAGCCCCCACGGCCACATGCGCCACAACCGCCTATACCGTCAAACTCACGTGGACGTTGCCTGCGAATGCCGACTATGCGGAAATCCTCTTCGACGGGATGCGCTACACCACGCTACGCGAAGGCGAGTTCCTCTTTGAGGAGCTGACGCCCGAAACTAAGTACGACTTCCAGATTCGTAGCGTCAATGCTGATGACGCCTCGGAGTGGGCGCCCTTCTCCGCCACTACTGATGCCAACCCGCTGGAGTTTGCCGTCAAGGGCATCGAGGCTAAGACCTCCTGCCCCAACCAACGCGGCGAGTACCTATGGCATCTCTTTGACTTCGACGAATCCACCGTCTGGCACACGGAATGGTTCCAGAAGGCCGTGCCGTTCACGATGGACATCGACCTCCGTTGCACCATTCAACTCGACAAGCTCCACTACCTCCCCCGCGAGGATGCCGGCAACGGCACGCTTCAGGAAGGCACCATCGCCTACAGTAGCGATGGCCGCACGTGGAGCATTCCGCAGCCCTTCCGCTGGGCCGCCGACAGTAAAACGAAGGAAATCTCCTTCAACGGCTCTCCCAGCGTGCGCTACCTGCGCATGGAGGTCACCCGCGGAAGGGGCGACTTCGGCTCTGGCCGTCAGCTCTACGTCTTCCGCGTCCCTGGCACGGAGATACTCCTTCCGGGTGACATCAACCACGACGGACGTGTGGACATGGACGACTTCACCTCCTATATGAACTACACCGGCCTGCGGGCGGGCGACCCCGACTTTGACGGCTACGTCAGCGGCGGTGACATCGACTACAACGGGCGTATCGACGTCTGCGACATCTCTGTCGTTGCCACCCAGGTGCGTGGTGGTGCTGAGCAATGGGTCGAGCATTTTTCCGGCGCCTTGCGACTCGAGGTCAACAAGTCAACGGGCCAACAAGTCAACAAGTCAGGAGCTATAGACCTGAAAGCCGGCGAGAAGCTGAACATCGATGTGGTGGGCGAGGGGCTGAGCGAGGTGAACGCCTTCGGCTTTGCCCTGCCCTACAATGCCTCCGACCTGGAGTTCATTGGCGTGGAGCCCACGGGCACGAAGGAGATGGAGAACCTCACCTACGATCGTCTGCATGCCAATGGCGACAAGGTGCTTTATCCGACGTTTGTCAACACCGGTGACCGCGAAACGCTGAACGGCGACGGCGTTGTCTGCACGCTGACGTTCCGTGCCCGCCGTGCCTGCAAGGTCGCGCTGAAGGCGCAGGACATCATCTTGGTGGATAAAATGGGGAATACGCGATAGGCTACTATCCCTTTTTCAGATACTGATAGCCGATGCGGCAGCGGAGGCAGTCCTTTCGCTCGCAGTAGAGGCGTTTGAGGTGGATGAGCGCCTGGCTGTCGGCAGCGCTGCCGACGTTGAGGCCGCAGGTGCTCCAGCTGCGCGTGATGTAGTTGTTCTCCGCGGGCAGTTGCTCAAGGAGGTTTAAGACCTTCTCTTGCGTGGCATCGTCGCCCATGTGGCGGGCGTAGGTGAAGAGGAAGGGGGCAACGGCGTTGATGAGCAGCAGGGCCAGCGAAGCATCGCCTACCACCTTCGGGCGGTTGATGGTAGGTGTGCTGCCGAAAGTGAAATGGGTGTTCCAGTAGGGCGACGTCCCCACGCGCAGCAGGGAAAGGATGTTTTCTTTATCGGGCAAGCCAACCAGCGTGGCTGCCGAAAGGCTTTCATTATAATAAAGCATAGCTAGCTGAGCCATGCGCACGAAGGGCGAGTTGTCGGGCCTCATGCGGGCAAACAGCCAGAGTGAGGTGCTGATGGGGCGCAGGTTGAACTTGTGCGCAAGAAAGTCGTATTCGTGGCAGAGCTGTTGGTAATAGGGCTCTTTCTGCGCTTCGTCGCGGTAGTAGTGGGGGAGCGCTTCGGGACGCAGCAGCCCTGCCTGGCCGAAGAAGATAGCCTCTATCTGGAGAAGATTATCACGGTGTTTATCGACGGCACGAAAAGGGATGGAGCGTGCCCAGGTGTCGAAGGCTTCGCCGTTGACGCCAAAGCCGAAGGAACGGGCAATGGTAGCAAAGAGGGCATCGTTCCAGTTCTTCTCGTGCTGCTCGTAGCGTTCCAGAATCTGCGCGCGGCGCATCTCCAACCGTTCGAACAGTAGGGCAGAGAGCCAGCTGTGGATGGTCAGCTTCGAAAGGTCGCCCACAATGTGGTAGCAGGGCGGGTAGTGTTCTTCTTGGAGCAGGGCTTCATAACGCCCTCGGACGGTATCGGGGATAGGGAGTACCAACTGGGGAATGAGCTGCCCGTCACGGCGGTGGATGGTGGCATCGCTCTCACAAACAACATGGAGGATGATGGAGTCGTAGCGCTCGTCCTCGTCGTGGTGGTGGAGGAACCAGTCAGATGCCTTCATGTGGAGTTCCACGTTACCCGCCCACTTTGTGCCGTCGATGATGACTTTGGCGCCAGAGAAGTCAGGCCCCGCGTTGGGATTGGAGAGGCCAGGGTCAATAACTTCGACGGGAAGGCCGTCGATGGTCTTGAGGGGAGAGAGCGGAAACAGGCGGTGTTTCCAGACGTAGCGCAGCAGTTCTTCCATGGGGTTTTTCAGAATTTGGGCAAAAATAGTGGTTTTTTGGCGAAAATCTTCTACCTTTGCGGCGAAAAACAAAAGAAACAATGAAAATAGCACTTATCGGATATGGCAAGATGGGGCATTTGTTGGAAAAGACTGCCCTGAGCCGCGGCCACGAGGTGGTCAGCATCATCGATGTGGATAACCTGCAGGACTTCGACAGCGCGGCGTTCCGCAGCGCCGATGTCGCCATAGAGTTTACCGCTCCCACGGTGGCCTTCGACAATGTAAAGCGTGCCTTTGCGCAGGGGGTGAAGGTGGTGAGCGGCACCACGGGCTGGTATGCCGACCACGAGGCGGAACTGCGTAGCCTCTGCGTGATAGGCGGACACACGTTGTTCTGGAGCAGCAACTACAGCGTGGGCGTGGCGCTGTTCCGCGCCGTAAACCGCCAGTTGGCGCAGCTTTTAAATGGCTACCCGAGCTACACCGTCCACATGGAGGAGACACACCATATCCACAAACTGGACGCGCCCAGCGGCACGGCCATCACCATTGCCGACGACATACGCGGCGCATTGAAGCACGCGGGCACGGTGCCCATCACCAGCATCCGCGAGGGCGAAGTGCCGGGCATTCACACGGTGTGTTACGAGAGCGATGCGGATGTGATTACGCTAACGCATTCGGCCAAGGACCGTACGGGACTCGCTCTCGGTGCTGTGCTGGCAGCGGAGTTCACGGCACGGCAGGGTAGCGGACTGTTTGGCATAGAGGACCTATTTCCGTGGCTGAAGTAGAGGACGGATCTAAAAAAGCGTTAATAATGAAACCCAGGGTAGGGGACGTTCCGTCTAAAGCCTGAAATAAAAAAAGTGTAATATGAAAAAAGCAAGTCGTAAGCAGTGGATAAAGTGTATCATCGTCCTGGTGCTCTTTCTGGCCTTCCTCTATTGGATTAAGAGCTGGTGGGGGTTGCTGGCGGTTCCGTTCCTGTTTGATGCCTACATCACCAAGTTGGTGCCGTGGACGTGGTGGAAGAACCTGAAGAGCGATTTCTGGCGCGGGGTGATGAGTTGGGTAGATGCCATCGTGTTTGCCCTGGTGGGCGTCTATTTCGCCAACCTCTATTGGTTTCAGAACTACACCATCCCCTCGTCGTCTCTGGAGAAGAGCCTGCTGGTGGGCGACTACCTCTATGTGAGCAAGGTGGCCTACGGCCCGCGCAAGCCCATCACGCCCCTCACCATGCCGCTGACGCAGCACACCATGCCAAAGTGGCTGGGCGGCGGCAAGAGCTACATCGAGAAACCGCAGTGGAGCTACAAGCGCGTGGCCGGATGGGGCAAGGTGAAGCAGAACGACATCGTGGTCTTCAACTACCCGACGGGCGACACCATCGTCAGCAACCCGAAGTATAGTTCCATAGACTACTACAAGCTGGCCTCGGATATCAGCGCGCAACTCAGTGGCGGCTATCCTGTCACGGACAGCCTCTCGGCATGGGATGAGCGGCAAGCGTTCGACCGTTTCCTTGCCAAGGGACGTCGCTACATTGCGGCTAACGAGCGTGAGTTCGGCCGCATAGCCACTCGCCCCGTAGATCGTAGGGAGAATTACGTGAAACGTTGCGTGGGTCTGCCCGGACAGACGCTGGAAATCAAGGACCGTGTGATCTATCTGGACGGCGTGGCGAACAAGGAACCGGAAAACGTGCAGTACTTCTATCAAGTGGCCACCACACGTCCCATCCCCGAGAAGCTGCGCCGCGAGTTGGGCATCAGTCTGGAGGACCTGAAGGGACACAACGCCGCAGGCACGCTCTACTACTTGCCGTTGACACAACGGATGGTGGACGAGCTGCGCAAGCGCGACTTTGTGACGAGCGTCACGCTGATGCCGCAGGATACCGACGGCGGCCTCTATCCATTGAACAAGCGCACGGGCTGGAGCATCGACAACTATGGCCCGCTGTGGATTCCCGCCAAGGGAGCTACGGTGGAGCTCACGCTGGACAACCTGCCCTTCTACGAGCGTCCCATCCGTGTCTACGAGGGCAACGACCTGCAGGTCCGCGATGGCGTCATCTTTATCAACGGCGAGGTGGCCACAAGCTACACGTTCAAGATGGACTACTACTGGATGCAGGGCGATAACCGCCACAACAGCCTCGACAGCCGTTATTGGGGCTTCGTGCCCGAGGACCACATCGTGGGCAAGCCGCGTTTCATCTGGTTGAGTCTCGACAAGGATCGCAGCCTCTTCGATGGCAAGGTTCGCTGGAAACGCTTGTTCACGGGAGTGAAAAAATACAATTGATAATTGACAATTAATAGTTGATAATTTGGTGAATGCTGTTGTCGTCGGCTTATCTTCCTCCTGTATGGTACTTCACGAAGCTGCTGCTTTGCGACGGCCAGGAGGTATGGATTGAGCAGTGGGATCACTATGTGAAGCAGACGTACCGCAACCGCTGTGTGATAGGCAGCGGCGATGGCCTGCAGGTGCTCACCATCCCTACGGAGAAGGCCTTGACGCCCAAGTGCTATATGCGCGACGTGCGTATCTCCGACCATGGCAACTGGCGTCATCAGCATTGGAATGCGCTGGAGGCGGCCTATGGCCAGACGCCCTTCTTCCTCTATTACGAGGATGATTTCCGCCCCTTCTTTGAACGACGCTTCGAGTTCCTCTTCGACTTTAACCTCCAGCTGATGGCGCTTTGCTGCCAGCTCATCGACATTCATCCTGTCCTCCGTCCGACGGAGAGCTGGTGCGCCAGCCTCCCCTTGCCCACGGCAACAGGCGGGGATGCTGATTTCCGCGAGCTTATCCACCCCAAAGGCGATTACACCGCCGACGTCACCTTCCACCCTGCGACATACTATCAGGTGTTTGCGCCCCGCTTCGGTTTTCGTCCCAATCTCAGCATCGTGGATCTGCTGTTCAACATGGGTCCCGAGAGCCTCCTTGTCCTTCAAAAGTCTATTGAAGTTCATAGTTCATAATTCATAGTTCATAGTTTTAATGAAGGTTGTCGTTGACGAGCATATTCCTTACCTGCTGACGCCGTTACGCCGCGTGGCAGAGGTGACTGCGCTTCCTGCCGAGGCCATCACGGCAGAGGCTGTCCGCGAGGCGGATGCGCTCGTCGTGCGCACCCGTACCCGCTGCGATGCCTCGCTACTTGCCGGCAGCCGCGTCCGTATCGTTGCCACGGCCACCATTGGTTACGACCATATCGACACCTCTTGGTGTGAAGCCAACGGCATTCGTTGGACGAACGCCCCGGGCTGTAATGCTTCGTCGGTTTGCCAATATGTGGAGTGTGCGCTACGTTTGATGGCTGACGAAGGCGTCATTACCCTCTCCGGCAGCACTATTGGCATTGTTGGTCTTGGCCACGTCGGTTCGCGCGTCAAGGTGATGGCTGAGCGCCTCGGGCTGCGTGTTCTCTGCTGTGACCCCCCACTGGCCGAAGAAAGGTCAACAGGTCAACAAGTCAACAAGTCAACAAGCCGCTTTGCAGACCGCACCCAACGTGCTGACTTGTTGACCTGTTGTCTTGTTGACCTCAATACTTTGGCTGCCGAAAGCGATATCCTCACCTTTCACGTGCCGCTAACGAAAGACGGGCCGTACCCTACATGGCACATGGCGGATGACGCTTTCTTTGCCTCGTTACGCCGCAAACCTTTGTTCATTAACACCTCGCGCGGAGGCGTGGTGGAGACTGAAGCGCTGAAATCGGCCTTGCAAAGCGGACAAATCCGCCAGGCTGTCATCGATGTCTGGGAGGGCGAGCCCCATGTTGACCTCGACTTGCTCCGCCTGGCCCGCATCACCACGCCTCACATCGCTGGCTACAGCGCCGATGGCAAGGCACGTGCCTCGCAGATGGTGCTTGACGCCCTCACGGCCTTTTTCGGTCTTCCCCCCATCGTTGCTGAAACACCTCCCCCTGCCGTAGCTCCCTACGACATCGATGCCGACAGCCGTCGCCTCAAAGCCTCGCCCGATACCTTTGAACACCAGCGTAACCACTACCCCCTCCGCCGCGAAACCGAATAGGCGGCGGGCATGCTATTCAAACGAGAGATAGGGCGCAAGACGTTGGATGTCTTCGTCAGAGAATTCGTCGAGGAAGGAGAGTTGGCGAAGGCTGACGACACGTCCGTCGCGGTGGCGGATGTCCATGATGGCCTTGGCCCGATAGTAGCCGATGTAGGGGTGGCGGGTGAGGGTGCGCAGCGTGGCGCTGTTGACTTTGATACGTTGCTGAGCCCCCTCCTCAACATAGACATAGTCTCCGATTTCGGGCAGGTTGGGGATGTCGCTGAGTTGACTCAGGGAGACGTAGCCGCCTAACTGACGGCGAAGGCTAACAATATGACTGGCAAAGTAGGGGCCAATGCCGGGAATGCGGACGAGGTCGGCAGAGTCGGCCTTATTGAGGTCAAGGAATACTCCCGCGGGGAGTTTGTTCTCCATGTATTCTTTGTAGGGGCTGGGCTGGTAAGCTTGGCTGTCCGCTTGAGTTACGTCGGGTGGGTTCTTTGGACTGGATGGGCGAGAAGGTCTAGGTGAGTCTTCTTTGGGGATATAGATGTAGGGCTTGATGCGGGCGAAGGCGGCGCTATCCATGCCGTAGATGCGGGCGAGGTCGGCAGGACGACGGAAACGGCCTCCTGCACGGCGATACTTAACAATGTTTGAACTGACGAAGGGACTCAGGCCAACGGCACGAAGGGTAGCCGAGTCGGCTGTGTTGGGATTGAAGGCAAAGGGCTGTGACGCTTCATCGAAGACAATTTCAGCCGATGTCGTGTGCTTTGTCTCTGCAAGTTGAATGTCCGAGGTGCTCTCCTTCTTCTTCCCTGACAGCACGATAGCCAGCACCACAATGACCGCCAGCAGGAAGATGATGGCCCGCCGCTCGGACTTTGAAAAGGTTAAATAGTCGTGGAGTTTCATCCTTCAATGGGGAAAAAGAGGTTGAGTGTAGGCGGATTGGGAAAAATGTCTTACCTTTGCCGAAAATTCAGAGAACAATGCACAGAGTTTGGCTTTTCATAAAACAGTATAAGTTTTCGCTGCTGGTGTTAGCGGTTATCCTGTTCCTTTCATTCTTTAAGCCTCCGCATACGGAGTTGGACGAGATAACGAATTTCGATAAGTTCGTCCATTTCTGCATGTATGGTGGTTTTAGTGCAATCATCTGGCTGGAATATCTCCATTGTCATAGGGAGGATCCTTCGCGGGGCGTGATGCGCAATTCGGGATTTACGGTCAACCGCGTTTGGCTGCTGATAGGAGCGCTGGTGTTGCCCATCGTGCTGAGCGGAGGCATTGAACTGGCTCAGGAATACCTGACGACCTACCGCGGCGGCGAGTGGTGGGACTTCGCCTCAAACAGCACGGGCGTCCTTGCGGCGTCGTTGTGCGGCTATTTTTTCCTGAAGGGGCGGCGCAGACGCGGGCGCGGCGAATAGAGAATCTTGTTGTCGGCCACGCGGTGTGCCCATTGAGGCTGTTCCTTGATGAAAGAGGCGATGTGGCGTTTAATCTTGTCCTCATGCATAGCGTTGACATCGATGAGGATGCCGGTCTCTTCGACGTCGCCGAAGTCGTCGTTGATGGCGGTTCCGAACTCCAGCATGGTGGGCGAGAGGTTCATATAGGCATTCACGAGCGGCGGGATGTTGCAACCCAGCCGACGCACGGCGGCATTCAGCAGGCGATAATCAGCTTTGAAGTCATCCTCGGTTAGCACCACGTCGAGCTCCTCCACGGGATGCTCGATGAGCAGGGGATGGTGGGGTGTGACGAAGTGGTTACGGTCGCCGAAGTGCTTGTCGAGGAAGTGGAGGATGAGGTCGCGCGCATAGCGGTTGTACGAGGGGTACATGGTCATCTTGCCGAAGAAGTATTGGGCGTCGGGCAGCGTAACCATGAGGGCACCAAGACCATCGAAAAGATTATCAAGAGCGAAAAGGCCCTTAGTATCGCTCCGCGATGACTGGTATTCGACGGCCACGAACGAGCGGCCGAGCTCGATGGTGCGCTTCAGGTACGTCTCAATGAACTCGGGGGAGAAGTGGAAAAGGTGGCTGGTGGCGAGGATGGGCTGTCCCTCATCGTCGTAACGGATGTCGGGGCCGTAGATGAAACGGTAGCCGCCAATGATTTCACCGGCGTCGGGGTTCCAGACGACAAGTTGCTTACAGGGCACCTCCATGGTGTCGAAGAAGTCAATATCGGCGCTTAGGCCCGTGCCGCCGCCGCCCTCACGGAAGGCTATCTCGCGCAGGCGTCCAATCTCCTGCATGACGTTGGGACTGTCATGTGCCGTGCAGACGTAGAGGATGTTTCCGCCGCGGTTGGTGTAGCGCAGGCGTTTTTCTTCGGTGAGCTCGCTGAGCAGAAGCTCGCGGGGAATGGGGTCGATGATTTTTTCCATAACGTATTAGCAGCTGGGGGCGAGCTTATAGACAATGTCCTGCACGTAGGCGGCCCATTCGACAGGCTTGCGCGACTTGTCGAATGTCTGCCAGGGAATAGGCTTGCCGATATAGACGCGGAAGGTCTTGCCGCGGTGGCGGAACAGTTCATCGGCGAGGTAGAGCATGGCCACGTTGAACTTGAGGTGGAAGAACTTGCAGATGTTGGCGATGCGGTAGAAACGGTTGGAGTTGCGTCCCTCAAAGTAGATGGGCACGACGTCGCGCTGGTACTGCACGCTCTTCTGCACAAAGGTTTTCTTCCAGGGCAGGTCGCGGATGATGCCTTTACGCTTGCGGGAGCAGAGCTGGGCGGGGAACATGATGACCTGATCGTCGCCGCTGAAGATGGCATCGACTTGCTGCGGCAGGTTGCGAGCCTGACCACCCATCTGATTGACGGGGACGCAGAGCGGTGCCAGTGGCGGCAGGGCCATGAGGAAACTGTTGACGAGATAGCGGATCTTGTCGTCGTAGTGGTCGGCGATGATGCGGCCGATGGCTACGCCGTCAGGGCCACCTAGGGGATGATTGCTGACGAACGTATAGAGACCGCCCTTTGGAGGAAGGTTCTCTTCGCCATGCACATCGACGGAGATGTTCAGGTGTTCCAGCGTGTTGCGGAGAAAATCAGCGCCTTCCATGTCCGGGTAGGCAGCAAAGAATTCGTTGAAATCGTCTTCGTGAAGGATTTTGCGGAGGTATTTCAGTAACGGCGGCCAGATGTCTTCTTTGCCTATTTTGCTGCGGATAATCTTCTCGACATCGAGGACTTTGGGTACATTTTCTGCCATAGTTCTAATTCCCTTTCATGCTTAATTCGGCAAAAATAGCTACAATTTTTAACAAAACGAACTATTTTGCCAAAAAAGTGACATTTTTTTCTCTTATTCCAGATAGAATAGCTCCGGCAGGGGGATAGAAACAGGGCTGTTGTCGGGGTTTACTTCCATGATGTCGGCCATGTAGTCCCACCACTTTTGCACGATGGGGTTGTCGCCTTGGTCTTGCGAGCCTTTCTCGCCCTCGACCTTCTGGACGGCGAAGAGGATATTTGTCTCTTTGTCCCAGAAGATGCTGTAGTCGCTGACTCCGCTCTCCTTGAGCAGCCGTTTCATTTCGGGCCATAGGGCGGCATGGCGGCGCTGGTATTCCTCCTCGAAGCCCGGCTTTAGGAACATCTTGAATGCTTCTCTTTTCATGGTTCGGTATGATTTATTGTTGGTATAGTTTACTATGGTAGCCGGCTCAGGGCAACATGTCGGGCCCAAAGTAGAAGCCCGGCTGGGTGGGCTGGTTGTACGCCACGTTCTGGGTGGCCACGCTGATGCGATAGACGGGGTCGTCCATGAAGGTGACGGCGCGATGTTCGGTGGGGATAGTGGAGACGTAGAGCCGCAGCGACTGGCTGTCGCGGGTGCGAAGGAGGATTTCTTCGCGCCAGTCTCCGAGGATGTCGGCGGCAAGGCAGGGGTTGGCCTTGGTGCCGTTGTTGCTGACGACGCCCTCGGGGTTGAAGAGGATGTCGCAACGTTGCTCCTGCGGATTGTACTTCGAGACGCGTGTACCGTCAAGCAGTTCGCGCAGCAGGTCGCCGTCCCACCACACGGCCATGTTGGTGGAGAGCCCGCGGACGAAGCCGGCAATGAGTTCGCCCCGGATGTTGCGGATGCCTCCTGTAGAGCCGCTCCACATCTCCACGCCGGGCGAGTCGGGGTCGATGTCGGCAGCCATGCAACGACCGATGTCCATCGGAGCAGGGTAGCGGAAGAGCGTCTCGCCCGTGGCCGCGTCGCGGAAGGTGGAGCCGTGCCCACCTGTTTCGTGGCATTGCCACACCTGCAGCCGTGGCTCGTCGGGGAAGAAGGCGGTAAGGTGCATGGCGTCGCCGTGACCGAGCCGGGTGGAGTAGAGGCCTCGGCCGTCATGATCAATGGTGCACGAGCCGTAGATGATTTCGTCGCAGCCGTCGTTGTCGATGTCGGCCACGCGCAGGTTGTGGTTGCCCTGTCCGCTGTAAGCCTCATTCTCGTCGGCGTAGGAGTCGAAGACCCAGCGCTGCCGGAGTTCATGGCCGTCCCAGTCGAAGGCGGCAAGCACGGCGCGGGTGTAGTAGCCGCGACACATCACCACGCTGGGGTGCTGCCCGTCCAAATAGGCCACGCAAGCCAGAAAACGGTCGCAGCGGTTCGCCTCCCTGTCGCCCCAGTCAGCGGGGTCGCCCCGCGGGGGGATGTAGGGCACGGTGTGTAGCGCCTCCCCCGTCAGACCGCTGAAGATGGTCAGGTATTCGTTGCCGGTGAGGATGCGCCCCTGGCGTGCCGGTGTGCGCCGGAACGTCCGTACCGTGTCGCCCGCAAAGCGGTAGTCGGCGTAGGGGTTGCCGATGACGTTTCCCTGTCCGTCGATGGTGCCGTCGGCCGTCTTCATGACAACCTCGGCACGGCCGTTTCCGTCGAAGTCAAACACCATGAACTGCGTGTAGTGGGCACCCGCGCGGATGTTGGGCCCGAGGTCGATACGCCACAACTGCTCGCCGTCGAGACGGTAGCAGTCAATGAGCACGTTGCCCGTGTAGCCGTCGTGGGCGTTGTCGTGGGCGTTCGTGGGTTCCCATTTAAGGATGATTTCGTACTCCCCGTCCCCGTCCACATCGCCTACCGAGGCATCGTTGGCGGTGTACTCGTAGCGCTCACCCGCAGGTGTGACGCCCCCGTCGGGTTTATAGAGGGGGATGTCTATGTAGCCCACAGGGGCATTAGTCGGTAGTGTGTAGGTGCCCGAGCCCTCCTCCAGTTCTTTCTTCTTCATCACGGGCCGAACCTCGTAAAATGCCGAATCCATCGAGGAATTTTCGTCCACGAAGAACGTTGCGCCTGTGAGCGGCTTGCGGGTAATCAGGCGATGATTCCGATAGACGTTAAAGGCCGTGCCCTCGTCGTCAGAGGCAAGCAGACGCCACGTGACGGCCACATGGGCCGAGTCCTGACGAATAGCCACCAGTCCGCGTCCTAGCCGTTCCTTCTGCAGGGTAGGGGCGTAGTTCGGCTGGGCAGCCATGCTGCAAAAAGTTGTCAGCACAAAGAAGAAAAAGAGGTATAACCGGTGTCTTTTCATAGAGGGGAGGGAGAAAAATCGTTCAAAAGTAAGAATAATCCGTCAGTCGTGCAAGGAAAAACGGAAAAAACCTTTATCTTTGCCGCAAACAAACATTTTACCCGATGAAAAGGCACATTTTCCTACTCTTTGCCGCCGTGCTCGCTTGGGGCGCATCGTCCGCCCAGTCGTTGCCTACACAGCGCGAAATCCTCGACCAACTGTTGAAGGTCAATCGCTATTTCATGGACTCCGTCCCCGACCCTGGCGCACCCACCTTCGGCGGGGGCAAGGAGCGCACCAGCAACCTCTGGACGCGCGCCGTCTATTACGAAGGTCTCATGGCGTTGCAGGGCATCTACCCCGACGAGCGTTTCTTCGACTACACGATGGCCTGGGGCAACGCCCACCAGTGGCGTCCGCGCGGCAGCAACACCACCCATAATGCCGACAACCAATGCTGTTTTCAGACGTACCTCGATATGTACGAGCTGACGCAGGACCCCCGCATGATGACCAACGTGAAACTCACCCTCGATGCCTGCGTCAACAACCCACAGACCAATGACTGGTGGTGGATCGACGCTATCCAGATGGCCATGCCCGCCTATGCCAAGATGGGGCGCATTACGGGCGATGCACGCTATTGGGACAAGATGATGGCCTACTACCGCTACACCCGCGACGTGCACGGAGGCCAAGGGATGTTCAACGTCAAGGACGGCCTCTGGTGGCGCGACCACGACTACGACGCCCCCTATACCGAGCCTAACGGCGAGGACTGCTACTGGAGCCGCGGCAACGGCTGGGTGCTGGCTGCCTTGGTGCGCGTGATGAACGAGCTGCCCGAGAGCCACCCCTACTTCAAGGCCTGCCTCCGCGACTTCAAGGCCATGTGCCGTGCCCTGAAGGCTGTGCAACGTGAGGACGGTTTCTGGAACGCCAGCCTCCACGACCCCACCCACTTCGGCGGTAAGGAGACCACCGGCACCTCGCTCTTCGTCTATGGCATGGCGTGGGGCATCCGTCGCGGGTTCCTGAAGGAGCGGGACTACCTGCCCGTCGTGGCTCGTGCCTGGCACGGGCTGGTGACCGAGGCTGTCCACCCCAACGGCTTCCTCGGCTATGTGCAGGGCACGGGCAAAGACCCCTCGGCCGGCCAGCCTGTCACCTACGACCGTGTGCCCGACTTCGAAGACTACGGCACGGGCTGCTTCCTCCTGGCGGGCACGGAGCTCTACCGCCTTCGTGCCGACGAGATCCCCTTTGAACAAGTTCCCCGTACTATCCGATAATCCATAGAAAAGATGAAAGACAACCTTTTACATTGTCTCTTTGCGAAGTGGCGTGTTGCTGCTTTGTTGTTGTTGCTGTTGCTGTTCGTGCCGTTGCGTGCTGCCACCGTGCAGCATCTCACCATGCCCTGCAAGCTGCTCCAGGGTATCTCCGAGCGCGAATACGTCGTCTGCCTGCCGGACGGCTACAATCCCCAGGCCGAGAGGCCCTATCCTGTGCTCTACCTGCTGCACGGCGGAGGAGGCTCGTGCGACGAGTGGGAGGTGCAATGCCGCCTGAGCGAGGCTGTGGACAGCCTCACCCGTGCCGGAGCGCTCGGCGACGGCGTGGTGGTCATCTGTGCCGAGGGCAACAAGAACAACATGATGTACTTCGACGTTCCCTGGTGGACGTACGAGACCTATTTCTTTGACGAGCTGATTCCCTACATGGAGCGGACCTACCGCATCCGTACCGACAAGGCGGGGCGCGCCATTGCGGGCTTCTCGATGGGCGGAGGCGGCGCCACGGTCTATGGCGTCCATCATCCTGACAAGTTCGCCTTTGTCTATTCCATCAGCGGCTACCAGCGCCGTCAGCCCCTGGAGTTCCTCCGCAACGACCCCTCGGCCGAATGGCGTCAGACAGCCATCGAGGACAACAACCCCATCCCTCGCATCCTCGACGGCACGGATGCCGAGGTGGAGGCTTGGCGTCAGGTGGAGTGGAATGTCGCCGTGGGTGACCAGGACTTCACCCTCGAGGCGAACATGGACTTGGTGAAGGCCCTCCGTGCGCGTGGCATCCGTCCTCACATGACAGTAACGGCCGGCGACCATAACTCCTATTTCGTCCGTCCCCACATGATTCGCGCCCTTCAGAAGGCAGCCCACCTCTGAAACCGTTGCGCAAGTTTTGGCAGCCCGTCCACTTTCAATTTCTGCTCCCACAGCCCTTAACGCTACGTTCGTAGCCCATTGGGCTGTACGCTCAGCCCAATGGGCTGACGGAATAGCCCAAGCATCTGACAGCTCAGCCCAAGGGGCTAGTGGCGTAGAAGCTGCTTCTGCAAAATCAAAAGGGCCTTCTGCAAAATCAAAAGGGCCTTCTACGGAATTAGAAGCTGATTCTACAGAGATTGTAGCCCCTTTTATTGTTGAGCCGACGTGGACTCGGAAGCAGGGTTCTTTGTCCGATGAAAGGTGAAAAACTGTAACCTCTCGAACGTTGGGGGCGTCATTCTCTTCTTTTGACGTGAAGGCTGACGACCCTCGAACCCTCGATTCCTATAAGAAACTCCTCTCTGCTGAACGGTTTCCTTTTTGGGTTGTCAGCCGGAAAGGATTCTTTTTGTTGTCTGCTTACAATTTGAAAGCCTTTTTTGGGGTCAAACGTAGTGCGTTTTTGGTGGCACGTAGTGCGTTTGTGTGCTAACGCAGTCTATTCTTGAGAGAACGTAGTCCGTCCTTGGTAGAACGTCAAGCGAAAAACTGTAAGCGTAGGGTAGGAGGGCGCCCTCGCGGCTGACAACCCAAAAAGGAAATCGCTCAGCAAACGCCACTTCTACCGTTAAAACAACCCTTCGCAAGCCGTCACGAAAACCTTGATTGCTTCCCTCTGCCCACCCTCGGCAAAACCACTTACAGTTTTTCATGCCTATTCGTGCGAGGGCGTTTTCACCATACGCTTTTGGTGAACAAATGTTAAATTCCGGATAAAAATGGCTTTATTCCGCTACGAACTGTGTAGAACGGGTGTTCGTAGCGGAATAAAGTTGATTTTATCTCTTTTTTTCGTTGTTATGTGGAGAATAGTTCGGTTAAAAATGATTTGCTTCGAAAGACGGCGCCATCTTTTTGAACATTAAAATGAACGTCTTTTATGCCAACCTCACGTTAAACAATATACAAGGAAACATAAAAGAGGGGCGCACCGTAGCGCGCCCCTCGGGGATTTGCAGATAAGATTTATATCTTACTTATTTGCGGATGAAGCTCTTGGTGTTGCTGGCCTTCACGTCGAAGAACGTGCGGGCATCATTCAGCGACTCAACCACCGACTTAATGCTCTTGGCGGGAGCCTCAGCTTGCTCAGCGGCCTTCAGCACAACGTTACAGGGTATGTAGTCGGCACCAAGATACGGTCCGTTTTCACCAACCATGAAAACGTTGATGAAACCATCAACAGCATTTTCATCGTTGTAGGAATAGTTGACAAACTGGATGTCGCCATTCTCCTTGAAGCCGCCAACGAGCATAGCCTTATTGTAATAGTAACCCGTTTCGCTGCTGTAGGAATAGGCATAGACTTCATTGTCATACTTGTTCTTACCCATCACTTGGTCAGGCTGGAAGTAGAGCAGGCCACCGAAGAGGTTGAGCATGATGCCGGTGTCCTCAAGCTCATACTTGGAACCAAACAGACCTGTCATGCTGACGGTATTGTCGTCCACCTTGGTGAGGGTGACTTCTGCGGAGCCTTCCTTCTTGCCGTCGTCTAGGAACGTAGCGGTGTAGGTGCCAACATAAGCGTCAGCCCCAATGATGGGGTCTGTGCCCATCTGCGTTATTCTGACCGTATAGGTGCTTCCGCCAGCGGTAAAGGTTACCTCGCCCGTGCGCTCAGCGAT
This sequence comes from Bacteroidaceae bacterium, assembly GCA_016291905.1. GTDB lineage: Bacteria > Bacteroidota > Bacteroidia > Bacteroidales > Bacteroidaceae > UBA1189. Next base: position 28,605 of record JAEEZS010000040.1, read on the forward strand.
AGAGGTGTTCAGCTCTGATGTCACTGTGAGCGTGGCATTACCCTCGCCCGAGGTGTTTGAGAGGGTGAGCCAGGCATCGCTGGTGGTGGCTGTCCACGATTGGTTGGAGGTTATCGTAACTGTCTCGCTTCCGCCCGCTGCTGAGTATGAGAGCGATTCGGGGGTGACGCTAAGAGTGGCACCCTCTTGCGAAATAGTGACAGTATAGGTTGTGGCGCCCGTCTGGAAGGCAACCGTGCCTGTGCGGCGGGTGATGGAGGTGTTCTCCTCGGCTGTCACATCGAGTGTGGCATCACCTGTGCCAGCATCGGCCGAGAGTGTGAGCCATGCATCGGAGGTGGTGACCGTCCAAGGCTGGTTGGCCGTTATGGAAAGCGTTTCACTACTGCCCGCTGCGGGGAAGTTGACGGATGTCGGCATGAGGGAGAAGTGGAGCGTCATCTTTCCGACGGGACGGACGCTGAGGCCCTGGTATCGGCTGAAGGCATGGGGATGGCCGGCATCGTCGAAGTACAGGCCGCAGCCTTGGTCAGGGACAGAGAATAGCGTGGAGGCCCAGAAGTAACCGTTCAGGCCGGCACGGTCGAAGCCAGACTCGGTGTAGAGGCCTGCTGCGGGAAGGAAGATGGAGTTGCCATTGCGTGTGCTGGTGACTTTGTACCCTTCGCAATGGCCATTGTTGTTAATCGGCGTCCATGTGCAGTTGTCGGTATTGCAGAGTTCCTCCCACTCGGCATAGGTGGGCATGCGCCAGCAACCGCCCCAGTTGACGACGGCAGCATCGTCGGAGGGAAGGAGTTCCGAAAGGTTATCGACGATGCCGTAGTCGTTCCTATTATTATACTTGGTGAGGGACTGCATGCTGCCATCGCTCCACTTGTAGTTGGCCCAAGTGTAGGAATTCTTCTTTGCAGTTTCGCCCCAGGCAAAATAGTCGCCGTATTCCTCGGGCGTGGTGGCACCCACGTTGCACGTTGCCCAGAGTAATCCCGAGGGAAGGGCAAGATCGACGTAGGCATGGCCGTTCAGATCGGGCTTCGCCTGCTGGAGAAGGGTAATGGAAACGGTCAGGGTGCCGCTTGTAAGTGTGAGCGTCTCCCAACGTAAGACGGCGGTTTCGTTCTCTGCCGCAGTTACCGTCAAGGTTCCCTCGCCCGTGCCGGAGGCTGGGGAAACGGAGAAGGCCGACTCGGATTTAGTCGTAGCCGTCCAATTCCCGTTGGTAGAGATTTGCACCTGCTGCGCGCCTCCATCGGAAGGGAAGGTGAGCGTCTGAACATCTGTGGAGAGGAACGGTTCTACACCCTCCTGTCTAACAGTCAGGGTGGCGGTTTTTCCTCTGGTCTTGAAAGAGATCGTCTCTGTGCGGCTTTCGAGCGAGGTGTTTTCTGCCACAAGGATGTGGATAACGGAAGTAGGGCTGTCGTCTCCCGAATGGGTTGGCAGAGTTATCCAGGAGTCGTTGGTGGTTGCTGTCCAGGAAAGGCTTCGGGTTAGTTCAAGTGTTATATCTTCTTCACCACCTTCGGCGGGGAAAGAGAGTTCGCCTGGGGATACGGAGATGGAGTACTCGGGCTCGATGTAGTCCTGAGAGAGGATGGCGTTATCGATGATGCCCTCTTCGCAGGCAGCAAAAAGGACGGCGAGGACGGACAGAAGAAGGAGGGAACGGGACTTGTTCATCATAGCAGTTTTCATTTAGCGGAGAACAGGTTTATCCAGAGGCCGACGGAGAGGTAGAAGCCGTTGTTCCAGCGATTGATGTCGGACGAGGCTCGGCCTATATCTTGTGAGATTTTACCCCGACTGAGGGGAAGGTTGTACTGTGGGGTGATGTGGATGCCCAGCCTTTGGTTGAAGGCAACCTCTGTGCGTAGGGCTGCAACGCCGGAGAGGACATAGGTGGTCTGGGTGTAGGGACTGCCCGAGCTGCTTTTGATGGTATAGGCGGAAACGCCTACGCGCGGGGTCAGCCGCAGGAATCGCGCCACAGGGATGCCGTAACCGATGTGCCCGCTCGTAATAAACGAGGAACTGTAGGATTGGGTGAAGGTGCTCTCGGCGAATCCCTCGTTGTCCAAAATCGTCCATTCGACAGGGACGGGGGAGTTTGTTCCGCCAAAGGGGATGCCGAATGAGGCTTCGATGTTGAATCCCGACAGGTAGCCGCCCAACGAGGCTCCGGCTGCAAGGGGGGCTCCTATCTGAAGGTCTGCGCCGGCATAGAGAGAAAGCGGAGAGAACAGACGGGCGTTAGAAGCCTTCCCCGCTTGAAGGGGTGACTTGTCCTTCTGCTTCTCCTGCCGGGCTCCCTTCCCTTCAGGGGAGGGCTGGGAAGAGGCTTTGAGTGTCGCGGAGGCTGTGGCAATCTTGCCCTCCTCGATGGTGACCTCGACGGTCTGGCTCTCATAACCCTCCTTGACAAAGCGTAGCGAGTGGGTTCCGACGGGGACGTTATTGATGACGCCGGGAGAGGTGCCGAGCTTAGTGTTGCCTAACCAGACCTCCACTTCAACGGGGCTGCTCTCGGCACGGAGGCGGCCAAAGATGGGCTCAGGGGCCTGAAGGGTGAGCGTGCGCTCCTCGTTCTCGGCGAGGGTGACGGTAGTGCGTTGTGTGCGGCAGCCAGCCTTACGAGTCTCGATGACATAGGATCCCGCAGGGAGTGCGCCCGTCCAACTACCTACGCTTTTCCGCTCGTTGTTCACCCAAATCTCGGCATCGGCCATGGGGGTGGTGAGCGTCAGGGAGGAGGCTGTAGATTGGAGGTTGATGGAGAGGGTCTGCGTCTCGTCGGAGGTGATGTTCAGCGTGCCGCTCTCGGGCTTGTAGCCCGGCGCCTCCACACGATAGGTGTGGGTGCCGTAGAGCAGGAATAGGGAGAGGGTGCCGTCGGGGCCTAACGCCCGCGCCTGGTCGTCCACAAAAACCATTGCCGTTGGGGGCGTCACCTTCAGCGCCACATAGCCTCCGCCGGCATCTTCCTCGATGATGGTCTTGACACGATTGGTGGTCAGTTCCAACTCGTAGGTGCGAGCCGCCTCGATGGGAATATCGAAGTAATAAGGCTCGGCAAGACGGCCCAACTTCTGGTGGTTGATGCTGATGCGCTGGACGCCGTGGGGGACATATACCCAAATCTCGCCTACCTGTTGTATCTGACGGACGATGCCCAGCATGCCGACGTCGAAGACAAATCCCGTTTCGGTGGTGATGACCTTGATGAGTGCAGCTGTTTCGCCATTCTGGTCAATCTCCTTCGTACCTTCCAGATTGGCGGTCAAGTCGGTGGGAAGGAGCTTGAAACTCTTTATGGAGATATTCTGGGCGTTTGCCCAGGTGAGGCAAAGGAGAAGGGAGAGGACAGCGAAAAGCCGCCGGAGGGAGGAGGGGAGGTGAGGATTCATGCTATTGATTTGCAAATTCGAGTGCAAATATACATAAAATCCTATTACCGACGTAAAAATCGGCGTTTTTTTCTTGTCCCGTGTTTACGGGTGGTCGGCGGCGAAGAGGCGGCAGCGGTCGGCGAGGAGGGGGTAGTGGTGCTCCTGCATGTTGCTGCAGCAGGCACGGATGCCCTGGCGAGTGCTGCCCGTGGTGCTGAGGACGATGCCCGTGATGCCGTAGTAGAGCAGTTCGCGCAGCAGCTCGCCACCCTCCATGCCACAATAGCCGATGGTGAAGAAGAGGCCGTCGGAAACGGGCTCGTCCTGGTCGCGGTCGTAAACGACGCTGAAGCCGTAGGGGAGCATAATCTCCTTGATGCGGGCCGTGCGGCGGGCATATTCGCGGACGTCGTCAACAAAGCGGTATTCGCCGTCGGTGGCAGCACGCATCATGGCGGCCATGGCGCATTGGGCGCTGTGGCTGACACCCGACGAGAGGGTGTAGAGCATGTTGTAGGCATAGACGGCGCCGAAGCGGCTGATGCCGTAGCGGTCGGCCAAGGCGCGGTAGCTGCGGCGGAAGAGCGCGTCGGAGATGCAGGCCACGGCGATACGCTGGCCGGCGTAGGAGAACATCTTCGAGCCCGAGAGCATGAGGATGTAGTTGTCGGTGTAGCGGCTGACGGTGACCTGGAACGGCGGCTGGAAAGGACGTCCGAGCGGGCGGCGGAAGTCCATGGTCATGTAGGCGAGGTCTTCGATGACGATGACGTCGTACTTCGTGGCGAGTTCGCCGATGACCTGCAGCTCGTCGTCCTTGAGGCACATCCACGAGGGGTTGTTGGGGTTGCTGTAGATGAGGCAGCAGACGCGGCCAGAGGAGAGCACCTCCTCCAGCTTGGGACGCAGGGCGTCGGCGCCGCGGTAGTCGGCCACGTCGAACGAAACCGTCTTAGCGCCGATGACGGCAGCCTGCATCTTCTGGACGGGGAAGCCCGGGTCGATGTAGAGTATGGTGTCGCGCACGGGGTTGAGCTGCGTGCAGAGCATGAAGGCGGCAAAGACGCCCTGCATGGAACCCGTGGTGGGGATGCAGCCCTTGGGGGCGATGTCGGTGTCGATGAAGGCCTTGACGAAGCGCGAGGCTTCGGTCTTGAGCTCGTCGATGCCCTCGATGTTGGGATACTTGGAGGCGACGCCGCGACGCAGGGCGGCGATTTCGGCCTCGACGCCTACGGCCGAGGGCGGCAGGCCTGGGATACCCATCTCGAAGTGGATGTATTCCTGCCCCGTCTCCTGTTCCATGGTGCGGGCAATGGCGCCAATCTGGCGGATGGAGGCCTTGTTGAGGTCTTTAATCTCCATCTCCTGGAGGAGCTGGTCGATGCGGGTTTTGCTGAAGGGGGTGGTCATTTGGGAATTGATAATTGATAATTGATAATTATCCTTTGTTTTCGCGGCCTATCTCGAGGGCGCGGAGGTTCATTTCTACGATGGCATCGCCCTTGGCTGCAAAGACGGTACGGACGGCGGCCTTCAGCAGGTCGAAGTCCATGCCGAGGGCATCGGCAGCGGCGCCGAGCAGTATCATGTTGGCAGCCTTCGGCATCTTGTTGGCCTTGGCGAGGGCCTCGATGTCGATGCGGACCACCTTGGGCAGCTTGGCCAGCGAGGCGTTCACGGCCTCGACGTCGGGGTAGTTGGGTATGTTGACGAAGGGCGACGTGGCGGTGATGACCCATCCCTCCTTGCTGAGGTAGGGCTGATAGCGCAGCGCCTCCATCGGCTCCATGGCGATGATGACGTCGGCGCCGCCGAGGGGGATGAGGTCGCTAAAAATGGGGTCGGAAGAGATGCGCAGGTTCGACTGCACGTCGCCGCCGCGCTGGCTCATGCCGTGTACTTCGGCCTGCTTGATGTAGAGGCCTTGGTCGAGGGCGGCCTGGCCGATGATGGTGGCGATGCTGAGGATGCCCTGGCCACCTACGCCTGCGAGTATGATGTCGGTTTTCATTGTTGTCTGGGTTTAAGAGTTTAAGGGTTTTATTTTAGCTTGACCAAGGTTAAGGGGCTTACAACCCTTTTTTCTTTTCGCGGGCATGGCGGGCGAAGGTCTGGATGCACTCGCGGCGCGGGATGATGACGGAGACGCCCTTGTACTCAATCTCTTCGCGGAGGATGCGGGTGATCTCGTCCATGTTGGCGGGCAGGGGGACGACGACCTTGAGATGTTCGTCGGCAACGCCCAAGCCGCGGCAGATGGCCTCGAACTTGTTGGTGCCCGCGGAGTCCTGACCGCCCGTCATGCCCGTGGTGAGATTGTCGGAGATGACGACGGTGATGGGGCTGTTCTCGTTGACGGCATCGAGGAGACCCGTCATGCCGCTATGGGTAAACGTGGAGTCGCCGATGACGGCAATAGCGGGGAAGATGCCCGCGTCGGCAGCACCCTTGGCCATGGTGATGGAAGCACCCATATCGACGCACGAGTGGAGCGCCTGATAGGGGGGCAGGGCGCCGAGGGTATAGCAGCCGATATCGCCGAAGACGTGGCTGCCTGGATAGTTGGCCAGCACCTTGTTCAGCGCCTCGTAGACGCTGCGGTGGCCGCAACCCTGACAGAGGGCGGGCGGACGGCCCACGACAGTATCGCAGGAGGTAAATGCCTGAGCCGAAGGAAGGCCGAGAGCTTGTTTGACGTTATCGGGATTGAGTTCGCCTGCACGGGGCAGCGTGCCGTCGAGACGGCCGTGGATGACGTTTGCGGAGGGGAGAACACCTATCAGCTGTTCCTCGATGAAGGGCTGGCCGTCCTCGATGACGAGCAGCTCCTTGTACTGTGCGGCAAGGTCGGTGACGACTTGCTGCGGGAGCGGGTATTGCGAGAGCTTCAGCACGGGGAAAGGGGCACCGTCGGGGTAGTTCTCCATCAGGTAGTTGTAGCCGATGCCTGTGGCGATGACAGCCTTGCTGTCCTTAAGGTCTTTAAAGTCCTTAGGGTCGTTAAGGACTTTATTGAAGGGGCTGTTTGCGCTGCTCTCCTGAAGGAGGGGCTGGGCAGCAATAAGCTCGTTGTATTTGCGGCGAGCGCGGGCGGGCAGCAGCACCCATCCGGCAGGATCGGCAGGGTCGGAGAGGGGATTTTCGGGGCGAGCAGTCTCGCTAATCTGAACCACGGCACGGCTATGAGCCAGACGGGTGACGATGCGCATCAGCACCGGCAGGTGCAGACGCTCAGAGAGGTCGAAGCCGTAGGCCATCATGTCGTAGCACTCCTGCTGGTTCGAGGGCTCCAGGATGGGTATAAGGGCGAACTTGCCGTAGAAGCGACTGTCCTGCTCATTCTGGCTACTGTGCATAGAAGGGTCGTCGGCAGCGAGGACGATGACGCCGCCGTTGACGCCCGTGACGGCGCTATTGACGAAGGCGTCGGCACAGACGTTCATGCCCACGTGCTTCATGCACACCAGCGCGCGCTTGCCGGCGTAGCTCATTCCGAGTGCCGCCTCCATGGCGGTCTTCTCGTTGGTACACCAGCGGTTATGGACGGAGGACGTGGGGTGGTGCTTGCACCACTCCTGGATGTATTCGGTGATTTCGGTGGATGGCGTGCCAGGATAGGCATAGACGCCGCTCAGCCCGGCATCGAGTGCACCTTGGGCAATGGCCTGGTCGCCAAGTAGGAGTTTCTTCATAAGGATGGTTATTTTGAAAAAGTTCGCAAAGGTAGTGCATTTTTTTGGATTTCTTCACAATAATCCGTAATTTTGCGCGAATTTATCAGCATTCACTTAAAACCCTATAACGAATGAAGGACGGAAAATACTGGGAACCAGAGTATGAGACAATGTCGCGGGAGAAACTCACGGCGTTGCAGATCGAACGGTTACGCGAGACGGTAAGGCGGGCTATGGCTTCGCCATTCTATGAACCCATTTTGCGCGAGCGTGGCATTACGCCCGAGAGCATCACGGGGCTGGATGACCTGCGCCGGCTCCCCTTCACCACGAAGGACGACCTGCGTAGCCACTACCCCTTCGGCCTGTGCGCAGTACCGCTGGAGAAGATTGTGCGTGTACACTCTTCGTCGGGCACGACGGGCAACCCCACGGTGGTGTGCCACACACAGGCCGACCTTGACGCCTGGGCAAACCAGGTGGCGAGGTGCATGTATATGGTGGGACTCAGGGACACCGATGTCATCCAAAACACCAGCGGCTACGGCATGTTCACGGGTGGTCTGGGCATCCAGTACGGAGCCGAGCTGCTGGGAGCTATGACGGTGCCTGCGGCTGCGGGTAACAGTAAGCGCCAGATAAAGTTCATCATGGACTTCGGCTCGACGGCTCTCCACGCCATTCCCTCGTATGCCACCCGCTTGGCTGCCGTGTTCCACGAGGAGGGCATCGACCCTGCGAAGGATACCAAGCTGACAACCCTCATCATTGGCGCCGAGCCGCACAGCGAAGAGCAACGCAGGAGAATTGAGGAACTCTTGGGCGTGAAGGCATATAACTGCTTCGGCATGAGTGAGATGAATGGCCCAGGCGTGGCCTTCGAGTGCAAGGAGCAGAACGGCCTGCACATCTGGGAGGACTACTACCTCGTGGAGATAGTCGATCCTGTGACGCTAGAGCCCGTGCCTGACGGTGAGGTAGGCGAACTGGTGCTGACAACGCTACGGCGCGAGGGTATGCCCCTGTTGCGCTACCGCACGCGCGACCTCACGCGCTTCCTCACAGGCTCGTGCCCCTGCGGACGTACGCATCGGCGCATCGACCGTTTCAAGGGCCGCTCGGACGACATGATGATTGTGAAGGGCGTCAACATCTTCCCCGTCCAGATTGAGAAGATATTGATGGGCTTCCCCGAGCTGGGCAGCGATTACCTGATTTCCATCGAAACCGTCGGCGATAACGACGAAATGACGGTGGAGGTGGAGCTTGCCAGCATTACCGACGACTACGGCTCGCTGACGGCCCTGACGAAGGAGATTACCCGACAGCTGAAGGACGAGATTCTGCTGACGCCACGCGTGCGTCTCGTAGCGCCAGGCTCGCTGCCCAGGAGCGAGGGCAAGGCCGTGCGCGTCAAGGATATGAGAAAGAACCACTAAAAATCTGAAACCATGACTATCAAACAAATTTCCCTTTTCCTGGAGAACAAGTATGGACGGCTGAGCGAGCTGCTGGCTGTCCTCAGTAAGGCTGACGTGCACATCGTTAGCGCCACGATAGCTGACACGAGCGACTATGGCCTCATGCGCCTTATTACCTCCGACCAGCAGAAGGCCTATAAGGTGCTGAAGGACAACGGCGTGCTGGTGTCGCTGAACGAAGTCGTCGCCATCTCCGTTGAGCCGCAGGCTGCGGACTTCGCACGGGTGGTGGAACTGTTCACGCGTCGCGGCATCAACATCGAGTACATGTATTGCTTCAACTTCGGGCACAGGCTGGTGCTGGTGCTGCGTTGCAGCGACCTTAGCGCCGTGCGCGAGGTGGTGCGCAACAACAGCCTCACCTTCGTCACCGAAACGGACTTGATGAAAATGTGACGTTGCATCAAGAGGAGGTGATGTAGAATCGTCGCCCTTCTCTGCCCTTATTTCCCTAAAAGGCTGTTCCCCTTGAAAGACAGCCTTTTTTGCTTTGCTTTTGCTAAGCTGTCTTTTATTGATTGGTGGAGGTGGCCTTGAGGCTCTGTTGTACGACAGCCTTGTATTTGCGGGAAACGGGGAGGCGGACATCGCCGAGAAGCACATTGTCGCGGTCCATCCCCGTGCAGGCGGAGAGCCGCACGAGGTAGGAACGATGGATGCGAAGGTACTCGGGACCAAGCAGATTGGCCCACGACGAGATGGCGGTCTTGTTACGAAAACGACGGTCGTCCGTAGCGTGAATCCACACCTCCGTGTCGCAGCTCTCAATGTAGAGAATCTCGCTCCTCATAAGCGTTGTGCTCTGACGGTCGCTGACGAAGGTTATCGTCTCGTCGGCCTCGGGCAGGCGGCGCCTCAAGAGATGGCCTAGGCCATAGTCGCCCGTTGTTAGCAGGACGAGCATAGACAGGAGGAAGACGGGGTTGAGAAGCATTGGAGGAATGCCGTGGCCCGACGTGGGCATCTGGTGGTAGATATAGCGGATAGCGGTATGGGCGAGGTGGATGGCAAGGAGGGCCATCGTGAGGGTGAAAAACAGGGTAAAGAGGAGCGATTTGACGGCTTCGCAACGGTTGGCCGTGAAGTTGATGCGGGCAGTCATCTGGCGAAGGAGCATGGCAAAGGGTAGGAGCGAGGTGCTGAGCAGCAGGGCTTCGGGAAAGCGGTAGCCCGTGCTGCAGATGATGACAGCTAACAGCAGCAGGGATGTCGCCCAGTAGAGGGCGTGGATGGCGAATTGTTTCATAACGGTTGCAAAGATAGGCATTTCTATGCAGACAAAAGCCACTGTTGAGGTGAAAAATCCCCGTATAAGGGGATTCGACACCCGGATGAGGGGTTTTAACGGGGCAATTTTTTGGCGCGTCGTCAAGATCTCCCTACCTTTGTGCCCAGCAGCTGCAAAAAAGAATTGTTTAACTCCAAAAACGTGATGCTTATGTCAACAAAAATCTCAGAAATGTTTTTTGAAGGAAACATGATCTTCATGTCCATCCTCACTCTCTTCCTCGCGCTATTGTTCCTGGCCGCTTGGAAGGCTCCCGCCTGGGTGCGCAGTATCGGAAGCATTGCCTTAGCAGCAGGTGTCCTGTTCAGTATCCTCGGAATCAATCAGATTTTCGGCTACATGCAGCAGGCGGGCAATGTGGCGCAGAGTGTTCTCTATGGCGGATACAAGACGACGCTTATCCCCATGTGCTACGGCCTTGGCATCTACATCGTGGCTCACATCATCCACATTTGCCATACGCCAAGGATTTAGGAACGTCGGACAAACCATGTAATAAGCCCTTGCAAACGATGCGTTGCAAGGGCTTATTTTTCTTTTCAGGCAGCGGGGATTACTCTTTCTCCCACGTGCTGTAAGGGTGCTGCGAGATGTAGCCGTTGTAGTAGTGCGGGTCGCCGGTGACCTCGTCGCCGAGGAAAGGGGGGCGCTCGTAGGGCTCGTCAGGGGCGGCAAGCTCGATTTCGGCAAAGACAAGGCCGTCGTTCTGCTCATGGAACTCATCGACTTCGACGGTGTGGCGCCCGCTGCGGACGAGCCAGCGCGTCTTGACGATGCGGCCCGGCTGGCAAATGGCAAAGAGCTCGAGGGCTTCGTCGTAGGGGATTTCGCGCTCCCATTCGTAACGGCTGATGCCGTCGGTGCTGGGGCCTTTGATGGTGAGATAGGCCTTCTTCTCATCGGTATAGCTGCGCAGGCGGATGCGCACGGTGCGGCCTAAACTGCGGCTAATGTAGCCTTGCAGGATTTCGCTGTGGGCATAGGCAAGCTGCTTGTAGCTGTCGTCGAGGACGAGGAATTTTCGTTCGATTTCCATGTTATTCCTCCTGCGAGCCCATTAGCCAGGCTTTAATGAATCCGTCAATCTTTCCGTCCATGACGCCGTTGACATCGCTGGTCTGATAGCCTGTGCGATGGTCCTTGACGCGGCGGTCGTCGAAGACGTACGAGCGTATCTGCGAGCCCCACTCGATTTTCTTCTTGCCCGCCTCCACTTTGGCCTGTTCCTCCATGCGATGCTGGAGCTCACGGTCGTAGAGTTGTGACTTGAGCAGGCGCAGGGCGTTCTCCTTGTTCTTCGGCTGGTCGCGCGTCTCGGTATTCTCGATGAGGATTTCCTCCTCGACGCCCGTGTAAGGGTCTTTGTACTGGTAGCGCAGGCGCACGCCGCTGGAGACCTTGTTGACGTTCTGCCCGCCCGCACCTCCGCTGCGGAAGTAGTCCCACGAGAGTTTCGAGTTGTCGATTTCCACCTCGATGGAGTCGTCGACAAGCGGGGTGGCAAAGACGCTGGCAAAGGAGGTCATGCGCTTGCCCTGGGCGTTGTAGGGGCTGACGCGGACGAGCCGGTGGACACCATTCTCGCCCTTGAGGTATCCGTAGGCGTAAGGGCCTTCGACCTGGATGGTGACGGTCTTGATGCCGGCCTCGTCGCCGTCCTGAAGGTTTTGTATGGAAGTTTTGTAGCCGTTTGCCTCGGCCCAGCGGAGGTACATGCGCATGAGCATGCTGGCCCAGTCCTGCGCCTCGGTGCCGCCTGCGCCGCTGTTGATTTTCAGTACGCAGTCCATGTTGTCGGCTTCGTCGCGCAGCATGTTCTTGAGCTCCAAGGCTTCAATGGCCTGAATGGTCTTGTCGTAGGCTTCGTCCACCTCGGCCTCCGTCACCAGCTCGTCGCGGTAGAAGTCCATTGAGAGTTCCAACTCGTCGCAGAGCGACTTGACTTCCTTGTAGTTGTCTATCCAGCTCTGTAGCGCTTTGACCTTCTTCATCTGTGCTTCGGCTTTCTTGGCATCGTCCCAGAAGCCGGGCACCTGAGTGCGTAGCTGCTCCTCTTCCACCTGGATGAGCTTGTCGTCGATAGCCAGATAGCGATGGAGCGCTTCCACGCGTTCTCGGGCATCTTTCAGTTGGTCTTGTGTAATCATTTTGGGGTGTCTTGTGTATTCTGAGCGCAAAGGTAAGGCTTTTTTTGCAGATTGCAAAGGATTGGAGCTGCTTTTCCCTTTCGCGCGCGTTCCTTTTATAATATTATTAATAGGGACTGCGGCTGGGTAGAAACTTCTGTTTTCACAGCGCAATCTTCTGAACTCGCAGATTCAAACGTTGATTTTTCAACGCAAAGTGCTAAATAATCTTTCTTTCCTTTGAGTTTGAGGGGGAAATCTTTTTGTGGTTTCAGGAAAAAGCCGTACCTTCGCCCCACAAATAACCCTTAAACGCAAAACGATATGGATAATAAGAAACCCGAAAATCAGTTCCAGATTGAACTTAAGCCCGAAGTTGCCGAGGGCACTTATGCTAACCTCGCCGTTATTTCGCACAGCAGCAGCGAGTTTGTCCTTGACTTTGTGCGTGTGCTGCCCGGTGTCGCCAAAGGCCAGGTAAAGAGCCGCGTCATCCTTACTCCTGAGCATGCCAAGCGCCTCCTCCTTGCCCTGCAGGACAACATCGGCAAGTACGAAAGTCAGTTCGGCACCATCCGCATGCCCGAAAACCGCGGCACCTTCATTCCCCCCGCGGGCGCCTTCAAGGGCGAAGCATAGCTGTTTGATGCCTTCCGCTGCTAGGCGCTCTTAAATCTCGAATTTTTTCTTTTGCACTCGGATTTTCCTGACGATTCAGGGATTCCGAGTGCCGTTTTTTGCTTTTTTTAGCTTTTTTTATAAAAAAACGGCGCAGTTTCATTGTGGAATAAAAAAAAAGCAGTATCTTTGCACCCCAAAATGTAAAGACCGCACTGAAAGAAAACAATTTCAATTATATAACTTAAAATTTAAAACAATGCCAACCATTCAGCAATTAGTGCGCAAGGGTCGCACGGTGCTCAAGGACAAGAGCAAAAGCCCCGCTTTGGACAGTTGTCCCCAGCGTCGTGGCGTTTGTGTCCGTGTGTACACCACTACCCCCAAGAAGCCTAACTCGGCTATGCGTAAGGTCGCACGTGTGCGACTCACAAACCTCAAGGAAGTCAACAGCTACATCCCCGGTGAAGGTCACAACCTTCAGGAGCACAGCATCGTGCTTGTCCGTGGCGGACGTGTCAAGGACCTTCCTGGTGTCCGTTATCACATCGTTCGCGGTACCCTCGACACCGCTGGCGTCAGTGGACGTCTCCAGCGTCGCAGCAAGTACGGCGCCAAACGACCCAAAGCTGCAAAGAAAAAATAAACAACAAACCCAAGGTTGAGTAAACCAGTCCAGCGGGACCCGTTGAAGCGACCAGCCAAACAACAAGTTAAACAAAACAATGAGAAAAGCAAAACCCAAGAAGCGGGTCATTCTTCCCGACCCCGTCTATGGTGACGTCAAAGTCTCCAAGTTCGTCAATCACCTGATGTACGACGGCAAAAAGAACACATCCTACGAAATCTTCTACAACGCCCTCAACCTCGTCGGCACCAAGATGGCCGACAACGAGCTCAGCAGCCTTGAAATCTGGAAAAAAGCCCTCGACAATATCACCCCTCAGGTGGAGGTCAAGAGCCGCCGCATCGGTGGTGCCACTTTCCAGGTGCCTACTGAGATTCGTCCCGACCGTAAAGAGAGCATCAGCATGAAGAATATGATCGGTTACGCTCGCAAGCGTGGCGGCAAGACTATGGCCGACAAGCTCGCAGCTGAGATCATGGATGCCTTCAACAACCAGGGCGGCGCCTTCAAGCGCAAGGAAGACATGCACCGTATGGCTGAGGCTAACCGTGCTTTCGCACACTTCCGCTTCTAAGAAAATAGAACCTTAACCCACTATTGAGAGCAGAAAACCAATGTCGCACCAGGACCTCCATCTGACACGTAATATCGGTATCATGGCACATATTGACGCCGGTAAGACGACTACGTCCGAGCGCATCCTCTACTATACGGGCCTGACCCACAAGATAGGCGAGGTGCACGACGGCGCTGCCACTATGGACTGGATGGAACAGGAACAGGAGCGCGGCATCACCATCACCTCTGCAGCTACCACCACACACTGGAACTGGAATGGCAATCAGTACAAGATTAATTTGATTGACACTCCGGGACACGTCGATTTCACCGCCGAAGTAGAGCGCTCGTTGCGCGTGCTCGACGGCGCCGTCGCCACGTTCTGTGCCGTGGGCGGTGTCGAACCCCAGTCGGAGACTGTCTGGCGCCAGGCTGACAAGTACAACGTTCCCCGTATTGCCTACGTCAACAAGATGGACCGCAACGGAGCCGACTACTTCAGCGTGCTCAGCCAGATACGTGACATCCTCCACGCCAATCCCTGCCCTGTGGTTATACCCATCGGAGCCGAAGTAAATTTCAAAGGCGTTGTGGACCTCATCCGCATGAAAGCCATTTATTGGCACGACGAGACCTTAGGAGCTGACTATTCTGTGGAGGAGATTCCCGAAGGCATGAAAGCCGAGGCTCAGGAATGGCGCGAAAAGCTTATCGACAATGTGGCTGAGTTCGACGACGAGGTGGCTATGAAGTACCTCGACGATCCCGCCTCGCTCACGGAGGAGGAAATTATCCGCTGCGCCCGCATCGGTACCCTCAAGATGGCTGTCGTTCCTATGGTCTGCGGCTCGTCGTTCAAAAACAAGGGCGTTCAGACACTTCTTGACTATGTTTGCGCCTTCCTGCCCTCACCCCTCGATAACGGCCACATCACGGGTACTAATCCCCGTACGGGCGCCGAGATAGCACGCACCCCCAGCGAGGACGACCACACTGCTGCACTCGCATTCAAGATCGCCGTCGACCCTTACGTCGGACGGCTCATCTACTTCCGTGTCTATAGCGGTATCGTCAGCGCCGGCTCCTACGTCTATAACCCCCGCTCGGGCAAGAAAGAGCGCGTGTCGCGTATCTTCCAGATGTTCAGCAACAAGCAGAATCCCGTCGATTTCATCTCTGCAGGTGATATCGGCGCTGCTGTGGGGTTAAAGGACGTCCGCACGGGCGACACTCTCTGCGACGAGGACGCTCCCATTGTGCTGGAATCAATGGACTTCCCTGAGCCCGTCATCGGTATTGCCGTCGAGCCCAAAAGCCAGAAAGATATTGACAAGCTCGCCAACGGACTTGCCAAGCTGGCTGAGGAAGACCCCACCTTTACCGTGCGTACCGACGATCAGACTGGCCAGACCATTATCTCCGGTATGGGCGAACTCCACCTCGACATCCTGCTTGACCGTCTGCGTCGTGAGTTCAATGTGGAGTGCAACCAGGGTAAGCCCCAGGTTAGCTACAAGGAGGCGCTCACTCAGGAGGTTGAGCTTCGCGAGGTGTACAAGAAACAGTCGGGCGGTCGTGGTAAGTTTGCCGACATTGTCGTCAAAGTGGGTCCCGTCGATGAGGATTGGACACAAGGTGGACTTCAGTTCATCAACGAAGTCAAGGGCGGTAATGTCCCCACCGAGTTCATCCCCTCCGTCGAAAAAGGATTCCAGACCGCCATGCGCAACGGTGTCCTCGGCGGATTCCCTATCGATTCTGTTAAGGTCACCCTGCTTGACGGCTCCTCGCATCCCGTGGACAGCGATCAGCTCTCCTTCGAAATCTGCGCCATGATGGCCTTCCGCAATGCTTGCCTCAAAGCCTCTCCCGTACTCCTCGAGCCGCTTATGCGCCTTGAAGTGGTTACGCCTGAGGAAAATATGGGCGACGTCATCGGTGACCTCAACAAGCGTCGTGGACAGGTGGAAGGCATGGAGAACAGCCGTTCCGGTGCTCGCGTCATCAAGGCCAAGGTCCCCCTTGCAGAGATGTTCGGTTACGTGACGGCGTTGCGTAACATCACCAGCGGACGTGCTACAAGCACCATGACCTACGACCACCACGAGCCTGTCAACAAACCCATAGCCAAACAAGTTTTGGAAAGCATGGGAGGCCGTGTGGAGCTATTATAATAATAAGGTAAGGAAATGGTAGTGGTAAGGAAACAGAGAAAAGTAACGGCAGCCCGTTAGCGAATGACTCTTAACGAGCCGCCCAATGTTTAATAAATTAACAAAGTAACAAAAAAGTATGAGTCAAAAAATTAGAATCAAACTGAAGTCTTACGACCACAACCTCGTCGACAAGAGCGCCGAGAAGATTGTCAAGACTGTCAAGAGCACAGGTGCAACCGTCAGCGGCCCTATCCCCCTGCCCACGCACAAGCGCATCTACACCGTCAACCGCTCGACCTTCGTTAACAAGAAGGCCCGTGAGCAGTTCCAGCTCGCCAGCTACAAGCGACTGATTGACATCTACGGCTCAACCGCCAAGACCGTTGACGCCCTGATGAAGCTCGAACTCCCCTCGGGTGTGGAAGTTGAGATCAAAGTCTGATGAAGTTACAGAGAGAAAACAATTAGTGTTTAATTAAATTATCAAAGTGAAATGCCAGGATTATTAGGAAAAAAAATCGGAATGACATCCGTTTTCGATGCCGCTGGAAAGAATGTTCCATGCACCGTTATCGAAGTAGGTCCTTGCTGCGTTACACAGATTAAGAGTGTCGAGAAAGACGGTTACGCTGCCGTTCAGGTTGGTTTCGAAGAAGCCAAGGAGAAGAACACCAGCGCTCCTCTGATGGGACACTTCAAGAAAGCAGGTGTAACCCCCAAGAGACACTTGGCCGAGTTCAAGGATTTTGAAAAAGAGTACAACCTGGGTGACGTCATCACCGTCGACCTGTTCAGTGACAGCGCTTTTGTCAATGTCATTGGCACATCGAAGGGTAAGGGCTACCAGGGCGTAGTGAAAAG
Source organism: Bacteroidaceae bacterium (assembly GCA_016291905.1). Classification (GTDB taxonomy): domain Bacteria; phylum Bacteroidota; class Bacteroidia; order Bacteroidales; family Bacteroidaceae; genus UBA1189. The sequence continues at coordinate 45,387 of JAEEZS010000040.1, forward strand.
ACATGGCTTCGGCGGTGTCGGTCAGACCACACACGGTCAGCACAACCGTCAGCGCAAGCCAGGTTCCATTGGCGCATGTTCCTACCCCGCAAAGGTGTTCAAAGGAATGCGTATGGCTGGTCAGATGGGTAACGAACGCGTTACCGTCGCCAACTTGCAGGTTCTGAAGGTTATCCCCGAGCAGAACGTCCTCGTTATTAAGGGCTCTGTTCCCGGATACAATGGTTCAATCGTAATTGTTGAGAAATAATGGAAGTCAGTGTTTATAACATTAAGGGAGAAGACACCGGTAAGAAAGTCGTTCTGAGCGACGCTGTCTTCGGGATTGAACCCAACGACCACGCTATCTGGTTGGACGTGAAGCAAATTATGGCCAACAAGCGTCAGGGCACCCACAAATCAAAGCAGAGAAGTGAAATTGCAGGCTCCACGAAGAAGCTTGGTCGTCAGAAAGGTGGCGGCGGTGCTCGTCGTGGCGATATCAAGTCTCCCGTCCTTGTCGGCGGCGGACGTGTGTTCGGTCCAGTGCCTCGCGATTATGGTTTCAAACTGAATAAGAAGGTCAAGCAGCTTGCTCGCCGCTCAGCCCTCTCCTACAAGGTTAAGGAAGGCGCACTCATGGTAGTCGAAGACTTCAATTTTGAGGCCCCGAAGACTAAGCAGTTCGTCGAAATCACAAAGAATCTGAAAGTTTCTGACAAAAAGTCACTTTTCGTTTTGCCGGAATCCAATTATAACGTGTATCTGTCGGCTCGTAACCTCCAGCGCAACGAACTCGCTATCGCCTCTGACATCAACACCTATCAGGTGCTCAATGCCGATGTCATGGTCGTCACTGAGAATGCGCTGAGTGTTATCGAAGGAGTATTAACCAATAAAGTAGAGGCATAAGACTATGAGTATTATCGTGAAACCTCTGGTGACAGAGAAAATGACTTCGATCTCCGAGAAGTCTAGCCGTTATGGCTTTATTGTATCTCCCAAGGCTAACAAGGTTGAGATTAAGAAAGAAATAGAGAGCACGTACAACGTGACTGTCGTCAGCGTCAATACCATCAACTACGCTGGCAAGAATACGTCACGCTATACGAAGAAAGGCTTCGTCCAGGGACGCAAGAACGCCTTCAAGAAAGCTATCGTAACCCTGAAGGATGGCGACACAATTGATTTTTATAGCAACATCTAAAAGAAATGGCAGTACGTACATTTAAGCCCACAACCCCTGGGCAGAGGCATAAGACTATTGGCACCTTCGAAGAGATTACTGCATCGGTGCCAGAGAAAACTCTCGTTTGTGGCAAGCGCTCAACCGGTGGTCGCAACAACACTGGTAAGATGACCATGCGTTACATGGGTGGCGGACACAAGAAGAAGTATCGTTTCATCGACTTCAAGAGAGAGAAAGACGGCATTCCCGCCACAGTGAAGACTATCGAGTACGACCCCAACCGCTCGGCCCGTATCGCTCTTCTGTTCTACGCTGATGGTGAGAAGAGGTATATCATTGCACCTAACGGTCTGCAAGTCGGTATGACCATTCTTTCAGGTGAGAACGTTGCCCCTGAAATCGGCAATACTCTTCCCTTGAAGAACATCCCCGTCGGTACGGTTATTCACAACATCGAACTTCGCCCTGGACAGGGTGCTGTTCTCGTTCGTTCCGCTGGCAACTTCGCACAGTTGGCTTCCCGTGAGGGCAACTACTGTGTTATCAAGCTGCCTTCGGGAGAGCTTCGTAAGATTTTTGGTGACTGCAAAGCCACTATCGGCAGTGTCGGCAATTCCGATCACGGTCTGGAAAGCTCTGGTAAGGCTGGTCGTTCACGCTGGCAGGGTCGTCGCCCCCACAACCGTGGCGTCGTTATGAACCCCGTCGATCACCCAATGGGTGGTGGTGAAGGTCGCGCATCTGGTGGTCATCCGCGTTCACGTAAGGGACTCTATGCAAAGGGTCTGAAGACAAGAGCTCCCAAGAAGCATTCGTCGAAGTATATCATTGAGAGAGCCAATAAGAAGAAGTAAAAACTTTTAACCCGAGTAAATTATGAGTCGTTCATTAAAAAAAGGTCCGTATATCAACGTTTCACTCGAGAATAAGGTTCTCGCAATGAATGAAAGCGGCAAGAAGTCCGTCGTCAAGACTTGGGCTCGTGCATCCGTCATCTCCCCCGACTTCGTGGGACATACGATTGCCGTTCACAACGGAAAGAATTTCATTCCTGTTTATGTTACAGAGAATATGGTTGGTCACAAACTGGGCGAATTTGCTCCCACGCGTACCTTCCGTGGTCATGCCGGTAACCGCAAGAAGTAAGCAGGGTATTAATAGACAATAAAAAACAGAAAATAATGGGAAAAAGAAAAAAATTAGCCGCCGATAAGCGGAAAGAAGCCCTTAAGACCCAGTATTTTGCGAAGCTGAATGACGTTCCTTCGTCTCCCCGTAAGATGCGCCTCGTCTGTGACATGATTCGTGGCATGGAGGTGAATCGTGCGCTTGGTACCCTGAAGTTCTCCACCAAAGCCGCTGCTGCCGATGTTGAGAAACTGCTTCGTTCCGCTATCGCCAACTGGGAACAGAAAAACGAACGTAAAGCCGAGGCCGGCGAACTGTTCGTTACGACGATCTATGTGGATGGGGGAGCCACCCTCAAGCGTATGCGCCCCGCTCCTCAGGGTCGTGGATACCGTATTCGCAAGCGTTCAAATCATGTGACTTTGTTCGTGGATACCAAAAGTACTAATGAAAATCAAGACTAAGAAATGGGACAGAAGATAAATCCAATTAGCAACCGTTTAGGAATCATCAGAGGTTGGGATTCGAGTTGGTACGGACAGTATAGCGATCGTTTGGTAGAGGATACCAAGATTCGTGAATACCTGAACGAGCGTCTGGCAAAGGCTAGCGTCTCTAAGATTGTCATTGAACGCACATTGAAACTGGTGACCATCACCGTTTGCACTGCCCGTCCGGGTCTTGTTATCGGTAAAGGTGGTCAGGATGTTGAGAAACTGAAAGAGGAGTTGAAGAAGATTACCGACAAGGACATCCAGATCAACATCTTCGAGATTAAGAAACCTGAGCTTGATGCTACTATTGTTGCAACGAACATCGCCCGTCAGCTTGAAGGTAAGATTGCCTATCGTCGCGCCATTAAGATGGCTATTGCCAATACCATGCGCATGGGTGCCGAGGGTATCAAGATTCAGATTTCGGGTCGTCTCAACGGCGCAGAAATTGCCCGTTCCGAGATGTATAAGGAAGGACGTACCCCGCTTCACACCTTCCGCGCCGATATCGATTATTGTCAATCAACGGCTGTCACGAAGGTCGGTGCCCTTGGCGTGAAGGTATGGATTTGCCGCGGCGAAGTGTATGAGAAGAGAGATCTTGCTCCTAACTTCTCTCAGCCTAAGGACAGTGGTCGTCCTACTGGTGGCGGTGCTCCTCGCAAGTTTAACAAGAAGAGAAATAGCAATCGTTAAATCCACGAAAGATTATGTTACAACCGAAAAGAACAAAATACAGAAGAATGCAGCACCGCGCGCAGAAGAACAATGCGCAACGCGGCAACCAGCTTGCATTCGGTTCCTTTGGCATCAAGGCCATGGATACCATTTGGATTACCGGTCACCAGCTTGAGGCTGCTCGTGTCGCCGTGACACGTTACATGCAGCGTCAGGGTCAGCTCTGGATTCGCGTATTCCCCGACAAGTCTTTCACCAAGAAGCCCGCTGACGTGCGTATGGGTAAAGGTAAAGGTGCTGTCGAAGGCTATGTCGCTCCTGTGACCCCTGGTCGTATGTTGATTGAGATTGATGGTGTTCCCTTCGCTGTGGCTAAGGAGGCTCTTCGCCTCGGTGCCCAGAAGCTGCCCATCAAGACAAAGTTTGTGGTACGTCGTGACTATGACTTCTCCAAGGAATAATACGACAAAATAAGTATGAACCTGAAAAAAGCAGTATTATGAAAATTGCAGAAGTAAGAGAATTGTCAACGAACGAGTTAGTTGAGCGTCTCGATACCGAGCGTGCCAACTATAAGAATATGGTGTTGAACCATGCTATCTCTCCGCTGGAGAATCCCTCTCAGATTAAGAAACTGCGCAGGGATATTGCGAGGATGATGACTGAGTTGCGTCAGAGAGAGCTTAACAACAAATAAAACACGGTCCTCATGGAAGTTAGAAATTTAAGAAAAGAAAGAGTGGGCGTCGTCGTCAGCGACAAGATGGACAAGACCATCACCGTTGCCGCCAAGTATAAGGAAAGACACCCAATTTATGGTAAGTTTGTCACCAAGACAAAAAAATACCATGCACATGATGAAAAGAATGAGTGCGAAATCGGTGACACCGTGCGCATCATGGAGACTCGTCCTCTGAGCAAGACGAAGAGATGGAGAGTAGTAGAAATCGTTGAAAAGGCTAAGTAATTATGGTACAGGTTGAATCAAGACTTACAGTGTGTGATAACAGTGGAGCTAAAGAGGCTCTCTGCATCCGTGTGCTTGGCGGAACGAAACGTCGCTATGCTTCCGTCGGTGATATCATCGTCGTTTCCGTGAAGGATGTCCTTCCGTCCAGCGAATTGAAGAAAGGTACCGTGTCGAAGGCTCTCATTGTCCGTACCAAGAAAGAGATTCGTCGTGCTGACGGCTCCTATATTCGTTTTGATGACAATGCATGCGTCCTCCTGACCAATACAGGCGAACTTCGTGCTAGTCGTATTTTTGGCCCTGTTGCCCGTGAGCTCCGTGCCGTCAACATGAAGGTCGTTTCACTGGCTCCCGAGGTTCTTTAACCAATTAAAGCGTAACAGCAATATGAGTAAGTTACATATTAAGAAAGGTGACATGGTCTATGTCAACGCCGGTGAAGACAAAGGCAAGACGGGTCGTGTCTTGAAAGTAGATATTGAGAAACAGCGTGCCATCGTCGAGGGCGTCAACATGATGTCCAAGAGCGCCAAGCCCAGTGCCAAGCACCCTCAGGGCGGCATTGTGAAGCAGGAAGCTCCCATCCACATTTCCAATCTGAATGTGTTGGATCCTAAGACGAACAAGCCCACCCGCATTGGTCGTCGCATGGGCGAGAATGGTAAGTTGGTTCGTTATTCTAAATCATCAGGAGAGGAGATCAAGTAATGGCAAATACAGCAAGTCTTAAGAAAGAATATGCCGAGCGCATTGCTCCGGCTTTGATGAAGAAGTTCCAGTACTCTTCACCTATGCAGGTTCCAGTACTGAAGAAGATCGTCGTCAACGAAGGTCTGGGTATGGCTACTCAGGACAAGAAGATCATCGACGTGGCTATTGCTGAGCTTACGGCTATTACTGGCCAGAAAGCAGTTGCTACGGTGTCCAAGAAGGATATCGCCAGCTTCAAGCTTCGTAAGAAGATGCCCGTGGGCGTGATGGTGACATTGCGTCGCGAGCGTATGTATGAGTTCCTGGAGCGCCTCGTGCGCGTGGCTTTGCCCCGCATCCGCGACTTCAAGGGCATCGAGAGCAAGTTCGATGGTCAGGGCAACTATTCCCTGGGCATTCAGGAGCAGATTATCTTCCCTGAAATCAACATCGACAGCATCACTCGCATCCTTGGCATGAACATCACGTTCGTCACCACCGCCAAGACAGACGAGGAAGGCTATGCCCTCCTGAAGGAGTTTGGTTTACCGTTCAAAAACGCTAAAAACGATTAAGATATGGCAAAGCAGTCAATGGTAGCACGCGAAGTGAAACGTGCAAAGATGGTCGCTCAGTATGCAGAGAAGCGTGCCGCGCTGAAGGAGATTGTCCGTAAGGGTGATCCCGCCGAGGCTTACGAAGCAGCCCGCAAACTCCAGAGCATTCCTAAGAACGCCAATCCTATCCGTTTGCACAACCGCTGCAAGCTGACGGGGCGTCCCAAAGGCTACATCCGCGAGTTTGGCCTTTCACGTATTCAGTTCCGTGAGATGGCTTCCAAGGGTCTCATCCCCGGTGTGAAGAAGGCCAGCTGGTAAGAAATTAGTGAGTGTTATTTTAAATATTGTCAGGAGAGTCCTGATTAATTTAATCAAAAAAAATTATGACAGATCCAATTGCTGATTATCTGACGAGGTTGAGAAACGCAATCGGTGCCAAGCACAGAGTTGTGGAGATTCCTGCCTCAAATCTCAAGAAGGAAATCACGAAGATCCTTTTTGAGAAAGGTTACATTTTGAACTACAAGTTTGTTGAGGATGGCCCTCAGGGAACTATCAAGGTGGCTTTGAAGTACGATGCTGCCACCAAGGAGAGTGCCATCAAGAAGTTGATTAGAGTATCTTCACCCGGTTTGCGTCAGTACACCGGCTATAAAGATATGCCGAGAGTGATTAATGGATTGGGTATCGCTATCTTATCCACGTCCAAGGGTGTTATGACCGACAAGGAAGCCGCCGCTCAGAAGATTGGTGGCGAAGTCCTTTGCTACGTCTATTAATATAGGGAGGATTTGCTATGTCAAGAATTGGAAAATTACCTATCACGATTCCTGCAGGCGTTAACGTGACCATCAGCGATGACAACGTTATCACCGTCAAGGGCCCCAAAGGTGAACTTACCCAGAAAGTAGATCCCAGCATCACCGTCAAGATGGAGAATGGTGAAATCCAGGTCTCCCGCAGCAGTGACGAGAAGCAGGAGCGTGCCTTCCACGGCCTCTATCGCGCCCTTATCAACAACATGGTTGTTGGCGTATCCGAAGGATATAAGAAAGAACTCGAACTGGTTGGTGTCGGCTACCGCGTGTCCAACACTGGCAATGTCATGGAGTTCGCTCTTGGTTACACACATCCCATCTTTGTCGTTCTTCCTCCCGAAATGAAGGTTGAGACGAAGACCGAGCGCAACAAGAATCCCCAGATTATCCTGGAGTCATGCGACAAGCAGCTGCTCGGCATGGTATGTGCAAAGATCCGTTCGTTCCGTAAGCCTGAACCTTACAAGGGCAAGGGTGTTTTGTTCAAGGGTGAGGTTGTACGCCGCAAGTCCGGCAAGTCTGCCAGTGCCAAGTAATTAATCATTAAATTATAGGAACTATGGTAACGAAACAAGAAAGACGAACCAAGATCAAATATAGAGTACGCAATAAGATCTCCGGTACCCCCGAGCGTCCGCGTATGACTGTGTTCAGAAGTAACAAGCAGATTTACGTTCAGCTGATTGAAGATGTCAATGGCCGTACCCTTGCTGCCGCTTCGTCCCTCGGGCTTGAGACTATGCCCAAGAAGGAGCAAGCTGCCAAGGTGGGTGAGCTGATTGCCCAGAAGGCGCAGGAAGCCGGCATCCAGACCGTTGTTTTCGACAGGAACGGCTATCTGTATCACGGGAGAGTAAAAGAGTTGGCAGATGCTGCACGTAAAGGTGGACTTAAATTTTAATCAATCATGGCTGTAAATAGAGTTAAAGTAACGAATGACGTTGAGCTGAAAGACAGGCTCGTCGCAATCAACCGTGTTACGAAGGTGACAAAGGGTGGTCGTACATTCACGTTCGCTGCTATCGTTGTGGTAGGCGACGGCAATGGCATCATCGGTTGTGGCCTTGGTAAGGCTGGTGAAGTCACTGCAGCCATCGCTAAAGGCGTAGAAGCTGCCAAGAAGAATTTAGTACGCGTTCCCGTCCTCAAGGGCACTATCCCTCATGAGGTCGAGGTCCGTTTCGGTGGTGCTCACGTGCTGCTCCGTCCCGCTTCGGCTGGTACGGGTGTGGTTGCCGGTGGTGCCATGCGTGCTGTTCTTGAGAGTGTAGGTGTTACCGATGTCCTCGCCAAGTCAAAGGGTTCTTCCAACCCTCACAACCTGGTGAAGGCTACCATCAAGGCCCTCGAGGAACTCCGCGATGCCAAGATGGTTGCCCATGACAGAGGCGTCAGTATGAGTCGTGTATTTAATGGATAAGGAGATAGACACTATGGCAACTATTAAAGTTAAGCAGATAAAGAGCCGTATCGGCGCTCCGAAAGACCAGAAACGTACGCTGGATGCACTTGGCCTGACCAAGATGAACAAGGTGGTTGAGCATGAAGCCACGCCTTCCATCCTTGGCATGATTAACAAGGTAAAGCATCTGGTAGTTGTTGTTGAATAATTAATGTTTAAAAAGGTTTGATTATGAAATTAAATAGTTTGAAACCCGCAGAGGGATCAACCAAGACACGCAAGAGAGTGGGCCGTGGTGCCGGATCAGGTCTGGGTGGTACTTCAACTCGTGGTCATAAGGGTGCCAAGCAGCGTTCGGGTTATGCAAAGAAGATTGGCTTCGAAGGAGGTCAGATGCCTTTGCAGCGCCGCGTTCCGAAGTTCGGCTTCAAGAATATCAACCGCGTTGAATACAAAGCTATCAACCTGAACGTTATTCAGGCTGTGGCTGATGCCAAGCAGCTTGAGAAGGTGACTGTTGCTGACCTTATCGCAGCCGGTTTCGTCTCCTCACGCCAGCTTGTCAAGATTTTGGGTAACGGCGAACTCACCTCAAAGATTGATGTGGAAGCCCATGCATTCTCCAAGAGTGCCCAGGCTGCTATTGAAGCTAAGGGTGGTAATGCAATTAAACTCTAATCGCGTATGAATATTTGGGCTTTTGTAGGCGTATTAGTTGCTATCTTCCTGTTCTACCTCTGGAAGCGTAAGTTCTTTACGAACGTATTCAAGATTGAGGACTTGAAGACAAAGCTCCTTATCACCATCGGTTTTGTGGCTATCTATCGTTTCGGCACGAATGTCATCCTTCCCGGTATCGATTCGTCCGCTTTGACTAGGTTGCACGAACAGACCGGTAGTGGTCTTCTCTCGTTGCTTGATATGTTCTCGGGTGGTGCTTTTTCCAATGCCTCCATTTTCGCATTGGGTATCATGCCCTACATCTCGGCATCCATTGTAGTCCAGCTGCTCACCATGGTGGTTCCTTCTTTCCAGAAGATGCAGCGTGAGGGAGAGAGTGGTCGTCGCAAGATCAATCAGATTACGCGTTACCTGACCATCATCGTGCTTGTGATTCAGGCTCCTGCCTACCTGACGAACCTTCGTTTCCAGGCTTCTGGTGCCATTAATCCTGGCATTTCACCCATGGCGTTTTACATCACTTCCACCATCATCCTGGCTGCTGGTAGTATGTTCATCCTCTGGTTGGGCGAGCGCATTACCGACAAGGGTATCGGTAACGGTATCTCCTTTATCATTCTTATCGGTATCATTGCCCGCTTTCCGACGGCTATCTCGCAGGAGTTCATCTCTCGCACGGCTTCTGCTCGTGGCGGCGGTCTGGTCATGTTCTTGTTCGAGATTATTGCCCTGTTCTTCGTGTTCATGGCAGCTATCATGCTCACGCAGGGCGTGCGCAAGGTGCCCGTCCAGTATGCCAAGCAGATTTCCGGTGGCAAGCAGTTTGGCGGTGCCCGTCAGTACATTCCCCTCAAGGTGAATGCGGCTAACGTGATGCCTATCATCTTCGCACAGGCCATCATGTTCATTCCCCTTTCCTTCATCCGCATGGATAAGGTGGAGACTGCCGGTAAGTTTGTTCGTCTCTTGATTGACACGGACAGCTGGCTCTACAACCTGATTTTCGCCATCCTGATTATTCTGTTCACCCTGTTCTACACCGCCATCACGGTCAATCCTACCCAGATGGCTGAGGACATGAAGCGGAATAACGGATTCATCCCCGGCGTCAAGCCCGGCAAGGCAACAGCCGACTACATTGACACGGTCATGTCGCGAATCACATGGCCTGGAGCTCTGTTCCTCGTTGTTATTGCTATTCTGCCTCCCTTCGCCCGTCTGTTCGGCATTTCGCGCGAATTTGCTCAGTTCTTCGGTGGCACGTCGTTGCTCATCATGGTCGGTGTTGTTCTTGATACCCTCCAGCAGATCGAGAGTCACCTGCTCATGCGTCACTATGATGGTTTGCTCAAGAGCGGCCGCATCAAAGGTCGTTCCGGAGCCGCTTATTAAGACCTAAGCAGAATGATATTTCTTAAGACAGACGAAGAAATCGAGCTCCTGCGTCAGGCGAACCTCCTTGTGGGCCGCACGCTGGCAGAGGTGGCCAAGCTTATTGAGCCTGGCGTCACCACTCGTCAGCTTGATACGGTAGCCGAGGAATTCATCCGCGACCATGGTGCCATTCCCACCTTTAAGGGTTTCCCGAATTTCGAGCCGGGCCTGCCGGCTTTCCCGGGGTCGTTGTGTACGTCCGTGAACGAAATGATTGTCCACGGCATTCCCAACGACGAACCCCTTAAGGAGGGCGACATCGTCAGTGTCGACTGCGGTACTTATCTCAATGGCTTCTGTGGCGACTCAGCCTATACTTTCTGTGTGGGCGAAGTCTCCGAGGAAGTCCGCGAGCTGCTTCGCGTCACGAAGGAATCCCTCTATCTCGGCATCGAGCAGGCCGTGACAGGCAAGCGCGTGGGCGACATCGGCAATGCCGTGCAGCAGCACTGCGAGCGTCACGGCTACGGCGTTGTCCGCGAGTTCACCGGACACGGTGTCGGGCGCGAGATGCACGAGGATCCTGCCGTACCCAATTACGGTCGTCGCGGCAATGGCGCCAAGCTCAAGCAGGGCATGGTCATCGCCATCGAGCCCATGATCACCATGGGGCGCCGCGACATCGTCTGGGAAAGCGACAGCTGGGGAGTCAGCACCATCGACCATAAGCCCGCTGCTCACTTCGAGCACACCGTGGCCGTTGGTCTTACCAAAGCCGACATCCTCTCGTCATTCGATTTCGTAGAAGAAGTTTTAAGAAACAAACAAAAGTGATATGTCCAAACAGTCAGCAATAGAGCAAGACGGAACCGTCGTCGAGGCATTGTCCAATGCCAACTTCCGCGTCGAGTTGGAAAACGGCCACCAAATTACTGCCACCATTTCCGGAAAGATGCGTATGCACTACATCAAGATTCTCCCCGGTGACAAAGTGAAGGTGGAAATGTCCCCGTACGACCTGACCAAAGGAAGAATCAGTTTCAGATACAAATAAAAAAACAGATACAACAATGAAAGTAAGAGCATCCCTTAAGAAACGTTCCGCAGACTGCAAGATAGTCCGCCGTCACGGAACTCTGTACGTTATCAACAAGAAAAATCCCAAGGAGAAACAGCGCCAGGGATAAGAGGTTAAATGGATAAAACAATCAATACAAGTATATGGCTATAAGAATTGTCGGAGTAGACATTCCTCAGAACAAGCGAGGAGAAATTGCATTGACCTATATCTATGGTATCGGTCGTAGCAGCGCCGCTAAGATCCTTGAGAAAGCCGGCGTAGATAAAGACATTAAGGTTAAGGACTGGACCGACGACATGGCCGCCCGCGTGCGTGAGGTCATCGGTGCCGAGTACAAGGTCGAGGGTGACCTGCGTACTGAAGTCCAGTTGAACATCAAGCGACTGATGGACATTGGTTGCTATCGTGGCGTCCGTCACCGTATCGGCCTTCCCGTCCGTGGACAGAGCACGAAGAACAATGCCCGCACCCGCAAGGGCCGCAAGAAAACTGTTGCCAACAAGAAGAAGGCTACGAAGTAATGTTCATGCACTAAAAAACACAGAAAAGATATGGCAAAAAAATCAGTCGTAACAAAGAAAAGAAATGTGAAGGTGGGCGCCATGGGCCAGCTCCATGTCCACTCCTCCTTCAACAACATCATCGTGGCCCTTGCCAACGAAGAAGGTCAGATTATCTCCTGGTCTTCAGCCGGTAAGATGGGTTTCCGCGGTTCGAAGAAGAACACCCCCTACGCAGCCCAGATGGCTGCCGAGGATTGCGCCAAGATTGCCTACGACCTTGGCCTGCGCAAGGTGAAAGCTTATGTTAAGGGTCCCGGCAACGGCCGCGAGTCCGCCATCCGTGCCACTCACGGAGCCGGCATCGAGGTTGTTGAGATCATCGACGTCACCCCGCTGCCCCACAACGGCTGCCGTCCTCCCAAGAGAAGAAGAGTTTAACCTTAAAAGCAGAAGAAAATGGCAAGATATACAGGCCCCAAATCGAAAATCGCCCGTAAGTTCGGCGAACCTATCTATGGACCCGACAAGGTCCTTTCGAAGAAGAACTATGCCCCCGGTCAGCACGGCAACAACAAGCGTCGCAAGACGTCTGAATACGGTGTCATGCTTGCTGAGAAGCAGAAGGCCAAGTACACCTACGGTGTCCTTGAGCGTCAGTTCCGTAACCTCTTCAACAAAGCCGAGCGCAAGAACGGTGTTACCGGTGTAATCCTTCTCCAGCTTCTTGAAGGCCGTCTCGACAACGTTGTCTATCGCCTCGGCATCGCTCCCACGCGTGCCGCTGCCCGTCAGCTCGTCAGCCACCGCCACATCACCGTCAACGGCCGTGTGGTCAACATTCCTTCCTATGCAGTCAAGGTCGGCGACATCGTAGCTGTTCGCGAACGTTCCAAGTCACTCGAGGTCATCGAAGCCAGTCTCGCCGGTTTCAACCACGCCAAGTATCCCTGGTTGGAGTGGGACGAAGCCCAGAAGGCCGGTAAGTTCATGAGCATCCCCGCCCGTGAAGACATCCCTGAGAACATCAAGGAACAACTGATTGTCGAATTGTACTCAAAGAATTAACCCCCAATGGCGATATTAGCATTTCAAAAACCAGACAAAGTAATCATGTTGGAGGCGGACTCGAAGTTCGGCAAGTTCGAATTTCGTCCCCTCGAGCCGGGCTTTGGTATTACCATCGGTAACGCCCTTCGCCGCATCCTCCTCTCGTCGCTCGAAGGCTTCGCCATCAACACCATCCGCATCGAAGGTGTTGAGCACGAGTTCGCCACCGTGCCGGGAGTGAAGGAAGATGTCACCAACATCATCCTCAACCTCAAGCAGGTACGTTTCCGCCAGATTGTCGAGGAATACGAAGGCGAGAAGGTTAGCATTACCGTCGAGAATACCACCGAGTTCCGTGCCGGAGATATAGGCAAAGCCCTCACCGGATTTGAAGTGTTAAATCCCGAATTGGTTATTTGCCGTCTCGACTCGAAAGCAAAGATGCAGATTGACATCACCATCAACAAGGGCCGCGGCTACGTGGTTTCCGATGAAAACCGCATCTATTGCACCGAAGTCAACACGATCCCCATCGATTCCATTTACACACCGATACGTAACGTCAAGTACGCTGTCGAGCCCTTCCGCGTCGAGCAGAAGACCGACTACGACAAGCTCGTGCTTGAGATTACTACCGACGGTTCCATTCATCCGAAGGAAGCCCTCAAGGAGGCAGCCAAGATCCTTATCTATCACTTCATGCTCTTCTCCGACGAGAAGATCACGCTCGAGGACACCTCGTTCGAGAGCAACGAAGAGTTTGACGAGGAAGTGCTCCACATGCGTCAGCTGCTGAAGACAAAGCTCACCGACCTGAACCTCTCCGTCCGCGCCCTCAACTGCCTGAAGTCAGCCGAGGTCGACACGCTGGGCGACCTGGTCCAGTTCAACAAGACCGACCTCCTCAAGTTCCGCAACTTCGGAAAGAAATCGCTCACCGAGCTTGAAGACCTGCTCGACAGCCTGAGCCTTTCGTTTGGAACAGACATTTCAAAGTATAAACTTGATAAAGATTAACATCCGATTATGAGACACGGAAAGAAACTCAATCACCTGAGCCGTACTGCAGCCCACAGAAAGTCCATGATGGCCAACATGACCTGCTCGCTGATCAAGCACAAAAGAATCACTACGACTCTCCCCAAGGCCAAGGCACTCAAGAAGTACGTTGAGCCCCTCATCACGAAGGCCAAGAACGATACCACCAACAACCGCCGCGTTGTCTTCAGCTACCTGAAGGACAAGCACGCCGTGAGCGAGCTCTTCAACGAGGTCATCACGAAGGTCGGCGACCGTCCCGGTGGTTACACCCGCATCATCAAGCTCGGTCACCGTCAGGACGATGCTGCTCCCATCTGCTTCATCGAACTCGTTGACTTTGATGAGAACATGGCCAAGGCCCAGAAGAAGGCCACGCGTACCCGCCGCAGCCGCAAGTCTGCTCCGAAGGCCGAGGCCGCTCCCGCTGCCGAAGCTCCCGCCACGGAAGCCCCTGCCGAGGAAGCAAAAGCCGAGTAACAAACATTATAGCCTTATAACACAGAGAAGCAGGCGCGCAGTGATGCACGCCTGCTTTGCGTTTGTGGGGTATAGTGCGCCCTTTGTCGTGCCGCGGGGAGGTGCGGCGAGAGGGGAGGAAAGTTGAGTCGGCGGGCTGGCGGCTCAGTGGGGCGAGGCTCTGTAGGGTGCCGGCTCAGTAGGGCGAGATGTTGTTCAGCTCGCCTATACGGCCTTCTGCCACCTCGGTGGTCATCAGCTGTCGGAAGTCGTCGAGGGTGATGCGGGTGGTGGGCGCGAAGTCCTTCGAGGTCATGTATTCCAGCACGCTGCGGTAGAACTGGCGTCCCTCGGGCCAGGCTGAGGCTTTCTCAAGGTCGGCCATGCAAACGAGCAGCCTGCCTTTGCCCACCTGGAACTCGAAGACCAGCCCGAGCTTGTGGTTGCGCTCGACGTTGTCGATGACCTGCACGATGGGGCGGTAGCCGCGTCCCGTGTTGTCGAGCATCATCGGGTGGCTGGCCTTGATGATGGGAAACCACTGCCAGTGGGTGTGCATGCCGGTGGGGAAACTGCGGAAGAGCGGGTGGTCGGGGTCGGTGAGGATGCCCAGCGTGCCGGGCGAGACGGTTTTCCGGTTGTTTTCCGCGATGGTCTTGAACATGCGGTAGTTCCAGTAGTCGGTCTGGAATAGTCCTCCCACGCACAGCTTTGTGGAGTCGGGCATCAGCAGCACGCGCTTGCCCTTTGCCAGTTGGCGGGCGATGTCCTCCGTCAGCACGTCGGTGACGATGACCTTCCTCTTCAGCCTCGTCAGGCTGGTGGCGGCGGGATAGACCCACAGGTCGTAGGTGTTGTGGTAGTCCGTCCCGTCGATGCCGATGTCGAGCTGCAGCTGTGCGGGCTTTTTGTAGGCACGGAGGCTGATGTCAAGCGTGCCGACGATGATGAGCCCTTCGCCCTCGGGCAGCGCCATGCTGCCGTGCTGCCTGCCGAGGTGCCACGTGAGCGTCTTTCCCTTCAGCGACGTGCCGCCGTAGTTGGCCACCTGGAGGGTGGCGTGGATGCCCTCCTTGTTGGTGAAGGAGAATTTCGGTGCGCTCAGCAGCGGCACCACGTCGTTGCACCATTCCCTCCATTCGCGCTCGGTGCAGAGGCCCTTTGAGTCCATGAAGGCGTCGAGGATGCCCACATAGGCCGAGCCCTGCCCCGGGTAGTCCTGCAGGTCGAGCAGCTGGAAGCCTGCCATGTTGGGGGTGCGGAGGTCCATCTCGATGTCCTGCTTGTAGAGCTGCAGCGCCCACAGTCCGCTGGCCTTGTGGAAGTCGTCGGCCTGGTCGCCCATGCCCGCCTTTTCCAGCCGCGAGCGGAATGTCTGCAGGTTGTAGGGGCAGAGTGTGCCCGTGTATTTCCCTATCTCGGCGTAGTCAGGGTAGGTCTGGAACTGCCCTGTCTCATGCGAGATGACGGGCACGTCGGTCATGCCGCACCCCTCTTCGAAGTTCATCTCCGTGTTGGGGTAGAAGTGGTTGATCATTCCCCCGTCGGCGGCATCGGCAAACGAGAACGAGCCTCGCGTGTGGGTGGTGTAGTTGCCCCAGCCCTCGCCGCCCACGCGGCAGGTGGTGAAGTAGTCCATGCCGGGCTTCACGCCCTGATAGCCAAGGTAGTAGTTGCTGCCGAAGGTAAACAGCTTGTCGGGGGCTATGCGGCGGAAGTCCTCCACGAACTCGGCCATCTTGTCGATGTTACCCCACAGTTCGTTGCCGAGGGCGAACATGCGGAACGAGGGGTGGTGGCCATACCAGCGGAGGATGTTCTCGCCCTCTTTGTGCAGGAAGGCCATCAGCAGCGTGTCCTTGTCGTCGAAACTGCCCCAGAAGGGCAGTTCGGGCTGAAGGACGATGCCAAGCTCGTCAGCGGCGGCGAACGCGGCTTCCGGCGGGCACCATGAGTGGAAGCGCACGTGGTTCAGCCCGTAGGCGGCACAGCGCCCCAGATAGTCCGTCC
Organism: Bacteroidaceae bacterium; assembly: GCA_016291905.1. GTDB lineage: Bacteria > Bacteroidota > Bacteroidia > Bacteroidales > Bacteroidaceae > UBA1189. The sequence continues at coordinate 61,488 of JAEEZS010000040.1, forward strand.
ACGTGTCAGCGTCCATGGGCACGTGGCCTGTCAGCGGCCACACGCAGGCGTCGTGCTTGCCGCGCAGGAAGATCCGGTGGCCGTCGGCATGGAAGTGCTGCCCCTCGATGTGGAAGTCGCGGAGGTTGGGGTGGGCGGGGCGTGCGGCTGCCGGCGCGTGCGGGGCGGCGGTGGTGAGGTAGATTTCGCCGATGATGCCGTTCCAGTTGGTCTGCGTGTCGTCGGTGTAGGCGTGGCTGCTGGAGTAGAGTTGCGGGGGCACTCCGCTGCTGTTGTCCACCATGACGGCGAGGCGGTGGCGGCCGGGGGTGAGCGATGCCGAGAGGTCGTACACCTGGGGCGTGGAGATGTCGTTGCTGCTTCCTGCGAGCTTTTCATCGACGTACACCTCGGTGGGCTTGCTGCGTTCGAGGAAGAGGTAAACGGGCTGCCCCTTCCAGTCGGCGGGTATCTCCACCTCGCGCCGGTACCAGGCGCGCCCAGTGTAGGCGTAGCGGCGCGTCAGGCGGGTGGTCTCGTCGTGCGTGGCGGCCAAGTCGCCCTTACGGTTAGTGTCCGTCGTGCCCGGCAGCACCACGGTTTCCGGCAGGCGGTCGCCGGGCATCAGGGCGTGCTGGCGGTCGAGCGCAAACTGCCACGTCCCGCCGAGGTCGATGCGTTGGACGAGGCCGTCGGCCATGACGCCGAGGCTGAACAGCATGAGCAGTAGCGTGAGCAGCCGGCGGATGCGCTTTTGTGCGGAGGGCATGGCGTTTTCGGGGATTTCAGATAGCGTTTTACAAGTCATGATATTCATGTTTTATTACGTTACAAAGATACGGTTTTTTCTTCAATCCACCAAATTTTCGGGTATAAAAATGGCCTTGGAACGGCACTTTTTTCAACTTTTTTCCCGCCTGGACGGCGCGGTGGAAAGGAGGGCAGAAGGGCGGGCGTACACGGCAGAAAGGCCTTCGTACGCGATAACAGGGCCTTCGTACACGATAACAGGGCGGGCGTGGCGGGGCGATGCCCTGTCGGAAAAATGTAACCTTGTAACCTGTAACCTTTGTAACCTTTCCTTTCGCACGGGTACGCACGCGTGGTTATTATATATTGGAAAGTTATAAGTATTATTTATAATATAATATATAATTAATATATTTCCATATATCTTGATATAATAATAACGCGCACACGTGCGAAAGGCGAAAGGTTACAGGTTACAGGTTACAAGGTTACAATTTGCGACCACGAAAATTAACAAAAATACCGTAGATTTTAACAAAAAAGTGGCGAAATTGTTTGGCGAATATTGAAAAAATAACTACCTTTGCATCAGCGATGCAAGAGAAAACGGGCAGCGTTCTTTGACAAGATGCGGTTACCTGACAATGATTTTCCGGCCTTCGACGATGTAGATGCCCGGGGGCAGGAGGGTGCTGAGGGCGCGCGTGAGCGTGGTGGGCACGGTCTTGCCGACGGAGAAGCCTTCGGGCAGCGTCAGGACGGGACGGCCTGCGAGGTCGAGGACGACGACAGGATGCGGGGCGTCGCCGCCAGTGGCGTCGGCCTCGGGCACGAGGATGCGGGTGTCGATGATGTCGAAGTCATACGGGGTGTAGTTAGTGGCCTGGAGCGTGCGGTCGTTCGTCCGCTCATCAACGATAATCCAGCAGTTGTCGTCAGGGTCTTCGGTGTAGGTCTCGCTGACGGAGACGGTCCACGAGATGGGGTTGCGCTCGCTGTAGTTGCGGGTGTCGTTGGCCGTCCAGATGCGGTAGCCGCTGACGGGAACTTCCTGGCCGGTGTCGAAGAGGAACCACGAGCGTCCGTTGAAGTGCGAGCAGAACTTGGTGCGGGTGTCGTTGTCGCCGATGTTGGGCCAGTTCTCGTGGCTGATGGTGCTCTCGATGCCGCGATAGACGGTCATGCCGTCGATTTCCTCGCCCTGTTCGTCGAGCAGGTCGAACTCGGAGATCTGCACGATGCTGCTGCCGGTGATTTCGGAGATGTCGAACTTATAGTAGCGGTAGCCCTTGCGGTCGGGGTTGGCATTGGTGAAGGTGCCGTCGTCGCGGCGATAGACGGCAGCGTGGCGGCCGGCAGCAAAGGGATGGGCATCGCGCGGGCGACCGTTGTCGATGTTCTGCCGCCAGGGGGCGGTGGTACTGTAGCGGTTAATCTGGTAGCAGAGCTCGCCGCTGCCCAGCTGGGCCTCGTTGAAGGAGTTGACGGCGATGCCGGTGTAGTGGAGGTCGTAGCAGTTGGTGAGGATGAGCTCGGTGGCGGAAGCAAGCTCATAGTCCTGCTCGGCGCCCGTGATGAGGCCGGTGTTCCAGCAGTCGGCGAGGGTGAGGGGCTTGACGGAGGCGAAGCCGACGAAGGCGGCAGCCAGCGTGTCGGCCGTGACGGCACCGAGGTTGGCACAGGCCTCGACATCGAGCGTGGCGCGGATGGCACCGCCCAGCATGGAGCCCGCCTGCGAATGGGCGCTGACAGCGGCTTCGCTGAGGCAGGCCGTGATGGTGACGCTGCCCATCTGGGCGCGTCCGGCAATGGCGCCTACGAACTTCGTGCCGCTGAAGGAGCAGGAGCTGTCGAGGTGGAGGCCGGTGATGGTGGCTCCGTCGCCCAGCATGCCAAAGAAGCCGACGCATTGCTCACCCTCCACGTGGAGGTTGCTGATGATGTGGCCCTGACCGTCGAACGTGCCGCAGAAGGGGCGCGAGGTGTTCCCGATGGGGACGAAGCGGGCGGAGAAGAGGTTCATGTCGAGGTCGGCATTCAGTTGCACGCGGCAGGTGTCGCTGAGCTTGCCGCTGTTGATCTGGTTGGAGAACGTCAGCACGTCGAGGGGCGTATTGATTTGGTAGATGCCCTTGTCGTCGGTGTAGAGTGCTCCGTAGCCCAGTTTCTTGTCCATCCACTCCACGCGGCCGTACACATAGTCGCGCACCACATCCACCTCGGCATCCCACGTGCCACGGATGGCAGGCGTGAGGCTGATGTACTGGTTAAGGTAAGGCCAGCGGATGAAGTTCAGCCGAGCCGAGGCGCTAATCTGGGCGCGCAGGGAATCGACGCACGCCGCCACCTCGTCGGGCTCGAAACGGCCCGCATCGCGGAGGGCTGCCCACATGCTCTGCAGACGGGCCATCACATTGTTGTCGGAGATAATGAGGTCGACAAAATAACTGAAGTTGCCTGTGCAGCGGACGGGGTACGTCCAGCTCTTGTACTCGTTGGCGGGGAAGGTGGTGATGTCGTCGTCGAGCGCCAGTTCGTGGTCCCACACGGGGCCGGTGTAGAAGTGGTCGTCGCCCCGCTCCTTGTAGAAGAACACCTGGCAGAGCATATCGGTGTTGCCGTTGTATTCGCTGGCAAGGAAGTAGTTGAGGAAAGATTCCATATCCAGAAAACGGCCATAGCCGTTTTCCTCACTCGACGAGCCGTCAGTATAGACATGATTCTCCATGTCGTTCCAGGCATTGCGGATGTAGTTGAACTGCTGGGGCTGGATGATGTCGTCGTCGGGGTCATGTACGGTAATGGGGTTTCCGTGTGCGGAGGTGAACCAATAGGGCTCGCGCGAAGCGTTGTTATCGACTTCTACGAAGTAGCCGCCGGTAATAGTTTCTTCCGTAATATCGTCGGCCGTCATCTCGGTAACCTCGATGCGTCCTTTGTGCACCGACACATGGTCGGCCAGCGTATAGGTGCCTCGGTATTCGCCGTTCACCAGGAGGTCCACCACCTGGTACCAAGGTGTCCACTTGAGGCCTACCCTGCGCGACATCTCCCAAGCCACGGGGTTGCGCATGAGCGTCTTGTCGCGCAGGCTGTTGATAAGTACCCACTTCTTGGCTTTCACGGGCGACTCGTTGATGCCATCCTTCATCATGTGGTGGCTCTTGCCGTCGTTGAACTTCACGCGGTAGGCCTTGTTCTCGGGCGAGGCGGAGTAGTTGCCCCTCACGCGGAACAGGATGGGGTAGTCCTGCAGCAACGTGCCATTGTCGTAGATGAGCTGCGAACGCGACTCGAAATCCTCGCCTCGGTTCTTGGGCAGGATGTTATTCTGCACATGGATGCTGAGCGTGGGGATGTCGGTCACCTGATAGAACTGGCTGTCGTCGCCTTCGCCCTCGTAGCCGTAGAACTCCAGCATGGAGACGTTACAGCGTGAATTTGCCGGTCCCACGTAGCGCACGTAGCGGAAGCCGCGCGAGACGTTGACGTCGGCATAGGTCAAGGTGTTCTTCTCGGGTGTCTCGCTGATGAGATAGAGCGGTACGGCATCCATGAAATCCTCGCTGTTAGCACCCTCAAAAACGCCTAGTAACATCTTGCCCGGGCCGCTGTTGCCCGTCTGGGGACGGAAGCCGACACGCGTGATAATATAAGGCTTGCCGAAGTCGAGTCCTGCCCAGGTCATGCTCTGGTCCCACGTGGAGACGAAGGTTTCCGGTCTCCCGTCGAACGCACTGGCGTAGGTATAGCTGGTAGTGGTCTGGCGACCGGTAGTGGGGTCGTAGCTGTATGTGGAGCCAATGGGAGTGCCGTGGATGAGTGCGCTCTCAGGCGTATCGTCAGCCCAAGCGGAGAGGATGGCTACAAAAGATAGAACGATGAGGTGCAGGAACCGTATGCTTTTCATTTCATTGTCATATTTTTGGGCTGCAAAGATAGGGTGAGCCGAACGAAAATGCAAATATATTTGCAATTTTCTGAGGTGACTTTAAGAATAATCACTATCTTTGCTGCGCAAATCCATTATTCACCTTAAACATCAGACATCATGAAAACAGAGAAAAACCTGAAGGGAACAAAGACGGAGAAGAACCTGCAAGAGGCATTCGCCGGAGAGTCGATGGCCCGCAACAAGTACACGTATTTTGCTTCGAAGGCAAAGAAGGACGGCTTCGTACAGATTGCCGCGCTCTTTGAGGAGACGGCTGCCAACGAGAAGGAGCACGCCAAGATTTGGTATAAGTACCTGAATGGCGGTGCAGTGAGCGATACGGCAACCAATCTGGCTGACGCTGCTGCCGGCGAGAACTTCGAGTGGACGGATATGTATGCCCGCATGGCTCGCGAAGCCCGTGAGGAAGGCTTTGAGGAGATTGCCAAGAAGTTTGAGATGGTGGGCGCCATCGAGAAGCACCACGAGGAGCGCTACCGCCGCCTGCTGAAGAACATCGAGGACAAGGTGGTCTTCTCGAAGGAGGGCGACGTCATCTGGCAGTGCTCGAACTGTGGCCATATCGTCGTGGGTAAAGAGGCTCCCGAAATATGCCCCGTCTGCGACCATCCGCAGAGCTATTTCCAGGTGTTGGCAGAGAATTATTAAGATGAGAGCGCCTTTTAACTTCTTTTGCAGCGTGCTGCTGGCAGCCTGCTGCGCAGGTAGCGTGTCTGCTGCCGACAAGGGCGATGTCTGTTGGACACTCTCCGACAGCACCAACGCCATCGTTTTCACCCCTTCTGAGGCTTCGCTGCCTTATGCCGACCACATCGAGATGAGCGGCGAGCAGATGGCCGTCGTGCTCCGCTGGGGCGTGGATGAGCAGCGGCACTTCCATGCCGAGCGCTCGCTGGTTTTCCCCATGCTGCGCACCATCCCCAACAACACCCACGCCAGTCTGATGCACCGCATCGGCACCGACGTCCCTTCGCTGCTCAGCGTCAACGGCCTTTCGCTGGGCAGTGAGCAGGTGCAGCAAGTGTGGATTGACGGCTACGTCGGCGTCCGCAGCACCTTCTCCGTGGGGCAGCCCAACATCGGTGCGGCACGTGGCAACTACCTGACGCCTGCCGTGGAACTGGAGCGCAGCATCTTCCCCTCGACGGACAAACCCTTGATGGGCGAGCACTACACCTTCCGCAACATCTCTGCCCGTGCGCAGACGGTTTATATCCCCGAATATTCACAGAGCTTCACCACCCGTGCCGAGCGGGGCGTGACGGGCTCTTACATCATTCGTGCTGACATCACGGGCAGCGGCACGTTCGTCCTCCAGCCGGGCGAGAGTCTGACGTTCGGCACCGTCTTTCAGGCATATAGGGTAGGGGAGCAGGCGCTGAATCCCGACCTTGCGGCAGAGTTTGCTGCACGGCAGGCTTTCCTGCGGGAGATGGACGACAACCTTGTCCTCGACACCCCCGACGATGTCATCGACCGTGAGTTCCGCTTCGCCAAGATACGTGCGTCAGAGAGCATCTTCAAGACCTCCGGCGGCTATATGCATGCCCCAGGCGGCGAGTCGTACTACGCGGCTATCTGGGCTAACGACCAGGCCGAGTATGTCAACCCCTTCTTCCCCTTCACGGGCTACGGCACAGGCAATGCCTCGGCACTCAATGCCTACCTCCACTTTGCCCGTTTCATGAACGACGACTACAACCCCATCCCCAGCTCCATCATCGCCGAGGGCAAGGATATCTGGAACGGTGCCGGCGACCGTGGCGATGCGGCTATGATTGCGCATGGAGCGTCGCGCTACGTGATGGCACGCGGCAGCCGTGAAGAGTCCCGTCAGCTGTGGCCGCTCATTGAGTGGTGCCTGGAGTACTGCCGTCGTCACCTGAACGATGCCGGTGTGGTGCTCTCCGATTGCGACGAGCTTGAGGGGCGTTTCCCTGCGGGCGATGCCAACCTCTGCACCTCCACGCTCTACTACGATGCCTTGCGCAGCGCCGCCATGCTCTGCAAGGAGCTTGGGTTGGGCAATGCACGTGCTACGGCTTATACCCGTCAGGCGGATGCGCTGGCGAAGGCCATCGAGGCTTACTTCGGTGCCGACATGGGCGAATTTCACACCTATCGCTACTATGAGGGCAACACGCAGCTGCGTTCGTGGATCTGTATGCCCCTCATCGTCGGCATTGAGAACCGTGCCGAGGGCACTATCGCAGCCCTCACCTCGCCCAAGCTGATGACCGACGACGGCCTGCTAACGCAGGAGGGGAGCGAAACCTTTTGGGACCGCAGCACGCTCTATGCCCTGCGCGGCATCTACATTGCGGGCGACGTTGCCACCGCTAATCCCTTCATGCACCACTACTCCGAGTATCGTCTGCTGGGCACCCACGTACCCTATCCCATCGAGGCATGGCCTGAGGGCTCGCAGCGCCACCTCTCTGCCGAGAGCGGACTCTATTGCCGCGCCGTGGTGGAAGGTATGTTCGGTTTGCGCCCCACGGGACTGCGTTCGTTCACCGTCTCGCCCCGTCTGGCTGAAGGGTGGAACAGCATGGCGCTTCGCCACGTGCGTGCCTTTGGTGCCGACTTCGACATAGAGGTCACTCGTCGAGGGGCTAAGGCCGAAATCACCGTCGTCAACCACGCCACGGGCAAACGTCAGACGCGCCGCCTCCCCGTCGGCTCCACCGCCAGCGCCGCGTTCAAGCTTTGAAAAAACGCGCTTGCCGGCTGACTTTGCTAAACCGAAACCAGCCCGACGAAACTCTTAAATTCTCATAAGATTCTTTGATATATCGTCGGTAAATATTAATTTTGCGCCCTCAAACCAGAGTATGGCAGAAGACAGGGATTTTTTCCATCGCAGGGTGGCAGGCTATTTGCTGAAGACGCGCAGCCAGGTGGGCATGATAGCGTTTGTAGCAGCATTTGCGTTGCTGTTCATCAACCTGTTCACGCCCTACAGCCTGCCGGCATCAGGGTCGATGGGCACCACGAAGTTCATGTACCTTGTGTGGTCCATTGTGTTGGTTTCTTTCGCGTTGGTTATCTTCTTCCTCAGCCGGACCACGATGGTGCTTTGGACAAAGCATCACGCCATCAAGAACATCAGCTACATTGTGTGGATTGTGCTGGAGATTATCGTGATAGCTGTCATCGCAGCGGTCTGTTTCTTCTGCGTCCACGTGGAGCATGATTTCATGACGGCCTTGCTGAAGTGCCTCACCTATTCGGCGCTGCTGATTGTGCCGCCCTACACGGCGGCGGTCATTTACCTGTCGCTGCAGGACAAGAAGACGCAGCTCAAGGAGATAGAGGAAGACCTCGACTCGGCCATCACCCAGAAGGCTGCGGGGCGCAGCATCATCTCGTTCTACGACGAGCGGGGCGAGCTGCAGCTGAGCCTGGCCAAGGAGAATTTCCTCTACATCGAGTCGTCAGACAACTACGTGGCCATCTGGTATTTGAAGAACAACCTCCCCCGCAAGCAGATGATGCGCATGACGCTCCAGCGCATGGCTGCGCAGCTACAGGGCACCAACGTCATGCGCTGCCACCGCTCGTACCTTGTCAACATGGAGCAGGTGCGTGTGTTGCGTCGCGACAAGGAGGGCTTCTTCATTGAAATGGGCATCAACGGTGTGCCTGACCTCCCTGTCTCCAAGACCTATAGCGAGGAAATCCTCAAGTGGCTTGCGATGTAATCGTGATTGCTCTGTCGCAGTAGTCGGTGACGGAGGTGCGGTGGGTGATGAAGATGAGTGTCTTGCCCCGTTCGCCCTTCGTGATGCGCTGTAGGAGTTCCCGTTCTGTTTCCACGTCGAGTGCCGACGTCGATTCGTCCAGCAGCAGGATGCTGCCCGGGCGCAGCAGGCTGCGGGCGATGGCGATGCGCTGAGCCTGTCCTTCGCTGAGCCCTCCGCCACCTTCGCCGCAGGGGGTGTCGAGGCCCTGGGGCAGCCGGCGCACGAAGTCGGCACAGGCCATCTCCAGCACATGCCACATCCCCTCCTCGGTGACCTCGCTGTCGCCCAGCAGCAGGTTGTCGCGGATGGTGCCGCTGAACAGCGTGTTGCCCTGCGGCACATACACGAAGTTGCAGCGCGTGTCGGGCGAGGCAGGGCCGATGGTGCCGGTGCTGTCATACACCGTGACGGTGCCCTTCGAGGGCTTCACCAGCGCCAGCAGCAGGCGGATGAGGGTTGTCTTGCCGGCGCCCGTCTCGCCCAGGATGGCGGTGGTGGAGCGGGGCGGGAAGTCCACGGTGAGGTGCTCAAGGATGTTCCTGTCGCCGTCGGCATAGCTGAAGGTGACGTCGTCGAGCCTCACGCCCGCCGTGTCCTTGCTCAGCTTGGGATTGGCCACGTCCTCCAGCGGCAGCTCCTCCAGCTCCATCAGGCGCTCGCCCGAGGTGATGGCGCCCACCATGCCGGGAATCATGCGGGCAATGTCGGTGATGGGGCGCTGCACGCGGCCCACCAGCTGCAGGAAGGCCGTCATGACGCCGAAGGTGATGCGTCCCGCGGCGATGCGGAACACGCCCCAGAGGAAGGCCGTCAGGTAGCCCGTGGCAAAGCCCGTCGAGACCACCGCGCGTGTGCCGATGCTGAAGCGCGTACGGCGGATGACCTGACTCTCCAGCATGTCCTGCAGCCCGTCAAGCTTCTCCAGTACCTCGCTGTCCTGTTCCAGTGTCTTGATGACCAGCTTGTTCTGCAGGCTCTCCTGCATCACGGCATGTATGCGGCTGTCGCTCTCGCGCACGTCCTTTGTCATGCCGCGCATGCGGCGCACGTAGAAGCGGCTGAAGACGAGGAACAGCGGCATGATGCACACGATGATGAGCGCCAGCGTGCGGTCCATCGCATAGAGGAAGAAGAACGAGGCCACCAGCTGCACCACGGTGATGATGAGCGCCGACGTCGTCTCGGTTATCAGCCCCGACACGGTGGTGATGTCGTTGATGAGGCGGTTCAGCACGTCGCCCGAGTGGTGTTGCTCCAGTCCCCGCCACTCGCTGCGCATCAGGCGCGCAAACAGGCGGTGGCGCAGGCGGTTGCGGTTGCGCACGGACAGGGTGTTCAGGATCCAGCTGTCAAGCGCCCGCACCCCAATCTCGGCCAGCATCAGCACGGCCATGACGATGCCGTAGGTCACGAGGTTACCCTCCTGGTCGCCCGTGGCGATGTCGATGGTCTCCTTACTGAACCACACGAACGCCAGCCCCACAGCCACATCCAGGATGCCCACCAGCGAGTTCACGGCCACCATGCCGCGTGCCCCCTTCGAGGCCTGCCAAATCCAGCGAGCCACTGCCGTCAGGCGGTATTTCTGTTTCTCCTTCACTTTCATGCTGCAAAATTACGCGTAACCGCGTGAAAAAACAAATTTATTTACAACAAACTTTTGTGACCGTATGACCATGGTCATATTTCTTTATTTTCGTCCTATCGTATAATAAAATGCCTTGTAATTACGTTTTCATTGCAATGGGCACGCACGTGCGTGCGTAAAAGAAAGTGCAACTATGATAGAATACGTGAAAGGAGAACTGACGGAGCTGACGCCTGCCACGGCGGTGGTGGAGTGCGGCGGCGTGGGTTATCTGCTCAATATCTCGCTGAACGCCTACACGGCCATTCAGGGGAAGACTCAGGTGAAACTCTATGTCTATGAGGCCATCAGCGAGGATGCCCACACGCTGTTCGGCTTTGCCGGCAAGGACGAGCGCGAGCTGTTCCTGCAGCTGCTGACGGTGAGCGGCGTGGGGGGCAACACGGCGCGGATGATCATCTCGTCGTTCACGCCTCAGGAGCTGACAAACGTCATCCGCACGGGCAACGAGCGCGTGCTGAAGTCGGTGAAGGGCATCGGGCTGAAGACGGCCCAGCGCATCATCGTGGACCTGAAGGACAAGGTGGGAGGCAGCAGCACAGCCTCGGCAGGCAGCGCACCGGCGGGTGTGGCTGGCATGGCACCAGGCTCGGCCGTGATGGACGAGGCCATCAGCGCCCTCGTGATGCTGGGCTTCCAGTCCGCCGCGTCGCAGAAGGTGGTGATGGCCGTGCTGAAAGATGCGCCCAGCCTCACCGTGGAGCAGGTGATAAAGGAGTCGCTGAAAAGACTTTAAAAATTAGAGAATTAAAGAATTAGGAATTAAATTATCATCCTTCCTTGAAAGCGGTTCGCCACATTGTCCTCCTGATGCTGCTGATGTGCAGTGCGATGCTCTCTGCCAACGGGAGCGTGGCTGCCATTGTCATGCCCGAGGACACGGTGGAGACGAAGCCGCGCTTTGAGGTCGCGAAGACCACGCCCGACAACGAGGACGACCTGAAGAAGAAGTCGGCCGACCTGAAGACGCCCGAGAACCTGAAGACGGAGACCACCTACGACGAACGGACGCACACCTACATCATCGGCACGAAAATCGGCGACTCGTACCTGAGCGTGCCCCTGCTGATGACGCCCGAGGAGTACCAGCAGTGGAGCATGAAGCGCAGCCTCGACGCCTTCTTCCGCGCCAAGAACGAGGAGGAGTTCGAGAAAGAGGGCAAGAAGGAGAAGTTCGACTTCTCGGACATGCACTTCGACCTGGGTCCGGCGGAGAAAATCTTCGGCCCTGGCGGCGTGCAGATTCGCACCAACGGCACGGCGGAGCTGAAGTTCGGCTTCAACCAGAAGAGCATCGACAACCCCACACTGCCCCTGCGCAGCCGCAACACCTTCGGCTTTGACTTCGACGAGAAAATCAACCTGAGCATCAACGGCAAGGTGGGCGACAAGATAAACATGAACATGAACTACAATACTGAGGCCACCTTCAACTACGACACGAAGAAGATGAAGCTGAAGTATGAGGGGAAGGAGGACGAGATCATCAAGCTGCTTGAGGCGGGCAACGTCAGCTTCCCCACGAACAGTTCGCTCATCACGGGCAGCACCTCGCTGTTCGGCATCCGTGCCGACCTGCAGTTCGGCAAGCTGTCGCTGCAGACGGTGCTCTCGCAGAAGACGTCGCAGTCCACCTCCGTCAGTTCGAAGGGAGGCAAGCAGCTGACAGAGTTTGAGGTGGACGTGGCCGACTACGACGAGAACCGCCACTTCTTCCTCGCCCACTACTTCCGCGACACCTACGACCAGAACATGGCGCAGCTGCCCACCATCATGTCGGGCATTAAGATAACGCGCATCGAGTTGTGGATAACGAACAAGACGAGCAGCTACGACAACCCCCGCAACGTCATCGCCTTCACCGACCTTGGCGAAGCCAACCACATCAGCAACCCCACGTGGCGCGCCACCGGCACCACCCACCTCCCTGCCAACACCGCCAACGACCTCTACTACCAGATGGTGAACACCTACGGCGCCGTGCGCGACATCGACCAGGTGGGCGCCGTGTTCGGCGGTTTCCTCAGCGGCAGCGCCGACTACGAGAAAATCTCCAATGCCCGCCTGCTCAGCAGCTCGGAGTACACGCTCAACAGCACGCTGGGCTACATCTCGCTACGCACCACGCTGAAGAGCGACGAGGTGCTGGCCGTCGCCTTCGAATACACCTACGGCGGCAAGACGTGGCAGGTGGGCGAATTTGCCGCCGACCAGAAGGAGGGAGGCAAGGCGCTCTACGTGAAGCTACTGAAGTCCAACAGCATGTCGCCCTCCAACGGCACGTGGGACCTGATGATGAAGAACATCTACAGCCTCGGTGCCAAGTCGCTCAGCAGCACCGACTTCCGCCTCAACATCGAGTACGAGAGCGACAGCACCGGTACCAACCTCAACTATCTGCCCGAGGCGTCGCTGAAGGGCAAGACGCTGCTGCAGCTGGTCAACCTCGACCGCCTCGACAACAAGCAGAACTCCAACCCCAACGGCTTCTTCGACTACGTGGAGGGCTACACGGTGCAGTCGTCCACAGGCCGCATCATCTTCCCCGTCGTGGAGCCCTTCGGCGGCTGGCTGCGCAAGGTCATCGGCAACGATGCCGTGGCCGACAAATACGTCTTTGAGGAACTCTACGACTCCACGAAGACGACAGCCAAGCAGGTTGCCGAGAAGAACAAGTTCCTGCTGACGGGCGAATATGCCGGCAGCGGCGGGGGAAGCGTCATCTCGCTGGGTGCCTACAACGTGCCCCGCGGCTCGGTGAAGGTGACGGCAGGCGGCGTCACCCTGACGGAGAACAGCGACTACACCGTCGACTACACACAAGGCGAGGTGACCATCATCAACCAGAGCATCATCGACGCCGGCACCGCCATCAACGTCTCCATGGAGAGCAACACCGCCTACAACATGCAGCGCAAGACGATGATGGGCGTGAACTGGGGCTACGACTTCACGAAGGACTTCAAGCTGGGCGGCACGCTGCTGTACCTCAACGAGAAACCCCTCACCAGCAAGGTGAGCATGGGCAGCGAACCGCTGAAGAACACCCTCTGGGGACTGAACATGGCTTGGAAGCGCGAGAGCCAGCTGCTCACTAACATCCTCGACTACATCCCCGGGTTACACGTCACTCAGCCCTCCAGCATCAACTTCACGGCGGAGTTTGCGCAGCTGATTGCCGGCGTGTCGGACATGGTGCAGGGCAGCGCCAGCTACATCGACGACTTCGAGAGCAGCGAGCGCGACATCCCCCTCAACACCCCCTCGGCGTGGATGCTCGCCAGCATCCCCTCGTCGATGCCCAACGCCTCGCTCACCAACGACCTCCGCACCGGCATGGACCGCGCCCTGTTCAACTGGTACACCATCGACCCCCTCTTCACCCGCCGCAACAGCTCCCTCACCCCTGCCCACCTGAAGAGCGACCTTGAGCAGCTCTCGAACCACTACATCCGCGAGGTCTATGAGCGCGAGCTCTATCCCAACAAGGAGAGCACCTACGGCGAGTCCTCGACACTCAACATCCTCAACCTCGCCTACTACCCCAACGAGCGCGGTCCCTACAACCTCGACACCGACCTCACCTCCGACGGCAAGCTCACCAACCCCCGTCGCCGCTGGGGCGGCATCATGCGCCAGCTCTCCACCACCGACTTCGAAACCAGCAACATCGAGTACATCGAGTTCTGGATGATGGACCCCTTCATCTACAACCCCGAAGCCGAGGGCGGCGACTTCTACATCAACATCGGCGAGGTGTCGGAGGACATCCTCAAGGACGGCAAGAAGTTCTACGAGAACGGCATGACGGCCACCGTCAACACCACCGACAGCATCAACTACGTGGAGACCGTGTGGGGCCGTGTGCCGAAAGCCCTCAGCCTTGTCTATGCCTTCGACAACAACAGCGCTGCCCGCGACCGTCAGGATGTGGGTCTCAACGGCTTGACGAACGACGAGGAACGCTCGTTCCCCAGCTATGCCGACTGGCTCAACGCCGTGAAGGGAAAGGTGAGCGCCGAAGCCTTTGCCGAGTTTGAAGCCGACCCCGCCGGCGATGCCTTCCACCACTACCGCGGCAGCGACTACGATGCCCTCGAACTCTCCATCCTCGACCGCTACAAGCGCTACAACGGCACCGAGGGCAACTCCATCTCCACCGACAACGACAGCTACGACAAGAGCGCCAAGACAACCCCCGACGTGGAGGACATCAACCAGGACTACACCCTTGACGAATACGAGAAGTACTTCGAGTACCACGTCTCGCTCCGCCCCTCCGACATGACGATGGGGCGTAACCACATCACCGACGTCCGCACCGTCAAGACCAAGCTGCGCAACGGCAACTTCGAGAGCATCCGCTGGTATAAGTTCCGCGTGCCGGTAGATAACTACGAGAGCGTCTTCGGCAGCATCCGCGACTTCACCAGCATCCGCTTCATGCGTCTCTACATGACGGGCTTTGCCGAGCCCATCATCGTCCGTCTGGCTTCGCTCAGCCTCATCAGCGGCACATGGCGCAACTACGACCAGCCCATCTACTCCGCTGCCAACAGCTCGCCCAAGGTCAGCGGCTCCATGGTGGTCAGCTCCGTCAACATCGAGGAGAACGGCGACCGCACCCCCATCAACTACACCATGCCTCCCGGCATCACCCGTATCCTCGACCCCAACCAGCCCCAGCTGCGTCAGGACAACGAGCAGGCAATGAGCATTCAGGTCATCGGTTTGGAGCCCAACGAAGCCCGTGCCGTCTATAAGAAGGACAACAAAGACCTCCGCAAGTACGAGCGCATTCAGATGTTTGTCCATGCCGAGCAGCTCGTCGATAGCGACCTCCCCCTTGAGGACGACCAACTCAGCGTCTTCATCCGCCTCGGCTCCGACTACAAGAGCAACTACTATGAGTATGAGATTCCCCTTGCCATCACCCAGCCAGGGTATTACGACGACACCACGGTAGGCCGCGAGGGTGTGTGGCCCGAGAGCAACATGCTCGACATCGCCTTCACCAAGTTCACCGATCTGAAGCGTATGCGCAACAAGGAGGCCAACGTCAACTCCGCCGTCAGCAAGACGACGCTCTACACCGCCTTCGACGAAGATCACCCCAAGAACCGCATCAGCGTCATCGGCAACCCCACCATCGGCAAGGTGAAGACGGTGATGATTGGTGTGCGCAACAACAGCCGCAGCAGCCGCTCGGCCGAGGTGTGGGTGAACGAGCTGCGCCTCACGGGCTTCCAGAATCAGGGCGGCTGGGCGGCGCAGAGTGCCCTCAACGTGAAACTCTCCGACGTGGGCAGCGTCAACGTCACCGGACATGCTGAGACCGCCGGCTTCGGAGGACTTGAGCAGGGCGTCAGCCAGCGTCGCGACGACGACCTCTATCAGTACGCCTTCACCACTAACTTCGACCTCGGCCGCTTCTTCCCCGAGAAGCTCAAGCTCTCGCTCCCCCTCTACTACTCCGTCTCCCAGGAGAAAGTGTCGCCCCTCTACAGCCCCTTCGACACCGACCTCTACCTCGACGACATGATGGAGACCCTTGCCGACAGCCACGAGCGCGACTCGCTGCTGCGCATAGCCAACGAGGTCGTCACCTCGCGCAACCTATCCCTCTCTAACATCCGCATGAACGTCACCTCCAAGACGCCCATGCCCTACGACCCCTCCAACTTCACCTTCGGCTTCTCGCGCAGTACGAAGGACAACGGCGGCAACACTATCGACTACCAGCACAACCTCAACTGGCGCGCTCAGGCTTCCTATGCCTACGCCCCCGCCCTCAAGCCCTGGAAACCCTTCAAGGACCTCAAGTCGAAGTCCAAGTGGCTCGACATCCTCCGCGAGTTCAGCCTTAGCCCCCTGCCGCAGAGCTTCACGCTCTCCACCGACATGAACCGCGTCTATTACGAGCTGCAGATGCGCGACCTCGAAGGCTCCTACGGCTCGCTCGGCATCCCCGTCAACTTCTCGCAGGAGTTCCTCTGGAACCGCAAGGCAACCCTTCGCTGGGATCTCACCAACAGCCTCAAGGCCAACTTCACCTCCGGCACCAATGCAGAGATTGAGGAGCCCTACGCCCCCGTCAACCGCGCCCTCTATCCCGACGAATACTCCCTTTGGAAAGACTCTGTCCGCCACAGCATTGCCCGCATGGGCCGTCCGCTCACCTATCAGCAGACGTTCACCGCCACCTATCAGCTGCCTATCAGCAAACTGCCCATCTTCGACTGGTTGAAGGGCGATGCCAACTACAACTCTTCCTACAACTGGAAGCGCGGCGCTACCCTCGCCAACGGCGGCTCCTACGGCGATAACATTGCCAACCAGCGTTCCGTCACCATCAACGGCAGCGCCAATCTGGAGACCCTATATAATAAGGTGCCGTTCCTCAAGGAAGCCAATAAGAAGTTCTCCGGCTCTGGTGGCTCAAGCGCCTCTACGGCCCGCAAGACTCCCACCACCACCAAGGGCAAGACGGCAGAGAAGAAACAACCCGAGCCTAAGGCAAAGAAGTTCAACGCTGAATACAAACTGATACCCGACAGCACCTACGAGGTCAAGCATAATCAGAAGTCGAAGCGCCCCGAAGTCTCCTTCCGCACCGAAGACGGACGCAGCTTTAAAATGAAGTACAAGGTGGTTGACGAGAACACCATTCGCTTCACCGCCCGTGATAGTGCCTCGGTTAAGCTCAGCGTCGTCCCAGGCCCCGATCTCAGCGAGCAGGGCTGGTACAAGGCTGCGCAGTACGGCAGCCGCGCCCTCATGATGGTGCGCAACACCTCCTTCTCCTATAAGAATACTCGCTCGATGACGCTTCCTGGCTTCATGCCTCAGATGGGCGGGCTGCTTGGCCAGACGACATTGGGCGCCGATGCCGCACCTGGCTGGGACTTTGCCTTCGGACTGACGGGCGACGACTACCTCCAGCGTGCCTCCGACCGTGGTTGGCTGCTCCACAACGACAGCGTCGCCTACACCTCTGCCTCGTCGAACGTGGAAGAGCTTCAGGTGAAGGTTACCGTTGAGCCTGCACGCGACGTGAAGATTGACGTCAATGGCAACTGGACCAAGACCGACTCGCGCACCGTACAGTTCATGTACCCCGGTATGCCCGAGACCCGCACAGGGCAGTTCAACATGTCCACCATCACCCTCGGCAGCGCCTTTGAGCCTCGCCGCAGCAGCGACGGCTATCGCTCGCGCTACTTCGACCGCTTTGTCGAGAGCCTAGCCCTCATGCAGCGCCGCGTCGAAGGGCAATACAACGGCCTCACCTATCCCACGCAGAGCAACCTTGCCGGCAGCGCTTTTGACCCTGCCAACGGAGGCGTCTCGCCCTACAGCCCCGACGTGATGATTCCCGCCTTCCTCGCTGTCTATAGCGGACGTTCCGTCGACGGCGCGGGCCTCAGCCTCTTCCCCTCCATGCTTAGCCTGCTGCCCAACTGGCGCATCACCTACGGCGGACTCTCCAAGCTGGCTTTCTTCCAGAAATACTTCAAGAGCGTCAATATCAACCACTCCTACAAGAGCGTCTATGCCGTAGGCTCGTTTGGCACCTACAGCTCCTACATGGCCTGTATGAACGGGCTGGGCTTCATCGAAGACGTCACCACCGGCAATCCCATCCCCAGCAGCATGTTTGACATCAGCTCTGTCAGCATAAACGAGCAGTTCTCGCCCCTCATCGGCGTCGACGTCACCACCCCCGACAACCTCACCGCCAAGCTCGAGTACAAGAAGTCGCGCGTCATGAACCTCTCGCTCACAGCCGTGCAGCTTGTTGAGACTTGCTCGGACGACATCGTCGTCGGCCTCGGCTACAAGGTGGTAGGCCTCAAGCTCTTCGGCGCACGTCCGGGCGCAGGGCGCAGCAAAGTCAGCAACGACCTCAACCTGCGAGGCGACTTCTCCTTCCGCGACCAAAGCGCCCTCTGCCGCAACATCCAGGAGCTTACCACGCAGGCAACCTCCGGCAACAAAGCCATCAAGCTCAGCTTCTCAGCCGACTATGCTTACAGCAAGATGATGACCCTCAACGCCTACTTCGACCACCAGACCAACATCCCCGTTGTCTCCGCTTCCGCCTATCCCACCTCCACCAACGACTTCGGCGTCTCCCTCAAATTCTCCCTGACGAAGTAGCCATCCCTTCCTTTCTTATCTCCCAAAGCCGTTGGGACACGTGTCCCAACGGGTTAGGTAAGGTGTCCCAACGGGTTAGGACACGTGTCCTAACGGGTTTGGTACAATAACAAGCGACTGGAATCACACAAAAATCTACTTGACTTACACTTCCAGACCCTTGCGGAAGGATAGGGGAGGAGTGGTTTTCCATGAAAAAATTTGCTTTTTCGTTTGGCATACGTTATCTTTGCCCCTACTTAAATCCATACCATTATGAAAAAGGCGTTATTATTCCTCGTTTGTGTTGTTTTCTCGTTGGAGAATTTTGCCGATACTATCGGCCTGGAGCAGGCGCAACAGATTGCCAGTCAGTTTATGAGCAAGGCGATGCCGAGTGTGAACGGGAAACGAAAAGTCCGCTCCGCGGAGCATTTGACGTATAAGGATTTGGGCTACCGTCATCTTTGGACATTTGCAGATGAGGCAAATGGCGGTTTCGTCATCGTGGCTAACAACGACTGTGTGAATCCCGTTTTGGCCTATAGCGAGACGGACTACCTCGATGTCGAAACGTTGCCAGATGCATTGAAACAGATTTTCCTCGGCTATGAGCAGCAGATGAACATTATTGCCGTTGCAGGCTATACGCCTCAAGCAAGGGCATCGGAAGTGGAGCGCAAAGTTATTCCACCCCTCATTGAGACCCAGTGGGAACAATATCCACCCTATAGCTATCGTCTCCCCTATGATTATAATGCCAGTCATCCTACGCTTGTGGGGTGCGTGGCTGTTACTCTGGCAGACCTGATGTACTATTACAAATATCCTGCAGGTACGACGAAGACGATACCCGCATATACCACGGCCACAAAGGGCTATCAAATGGAAGCCTTGCCTCCAACGACATTTCACTACGAAAAAATGCATTTGAATTATTATAGTATTAGTGGAACAGATGAGCCAGACCGAGACGACGAGTCGCTACAGGAAGTAACCAAGTTGCTGCTCTACTGTGGCTGTGCCTTAAAGATGGATTATTCGTTTGGAGGCTCTGCCGCTGTATTTGATATTGAGACTATTGCCGATTTTTTTGATTTCGATCGCGGAGCTTGTCGTCGTTATGCAGCCAACTATTCACATGAAGTATGGGAGCAGATGGTCTATGACGAACTGGAAGCGGGTCGTCCTGTGCCTTATTCCTCAGGAGCTGCAATGGCTCAAAACCACATATTCATTGTCGATGGCTACGACGGTAATGGGTATTTTCATGCCAACTATGGTCAGGGCGGAGGACAAGGATCAAACAGTATTTATTGCGATTTGGGTGTGTTGGATTTTTGTAGGTCTCAAATAAATCAGGTGTGGTTCAGTGGTTACAATATTCTCCAGTCGGCATTCTTCGGATTCCAACCTAACAAGGGCAATGCTCCTGCGGAGGATGAAGAAGAAGCTAATATCTCAGAGTCATCGCATGTGACGGTTGACAAGGTTTCCTACCATACACCTTTTGTCAACGAACGCCTGAAGGTGTTTATTGACTACACCAACAACGGTACGAACTACGAGAATCGCCTCTTCCTTTGGATAGACGGAGAACTCTATGGAGGTGTCGGCGTCTATACTGATCCAGGACAATCGGGTCAGACAATCATCTTTACTTCTGCACCTGACAAAGGCTCTCACGACGTAAAGATTTCTTCCGACTGGGATGGCAAAAGTGTACTCTACTCCGATAAGATGGAAATCACAGACGAACCAGCCTGCAAGCTGGAATTTGAAATCTCAAGAGGAGATATCGATAGAAAAGGCTATCTGCATGGCTCGTTGAATATAAAAATCAAGGTGAAAAATGTGGGAGAGAACGTCTTTGACAATGTAATTTATACGTGTTTAGATGCCTTTAAGTGCGATGATAAGGGGAATTATATTGAAGATGAAGCGAATGGCTATCCGACAACTGTGTGGTCTGACCCTTACTTCCTCTATCTTAAACCGAATGAAAGCAAAGAAATCGAATATACAATAGATTGCGCTTTATTAATTGAAGATCACATACGTTATATTCCCATAATATTCTATTATAACCAAGGAAACACATATCAAATATTTGGCAAGAATTATGTTGACGGTTTCTACTACTCAAGCGAAGAAGTAGTTGACGTTACTGATATATCATTAAACAAAAACTCGCTCACATTGAATATTGGCGAAACAGCTACGCTTACAGCCACCGTCCTTCCTGAGAATGCATCGGATAAGGAAGTGAAGTGGTCATCGTCAGACAAGACCGTCGCCTCGGTTGATTCAAATGGAAAAGTTACCGCAAAATATGTCGGAAAGGCAGTCATAAAAGTTGAATCGTTGTCTAATCCCGACGTCGTTGCCTCCTGCGAGGTGACGGTGGTGCAGCCCGTTACGGGAGTCACGCTTGATGCCACTTCAATACAGCTTGAAGAAGTAGGTGCGACATATCAGTTAACTGCGACCGTCCTTCCCGAGGATGCGAGTAACAAGTCCGTGGCGTGGAGCACCTCGGACAAATCCGTCTGCACGGTATCCAAGAAGGGCCTTGTCACCGCCGTTGGCTCGGGCACAGCCACTATTACCGTAACAACAGAGGATGGTGGCATGACGGCGACGTGCGAAGTGACAGTTGTTGATGATGATGGTATCCAAGTATTGAAAACGGAGGATATGCAGAACGTCCGTGCCGTTTATGACATCACTGGCCGAAAGGTGGAAGGCCTTGGGCGGGGCTTGAACATCGTGCAGCTGAACGACGGCACAACGAAGAAAGTGTTTGTGAAGTAGCGTGGAAGTGTTTTTGAGATAGTGTATAGCAATCCCCCGACCCTTGCAGGTTGGGGGATTACTATGTCAATACGTCAGAGGGATTACCTTGTCAATACGCCTTTGGATTGAGGGAGAGGTATTCGTCGAAGAGGGCGAGGCAGGCGTCGCGGTCGAGGGGGACGAGGTAGGGCTCCGCGTTAGACGAGGGGTTGACGAGTGCTTGGCGGCCTCCCATGAGGGTGTCGAAGCGTTCGTCGCGGAAGCCTATGCGGGCGTTGTCGGCAATGGTACAGCCGTAATAGACCCTGTCAATGTTCGCCCAAAGGCAAGCACAGAGGCACATGGGGCAGGGCTCGCCGGTGGTGTAGAGCTCGCAGCCCGAGAGGTCGTGCGTGTGGAGGCGGCGCGTAGCCTGTCCGATGGCAACCACCTCGCCGTGGAGGGTGGGGTTCTGGCGCTTGAGCACCTGGTTGTGGCCACGGCCGACAACCATGCCGTCCTTGACGATGATAGCGCCAAAGGGTCCTCCGTCGCCCGCGTGGATGCCGCGCTGGGCTTCGCGGATTGCCATTTGCATATATTTGTCCATAAATGGTTTATGGGTTTATTCTTACTTCTTTCCGTCCATTGATGATGTAGATGCCCGTGGGGAGGCCTTCAACGGGGCGGCCGAGGAGGTCAAAAGAGTTGTTGCCTTCCATGCTGGGGGAGGGAGTACTGTCCTCTCCCCACACGTCAAAAGGGCGGCGGAGGGAGGTGACGATTTGCCAGGTATCCACAGCATCGGGGCCCGTGTGGGTGGGGGTGACGGGACGGATGGTGCCGTCGGCATTGAACTCCAGGCGGTCGATGCACGTCTCGCGGTGGTAGCCGCTGCCGTTCTTACCCTGCCAGTTCTTGTTGATGCGGTGATAGACGATGTACCACTCGTCACGCCCGGGGATTTGGAGGATGCTGTTGTGCGCCGTGCCGTAGATTCCCTCGTCGGGGCGCTGGATGAGCACGATGGGATTGCGAGCCACGTTGATAGGGCCTGTGGGGGAGGTGGAGGTGCCGTAGGCCACGTGGTAGTTGTTGGAGCCCGTGTCGTCGACCGACCAGAGGAAGTAGTACAATCCACCCCGGTAGAAGACGTAGGGAGCCTCGCGGTAGGCATAGTCGCTGAGCGTGCCGCCCGTGGGCGTGAGGACGCGCGTGGTGCCCTCCTTGAGCGAGACGCGGTCGGGGTTCAGTTCGGCGCAGGCCATGTAGCCGTTGCCCCAGTAGATGTAGGGCGTGCCGCTGACGGGGTCGGTGAAGACATCGACGTCAATCTGCTGTCCGCCGCCTGCGGGTGAGGTCTTGATGATGCTCTCGCCACGGTCGGTGAAGGGGCCGACGGGCGTGGGGGCGGTGGCGACGCCAATCTCCTTGCGCTGCCCCGCGTTGCCGCTGAAGTAGAGGTAATAGGTGAAAGAGCCGTCGTCGTTCGCCACCTCCTCGATGGCCGGTGCCCAGGCGTTGCCCGAGGCCCAGATGACCTGCGCCGTGGCGAGATTGAGGACGTTGCCCTCAAAGACCCACTCCTTAAGGTCGGCTGAGGAGTAGGCGGTGAAGTACGTTCCCGCCCATCCGGCCACGCCGTCGGTGGTGGTATAGACGTAGTAGCGTCCCGTCTTGCGGGAGTAGAGCACCTCGGGGTCAGCATGGAAGTCGGGGAGGATGGGGTTGCCCACGCGGCTGTCAGGCAGGACGCCGAAGTCCGTG
Source organism: Bacteroidaceae bacterium (assembly GCA_016291905.1). Taxonomy (GTDB): domain Bacteria; phylum Bacteroidota; class Bacteroidia; order Bacteroidales; family Bacteroidaceae; genus UBA1189. Next base: position 84,247 of record JAEEZS010000040.1, read on the forward strand.
GCGTTGAGGCCTGTGGAGGGCCAGGCATCAATGAGCCGTGCCACCTCGTCGGGGGTGACGGGGATGACCGTGCCGTGGCGCGGGGTGAACGAGCCGGTGGTCTGCGTGTTGCAGACGAAGGTGAAGTCGTGCAGGTTGCTGCTCTTGCAGAACTGGTAGTGCCCCGAGGTGTAGCAGTCGTACATCAGCACCCACTCGTCAGAGTCGATGAGGCGGAAGACGCCCGAGCCCTCGACGGCCACGTTCGTCTGCTGGAGGTAGCGCCGCTCGGCTGTCCAGGGGCCGTGGAGCGACGATGCCGTGGCCTGCTGGATGCCGTTGCCCTCGCCCTCGGTCTTGAAGAACATGTGGTATGTGCCGTCGTCGCTGCGCACGATGTCGGCGTCGATGGTGTTGGCGCCGTGGTCATAGAGCACCTGCGGCTGGCTGAGGGCGGTGAAGTCGTCGTTGGCGTAGGAGTAGTAGATGATGTAGTGCTTTCCCCTCTCGCCGATGGAGTAATAGACCATGTATTTCTTCTCCTCGGGGTCCCAGATGGTCTGCGGTGCCCATACCTGGGTGAGTGCCTGACGGTCGAAGCGCTCGGGCCATGTGGTGGGGAAGTCGATGGCGCTGTGCGTCCAGTGGATGAGGTCGTCGGAGCGGAGCAGCACCAGTCCGTCGTTCGACGACCAGCCCTCGCTGGACTTCATGTCGGTGACCACCATGTAGAACCGCCCGTCCTCGCCGCGCAGGATGTGGGGGTCGCGGACAGCCTTCTTGAGGGCGATGGTGTCGGAGCTGATGATGGGGGCACCGTTGTTGAGGGGGGTGTAGTTGAAGCCGTCGGTGCTCAGGGCAAGACGTATCTGCTCTTGGCTCTGGCTATTGCCGGTGAAGTAGGCAAAGAGGTAGGCGCTGTACTCGGGGGCCTCGGGCACGGTGACGTCGAAACGCACCGAGTCGGCTTCGCCGCCCTTGACGAGCAGGGCGGTGAGGCTGACAGTCTTGTTGCCCTTGGGCGAGAAGCCGCGGAGGAAACCTGCATGGCTGACGAGCGTGGGGTCTGACGAGCGCCAGCGCACGTACGAGCCTTCGCTCAGCAGGGTGGGCAGGCTGAGGTCGGTGCGCAGGCAGTCGAGGTCGGCAGCGGCATTGCGGCGCTCAAACTCTGCAATTAGCATACGCAGGTCGGTGCGGACGCTCTCGGCATTGTCCAGCACGGGGACGACGCGGACGGGGAACGTCTTCCGTGCCGTGAGCGACTTCTTCGTGAGCGTGGCGGTGAGGGTGACGCGGGCGGTGTCCTCGCCGAGGGCAGGGCGTGTGACCTTGCCGGTGGGTGAGAGATGTGCGGCGTCCGACGAACCCCACACTACAGCGATGCCGTCGTCCATGTTCACGGGCAGGGCAATGTCGTCGTAGAGGATGTCCGAGGCCAGCGTCAGCCGTTCCTTCGCCTCCTCCAGCTGGGCAACGAAGAGCTCGCTGTTCAGCTTGTCAAGGTCGGCGCAGGCATCCAGAATCTTCTCGTCGGTGAGGGCACCGTGGAAAATGTGCAGATGGTGATAGCGTGCCCCGCTGAGGTAGGCGTCGCCGGCGTAGCACGAGCGTCCCAGCCGGTTGTAGTCAGTCTTTCCCAGTCCCTTCGGCGTCAGGCGGATGGAGTCGGAGCGGACGGGCAGGCCGTCGATGAAGAGGGTGCCGAGGCCGTCCTGCTGGCGATAAGTGACGTTCTGCCACACGCCCTGCGCGAGCGGCGCACCCGCCTGCACGCCCTGTTCCTCGCGGTAGTTCGTGGGGGTGATGGCATAGCGCGTCTGGCCGGCGCCGAGGAAGAGGCAGCCCGTGGGCGTGGTGTGGATGTCCTCGGAACGTGAGAAGCTCCAGACGAAGTTGCCTGCCCGGCCGAGGTTGGTGGAGGTGGGGATAAAGAGGTCGGTGGTGATGGTGAAGTTGTCAGCGGCGTGCAGGTTTTCGCTCACGGGGGTGCCGAGGTCATACCAGCCGTTGTCGTTGCCAAGGTCGAGGATGTACTCTCCGCTCACCTCCGTCAGCCGTGCGCTGCCGTGCAGCGAGGCTCCGGGCGGCACGCTCTGGGGGTCGAAGGCATAGTCGCCGATGGAGTAAGCGCTGTCCTCCACGTACTCCTTGCCTGCGAGGGCGCAGACCTCGGCCGTGGTGAGTGCCCCGTCGTAGATGCGGAAGTCGCTCAGGTAGGTGCTGGCCAGCCGTGCCTCGCCGTCGTTCACCGTGCTGAACAGGCGGTTGCGCACCGTCCGTCCGATTTGTTCGGGCGTGAGGCTGATGCGTCCGCCGGCCTGGTATGTGCCGTCCACATAGTAGCGCACCACGCCTCCGCGCACCGTCCACGTGAACGTGTGCCAGTTGCCCGTCTGCAAACCTTTTGCAGCAGCGACGCTCTGTTCGTCGGCCACGGTGGAGGACGAGAGGTGCACGCCCGCGTCGGCAGCGCCGATGTAGAAGTAGCCCTTGTCGGAGAGGCTGATGTTGTCGCCCTGCGTGAACGAGAGCAGCACGTAGCCCGGGCGGTCGTACTTGTTGACCGTGCTGATGTAGAGCCGTGCCGAGACGGTGAAGTCCGTCAGTCCTCCGGCCACGTCGCCGAAGCGCTCGCCGAGGTCCACCCAGCCCTTCATGCCGTTTTTGAGCACCACCTCGTGCTTGAAGGTGGTGACGGCAGCGCCATCCATCAGCGTGCCGTCGTGGCCGAGGCCGGAGAAGTCGTTCAGCGAGGTTTCGCCCTCGGCAGCGCGCGTCAGGTCGTAGTGCAGCACCAGCCGCGTATCAGCTGCGGCAGCCATGGTCATGCCGATGAGGAGAAGAGATAGGAGGAGTCTTTTCATATCAAGGTGATTGTTATTCTTGGGCAAAGATAGTGCAAGGCGAGCGAAATACCAAATTTATTTGAGTATTTCCGAGCCGCAGCCTATCTAAAAGCCTCCAAAGGGGGATTAAAGATAGTGCAAGGCGAGCGAAATACCAAATATATTTGGATATTTCTGAGGCGACCCCTATCTAAAAGCCCCCAAAGGGGGATTAAAGATAATGACAAAAATGCGATTAAACGAGAGAAAAGTCAAAAATCTTTTGAACTTTTCCGAGCGTGAGCATTTTAGACCGAAGGTCAAGGTGAGTGAAAAAGCAAATTTATTTTTGAGTATTTCTGAGGCGACCCCTATCTAAAAAGATTCAAGAATCGGATTATGATGCAATTCTGCGACAGGCTGTCGCAGTTATTGACAAGACAAGAGCAATGGTGGCAACAACGGTATGTTCTGCCATCGGTACGGCTCATTGGGAATAGGATAGTTGCTTCACGACAAGAAGGTTGAGAGTCAGCATGGTAGTGGCGTAGTCAACCGCCTTTCCTATGACTTGAAGCTTTGGCATGGCGAGAAAACGAAGGATGCAATCCAACGTTTGCAATAAAAAATGTGAAAATATTGCAAAATTTCAGAGTTTGTTAATTTCGTTTTATAGAAAATGCCTATATTTGCAAACCAAACTTAATAAAATCGTACGACTTTTATTAAATAGAATTTATATGAGTATTAGTAAAGATGTCATAAAGCAGTGCCTAATCAGCAAGCAGCGCGAGGTGGATGAGGCAGTGATTGTGAACCGTCCCATAGACTTTGAAGAGAATGGCAACTATGTGATAGTTGGCGTGAGACATGCGGGTAAGTCGTATTTGCTGTATCAGCGCGTGCGTCAGCTACAGGCAGCAGGAATGGGATGGGACGAGATTCTGTTTGTGGACTTTGAAGATGAGCGTCTGGCGGAATTTCAGACGGAAGACTTTGAAAGCCTGCTGGAGGCTCATCTGGAACTATACGGAAAGAAACCTATTGTTTTTCTGGACGAGGTGCAGAATATACCTCACTGGGATAAGTTTGTGCGCCGACTGGCTGATGCCAAATATCGGGTTTACGTAACGGGCAGCAATGCCAAAATGCTGAGCAAAGAGGTGGCAACTACGCTGGGTGGACGGTTCTTTATCTACGATGCGTACCCATATTCGTTCAAGGAATATTTGGCAGCGCAGCAGGTGGAACTAAAAGAGCATTGGGAGTATGACACGATACAGCGGAGCGAGGTGAAGCGACATCTGAATGAGTTCCTCTATTACGGTGGTCTACCAGAGATACTGTCGTTTAAGAACAAGCGGGCGATGCTGTCAAGCCTGTATCAGAAGATATATCTGGGCGACATCTGTGCCCGAAATAACATTAAGAACGACAGGGTGTTGAACATCCTGATCAAGAAGATGGCGGAGAGCGTGAAACAGCCGCTTTCGTATAACAGGCTGAAGAATGTGATTGTGGCAACGGGGTCGCCCATCAGTGTGCCTACTACGATAGACTATGCGGGATATGCAGCTGATAGTTGGCTGATACTGCCCATGGAGAACGAGGTGAGTAAGCTGACTGAAAAAGAAACGCAACAGAAGTATTATTTTATAGACAACGGATTGCTTAATCTGTTCTTGATGAACTCAGAGACATCACTATTGG
>JAEEZS010000007.1 GCA_016291905.1 Bacteroidaceae bacterium
GACCTCACCCGTATGGGCTACCTTCAGAATCACCTTCACTGTTGGATCGAGGAAGATGTCACGACACACGATGGTGATGGCGACACGCTCGATGACATCGGTAGAATACTGGACGCCACGGTAGATCCTTTCCTGACGGCTCTGGCCGATGCCATGCACGTCGTGGTACTCAAACCAGTCGATGTCGGATGAGAGCAAAGCCGCTTTCACCTCTTCGAACTTCGTCTTGCGGATGATTGCTTCAATCTTTTTCATACCTTTTTACCTTATTAAATTAATACTACACCCTCTTATAGGGGTTACACTTTGTCGTTTTCTCGATGCAAAGGTACGACATTCTGCAATACAACAAAGCAAAATACTGCCGTTTTGTTTGTTAAAAACACACTCATCTAACAAAGTGTAAACTACAAAGGACAAGAGGATGCCTAATTGTTATCACTTTGCCTCGCAAACCTGCCTTTTCATAGCAAAGTGTCAGAAGCGGCAAGAATGTGTACGGACACACGCATTTTTGCGATAACAAAAATAACGCGAAACCCCTATCAGGTTCCGCGTTATGCTATTCAGTAATCACTTTCAGCCCTTACTCCAAGCCTTGATACGCTGCAAGGCCTCTTCCGTCTTCTCGCGACTGCCAAAAGCGGTGAAGCGGACATAGCCCTCACCCGAAGGACCGAAGCCGACACCTGGGGTGCAGACGACATTGGCACCATAGAGCAAGGCTTCGAAGAACTGCCACGAGCCCATGCCGTCGGGGGTACGCATCCAGACGTAAGGAGCATTCTCGCCACCATAGCACTCATAGCCGAGACTCCTTAAAACGGTGAGCATCTGCTTGGCATTCTGCATGTAGTAGTCGATGGTGGCCTTCACCTGAGCCTTGCCTTCAGGCGAGTAGATGGCCTCGGCAGCACGCTGGGAGATATAACTACAGCCATTGAACTTCGTACACTGGCGACGCAGCCACAGGTGGTTGAGCGATATACGCTCACCCTCGAAGGTACTGACGGTGACCTCTTTCGGCACAATGGTATAACCGCAGCGAACGCCAGTAAAGCCTGCCGTCTTGGAATACGAGCGGAACTCGACGGCGCACTTGCGAGCGCCACGAATCTCATAGATGGAGTGAGGAATCTTCGGATCCTGAATGTAAGCCTGATAGGCGGCATCATAGAGGATCAGGGCATCGTTCTTCAAGGCGTAGTTCACCCACTTACGCAGTTCCTGCTTGGTGATGACCGTGCCCGTCGGGTTATTGGGAAAGCAGAGATAGATGACATCCACGGGACGACCTTTAGGGAGGTCAGGCACAAAACCGTTCTCAGCGGTGGTGGGCATGTAGCGCACGTTGGTCCAGCGGCCATCGCGATAGGTGCCGCAGCGGCCTATCATCACGTTCGAGTCGATATAGACAGGATAGATGGGGTCGGTGACGCCGATGAAATTGTCCCAGTGAAGCAGTTCCTGGAAGTTGCCGGTGTCGCTCTTAGCGCCGTCGTTAATAAAGACCTCGTCGATACTGAGATGAACGCCACGGGGTGCGAAGTCGTTCTTCAGGATGGCTTCGCGCAGGAAGTCATAGCCCTGTTCAGGGCCGTAGCCCCGGAAGCCGTCGGCGGTAGCCATCTCGTCAACGGCCTTATGCATGGCCTCGACGACAGCAGGACAGAGCGGCTGGGTGACGTCGCCGATACCGAGTGAGATGACATCGGCCTTAGGATGCATCACCTTGAAGGCGTTGACCTTCTTGGCGATGTCGGCAAACAGGTAGTTCTGCTGGAGATTCAGGAAGTGGATGTTTACTAATGCCATATCGTTTTAACTTTATTTCATTTCTATTTCTCCTTCGAAGACAAACTCAGCGGGACCGGTCATGTAGACGTGATTGTTCGATTTGCGCCAGTCGATATGGAGGAGACCTCCATCCATCACGATGTCACTGGTGCGGGCAGCGCGGCCGGTGAGGCAGGCAGCGACGGCTGTGGCGCAGGCGCCAGTGCCGCATGCCATCGTGATACCGCTGCCTCGTTCCCAGACACGGGTGCGGAAAGCCCCCCCTACGGCCCCCGAGGGGGCTTCATTAGTTTTGAGCGCAGAAACTATAGTGTCCCCCTCGGGAGAAAGGCTACGGGTAGGCGAGCTCTGCTCGGGAATCGAAAGGGGGGCTGCGAATTCGATGTTGCAGCGCTGGGGAAAGGCGGGGTGATGCTCAAGTATGCGCCCTGTTTCGCCCACCTGGTCAACATCGTCTGTGAAGATGACGTAGTGGGGGTTGCCCATCGAGACAAAAGACCCACCCACATACCCCTCCCTGTGAGGGAGGGGAGTAGATAGACTATTCGCGAGTGTGGGGTTGAAGAGGGTTTCGTCCTCGAAGATGGGTTCGCCCATGTCGACGGTGACGGACTCAACGATATCGTTGACAATGCGTAGATAGAGGGTCTTGATGCCCGAAAGGGTGAGCAAGCGGATCTCGGTCTCTTGGTATCCATTCCCCTCCCTCACAGGGAGGGGCCAGGGGTGGGTCTTCTCATAGAGATACTTGCCTATACAACGCGAGGCATTGCCGCACATCATGGCCTCTGAGCCGTCGGCATTGAAGATGCGCATGGAGTAGTCGGCCTCAGGAACCGGGCTGCGGTCGATGAGGACAAGGCCGTCGGAACCGATGCCCTTGTGGCGATCGCTCCATTTGATGGCGCAGGCCTTTGGGTCGGCAACTGGGTGCTGCATGGCATTGACGTAGATGTAGTCGTTGCCACAGCCGTGCATCTTGGTGAATGGGATCTTCATTTCGTCAGGTATTCGTTTACTTTCTTGGCTGTCTCTATTCCACTGGCCATAGCACGGACAACCAGTGAAGCGCCGTTATGGGCATCGCCACAGATGAAGACATTCTCTGGATACTGCGGATGTTCAGGCTTCAGGAAGCCCATGGCCAGCAGACAGAGCTCGGCCTTGATGACGAAGGGCTCGCCTTTCTCCACCATGATAGGACGACCACCATCGGGATTAGGTTTCCAATCTATCTCCTGCACCTTGACGCCAGTGAGACGGCCATTCTCGCCAAGGAATTCGAGGGTGTTGATGTTCCAGCGACGGGTGCAGCCTTCCTCATGCGACGAGGTGGTCTTGAGGGTACGAGGCCAGTTGGGCCAAGGGTTCTGCGGGTCATCAGGGCCTTCTGCGGGACGGGGCATGATTTCGATTTGGGTGACGCTCTTGCAGCCCTGACGGTGAGCAGTGCCGATGCAGTCGGAGCCAGTATCGCCACCACCGATGACGAGGACATCCTTGCCTTTGGCGGTAATGCGCTCTTCCCTGCTGTACTCGATGCCGGCAAGGACACGGTTCTGCTGCGACAGCAGTTCGAGAGCGAAGTGGACGCCCTTCAGTTCGCGTCCAGGGATTTTCAAGTCGCGGGCGGTGGGGGTACCAGTGGCGAGGACGACGGCAAGCCCACCCCTATCCCTTCCCAACGGGAGGGGTGTTTGGTCACCAAGAGCCTTGTTGAATTCCTCGATGGAAAGGTAATCGAGCCCTCCCTCCTTCGGGGGGAGTTGGAGGGGGGTTCCGTAGCGGAAGTCGATGCCCTCCTGCTCCATCAGCTTTATGCGGCGGTCGATGATGGCCTTGTTGAGCTTGAAGTTGGGGATGCCGTAACGGAGGAGACCACCGGCAGCCTCGTTCTTCTCGAAGACGGTAACCATGTAGCCCATCTGGTTAAGCGTATTGGCGGCAGCAAGGCCTGCAGGACCAGCTCCGATGACGGCAACCTTCATTCCGTTTCTCTCAGGCATTCGTGGCTGGATGTACCCTTCGCGGAAGGCGCCCTCTATGATGGCACACTCGTCCTCACGGTTGGTAGTCGGCTCATGGTTGAA
>JAEEZS010000008.1 GCA_016291905.1 Bacteroidaceae bacterium
CAGAAAAAACGCATAAAAGCGTACTGGACATAAAATAAGTGAAAAGTTCTGCTTTTTTTTGGGGAGGTGGAGAAAAAGCTTTACCTTTGTGTCCGATAATGCGTTAGTATGTATCAGACAGAAAAGTGATGGCAAACGAACGGACAAACCAAACCATGGAGCAGGTACACCGGCTGCTGGAGGAGTATCTGCATAGGCGTGGGCTTAGGGTGACACCTGAGCGCAAGGCTATCGTGGATGCCATCTACGGAATGGACGAGCCGCATTTCACCATTGAGCAGTTGAACGCCCGTTTGGAAGCGATGCACTTCCGCGTGGCGCTGGCGACACTTTATAATAATATGGAGATGCTGATGGACGCAGGGCTGCTCTGGCGGCACTACTTCGGGCCGGTGACGTGCTACGAGGCGAGCTACGACGTGAAACCTCATTTCCACTGCATCTGCCGCGAATGTGGGATGGTGATGAACCTGTCGAACGACCGTCTGACATCACGTCTGGCCGAGACACGCATCCGAGGCTTCAAGGCCGACGATGCCTACATCTACCTCTATGGTTTCTGCACCAAGTGTGCGGCTGCCCGACGCAGAAGAAGTAAGAAATTAAAGAAATAAGTAACCACAATTTACAATTCATATATGAAAGTTGACGTATTATTAGGTCTCCAATGGGGCGATGAAGGTAAGGGAAAGGTAGTGGATGTGTTGACGCCGCGCTACGACGTGATAGCCCGTTTTCAGGGTGGTCCGAATGCAGGGCATACGCTGGAGTTTGAGGGACAGAAGTATGTGCTTCGCTCCATCCCGTCGGGCATCTTCCAGGGAGATAAGCTGAATGTCATCGGTGGTGGTGTGGTGCTAGACCCTGCCCTGTTCAAGGCTGAGGCTGAAGCGCTGGAGGCAAGTGGACATCCGCTGAAATCGCGCCTGCACATTTCCCGCAAGGCTCATCTGATATTGCCGACTCACCGTTTGTTGGATGCTGCCAACGAGGCGGCCAAGGGCAAGTCGAAGGTAGGAACGACGGGTAAGGGCATCGGCCCTACCTATACAGATAAGATCAGCCGCAACGGAGTGCGTGTGGGAGATTTAGAAAGGGATTTTGACGCGCTGTACACTCAGGCCAAGGAGCGCCACCTAGGTATGCTGCGCGGCCTAATGACAGCCGAGGATTATACGGCTGCGCTGACTAAGCTGGAAACAACAGAAAAGGAGTGGATGGAAGGCGTGGAATATCTGCGTGGCTTCACATTCACCGACAGCGAGCACGAGATAAACCGCATGCTGAAAGAAGGAAAGAGCGTGCTCTGCGAGGGTGCCCAAGGTACGATGCTCGATATTGATTATGGCTCGTACCCCTTTGTCACCTCGTCGAACACCATCTGTGCCGGTGCCTGCACGGGGTTGGGCGTAGCTCCCAGCAAGATAGGGCGTGTCTTTGGCATCATCAAGGCCTACTGCACCCGCGTGGGCGGCGGACCGTTCCCCACAGAGCTGATGGACGAGACGGGCGACAAGCTGTGTGCCATCGGACATGAGTTTGGTGCCGTCACAGGCCGTCGTCGTCGCTGCGGATGGATTGACTTGGTAGCCCTACGCTATGCTATCATGCTGAACGGCATCACGGACCTCATCATGATGAAGAGCGACGTACTTGACACGTTCGAAACCATCAAGGCCTGTGTGGCCTACGAAATCGACGGCAAGGTGGTGGAGGATTTCCCCTACAGCATCAGCGAGGGAGTGAAGCCTATCTATACGGAGTTGCCAGGCTGGCAATGCCCGCTCGGCAAGATGACTAGCGAGGACGAGTTCCCTGAGGAGTTCAACAACTACCTGACGTTCCTGGAAGAGGAGCTGGAAGTTCCCATCCGCATCGTCTCCGTAGGCCCCGACAGAGAGCAGACGATAGAAAGATACTTGGAGAATTGAAGAATTAGGAATTAGAAATTAGGAATTAGGAATTAGCTTATGCTGATATATATCATTTTTATTGCAATTACCATAGCGAGCTACATCGTTCAGGCATCGTTGCAGAGCAAGTTCAAGAAGTATTCGAAGGAGGTGCTTCCGAGTGGTATGACGGGGCGCGACGTGGCCCTGAAGATGATGCGCGACAACGGCATCACCCATGTAGAGGTAAATCGTGTGAACGGTACGCTTACCGACCACTACGACCCCACCAAGGAGACGGTGAACCTGAGCGACTCGGTGTATGGCGAGAGCAACGTGGCAGCTGCAGCTGTGGCTGCGCACGAGTGCGGACACGTGCTGCAACACGTGAAGGGCTATGCCCCGCTGAAGATGCGTTCGGCACTGGTGCCCGTTGTATCGTTCTCGTCAAAGATTGTCACGTGGGTTTTGTTGGCAGGCATTCTGCTGGTTAACATTTTCCCTGCCATATTGGGTGCGGGCATTGTGTTGTTTGCCTTGACGACGCTTTTCAGCTTCATCACGCTGCCTGTGGAGATTGACGCCAGCCGTCGCGCTCTTGCCTGGCTACAGCATGCCGGCATCACTAGCCCGTCCAACCACCGCATGGCTGAGGACGCCCTCCGTGCCGCAGCCTATACTTACGTAGTGGCAGCCCTCAGTTCATTGGCTACGCTGGTCTATTATATCCTTATCTTCACAGGACGCAGAAACTAACACGAGTGCAAAGAATAGACGAAATAGTAATCTTTTATGTATAACTCAAAAATCAAAACAGCATGAAAAGAATCTTTACTTCTCTGGCCATGGTGCTCTGTGCCGTGGCAATGTTTGCCTGGCAAAAGCCGGCTATCACAGCCGGACAATGGCAGCAAATGGTTCCTGGCGACACGGTGTACTTCTACAACACCCAGTCGCAGCTCTTCCTCACCGAAGGTAACGAGTGGGGCACTCACGCTTCGGTAGGCGAGGAGGGTCTGCTCTTTACCGTCGAAAAGTACATCGCCGAAGGCGCTGAATGGGACAACAAGACCTATCTTATCAAGGACTATTCACTGGCAAAGGCAAGCTGGAAGACAATGTTCATCGACAACGACATGGGCGACATCTACGTGGACCTTGGCTCGCAGGCCAACTACTACTGGGAGTTTGAAACGGTGAACGACAAGATGTTCCGCTTCTATGGCGCTGACATCAATCCCGATTGGAACCATGCCTATGAGTTCTTCACGGGTGCTTATGTGGGCCACGTCACGGAATACATGAACTCTATGACCAGCGAGACCACCGGCACGGGCGTTATCTTTGACGTACCCACCAGCTACGGCGAAGGTGCTGCCAAGAGCGGTGAGTTCCACTGCGACTGGACAACCGTCTCGCGCGCTGACTACGACGTCTATGTAGCCAAGATTCGTGCTTACAATGCCGCCGTAGCTCTTGCTGCCAAGATTGAAGAGGGCAAGGCTGCCGGCATATCTACCGCTGAGGCAGAGGCTGTCTATAACAACGAGAACTCCACGGCCGAAGAGCTGAAAGCTGCTTACGATGCCCTCGTCACAGCTATTCTGGAGGCTGAGGCCGGCAAGGCTTCTCCTGAGAATCCTGTGGACATGAGCGCCATGATTGTCAACCATGACTTCTCCAATGGCGACTGCACCACGGGCTGGAGCGGCGATGCCTTTGGACGTGGCGGCGCTGTGGCTGACGGTGCTGAGCACTACAGCAAGAACTTCGACACCTGGCAGGATATCACGGGTCTCTATCCCGGTATCTACCGCGTTGGCGTTCAGGGCTTCTATCGTGCAGGTGCTGCCGGTACCGACTACAACGACTTCATGGACAATGACCTTGGCACACGCAACACCAAGTTCTATGCCCTCAATGGCGACAGCGCAGAGGTCTCCGTAGGTATTGTTCACCTTGCCTCTGGTGCAGAGACATCGAACCAAAGCGGTGCCGACGAAATCTCGTGCGCCGACGGTCTGCTGGTCTGCAACACAATGGCTGCTGCTGACTATCACTTCAACACTCTCGACAAGTACCACAACTACCTCTTCTGCGAGGTGACTGAGAGCGGAACCCTCCGCATCGGCGTCAGGAAGACTGAACTCATCAGCACCGACTGGAGCCTCTTCGACAACTTCAGCCTTGAATACTACGGCAATTCCATCGAAGCCTACAAGATGTGGATGGAGAGCATTATCGCTGAAGCCCCAGAGTATGATTTCGAAACGCTCATCTGCACAAACGAGGTGAAGGAGCAGTATAAGAACATTCTTGAGACTGCCCTGAATGCCACCACAAGAGACGAAATCATGGAGGCTCTTGCACAGATTACTCCTGCTTCCGAGGCTATTGCTGCGAACGTGGCTGCTTACAAAGCTTATCTGGATAAGGTGGCCGAGCTTCGTGCCGAACTGGAAGAGACTGAATACATCTGTGAAGAAGGTTATACCCTCATCGACTATATGATGGACGGCAACGAGATGGAGCCCTGCGACGAAATGCCGAACGGTTCGTATGAATACATCATCAACAACTGCCTGCTCGATACCGAAGGCATTCAAGCTGAGCTTGCTTGGCTCGAGGCCCTCCATCAGGCAGCAATTGCCAACAGCCTCCAGCCTGGTCAGGACTGCACCAACCTGCTTGTCAATCCCGGTTTCACCGAGTCTGACGGCAAGGGCTGGACCTGGGACTTGAAGGACGATGTAACCGTGGCTACACACGCTGTGACCGGTGGTCTCAAGTCATTCCCCTGCGCTGAGGTCTATGCCGGTTGGGGTTCCGCTGTCGGTGACTTCACTTGGGATGTATGGCAGACGGTCATCGCTCCCGACGGTATCTATAAACTCGAGCTCAATGCCTTCTACCGTGTGGGCGATAACGGCCAGTATGACGGTTCTGAAGAGGTGTATGCCGAGCTTTACATGAACGACTTCACGACTCCTGTGCAGAACATTGGTGGTGACTCGGACAACTTCACGAGTGAAGCTGTCGGTGAAGGTGATGCACAGATTACCAACTGGGAAGGTGCTACTGGTTACGTGCCCAATTCCATGAACGGCGCTTCCACGGCATTTGAAGCCAACCGTTATAAGCAAACCGTTTACGGTGTTGTCGAGGGCGGACAGATGCGTATAGGTATCCGTAAGACTGTGGCCACTAGCATTATGCGTTCGTGGTGTCTCTGGACCAATTTCAAGCTTTTCTATGTAGGCAAGGACAAGGAGGCTCTCACAGAGATTCTGCCTGTGTACGTAGAGAAGGCTCAGGCTATCCTCGATGCTGACCAGCCCATGAGTGCCGATGCTCGTAAGGGCTTGGAGGACGCTAAGGATGCTGCCAACACGGCTGACGACGCCGACACCATGTTCAATGCCCTCACAGGCTTGAACGCTGCTATTGCCAAGGCTCACTCTTCCATCAATGCTTATTCCAAACTGAACGATGCCCTCTATGCCCTGCTTAGTGCAGTTGATCAGTATGGCAATTCAGCTTCTGAGGAAGCCAGCAACGCTGCTGTTGCTATCTACGACGAGCTGTCAGACGGTATGAATAAGGGTGCTTACGACGATGCAGAAATCGACGAAAAAGTTGAGGCTATCAACGCTGCTATCGCAGCCCTGCGTGTGCCCGCTATTGACCCGACGGACGAGCAGCCGGTTGACTTCACGGATTGGATTGTTAATCCTGCCTTTGATGAAGAGAATGCCGACGGTTGGACCATCGCCATTGAAACGAGAACCAATGCCGGTTATCAAAGCGCAAGCTACTCGGGCACGGTTTCCATCAGCCAGTTCATCGAGGTTTGGCGCAACAACAACGATCCTCTCGGCGACGGCGAAGTCTTCCAGAATATTAGTTATCTGCCTGAAGGAACGTACGTTCTTGGCGCAGACATCATCTCCAGCTATCAGGGCGATGCCAGCGTTGAAGTGACTGGCGTGCAGCTCTTCTGCGAAGAAGAGGATGGCACCTTCAACGGTGTTGACCTTTATACTGGCAACGGCACTCCCGACCGTTTCGAGGTCGTCTTCAAGAAGAAGGCCGGTACGGAAGTGAAGATTGGACTTCGCGTCACGGAAACCAATGCCAACTGGATTGCCGCCGACAACTGGACGCTCAGCTTCCACGGCAAGAACAGCAGCCTGCTGCCCAGCAAGCTGGATGTCATTGAGACCGAGCCCGCCGAGGTTGTCATTTATAATCTCGCCGGACAGCGCCTCACCACCCTTCAGAAGGGTATCAACATTGTCAATGGCAAGAAAATTTTGGTGAAGTAAACGTAGAAATCTATTAACCGCTGAAACAGGGGATGCAGTTTTTGATTGCATCCCCTGTTTGTTTCCTTCGACTTTCTCTTCACGTCTTTCCAACCCTCCTTTTATCCCCCTTTTCACACCGCTCATCGCAAAAAATCGGCTGAATTCTTGACTTTCCGCTCAGTTTGCAGTACCTTTGACAGCTAAAACCAATTTTTAAACGATGCAGACAGCAATAGTTCGACTTGTACTATCTCCCAGAGTCCAGAAAATCAATGAATATGACAATGCTGAGGCTATCCAACAGAAGGTATTGATGCAGCTAGTGGGTAAGGCGGAACGCACGGAATGGGGACATAAGAACCACTACCAGCGCATTGAGTGCTACGAGGATTTTACTCGCGAGGTTCCTGTAAATGATTATGAAGGGCTGAAAGAATATATTGAACGCATGCGTCACGGCGAAAAGGACATCCTCTGGCCGGGACAAGTGAAATGGTTTGCCAAGTCCTCGGGCACAACGAATGACAAGAGCAAGTTCATCCCTGTTTCTAGCGAAGGACTTACTGATACACACTACCGCGGTGGAACCGATGTAGTCGCCTTGTACCTGCACAACAACCCCAACAGCAATATGATGGATGGCAAGGCTCTGATTCTCGGAGGCAGCCACGCGCCGAACTACAACCTGCCCCACAGTTTGGTGGGAGACCTCAGTGCCATTCTGATTGAGAATGTCAATCCTCTTGTCAATCTGCTACGAGTACCTAACAAGGAGATTGCTTTGTTGAGCGATTTTGAGGAAAAAATGGAACGAATCGCGCAGGCTGTCAAGGATGTGAATGTAACAAATCTCTCGGGCGTTCCTTCATGGATGATGGCCATGCTGAAACATATTCTTGAGATAACGGGAAAAAAGAACATCAGCGAGGTGTGGCCCAACTTGGAGGTATTCTTCCATGGTGGCGTAGCCTTTACGCCGTATTTCAATCAATACAAGCAGCTTATCCCCAGCCCGAGCATGCACTATATGGAAACGTACAACGCCAGCGAGGGCTTTTTCGGCATTCAGAGCGAGCCCGGCGATCCCGCAATGCTGTTGATGATTGACTATGGTGTATTCTACGAGTTCATCCCCATGAGCGAATTCGGAACCGACAATCCCACCATCGTTCCTCTTTGGGATGTGGAAGTGGGAAAGAATTACGCGATGGTCATCAGTACTTCCTGCGGTCTTTGGCGTTATATCATCGGCGATACGGTACGCTTCACTCAAAAAGATCCTTACAAATTCGTCATCACAGGACGCACCAAGCACTTCATCAATGCCTTCGGCGAAGAGTTGGTGGTAGATAATGCCGAAAAGGGACTGCTGAAAGCCTGCGAGGCAACGGGAGCCCAAGTGAAGGAATACACGGCAGCCCCAGTCTTTATGGACGGCGATGCCAAATGCCGCCATCAATGGCTCATCGAATTCAACAAAATGCCCGATGAAATGGGCAAATTTGAAGAAATCCTCGATAAAGCCCTGCAGGAATGTAACTCTGACTATGAAGCAAAGCGCTATAAGGATATCACGCTGCAGCATCTGGAAATCATCGTAGCACGTCCGAACCTTTTCCACGATTGGCTGAAGGCAAAGGGTAAGCTGGGCGGGCAGCACAAGGTGCCGCGCCTCAGCAATTCTCGACAGTATATCGAAGAGATGCTGGCATTGAATGAGTAAGTGAAAGCATGTTAGTCAAGGTCTTTGGAGCTGCATTGCAGGGCGTTGATGCCACGATGGTCACCATTGAGGTGAACATTACGCGTGGCATCCAATTCTACCTTGTAGGATTACCCGATAGTGCCGTCAAAGAGAGCCACGAGCGCATTTACTCGGCAGTAGAGCACAATGGACTACGCTTTCCTCGTTCACAGGTTATCATAAACATGGCTCCTGCGAATATAAAAAAGGAGGGTTCGGCCTATGATCTTCCCCTCGCTATCGGCATCTTGGCTGCTGATGGCAAGGTAGATACGCGCCGTCTTGAACGCTTTGTTATCATGGGCGAGATGGGGCTTGACGGTGCTCTGATGCCTATCAAGGGTGCCCTTCCTATTGCTATTAAAGCGCGGGAACTTGGCTACGACGGCTTCATCCTTCCCCGTCAGAATGCGCGGGAGGCGGCTGTGGTGAACAGGCTGAAAGTCTATGGTGTGGACAATATGATGCAGGTCGTCCGCTTCTTTAACGGTGAAGAAGAGCTGGAGGAGACTATTGTGGACACTCGTGCAGAATTCTATGCCCATCAAGCTGATTTCCAATATGACTTCGCGGAAGTAAAAGGTCAACAACGTGCTAAGCGCGCTTTTGAAGTGGCTGCCAGCGGCTCGCACAACATCATCCTTATCGGACCACCGGGCTCGGGTAAGTCCATGATGGCAAAGCGTCTGCCCTCCATCCTGCCGCCCCTTTCCTTGGCAGAGAGTCTGGAAACAACGAAGATACACTCTGTGGCAGGCAAGCTGGGCAGCGACGCGTCGCTCATTGCCGTGCGTCCTTTCCGCTCACCGCATCACACCATTTCCTCCGTGGCCCTTGTTGGAGGCGGAATGAATCCCCAGCCCGGGGAAATTAGCCTTGCCCACAATGGTGTGCTCTATTGTGATGAATTTCCTGAGTTCCCTCGGCACATCTTAGAGCTCTTGCGACAGCCTTTGGAAGACCGCCACATCACCGTCAGCCGTGCCAAATACACCATCGACTATCCGGCAAACTTCATGATGGTTGCCTCTATGAATCCCTGTCCTTGCGGCTACTACACCCATCCTACCCGCGCCTGTATCTGTACACCTACTCAAGTGCAACGCTATCTGGGGAAGATAAGCGGGCCGTTAATGGATAGGTTTGACCTGCAGCTGGAGATTTCGCCAGTCCCCTTTGAGAAACTTTCTGATAAACAACAAGCCGAACCAAGTGCCGCTATACGCGAACGGGTTATCAAAGCCAGAGAGATACAGACCGAGCGTTTCCGTGGAGAGAAGGACGTACATTGCAATGCCCAAATGACGAGAAAACAGTTGGAGAAGTACGCCATGCCCGACGCAGAAGGTACCCGCATGCTGCAACTGGCGATGGAGCGGCTAAACCTCTCTGCCCGCGCCTACGACCGCATCCTCAAAGTCGCCCGAACCATTGCCGACTTAGAGGGACATGAGCAGATAACTACCGACCATATCGGCGAAGCCATCGGCTACCGTAGCCTTGACAGAGAGAACTGGGTAAGCTGAATTCAAAAAACACCCATTTCATCGGGAGTAACCAAGAAAAATCAACTACAAAAGATTAAGAGAGAATATGGAAGAAAAGAAATTCAAGAGAACTCTGGTGACCTCGGCGCTACCGTATGCCAACGGTCCCGTCCACATCGGCCATTTGGCTGGAGTGTATGTCCCTGCCGACATCTATGTCCGCTACTTGCGTCTGAAAGGCGAAAACGTCCTTTTCATCGGAGGAAGCGACGAACACGGCGTACCCGTCACCATCCGTGCGAAGAAGGAGGGATGCACGCCGCAGGATGTAGTTGACCGTTATCATAAGCTCATCAAGGAGTCGTTTGAGGGCTTCGGCATCTCGTTCGACGTGTATAGCCGCACTACCAGCGCCACCCATCATAAGCTGGCCAGCGACTTCTTCCGCAAGCTCTATGACGACGGGAAGTTCGTCGAGATGGAGAGCGAGCAGTTCTACGACGAGGAGGCTCACCAGTTCCTCACCGACCGAAACATCGTGGGTGAATGTCCTCGCTGCCACGCTGATGGTGCTTACGGCGACCAATGCGAGAAGTGCGGTAGCACCCTCTCACCCGAGGAGCTTATCAATCCGCGCAACGCCCTTACCGGCAATCCGCTCGTCAAGCGCAAAACCTCTCATTGGTATCTGCCGCTCGACCAATACCAGCCTTGGCTGGAGAAATGGATTCTGGAGGAGCACAAGGAGTGGCGTCCGAATGTCTATGGCCAATGTAAGAGCTGGCTCGATGGCGGGTTGCATCCCCGTGCCGTCACCCGCGACCTCGACTGGGGCATCCCCGTGCCCGTTGAAGGCGCCGAGGGCAAGGTGCTCTACGTCTGGTTCGACGCCCCCATCGGCTACATTTCCAATACCAAAGAGCTCTGCGATGCTCATCCTGAACTGGGCAGCTGGGAGACGTGGTGGAAAGACCCCGAGACGCGCCTCATCCACTTCATCGGCAAAGACAATATCGTCTTCCATTGCATTGTCTTCCCCTCCATGCTCAAGGCCGAAGGCAGCTACATCCTGCCCGACAACGTGCCCTCCAACGAGTTCCTCAACCTCGAGGACGACAAAATCAGCACCTCGCGCAATTGGGCTGTGTGGCTCAACGAATACCTCGTCGATTTCCCCGGCAAGCAGGACGTGCTGCGCTATGTACTTACCGCCAACGCCCCCGAGACAAAAGACAACAACTTTACGTGGAAGGACTTCCAGGCCCGCAACAACAACGAGCTCGTTGCCATCTACGGCAACTTCATCAACCGTGCGTTGGTGCTAACGCAGAAGTATTTCGAAGGGCGCGTGCCTGAGCGCGGAGCGTGGACGGACTACGATCGTGAGACGGTAGAGGAGTTTATTGGCGTGAAGGCTGAAGTGGAGCGGCTGCTTGACGGCTTCAAGTTCCGCGAGGCACAGAAGGAGGCGATGAACCTCGCCCGCATCGGCAACAAGTATCTGGCTGATACCGAGCCTTGGAAGCTGGCAAAGACGGATATGGCACGCGTGGGCACCATCCTCAACCTCGCTCTGCAGTTGGCTGCCAACCTCGCCATAGCTTTCGAGCCATTCCTGCCTTTCAGCAGCAAGAAACTGCGCGGCATGTTGGGCATGGAAAGCTTCCGCTGGGAAGACCTTGGAAGCACCGATTTGCTGCCCGAGGGCCATGCTCTGGGCAAGGCTGAGCTGCTGTTTGAGAAAATCGATGATGATGTCATCGATGCCCAGGTGCAGAAACTCCTTGACACGAAGCGCGCCAACAAAGAGCAGAACTATCGTGCCAATCCCGTAAAAAACCCCGTTTCCATCGAGGAATTTGCCAAATTGGACATCCGCGTAGGTACTGTCCTAGACTGCCAGCGCGTGCCGAAAGCCGACAAGCTCCTGCAGTTCACCATTGCCGACGGCCTCGACAACCGTACCATCCTCAGCGGCATCGCCCAATACTATAAGCCCGAAGACCTCGTAGGCAAACAGGTGCTATTCATCGCCAACCTCGAGCCACGCAAGATTCGCGGCATCGTGAGTCAAGGCATGCTGCTCAGCGCCGTCGACATTGACGGAAACCTCTCGCTCACTACATTGGAGCATGAACTGAAGCCCGGCAGCGAAGTCTGCTAACTGCCGTTCAGCCGTTTGTTATTGTACCAAAGCGCTTGGGACACGTGTCCTAACCCGTTGGGACACCTTACCCAACCCGTTAGGACACGTGTCCTAACGGCTTTGGGAGATAAGAACGTTTGCTTTTCACCTCCATATATCAAGAAATGGCACTCCAGTTGACATTGGTTTTGCGGCGGAGGCGGAGTTGCTGCCAAAGGATGTGGTTTTCGGGACGTGATTCGTCGGGGTCGTCATCAAGGAGGCGAAGGGCGATGTCGCGGACATGCTGAAGAAGAATGCCGTCACGGGCGAGGTTGGCGATGTGAAGGTCAAAGGCTATGCCGCTTTGCTGGGTACCTTCAAGGTCGCCCGGACCGCGCAGCTTGAGGTCAGCCTCAGCAATTTCAAAACCATCAGTGGTGCGCGTCATAATATCGATGCGCTTGCGGCTCTCGTCGGAGAGTTCATAGGAGGTAACAAGGATGCAATAACTCTGGTCGGCACCTCTCCCCACACGTCCGCGCAACTGATGGAGTTGCGAGAGGCCGAAACGCTCGGCGTTCTGTATGACCATGATACTGGCATTGGGGACGTTGACGCCCACCTCGATGACGGTGGTGGCAACCATAATCTGCGTTTCACCACGAACAAAGCGCTGCATCTCAGCCTCCTTCTCAGCGGGTTTCAGACGCCCGTGCACCATGCTGACGGCATACTCAGGGAAGACTTCACAAATCGTTCGGTAGCCGTCCTCAAGGTTTTTGAGATCCAGTTTTTCACTCTCCTTAATGAGGGGATAAACGATATAGACCTGCCGGCCAGCATTAATCTGATTGCGCATGAACTGGTAGAGCGAGGCGCGCTGGGTGTCGTAGCGGTGCTCGGTATAGACGGGCTTGCGGCCTGGGGGCAGTTCATCGATGACGGAGACGTCAAGGTCACCGTAAAGCGTCATAGCTAGGGTGCGGGGAATGGGGGTGGCCGTCATAACCAGCACGTGGGGAAGAAAGTCGTTCTTGCTCCAGAGCTTGGCGCGCTGGGCAACGCCGAAACGGTGCTGCTCATCAACGACGACAAGGCCGAGGGAGGCGAAGCTCACTGTATCCTCCAACACGGCGTGGGTGGCAATAAGGAGATTGACGCTGCCGTCTTCAAGACCACTGAGAATAGGGGCACGACGACATCCCTTGACGCTGCCCGTGAGAAGTTCCACGCGGACAGGAAGCCCCTCGAGCAGGGTGCGGATGGTGGCGTAGTGCTGTTCGGCAAGGATTTCTGTAGGAGCCATGATGCAGGCCTGATAGCCATTACCGATAGCGATGAGCATGACCATGAGGGCCACAAGTGTCTTGCCGCTGCCGACGTCGCCCTGCAGGAGGCGGTTCATCTGACGCCCGCTGTTCATGTCGGCACGCATCTCGCGAATGACTCGTTTCTGAGCCTCAGTCAGCGGGAAGGGGAGCTTTTCGTTGTAGAATGAATTAAACAGCTGTCCGACGACGGTGAAGCAAAGTCCCTGACTTTTCTGCTGTCTCAATCGAGCATAGCGCAGGATATCAAGCTGAATGTAAAAAAGCTCTTCGAACTTCAGCCGGTACTCGGCACGACGCAGCTGCTCGGGGTTCTCAGGGAAATGCATGCAGCGGAGGGCTTCGTCGAGCGGCATGAGGTGGTGTTCCTGCACGAAATAGTCGGGCAACGTCTCGGGAACAGGCTCTTTAAGTACGCTGAAGAGGGTGCGCATCAGCTTCTCCATGCCGCCCGAGCTGAGGTTCATGCGCTTCATGCGCTCCGTGGTGTTGTAATAAGGACGGAGGCCCATGCCGGAGATATCGAGGCCTTCAGCGGGGTCGATATCAGGGTGAGCGATGTTGATGCGGCCGTTGAAAACGGTAGGCTTTCCGAAGACGATGAACTCCTTGCCGATGATGTAGCGTTTCTGGATGTACTTCCCGTACTGAAACCAGACGAGGTCGATGATGCCGGTGCCGTCGGAAAAATGGGCAATGGTGCGTTCCTTACGACCCGTGCCAACAATCTCATAGCTGAGAATCTTGCCTCGCAGCTGAATGTAGGGCATGTTGCCGTCTATCTCGTGGATGTAATAGAGACGGCTACGGTCGATGTGCTTGTAGGGAAAGTAATAGAGGAGGTCGTTGAGTGTGGTGATGCCCAACTCCTTACGCAGCATTTCGGCACGCTGCGGGCCGACGCCGGAGAGATACTGGATGTCGGTATGGGCAAGGGTGCTCATAGAATCTCAGCCACAGCGAGGTCGTAGGGAGTGGTAATCTTTATGTTCTCGCGGTTGCCCTCAACAAGGGTGACAGGATGTCCCAGAGCTTCAACCACAGAGGCATCGTCGGTAAAGGCTTCGGAATAGGGCTGGGCATAGGCATCTCGCAAAAGACCAAGACGGAAGGTCTGGGGAGTCTGCACAAGCCGATAGCGGTTGCGGGGGACGGTGCGGTTTTTCGATCCTCCCACATCATCAAGCACTTCACGCAGGGTTTCCACAACAGGAATGACAGGAAGCGCGGCACCATCACGTTCGGCAGCCTCGAAACAGGCGGCGATGACTTCGTGGGAAACGAACGGACGCACACCGTCGTGAACGGCGACAAGCGACTCGAGACTTGCGGGCTGCCCATCAGGTTGTCCATTCAATAAGGCTTGCAAACCGTTGCGGACAGAGTGAAAACGGGTTTCGCCTCCGCTAACTATGGTGTGGGGCACACGGAACACATACTCCCGACAAAGGCGTTCCCAATACACCTGCTGGCTTTCGGGCAAAACAAGAATGAGCGGCATGGAAGAGTCGAAGGAGTGGAAGTTCTCCAACGTAAGCATGAGCAGAGGGCGTCCCTGAACGGCGAGGAACTGCTTGGGGGTGTCGCTTCCCATGCGCAGCCCTTTGCCTCCTGCCACAATGATGGCGTATCTTTGCGTTCCCTCCACGGCCCCGTCTCTTTAGCCTCTGACCTCTAATGTCCGGCCAAACATCATGCCGGAACGGATTTCGTCAGCTTTTTCCCTGCCGCAGAACTGCTCGACTAACGCAAAGCCGAGAGCGGGTGCTGCAGCCGGGCCGCAACCCGTGAGGAGCGTATCGCCGTCCTTGACAATAAGGGCGTTGTCATTTATTTCGGCACCTTTCAGATGTTCTTCAAAACCTGGATAGCAAGTAGCAGGGCGTCCATTCAGCAAACCCAGCTCACCTAGCACGGCAGGAGCTGCACAGATAGCTGCCAAGGGGGTACCTTCGCGGTGCTTCTTCTCAAGCAGTTCGCAGAGCGGTTCGCAGTTCAGCAGGTTAGCTGCTCCAGGCATACCGCCAGGGAGGAAGAGCAGGGCGGCATCATCGTAGTCGCAAAGGCCAAAAATGGTGTCAGCCATAACAGGGATGCCATGTGCACCAACGACGGTGAGGTCTTCGTAGATGGAGACGGTGACGACGTCGAGCTCGGCACGACGCATGATATCAACAGGAGTCAATGCCTCGATTTCTTCGAAACCTTCGGCAAGAAAAACATAGACTTTCTTCATGGGTAGGATTTTATTGCAATTTGAAATAGTAGGTAATGGAGCCTATCTGGTTTTCTGTCTCTTCAACAGCGTTAAACCTTGCTTTCTTAGCCGCGTTAATAGCAGCCTGACGCAACTGCGGGTTAGAGGTTTTGGTACGAAGGCTGATGGTAGCAGAGATGACCTCTCCAGCGGGATTGACGGTGATTGCGACAACCACGGTACCTTCGTCCTGCACGTTCTCGGTGGGTTTGGGAAGTTCGCCCTCCAAGGTACGGTCGCCGAGATCCCATGTTCCGTATCGTCCGCTTCCGCTGGCGCTGACGGACTCGGCACTTCCTGTCACGGCACCCTGCGTGCCGGCTTGAGCAGCTTGTTCCGTGCTACCTTTAGCTGTCATCTCGGTGCTCTTACCGAAGGCGTTAGCCATAGCAGCGGCAGCAGCTTCAGCAGCTTTTTTCTCCGCTTCGGCGCGTTTGCGGGCCTCAATCTGCTCTGCCGTTTCAATAACGACCGTTTCCTCCGTCTCCTGCGAAATAATCGGCTCTTCGGGAACAGGAGGAGCGGTGTTTTCAATAGCTTCAGGCGTAGGGGTTATCTCAGGCTGAATAGTCTTCACCTCTGTAAAGCGATAGTCCTCCTGCGTACCTTTTGCCAGGCTAACGTCGCCAAGCGTCACCTCCATGCCGCTCTCGCTCAGGTGTGCAGGGACACGCATGATGACGGTCAGCAACAGCAGCAGCAACAGGGCGTGAATAACCAACGTCCCTACGATGCCTGTTATTTTTGACGAGTCTACTTTCACTATCTCTTTTTATCTGGTTTACGGGTGGCAAGCACCATCTTGTAATTATTATCGTTGGCAATGTTCAACACATTGACAATCTCGCGGTAGGGTACACGTTCGTCGGCATAAAGGGCGACAAACATCTCCGGCTCCTCGGATGCACGCTCAGCCAAAAAGGCAGGCAGTTCGTCGAGGGTAATGGGCATCTCATCCTTGTTACCGAAAGCGGCGTAGTAGTTGAGGTCCTTGTCGATGATGACGCGCGTCAGCGGTTTGGCGGAGGTCTGCTGTTTCCCTTGCGGCAGCAACACCTTGATGGCATTGGGCGACACCATAGTGGACGTTATCATAAAGAATATCAGCAACAAGAAGATGATATCCGTCATGGACGCCATGCTGAACGCCGGATTGATTTTATTCTTTCGCTTCAGGGCCATAATGCTTAGTCTTTAATCATGTCCATGAATGAAAGCGTCTGAGCCTCAAGCCAGTTGGTGATGCTATCCACACGTGAGACGAGGTAGTTGTAGGCAAACATGGCGATAATGCCGACGATAAGTCCGCCCACGGTGGTGATCATGGCCTGATAGATGCCACTGGAGAGCAGGGTAATATCAATGTTATTACCCGCGTTGGCCATCTCCCAGAAGGCGCGCACCATACCGAGCACTGTGCCAAGGAATCCGATCATCGGAGCACCGCTGGAGATGGTAGCCATGATGGAAAGGCCCTTCTCAAGCTTGGCAACCTCAAGGTTGCCGGCATTGTCGATAGAGGCACGGATGTCAGCCGTGGGACGGCCCAGACGTTCCAATCCCTTTTCAATCATGTTGGCGATGGGGCTGCCCGTGACACGGCAGAAGTTGATGGCGGATTTCGTGTCGCCATTCTGCACATAGTCGCGGATGCGGTCCATGAACGAAGTATCGACGCGACGGGCTTTCTTGAGCACCGTCAAGCGTTCGAAGAAAATGTAGAAGCAGATGACGGAAAGGATAGCCAGGATAAGCATTATCCAGCCTCCCTTCAAGGTCATATCCCAAAGGTTCATCGTATTGCCTGTTTCTACTATTTCTGTCAGGACAGGGTTGTCTGTCAATTCTGAGGCCGCAGCCTGCAAAGTTTCTGCTTGGAGGAATAACATTTCTTTTCTATGATTTACGATTGAACAATATGCATGTGTAGAGTTACTCTAAGCATTGCTTGTATTGCTTGATGGTTTCGGCAATGCCCAGATAGAGGGCATCACAGACGAGCTGATGCCCGATAGAGACTTCTTCCACCCAGGGAATCTGTTCGTGGAAGTAGCGAAGGTTCTGCAGGCTGAGGTCGTGCCCGGCATTGAGTCCCAGTCCACAAGTGCGTGCTCTCTGGGCGGCTTCGAGGAAAGGAGCGATAGCAGCCTCGCGGTTAGCGGTATAGACTGCGGCATAGGGCTCGGTATAGAGCTCTATGCGGTCGGTGCCGGTCTTAGCTGCGGCCTCCACCTGCTCGCGCTCGGCGTTGATGAAGATAGACGAGCGGATGCCTGCAGCCTGCAGCCTATCCACGATGCGGGAGAGGAAATCCACATTTCCCTTGACATCCCAGCCGTGGTTGGAGGTAATCTGATCGGGGGAGTCCG
Source organism: Bacteroidaceae bacterium (assembly GCA_016291905.1). Classification (GTDB taxonomy): domain Bacteria; phylum Bacteroidota; class Bacteroidia; order Bacteroidales; family Bacteroidaceae; genus UBA1189. The sequence continues at coordinate 17,513 of JAEEZS010000008.1, forward strand.
GCACCAGCGTCACCTGGTCAGGACGCACACTCAGCACCAGCGCCATAAAGTCCTCCGAGGGATAGCCTTCGATATTCAGCTCCGTGTGAAGACGCGGGCGGAGAGCCAGCACATCGCTGCGACGGATATGACGCTCATCGGGACGGGGGTGCACGGTGATACCGTCAGCACCGAACGATTCACAATCAAGGGCAAACTTCAGCACATCGGGCCGGTTGCCCCCGCGAGCGTTGCGCAACGTAGCCACTTTATTGATGTTTACACTGAGTCGAGTCATAATATTAATTAGGTATAAATCCTCTTTTTCGGTGCAAAGTTAAGCGTAAAAATGATTTTTACCTCTATTTATAGCATTTTTATGCTGTTCTTTTAGGAATTATTTATATTTTTGCCATCGTTTTAAGATTGTACTTATGAAATTCGTGCTCTTCGGACATACGATTAACTCCTCACGGGCGTCTGTTGCAGACAATTTGCTGGCACTTCTGAAGGCCCGTGGCGATGAAGTGACGGATGAACTGACGCCCGATGTGGATATGGTTATCAGTTTGGGCGGCGACGGCACCTTCTTGAAAGCAGCCGAGAAAGTGGGTGCTTCGGGCATCCCCATCGTCGGCATCAACACAGGCCATCTGGGCTTCCTTGCCGACGTGAGCACCGATGAAATGGACGATTTTTGGGATTGTATCCATAAAGGACACTACGAAGTCCGAAGCCGGAGTGTGCTTCACACGGAGGTTTTCCAGCCGAAGCACGTCCACACAGACCCGATAGTTCTTCACGCGCTGAACGAGGTGGCTGTCACCAAACATGACAGTGCCTCCATGATTAGCATCAGGGCTTTTGTGAATGGGGAACTGCTTACTACCTATCGTTCTGACGGCCTGCTCGTTTGCACTCCTACGGGCTCCACGGCCTACTCACTCAGTGCAGGAGGGCCCATCATTCATCCGCAGTCCGACGTCATGCTACTCACCGCCGTGGCCCCTCATAGCCTCAACATGCGCCCCATCATCATCTCTGACGATAAGGAGATAGAGCTTGTCGTGGATAGCCGCAGCGGACATTTCCTGGTTGCTGCTGACGGACAAAGCGCCAACTTCGATGCCGGCACACGCCTTGTCCTCCGTAAAGCGTCCTACCGAATCAACGTCGTCAAGCAGACGGGCAACACGTGGTTTCGCACCCTCCAGAAGAAGATGAACTGGGGAATTTAGCCGTTTTTCGCCTTTTTGCTTTTCCGATTTCACCCCTGAATGGCGGATTTCGCCCCATATTTCCGTATTTTATCCCTTTGCCTTCGTTTTTGGCCAATAAAAATCGAAAATGTTAAAATAAAGTGCGACCTTTGCAGCCGAAATTCAAAAATCAGTTGTAAAAATGACACATTATTTGACTCATTTCGAGACTGCCGTTAAGACTTTTTGGAACAATCCGGCTCTCTCAAACTACGGAAAAGAAGATTTCACTTTCGGCCAGGTTGCCGAGCAAATCGAACGTAACCACATCCTCCTGGAGCTTGCTGGCGCCCAGCGCGCCGACAAAGTTGTACTTTGCGCCCGCAATTCGGCTCAGTGGGCAATGGCTTTCATGAGCGTCACCTCCTACGATGCTGTTGTCGTTCCTGTATTAAATGATTTCCCGCCCGAGAGCGTGCAGACGCTGACTGCCCACTCCGATGCTACCGTCATCTTCACCGAGCCCGGCATCTGGGAGAAGATGGATGCTGCAGCCATGCCCAACCTGAAAGCCGCTTTCAATATGCTTTCCGGCAAGGCGCTGATGCTGCGCGACTCAGAGTATACTGCCGAGACCATTAAGGACAAGGTGGAAGAGGAGTTCAAAACACGTTTCCCCAACGGCATGAAGCCCGAGAACGTTAGCTACCCCACCGGCTCACTCGACGAACTGGAGATTATCAACTACACCAGCGGTACTACCAGTGCTCCGAAGGGCGTCATGCTCTCGGCTCGCAACTTCAGTTCCAACATTGAGTTCGGCCGCAACCGCATCGCTGCCTACGAGGGAGAGACTATGCTCTCCATGCTCCCAATGGCACACCTCTACGGCATGGCCTTCGAGTTTGTCTACCCCCTCTCACAGGGCGTCCACATCACGTTCCTCGGCAAGACCCCCACGCCCAGCGTGCTCATCAAGGCGCTGTCTGACGTGAAGCCTCACCTGATTGTCACCGTGCCCCTCGTGGTGGAGAAGATTTTCAAGGCCAAAGTCATCCCCACGCTCCAGAAGCCCGTCATGAAGGTACTGCTTGCCATCCCTGGCATCAGCAACATCATCCTTGGCAAGGTAAAGAAGAAACTCATCTCGACCTTCGGCGGCTATCTGCGCTCAGGTTTGGTGATGGGTGGTGCAGCCCTCGGTGAGACGACGGAGAAATACATGCATCGCATGCACTTCCCCTACACCGTTGGCTACGGCATGACCGAGTGCGGTCCCCTCATCGGCTACGAGCACTACTCGAAGTTCGTTCCCCGCTCCTGCGGCAAGCCCGTTGACGGCATGAAGGTGCGCATCGCCTCCGCCAACCCCGAGACCGAGGTGGGTGAGATTCAGGTACACGGCGAAAACGTGATGATGGGCTACTACAAGAACCCCGAAGCCACCAAGGCTACCTTCACCGACGACGGCTGGCTCCGCACCGGCGACCTAGGCCTCGTGGACAAGGACGGCAACATCTTCATCAAAGGCCGCAGCAAGAACATGATTCTCAGCGGCAACGGACAGAACATCTATCCTGAGGAGCTGGAAGACAAGCTCAATGCCCTTCCCCTTGTGTCGGAGTGCCTCGTGGTAAGCCGCAACAACAAGATTGTAGCCTTGGTGGTGCCTGACATGGACGGCTTCAAGCCGCTGGCCGAGCAGGGCCGCACCATCGAGTCCGTCATGACGGACTATCTGGCACAGGTCAACGCCAGCCTGCCCGCTTACAGCCACATCAACAAGATTGAGCTTCGCAGCGAACCCTTCGAGAAGACCCCGAAGCGTAGCATCAAGCGCTTCATGTACCAATAACGTCATTCACGTCAGAAAAGCAGCGTCGGCATGTGGGACTCACATGCCGACGCTTGAGTTAGCCCCCAATTGTACAACCTGCGCACTTTACTTATATTTCATTTAACCGAGACGGTGACTCAGATATCAGATATCAGTTTTCTCATGAGCACCATCACACCCCTTGAACAAAACTTTTATTATATATAATTATATATATATATAATTATATATAATAAATTATTAATAGTAATAGTTAATTACTTTTCTATCGGCTGTTGCTTACAATCGCAAACCCATAACCCCAAATTACTAACTGTTGCCCCCTACACCCTGTTCAATAGAAAACTGATATCTGATATCTGAGTCACACGCTCGATTATCCCAGTGGGCTGGCGGCACGACGCAGTGGGATAATTTGTCACTCCACTACGCACGCGTTTGTTCATAGTCCATAATTCACAGCTCATAGTAAAATCGGCGCGAGAAGGGGCTCTCGCTGCCATCGGAAACTGGCAAAAAAAGATGTATTATCTTTGCAGCGGAAATAGCAAACCGCCATGTCACTCAAATGTTTTCTCCACGATTTCTATGGGATATTTTATGGGCAGTTCGTGAGTAATTCACGGAGGCCTTTTCGAAAAAAACGGCAGACAACTCAATTTTTTTAAAAATAATTTGCATTTGCCAACAAGAAGTCTTACTTTTGAGGTCGCAAAAGAAAACGTATTGTTTAACCTTTAAAAAATCAAGTATGAAAAAGTATTTGGCAGAAATGGTAGGAACCATGGTATTGGTTCTGATGGGCTGCGGCACGGCCGTTAGTCTGGCTTGCGGTACGGACACCGCATCGGTTGTTGGCACAGCATGTGCATTCGGTCTGGCTGTCGTGGCTATGGCTTACACAATTGGCGGCATCAGCGGTTGCCACATCAACCCCGCCATCACGCTTGGCGTGTTGCTCTCAGGCCGCATGAGCGGCAAGGATGCTTTCTGGTACATTGTCTTCCAGTGCATCGGCGCTGTGCTGGGCGCAGCTATCCTCTTTGCCTTCACGAGCGTTGCAACGGGCTTTGGCGGCACGCTGACAGGCGCCAACACCTGCGCCGGAGCAGGCAGCCAGCTGGCAGGCTTCATCGTTGAGCTTGTGCTGACGTGCGTCTTCGTGCTCGTCGTCCTGGGCACCACCGATGCTGAGAAGGGCGCTGGCAACTTTGCCGGACTGGCCATCGGCCTTTCGCTGATTCTCATCCACTTCGTCGGCATCAAGTACACCGGCACGAGCGTCAACCCCGCCCGTTCCTTCGGTCCCGCCCTCTTCGAAGGTGGCCAAGCCCTGAAGGACCTCTGGGTATTCATCGTGGCTCCTCTCTGCGGTGGCGCCCTCGCTGCCCTTATCTGGAAATGCCTCGCTGGCTGCAAGTGCAAGAAGGACTAAGCGACGAAACCCTGAAGTTTGCCCGTGCACATCGCATGGACGACGTACAGCGACTCCTGCTGGGGCATGCCCCAGCAGGAGTTGATGTCGCAGGGGCTGTGACGCAGATTGAGGGCTGGCGCACAGCGTGTCACAAACTGCCGACGTGGGCGGCATGCGACGCAGTCGTCTACCCTTCGCGTCTAGCCATGGAGCAATGCTCAAGCGAGGCTACGGCGCGATACAAAGCCCGCCTGGTGGGCCATGTGGAAGGGCCTACGCGCCTCGCCGACCTGACAGGAGGCTTCGGGGTGGACTGCACGATGATGGCAGCAGCATTCCATGAGGTGACCTACGTGGAGCGAAACCCCACGCTGTGCGTCGTGACAGCGAAGAACTTTGCCGCCTTCGGGCTGGCGCACGTCCACGTGGTGCTGGACGACGCCCGCAACGTGCTGGAGCACCTGCCCAGGCAGGACTGGATAGTTGTTGATCCAGCGCGACGCGACACCACAGGCCGTAAGATGGTCTCGCTGGCAGACTGCGAGCCCGACGTGGTAACACTGGAGCCGCTGCTGCTCTCCAAGGCGCGACGCGTGCTGATAAAGTGCTCGCCCATGCTCGACATCAGCCAGGCATTGCGCCAGCTCCGTTCCGTGCACGAGGTACACGTCGTTGCCGTGCAAAACGAGTGCAAGGAGCTGCTGCTGATATGCGGCTCATCTCCCAAAAAGCCAACTATCCATGCCGTCAACTTGGGGGCAGACAGCAGCATAGAATCCGACTTCGTCTTTACCCCCGAAGAAGAGCTAGCCTGCATCCCTGCCTACACCGACCGTGTGGGGCATTGGCTCTACGAGCCGAACGTGGCGCTGCTGAAAGCAGGATGCTTCAAGCTGCCTGCCGTGCGCTATAGCCTGCAGAAACTCCACCCCAACAGCCAGCTCTACACGTCCGACACACTCTGCCCCGATTTCCCTGGACGCACATTCGAGGTGATGGGAGCCTCGGGCTTCGGCAAGCAGGAGGTGAAAACCCTGGTGGGCAACCTGCGAAAAGCCAACATCGCCATCCGCAACTTCCCCGAGAGTGTCGATGTCCTTCGCAAGCGCCTCCACCTGTCAGAGGGAGGTGACGACTACCTCTTCGCCTCTACCCTTTCCGACAACCGACACACGCTCATACTTTGTGTTTTGGCTCACAAGGGGTGAAAAGCGCCAAATCTATGCTAAAAAGTGCTGTTTTTTGCAAAATAAGCCTTTATTCCCGAAAAAAAGAATTATCTTTGCGGCAATATAAGGAAATATCTATCTATGGCAGTAACCATCAAACCTATCTCAAACACATCGAAGAGAGACCTCAAGAAGTTCATCCTCTTTAATTACAAACTATACCGCCACAGCAAGTATGCCGTCCCAGAAATGTATGACGACCTGATGAGCGTCTTCATGCCGAGCCGCAATGCGGCGTATGAGTTCTGTGACGCGCAGTTTTTCCTGGCCTACAGGGGCTGTAAGATTGTGGGGCGCGTGGCTGCCATCATCAACAATCGCGCCAACGAGACGTGGGGCAAGAAGTCTGTGCGTATTGGCTGGATTGACTTCATCGACGACGAAGAGGTGTCGCAGGCACTGGTGGACGCCGTCATCCAGTGGGGCAAGGAACGAGGCATGACGGAGGTGGAAGGCCCGCTGGGCTTTACGGATTTCGACCGCGAGGGTATGCTCATCGAGGGCTTTGACCAGCTGGGCACGATGGCGGCTCACTACAACTATGACTACTACCCCAAGCACATGGAGAAGATGGGCTTCACGAAGGGCGCAGACTGGGTGGAGTTTAAGATTTATCCGCCCAAGGAGGTGCCCGAGAAGTTCCAACGCGTGTGCGACATCGTGAAAAGCCGCTACCACCTCCACGTGGGCAAATACACCTCGCGCAAGAAACTGAAACAAGAGCGCGGGCAGGAGATTTTCCAAGTTATCAACGACGCCTACACGCCGCTCTACGGCTTCTCACGTCTCAGCGAAAAACAAATTAACCAATACATCAAGGCATACCTGGGCATTGTGGACCTGCGGCTTATCCCCATGGTGTTTGACGAACAGGAAAACCTTGTCGGCGTGGGCATCATGATGCCCTCGCTGAGCCGTGCTCTGCGACGCGGACGGGGAGCACGCCGTTTCTGGGGCTATCTGCCGCTGGCGTGGACGCTATTTGTGCGCCGTCCGAAGAACACGGACCTACTGCTTGTGGCCGTCAAGCCCGAATATCAGGGCAAGGGCGTCAATGCCCTGCTGATTGCCGACCTCATCCCCACATACAAGCGGCTGGGGTACAAGTATGCCGAGAGCAACCCTGAGCTGGAAACCAACACGAAAGTGCAGAGTCAGTGGGACTACTTTGATCACGTCAACCACAAACGCCGTCGCTGCTGGGTGAAGGAGATTTGAAGAATTGAAGAATGAGGAATCAGAAATATAGTTTTTTTGAATAGGAACGTTGGCTGAGGAACAGACATTGAATATACCTGAAGCACAGGTGGAATACACGGACGAGAACATCCGTCACCTGAGCGACATGGAGCATGTGCGTACCCGTCCGGGCATGTACATCGGCAAGCTGGGCGACGGTTCGCAGAGCGACGACGGCATCTACGTGCTGCTGAAGGAAATCATCGACAACAGCATCGATGAATTCAAGATGAACGCGGGCAAGCGCATCGAAGTGGACATCGTGGACGACAAGCGCGTCAGCGTGCGCGACTACGGACGTGGCATCCCACAGGGCAAGCTCATCGAGGCCGTCAGCGTGCTCAACACAGGCGGCAAGTACGACAGCAAGGCATTCAAAAAGAGCGTGGGCCTGAACGGCGTGGGCGCCAAGGCCGTCAACGCACTCAGCACCCATTTCGAAGTCCGCAGCTACCGCGACGGCAAGGTGCGCACGGCTATCTTCGAGCGTGGCAACCTCGTGAGCGACATCACGGCTGACAGTTCCGACGAGAGCGGAACCGCCATCAGCTTTGAACCCGACGACACCATCTTCACCCACTACGCCTTCCAGCCTGCCATTGTGGAGACTATGCTCCGCAACTACACCTACCTCAACACGGGGCTTGCCATCATGTACAACGGGCGGCGCATCCTCTCCCGCAACGGCCTCGTCGATTTGCTGACGGACCGCATGACGGCCGAGACACTCTACCCCATCGTCCACCTCAAGGGCGAAGACATTGAGATTGCCTTCACCCACACCAACCAATACGGCGAGGAGTACTACTCCTTTGTCAACGGCCAGCACACCACGCAGGGCGGCACGCACCAGAGCGCCTTCAAGGAACACATCGCCCGCACCATCAAGGAGTTCTTCAACAAGCCCTTCGAATACTCCGACATCCGCAGTGGCATGGTGGCTGCCATTGCTATCAACGTGGAAGAGCCCGTCTTTGAGAGCCAGACGAAGGTGAAACTCGGCTCGACAACCATGACCCCCAACGGAGGCATGAGCCTCAACAAATTCGTGGGGGACTTCATCAAGACGGAGGCGGACAACTACCTCCACCGCAATCCCGAGGTTGCTGACGCCATGCTCCAGAAGATCCAAGACTCGGAGAAGGAGCGCAAAGCCATCGCCGGCGTCACCAAGCTGGCGCGTGAACGGGCTAAGAAGGTGAACATGCACAACCGCAAGCTGCGTGACTGCCGCTTCCACCTCAACGACGTGAAGGGCGAGCAAGGTGAGGACAGCTGCATCTTCATCACCGAGGGCGACAGCGCCAGCGGCAGCATCACCAAGAGCCGCGACGTAAATACGCAGGCCGTTTTCAGCCTGCGCGGAAAGCCACTTAACTCTTTTGGACTTACCAAAAGGGTGGTCTATGAAAACGAAGAATTCAACCTGCTGCAAGCCGCACTCAACATCGAGGACGGACTGGAGGGGCTGCGCTACAACAAGGTCATCGTGGCAACGGATGCCGATGTGGATGGCATGCACATCCGCCTACTGATGATTACCTTCTTCCTGCAATTCTTCCCTGACCTTATCAAGAAAGGGCACGTCTATATCCTACAGACGCCCCTTTTCCGTGTGCGAAACAAGAAGAAAAGTATCAAGGGCTTCCGGCAGGAAAACTTCCCTGAGGCTGACCCGACAGGCGATTTCATCACGCTCTACTGCTACAGCGAGGAAGAACGCCTTGATGCCATTCACCGTCTTGGACCTAATCCCGAAATTACCCGCTTCAAGGGTCTTGGCGAAATCTCGCCCGACGAATTCCGCCATTTCATCGGCAAGGACATCCGTCTGGAACAGGTGTCGCTGCAGAAGAACGATGCTGTCATGGGGCTGTTGGAGTTCTACATGGGAAAGAACACCATGGAACGCCAGAACTTCATCATCGACAATCTCGTTATAGAAGAAGACAAACCCGAAGAAGAGGAAGACTACTAATCCCAATTTTAAAAAAGTGAAAGCTGTTTTTCCTGGAACATTTGACCCCTTTACTGTGGGGCATTACGACATCGTCCGACGCGCGCTGACGTTTACGGACGAGATTATCATCGCTGTGGGTGTCAACGAGCTAAAGCATACCCTCACGGAACTTAACGAGCGTCTTGCTACCATTCGCGAACTGTACGCCAACGAGCCGCGCGTCAGCGTCACTGCCTACGACGGATTGACAACCGACTTTGCCCGCAGCGTCGGCGCTCTGTTTATCCTACGTGGTGTCCGAAACATCTCCGACTTTGAGTACGAGCGTAACATGGCTGACATTAACCGTCATCTGACGGGTATTGAGACGGTGCTGCTCTTCAGCAGTCCCGAACTGGCCTACATCAGCAGCAGCATGGTACGCGAGCTTATCCATCTTGGAAAACCCGTCGACGAATTCCTTCCCCAATGAAACGAACATCCCTACTCCTTTCCCTCTTTTTGGGTGCACTCTCCGTCTTTGCGCAGAGCATTGAGGTTAACATGGGCCAGATGCGCAAGCTCATCATGGCCGAGGGCGCTATCACCAGCCTCTACGTCGATGACGTGGATGAGGACAAACTGGTGGAGGCTGGCATCAGCGCTATGCTGAAACAACTTGACCCACACTCCACCTACGACAACGCCGAGGAGGTGAAGAAACTCAATGAACCTTTGCAGGGTAACTTTGAGGGTATCGGTGTGCAATTCAACATCGCGGAGGATACGCTGCTGGTTATCCAAACCGTTTCAGGAGGTCCTTCGCAGCGCGTAGGCATCCTGGCGGGCGACCGTATCATCTCTGTCAACGACACAGCTATTGCCGGCGTGAAGATGACACGCGAAGAAATCATGAAGCGCCTCCGTGGCCCGAAGGGAACGATAGCCAATCTCGGCATCGTACGCCGCGGCGTCAAGGAGCCGATGACGTTTGTCGTCACACGTGATAAGATTCCCGTTAACACCCTGGAGGCAGCTTACATGATTGCCCCAAAGATTGGCTACATCCGCTTAGGAAGTTTCGGGCAGACGTCACACGACGAAGTTACTGAAGCTATGGATAATCTGCTGAAGAAAGGGATGAAAGATCTCATCCTCGATCTTCAGGACAATGGGGGCGGCTACTTGCAGGCAGCCGTTGACATTGCGAACGAGTTCCTGGAAGAAGGACAGCTCATCGTCTATACCGAGGGGCGCCGGGTACCGCGTCAGGAGTTTACAGCCGCAGGTGGCGGGCGTTTCCGCAAAGGGCGTCTGGTGGTACTCATCAACGATTATTCTGCTTCGGCTTCCGAGATTGTCACCGGTGCCATACAAGATTGGGACAGAGGCTACGTTGTCGGACGCCGCTCGTTTGGCAAGGGATTGGTGCAGCGTCCCATCCCCTTCCCTGACGGCTCCATGATTCGCCTCACCGTAGCTCACTACTATACCCCCAGCGGACGCTGTGTACAGAAGCCCTACGGCGAAGGCACCGATTACAAGAAAGACCTCCTTAACCGTTTCAATAATGGCGAGATGTCCAATGCTGATAGCATCCACTTCCCCGACTCGCTCAAGTACGCCACGAAAGTGCTGGGACGCACCGTCTATGGAGGTGGAGGCATTATGCCGGACCGTTTCGTTCCCATCGACACAGTCAGCTACACCAAGTATCACCGCGAGCTTGTAGCCAAAGGAGTCATCAATCAGGCTAATCTATATTTTATTGATAACTTCCGCAAGCAATGGGAGAAACAATATCCCACGTTTGCCAAGTTTAATAAGCAGTTCGAAGTGACGGACGACATGCTTGACGTTGTGCTCCGTAAGGCAGAAGAAGCCAAGGTGAAATTCGACGAAGAAGCCTATAAGGCTTCGCTACCTCTGCTACGCACTCAACTCAAGGCCCTCATCGCCAGGGACCTTTGGGAGCAGAGCAACTATTTCGAAATCATCAACACCACCAACGAAAGCGTCAGCGCCGCACTGGATTACCTAAATAGCAAGTAAGCCGTCTTCTGCTTAATAATAGTCTGTCACTTTTCAATTACGTCGCGCAGAGGTTGACCTGTGAGCGGCCAAAGTATGTTCGGGGCTATCTCAAGGAGAGGACGCCAAACGAACTCCCGCTGCAACATCAGCGGATGGGGCACGGTGAGACGAGTAGTATGTATAATACGGCTGCCGTAAAGGAGAATATCTATATCAATGGGGCGATCCTGATAATCTAACTTCGCGGAACTCTTGTGCTTGCGGCCAAGCTGGCGCTCAATGCGTTGGGTGATATCCAGCAAACGAGTTGGGGTAAGCGAGGTCTCAAGGGCGACAACCATGTTGAGAAACTTGTGCGAAGAGACGAAACCCCATGGCTCGCTCTCTATGATAGACGAGCGGCACATGAGGTTTCCAGTCTTTTCAACTAACAGGGAAATGGCCTGTTCAAGAAGTTCTTCGCGATTGCCTTCGTTGCTGCCTAACCCGAGATAGACGATATTGTGCATGGGCACAATCAGAACTGCATCTCACGCCAAGTCTCAGCAGCCTGCTGAGTAGCTGTGGTGGCAGGAGTCTGCGACTTGCGCATCTTCAACTGAGGAGCAATGGTTGAGACGTTGCGCTGCAAACGGTCAGAGAGCAGACCGAAGTTAATCATGCCACCCGTCTCCTGCATCTCCTTCAGCAGATAGTAGGTAAAGAGGCCGTGTCCCTGTTCAGGATAACCTTGTGCGGTTTCGTTGCCCTGAGCTGCGGAGAAGACAACGACGGAACCACCACCAAGCTCAGCTTCCTCAGCTTCAATCTCCACACCACGCAAACCGTCGGTAACGCCCTCGTTCTCACGGTTAACGCCGCTGAAGCAGGCATCAAGGAAAACGCTGGTCTGATGGAAAGCAAGTTCACCCAGTTTAGCATAGAAAGCATCAAGAGCTATGCCACGCTGGGGGCTGGTACCACGCACATCGGTAGGAAGGATATAGGCTTTATTCTTATTCTTCACATCGGGCACACCATGACCGGCATAATAGACAATGAGGTTCTTTCGCTCACGGTCGGGGATACGCTGCACCCAGTCTTCAAGCTCTTCCTCCAGAATCATCTGCTTAGTAGCATCCTCCGTGAGGTGAATGTTCTGTGCGGGGATGCCAAGAGTTTTCTGACAATACTCAGCAAAGACGCGGGCATCGTGAATAGCATAAGGAACGTCGGAGACAAAGCGGTAATTCTGGTTACCAATAACAAGGGCATAGGTGTTGTTGCGGGCATAGTATCCCTGTGGAATGATGGAATCAACGCCTGAGGTCATGTAATCGTAGTCGATATCAAGAACACGGCCTGCTGTGAGTTTTTCTATCGCCGAAGGGGCAAAGCCATACTCAGCGGCATTACCGGCATTGATGTACGAGGGCAGACGACGCACTTCGCCGTTGTAGAGGGCGTGACGAACACGTTTGCCTATCTTCACCTCATTGGCAAAGACGTGATGACCGAGAATAGCTGTGGGGCTAAGCTCAATGCTCTGCAGATTAGTACAAGAAACGAAAGCCTGATCCGCGACGCGGCACTGATCGGGAATCTTGACACTATTTAGGGAAGAACAACGCGCGAAAGCGATAGTCTCGATGCTGTGCAGGCTGACGGGGAAGGAAATATTGCGCAGATGTGTGCAGCCGAGGAAGGCTCCCCATCCAATCTGGGTGACATCGCGCCCAAGGAAGACGACCTCCTGTAGGTTCTCAAGTTCAGCAAAAGCGCATGAGCCGATACGAATCACGCCAGAACCGATTTGTACTTTCTTCACGTCAAGTTTCTTCTTCGTCCATGGAGCAATGTTGTGCTTCATGTCGTAGTCGGGAATGGAAACGTAATCGCCTACCTTACTGGCGTTGGCAATAGTGAGAGTGAGACCGTCAAAAACCCACTTGACATCAGGGCCGCAGTTACCTTCCATTTTGTAGATGGACGTCTTTGCCCAGCCTGAAGGCAGGCAGAGAAGGGCAAGAAGGAGGAAAATGATATGCTTTTTCATATACTAGGTATTTTTACATTCTGAACTGGATATAAAAACGAGTGAAATTGCTTTTGAAACCGGCAGTCTTTTTGCCGAAATCAGCGGTGTTGAGCGGCTGGTACTTGGTGTCGCCTGTGCGTTTTTCAAAGCCTACACCGATAGCCTTCCATGACATACTGGCACCATACGCTTTGTATAGGCCATGTCCCCAAAGGAGTTTCAGGTTTTCAGCCATAGCGTTATAGTCCGAGGCTCCTCCATTCTGATTGGCATCCTTACTCTTGTTATTGAGCATGTAAAGCACGGAGGCCTGATAACCCACGTGATAGTAAACGTTAATCTTCAGATAGTGGATGCCATCGTAATTGATATAATTGAACGGGGCAATGGTAATCGAAGGACCGAGGGACATACCGTAGGTGGCCTCGTATTTTTCGAGGTTCCAAGGTGTGTAGTAGTAACTCTTCGTCTTCCCGTCCGTTGTAACATCGAACTTCTGACTGCTGTCATAGAGATACTGTCCAGCTGAGGCAAAATAGTGGCTGGCACTAAGGTCGAGACCCGTGTAATCAAGACAAATCTGCACGGTGTTGGCAATGGGTTTCTTGTGGAGCGGATAGTTACGTCCCTTCTGAAGGGCGAAACTCCAATCGGCTTTTCCACCATTGAAATACCCTTTGGCAATGGGTGCATAGCCTGTTTCAACGGGATGCCAAGGCGTGAGGGTTGCCTCTTTGTTGTAGGCGATGTTGAAAAATCCGCGCCGTCCCCAGACACTGGCATAGTGCATCTCGCGGGTGTTGCGCGAAGTCACATCCTGTTGTTCCTTGATAATGTCGTCAATGGTGACGATTTCCGTTGAGTCCTCTTTCATGTCGAGATTCGACCATCGGTTGTCTTCTTTCTCCACTTGGGCGAATGCTGTCAGCACCGATAAGCAAGCGGCAAATAGCAAGAGTCTTTTTTTCATATCGTTATTGTAATTATTCTTCTGCGTCTTTATTGATGATTTTCACCCATTTTGTCTCCACCACCATCTCACGGTCGGCTTGCTGGCTTTTTCTGAGCCAGTTGCGGAATTCGCGGGCACCGAGGGTGTTCAGATGACGGGCATCGCCTGCGCTGTCAATGGTTTTCGAGAAGGGATTGGGTGAATAGATGATGACAATACCGTCCATCTCGAAGGCCTGCTCAGTAGTGAGGTTGATATGGTAGGGAGCGGGGGGAGTGCTCATCTTGTCGAAGAAGGTGTAACTCTTGCCTCCCTTCACTTCAAAGCGGCCGGTGGTATCGTTCTTGTAGGGCAGCAGGCAGGTAGCCTCGCTGCTATTGCTCTGAATAAGGTAAGCGGCGACATAGCCGTTAGAAGGAGAGCGGAAAGAGACATACATCCGCTCACCGGAAGCGAACTCAGAGGATTCCACCTGCCTTCCGTCCACTTCTTTCAGGATATTCCATCTCAAGTTGGTCTTTGCCTGCACGACCTCACGGGCTTTTCCCCACACTTCAGCAGTAAAGAACAGTTCGCCTTTGATGTATTCCACGGAGATTTCGGGGTCACGGGTGTCGCCCAACCAATCGCCGCGCGACATAGCCTCCGTGTTCATCCAGAAAAACGAACTTTCCACCGTTCCCTCTGCGCTGGAAGACGAGACGTTTGTATCGATGATGTTCGACGATATGCTTTTACCGAAGGCCTTCTCGATAGCATCCGTTTTCGCCCATTCCAGGCATCGCAGTTTGGCTTCCGTTAGGGTGATATTGTCGTTCTCTCCTACGACGTAGGTACCTTTGCCATGGACATCAACTACCTTTTGGGCTTCTGCCAGCATCGGCAGGCAAAGCATCAGCCATAGCGCCACTATCTTCGTATTTCTCATGAGTTTTCTTTTTTTCGCCTGCAAAAATAAGCATAAAATTTTACTCTTCAATGAAAAAGGAAGAAAAATTAGTGCGTATCGTTTCCACGCAATCCAGCTTCTCCCAAGTGAAAAGCTCAACGTCCACGTCGCGCGTTCCATTATAAGCGTTATGGAAATGCTTATGAATCACCTGCGGCTGACGCCCCACATGGCCGTAAGCAGCTGTCTCGGTGTAGATGGGGGCACGGAGCTTCAGCCGTTCCTCAATGGCGTGGGGACGAAGGTCGAAAAGGTCTGTGATACGTTTGGCGATTTCACCGTCCGACAAACTTATATGGCTGCGTCCATAAGTATTCACGAAGATGCTGACGGGCTTTGCCACACCGATAGCATAGGAGATTTGCACAAGCATTTCATCAGCCACCCCCGCAGCTACCATGTTCTTAGCGATATGACGAGCAGCATAGGCTGCGCTGCGGTCAACCTTACTGGGATCCTTACCGCTGAAGGCACCGCCACCATGAGCACCTTTGCCTCCGTAGGTGTCGACGATAATCTTACGTCCCGTCAACCCCGTGTCGCCATGTGGGCCTCCGATGACGAACTTCCCCGTGGGGTTCACATGAAGCGTAAAGTGCGAGTCAAAGAGAGCCGCTGTACGGGGGTCGGATATCTGCGCTTTCACACGAGGCAGCAACGTTTCTTCCACCTCACGGCGGATGGTTGCCAGCATAGCTGCGTCGGCAGCTTCCTGTGTACCTTCCGGCGTTTCGTAATACTGAACGAATTCGTCGTGCTGAGTACTGACAACGATGGTATCTATGCGCAAGGGCGTGCCGTCGTCGGCATACTCAACGGTTACCTGGCTCTTGGCATCGGGACGCAGCCACGTTCTCTCGCGTCCATTGTGCAGATAAGTCATCTCTGTTTTTTCGCGTCGGATGTCAGCCAACGTCTTCACGATGAGGTGAGCCAGCCAAAGCGGCAGCGGCATGTAGTCAGCCGTCTCCTTCGTGGCATAGCCGAACATCATACCTTGATCTCCGGCTCCTTGCTCAAGAGGATTGGCGCGATCCACGCCTCGGTTGATGTCGAGGCTCTGTTCGTGGATAGCGCTCAGCACGCCGCACGAATCGCCGTCGAACATATAGTCGCTCTTTGTGTAGCCAATCCGCTTAATGGTACGTCGCGCGACGTCCTGCAAATCAACATAGGCCTCCGACTTCACCTCACCCGCAATCACCACCTGCCCTGTCGTCACCAGCGTCTCAACAGCCACTTTCGAGTTCGGGTCGTAGGCGAGCAGTTCGTCCAATATGGCGTCCGAAATTTGGTCCGCCACTTTATCTGGGTGTCCCTCCGACACCGATTCAGATGTAAACAAATATCCCATTCCTTTTTTAATTAAAGGGTTTAACCATCGTTATCTGAAAAGAAACGGGGGAAATATCAGTAGGCTGATGCAGGCCAGCGGCACGTGTGCCGGCTGCCGTTTTTAGCATTTTTTACTGAGGTTGCAAGCAGCTCAAATCTTTCCTCATTTCCTTTTCGCCGGCAAAGGTAGTGCAAGTCGAACGAAATACAAAAAAAATCTTGCTTTTTTTTATTTCTGAGTCGCAACCTGACTGAGACAAGGATGTCCTACATCCCCATGCCGCCATCGACTTGGATCACCTGCCCGCTGACGTAGCTGCTGAGGTCGGAGGCAAGAAAGAGGGCCACGCCTGCAATCTCCTCGGGGGTACCCCCACGACGGAGGGGTATCTTCTTCGCCCACTCGGCGCGCACCTCCTCAGGCAGCTGAAGCGTCATGTCGGTAAGGATGAAGCCCGGCGCGATGATGTTGGCGCGGATGCCGCGACTGCCTATCTCCTGCGCGATGCTCTTCGTGAGGCCTATCATGCCCGCTTTCGAGGCTGCGTAGTTACATTGTCCCGCGTTGCCATGCACACCCACCACGCTGCTCATTGAGATGATGCTGCCCGAACGCTGACGCATCATCACGGGTGTAATGGCATGGATGAAGTTGAACGTGCTCTTGAGGTTCACGGTGAGCACCTTGTCCCACTGAGCCTCTGTCATGCGCATCATCAGGCCGTCCTTGGTAATGCCGGCGTTGTTGACGAGGACGTCAATGCGTCCGAAGTCCTTTACAATCTCAGCCACAACGGCTTCCGTTGCCTCAAAATTGGAGGCATCGGAGGCATAACCCTTGACGCGCGTGCCGAAAGCGGCAATCTGGCCGACGGTTTCCTCCATCGCCTCGTTGTACACCAGGTCGGTAATGGCGATGTCGGCGCCTTCCTCTGCAAAACGCAAGGCAAGAGCCTTTCCGATTCCTCGTGCTGCACCCGTAATAAGGGCAACCTTTCCTTCTAGAAGTTTCATATAATTATAAAATTAGGAATTAATAATTATTTAGTTAAGAATTAAGAGTTAAGAGTTAAGAAAAAAAGATTCGGAATTGGGGGTAAAGAAGTTCTGTTCAATCTCATCGAATATGGCGAAGAGTTCATCTACTTTCTCAGCGCGAAGCATGCGGATGCGCGTAGGACGGAAATTCGGAATCCCCTTAAACAGCGGCGTAGCTGCCAGATGACGCCGGATGTGGAGTATCCCCCCATATTCGCCCGAGCGCGCCACGCTCTCCCGCACCTGCTGCCGCAGGATGTCCAGCTTCGCTGAGTCAACAAGTCCACGAGTCAACAAGTCAACACGCGGTATGCAGGCCTCATCGCCACTCGTTGACTCGTTGACCTGTTGACTCGTTGACCTTATATATTCCTTCACTTCCCAGAATATCCAGGGGCAGCCGAAGGAGGCGCGCCCTATCATGATGCCATCCACACCGTAGCGCTCGAAGCATTCCAACGCCCGCTCAGGGGTGGTGATATCGCCGTTGCCGATGATGGGGATGTGCATGCGGGGGTTTTCCTTCACCTTCCCAATCAGGGTCCAGTCTGCCTCGCCCATGTACATCTGGCTGCGGGTGCGCCCGTGAATGGTGAGGGCTGCGATGCCGCAGTCCTGCAGCTGCTCTGCCAGCTCGACGATTATCTTGTGCTCGTGGTCCCAGCCGAGGCGCGTCTTGACGGTAACGGGGATATGAACGGCATCCACGATGGCGCGCGTCATCTCCAGCATGAGGGGGATATTCTGCAGCATCCCTGCCCCTCCGCCCTTGCCTGCCACGCGCTTTACAGGGCATCCGTAGTTGATGTCGAGGATATCGGGCCCTGCCGCCTCAGCCAGTTTGGCAGCCTCCACCATCGAAGGGATGTCGCGCCCGTAAATCTGTATGGCAACAGGGCGCTCCTCATCGCTCACCTGCAGCTTCTGCACCGAGCGGTTCACCCCACGGATGAGCGCATCGGCCGACACAAACTCCGTATAGACCATGTCGGCGCCAAAGCGCTTGCACATCAGCCTGAACGCCGCATCGGTGACGTCCTCCATCGGAGCCAGCATCACAGGCCGCTCACCCAAGTCAATGGTTCCAATCTTCATATCCGACTGCAAAGATAGGGTGAGCCGAGCGATAATGCAAATTTTGGAGCAGCGAAAACAAAATAATGCTTGCGTTTTCTTTGTTGAGTCGCGACATAATTAGACGATAGTCAAATTTCTTTGCAATTATCCGAGGCAACCCCTATCTAAAAGCCCCACAAGGGGATTAAAGGTAGTAAATAATAATGAAAAATGAAAATGAAGCAAGAAAAATAGATTGTCTTGTATGCAGCCAACCGATGACAGGGGCTATTTACTTTTTCACCTTTCATCCTTCATTTTTCATTTGTATTTCTTCGTTTTTAATAAAAATCCTTCATATTCCTTCACAATCCTTCACTCCTTCATTCCTCATATTCAACAAGTTTGAAGGATTGAAGGAAATGAAGGATAAAATAAACTTTTTTCACACGGCTTGTTTCCGCAAAATCTCGCCGTCATCCTTTCAGACCGTCTTAATAGCTGCCCTGATAACAGCTGCTTTCCCTAAAATCCCATCAGATGGGACTTTCCTCCCACACGGTGGGACTTTTTTCCCACCTGCTGGGACTTTCCCAGCGTTTGATGTTATTGCTTCAAATACCTAATTCCTTAGTGAATAGTGAATAGATAATACCTTCGGATGCAGAACATTTTTTCTTAACTCTTAACTCTTAATTCTTAACTAGAATTTTTTAATTTCTAATTCCTCATTTTATAATTTTATTGTACCTTTAATCCCCCTGCGGGGGCTTTTAGATAGGAGTCGCCTCGGAACGGACGGAGCAGCGAACGCAAAGCAAACTCGTTTGCTCTGCTGAGTCGCGACGGACGAAAACGCAGTTAAAAATCAAATATAATTTGCTTTTTCACTCGGCTCACCCTATCTTTGCACCGTGAACTACGACATTCGTGACTTTGAAATCATGGCCCCCGTAGGCTCGCGCGAGTCGTTGGCGGCTGCCATTCAGGCTGGTGCCGATAGCATCTACTTCGGCATAGGCCACCTGAACATGCGTGCCCGCTCTGCCAGCACCTTCACCCTCGGAGACCTCCGCGAGATAGCCTCCACTACTGCCGCACACGGCATCAAGAGCTACCTCACCGTCAACACCATCCTCTACGACGACGACATGGCGCTTATGCGCCAGATCGTCGATGCTGCCCGCGAGGCGGGCATCTCGGCTGTCATTGCCAGCGACGTGGCTGTGATGAGCTACTGCAACGCCGTCGGGCAGGAAGTGCACCTCAGCACGCAGCTCAACATCAGCAACGCCGAGGCCCTCCGCTTCTACGCCCGCTTTGCCGACGTTGTAGTGCTGGCCCGTGAACTCAACCTCCCCCAGGTGCACCAAATCTACGACGTCATCCAGCGCGAGCAGATTCGAGGCCCGCGGGGCGAGCTCATACGGATAGAGATGTTCTGTCACGGAGCCCTCTGCATGGCTGTGAGCGGCAAGTGCTACCTCAGCCTCCACGAACTGGGCAACAGCGCCAACCGAGGCGCCTGCATGCAGGTGTGCCGCAGGGGCTACGACGTCTTCCGCCGTACCGACAGCGGGGGCGAGATGATCCCTGACGACGCCCCCACCTACATCCTCCGCGACAAGGAGAGCGAGATAGAGCTGGAGGTGGACAACAAGTACGTCATGTCGCCCAAGGACCTCAAGACCATCCGCTTCATCGACGAAATGATGCTCGCAGGCGTGCGCGTATTTAAAATAGAGGGGCGCGCGCGAGGGCCGGAGTATGTGCGTACCGTCGTGGAGTGCTACAAAGAGGCCATCCGTAGCGTCGTCGAGGGCACCTTCACCGACGAGAAGAAGTCTGCCTGGGACGAACGCCTCGCTACCGTCTTCAACCGAGGATTCTGGAACGGCTACTACCTGGGGCAGCGCCTGGGCGAGTGGAACCCCCACTACGGCTCCAACGCTACCGAGCGCAAGGTCTATGCCGGGCACGGCGTGAAGCACTACAGCCGTCTGGGCGTAGCGGAGTTCTTCATCGAGGCCACCCCCCTCCGCCTGGGCGACAAGCTCCTCATCACAGGCCCCACCACAGGCGCCGTCTATGTCACCCCCGACGAACTGCGTGTGGACCTCCAGCCCGTCGACGTCGTCCCGCAGGGCACGGCCGTCTCCTTCAAAGTCCCCTGCAAAGTCCGCCCCTCCGACAAACTCTTCGTCATCCGGCACGAGGGATAGCATTTTAACATATTTATACGTAATTGTTGATTCGTTTCTGTTTTTTTCTTGCACGTTTCCGCAAGACCTATTACCTTTGCACCCCGTTTGAAAAAACGGCTGCCGTAGGCAGAAAGGAAAAAGAGAATAGATATTTGTATTAACATTTTTAGGATTAACTAAATCGAAAGAACCTATGAGAAAAAGATTACTTGCTTGTGTAAGGACAGCCGCGATGCTGCTGCTTGCCACGCTCTTCGCCAACACGGCGTGGGCATACGACGATTTGCAACTGTTGAATGGCTATTCGCTGACAGCCTATGCGGACAAATCATATTATATTTCGAGCGTCGATGACTGGGACGCTCTTGCCGCTTATGTCGCCTCAGGCAAAAACTGTCAGAAAATGACCTTCAAGCTGACGGACGACCTCGGCACGACCGATGCCCCTGTCACAACCATGATGGGTAGCGACAAGAGCCACAGATTTGCCGGCACGTTCGACGGCAACGGCAAGACGCTCACCGTCTCCTTAACATCGATCGAAACAAGCCCCAACTACTGCGCACCTTTTGCCTATACAAACAATGTCAAAATCAGCAACCTCCACGTTACCGGCACCATCACGACAACGGGACAATTTGCCGCGGGCCTGGTTGGCTCAAGCAACAACAATGGCACTATCGATAAATGCCATGTCAGCATTGAACTTATCAGCAATTACGACGAAGGCAACAGCAATAGGTATGCCAACCATGGTGGCTTCATCGGCATTTCTGAAAAGAGCGCCACGATCACCGATTCGTGGTTCGATGGAAAGTTCAGCGGCAGGAACTACAAGTATTCCGCAGGATTCATCGGCATCAATAAGGGAAACCCGACAACGCTTACCAACTGTCTGTTCAATCCCCAGTCGTTGGGCAATCTCGACACAACCGGTTCGTGCGAGTTCGTCCACAGTCTGAATGGCGGTACATCTACGCTTACAGATTGTTATTGGGTCACGCATTTTGGCGAACCCGAGAATGCACAGGGCCAGAAGGTCGTTGCTCAACTTTCGGAGGAAATAAGTGGACAAGAAGACCTGAGCTATTACGTCATCACTTTAGACGAAGTCCCCGATGGCAAGACCTATTACATTGTTAAGCACAATCCTACCTGGAACGATGTAAAAGGCGCGCTGGAAGCGGGTACAGATTTTGAATTGACAGGAAACATCGAAGCGGGTACAGAAGACGAATCCATTGTGATTCCCGCTGTGACAATTCCTTCAGGTGAGAACATCACTCTCACCCTGAACGGCACCCTCGACCGCGGTCTTGCCCTTGGACAAGCTCAGGAAGACGGCTTCGTCATCAAGGTCGAAGAAGGCGCCACCCTGACCATCAAAGGAGGTACCATCACCGGTGGCAACAACACCGGCAACGGTGGAGGCATCTACAACGCCGGCACGCTCAACATCATCGGCACCACCATCACAGGTAATTTTACTGCAGGCCACGGAGGCGGCATCTACAATGCCGGCACGCTGACAATTGACGGTGCCACCATCACCGACAACCAAGGCAAGAACGAGGATTGTCTGGGCATCGGCGTCTATGTCGCCGCAAGCAGCACCTTCAGCGTAAAGGGAGAGGTGTTGATCAACGGAAACACCTATACCTATTATAATCCCGAGCAGAAAAAGACTCCGCATAACGTCTATCTCGACGGCACCTCCGTAATTTCCATCACGGGTTCAATGACAGGGTCTGCCATCGGTGTTGAAGGAGGAACGGACAACATCATCGCCTCGTTCGCGGATTTAGAGGAAGCAGCCGACGAGAGCACCTTCCCCGGCATCTTCCAGAACGACAAAAATGCGAAGACGAAGGCCTATGTCGACGGCACCAACAAACAAGTTCTCTGGAACACAACGGGCAAGAAGCCGTTGACGTCCGACGGCATCACCGTTACCGTCAGCTTCGCCGACGACGAAACCCCGACCTACACAGGCTCTGCCATTGAGCCGACGACGGTTACCATTAAGGACGGCACTTCAAACATCACAGAAAGATGCATCGTCTCGTACTCGAATAATGTCAATGCCGGCACAAACACGGCCAGAGTTATCATCTCCGCCAAAGCCGACGACGGTAAATACATCGGTTCCACTACGGTGGCGTTCACCATCGCTCCCAAGCCCATCACCATCACAGCCATCGCCCAGACCATCACCTACGGAAGCTCCATCAACACCGAGTTAACCGAGGAGACTATTGCTGTGGAAGGTCTCATAGAGGAACACTCGCTGGCTGCCATCACCCTGACGGCATCTACAACCGACGTGACAACGAACGGCACCATCACTCCTTCCGAAGCCGCCATCTCGGACGGCACAACGGACGTGACAGCCAACTACGACATCACCTATGGCGACCCCGCCACGCTCACCGTGAACCAGAAGGCTATCACCATCACAGCCAACAACCAGACCATCGCCTACGGCGAAGCCATCCAGCAGGGAGCAGCGTATGTGACG
>JAEEZS010000041.1 GCA_016291905.1 Bacteroidaceae bacterium
AGACGCTGGCTGCCATCACCCTGACGCCCTCCACGCCGTCTGAAGGAGTAGCCACCGTGGGGACTTACACCATCACGCCTTCCGCTGCAACAATCAAGGATGGCACGACGGACGTGACAGCCAACTACGACATCACCTATGCCGACCCCGCCACGCTGACGGTGACCCCGGCGGAAGTCGTAGTGACCATCACAGGCAAGAACAAGACCGAGGTTTACGACGGCAACGTCCACATAGCCAACGGCTATACCGCAAGGGCAGACAATAAAGCCTATAATGTTCACGCAGACTTTACTTTCAATGGATATGCAGCCGTCTGGAGGACTTCAGTAGGTACATCCAAGATGAACCTGAGGGCCAGCAATTTCGTCAACACCAACGACAACTTCTCCAGCGTCACCTTCGTCATTAACGATGGTTATGTAACCGTTTATTACCACGAGACCTCCTTTGCTGATGATGCAGACAATGCTGGCAGCATCGACACAGTTGTTGAAGACTATGGCAGCATGGCTACCGTTACACTCGCCAATCGTACGCTTTACAAGGACGGCCACTGGAACACCCTCTGCCTGCCCTTCGACGTCGATCTGACATCGGCAGACTGCCCGTTGGCTGGTGCCGACGTGCGCACGCTCAGTGGCGCTTCCTTCGCCGACGGCGCCCTGAACCTCCAGTTCACCGGCGAAGGCGAGGTGACAACCCTCGAGGCCGGCGTGCCCTACATCATCAAATGGGCTGAAGGCACCGATATTTTCGAGCCCACGTTCAAAGGCGTAACCCTCAGCAACGAGGTCACCGAAAAGACATTCCCCCTCGGCG
This sequence comes from Bacteroidaceae bacterium, assembly GCA_016291905.1. GTDB lineage: Bacteria > Bacteroidota > Bacteroidia > Bacteroidales > Bacteroidaceae > UBA1189. The sequence goes on from JAEEZS010000041.1 coordinate 823, forward strand.
ACGGAAAGTCCGTCACGTTCAAAGGCACCTATGCCCCTGTGGCTTATGCTGAAACCAACAAGGGCATCCTGCTCGTAGGCGAAGGAAGCACCCTCTACTATCCTGAGGTTGGTGCATACACCAACGCACAGCGTGCCTACTTCCAGCTCACGGGCATCGAGGTGGGCAATGTGCAGAGCAACGCCATCGGCTTCCGCTTCGGCGATGCTACCCGCATAGCCTCTCCTAAATCCTCCCCTGAAGGGAAGGACTTCTCCCCACTCCTTCAGGAGGGGACGGGGGAGGCTTTCTACGACCTCAGCGGACGCCGCGTCAACGGCCAGCCCACCAAGGCCGGCATCTACATCGTCAACGGCAAGAAGGTCGTCGTGAAGTAAAAAAAAACTTCCAACAGCACCCTATGATAGGCAGGGGCTTCGTGGACCACGAAGCCCCTGCCCGCTATCAGAAACACACCCCCACAACGCGCCTGAAAAAAAAGCATTTTTTTGTTCATTTTTTCTAAAAAATGTTTTTTCATTTCACGGAATTGTCCTACCTTTGTAGCACGATTTGCCCAGATGCTTCGGTGCTTCGCGCTTGATAAAGCGTGGGAGCGTTGATTGCCAGCAGGAAAGAGAGAAAGAGTTGTTATAAAATATATGTTTAACTAAAAACAAAAAAATTATGAAACAAACAAAACTCATTCTGACGAGAACAGCATTGGTTCTGTTCGTTCTGTTAATGGCCCAGTCGGCTTGGGGTGCTACCTATTTTTACAAGCTGGCGGGATGCAAAGTAACGCTTACAGCTGGAGATCAGGAGGTAACTCTGTCCGCAAACCAAGATGGTCTGACTGGCGGCCTTTCTATGGTTTACACGGGTAAAGAACTTAAGCCTACCGTTGTTGTGGAATGTGAGCAATTTAAAAACAATGAGCATAATTCCCAGGGATACAAGGATGTAACTGGGATGTTTGATGTTAATTACTCAAACAACCTTTATGCCACTGAAAGTGCTGCCGCTGATGGAGATCCTACCATCACACTTACTCTTAAAGCTGCAAATGCAGCTAGTTTTAGTGATGCAGATGCTGGGGCTCAGGTTGTAAAGTACTTCTTTATTGAAACGGCTGCTGGAGTAAGTTTTTCTGCCGAGCCCCTTGTTACGGAACGCGAATACAACGGCAAGCCCTGGACAATAGCCGACCTCAAGATTAATGGCGTTCCCGAAGGCCACACGTTCACTGGAGTTGAGGCGACGTTCGATTCAGAGGATGCTACTACTCCTGGCTTTGTCGGTACTTACACATACGCTTTGAACATAGATAACGTGCAGATTTTCCTTGACGGAACCGACGTTACCGATTGCTTTGAAGGCCCCGCCTATGAAGAAAGCACTTCTCAAATGGAGATTACGCCAAAAGAAATCTACATCAGGGCCTATAACCAATCCATTTTCGAAGGGCAAGACATCGTCACGGGTACTTCCCAGGTGCAGATTTGTAAAAAAGACGAAGCTAACTATCTGGTGCCCACCACTCTGGCTGAAGGCGACGTACTGACTGGCATCTCCCTGAGCGTGAAAGAGAACCAGGAAGATGAAGATGATGTAGAAGTAATCACCGCCCCCGCGGGGACTTACTACATCATACCTTACGGTGCAAAAATCTACAATGGCGAAACCGACGTGAAAGGCAACTACACAATCATCCACAATGATGATTGTGATGGTATTCTGACAATCAGCGACAATACCGTGATTATAACTATTACAGGCCATACCGGCACTTTTGTCTATGACGGCGAAGAGCACACCGTCAGTGGTTACGAATGCGCCATCTCTTACGCGGAAACTCCCTTAGATGCAAATGTCATCACTCCAGAAATGATTGTTTACAATGGGACAGCCTCGGTATCAGGCACTACAGTTGATGATTCAGACGTCATGGGACTCGACGCTGAAGAATTCGGCCTCAGCGGCTACACGGGTGCACTTGAACCTCATTTTGTTGTTGCAGCAGACGGCTCTATTACCATTACTCCTGCCAAAGTGACCGTGGCCATCGTTGGTGCCAAGCTGTCACTTGCCTACAACGGCGATGAGCAGGAAGTCAGCGGATATACCGCCACGGCTGACAATGCCATCTATGATGTGAATAGTTACATTGATTACATTGGCGAAGGATATGAGCCCACGGTAGCAGCTACCCATGCCGGAAAGTATTGGATGGAAATTAGTGCTGAAGACTTTGAGAACAACAACGAAAACTTTGAGGTCTTTTTCATGGTGCCTGACGATGGCGACGGCTACCTGGAAATTCTCCCCATCAATGCAAAGGTGACCATCAAGGGTAAGACCAAGACGGCTGTCTATGACGGCGAAGAGAAAACCGTCACAGGATGGAAGGCTACAGCAAACACCGACCTCTATGATGTGACGGCTGACTTTAAGTACTACGGCCAAGTGGATGAAGCTGGCAATGCCTATGCAACGCTCACCCATGTATTAGTTGATGACGAGACAGGCGAAGTTCTTAAGGAATACATGGGACTCGATGCTGCATACTTCGCAAACGTCAATCCGGACTTCGCTACCGTTGAGTTTGTCGTTACCGACGGCTGGCTGGAAATCACCAAGCGCCCCGTGACCATCACCATCACCGGCGAGACGGCTAAATACGAGTACGATGCTGTGGAGCACGTTATTGAGGGAGCTGTGATTGATATTTCAGATGAGTTGTATGAAGAGGAATATGCAGATGCAGAAGAAATATTCTACGCCCCCAAAGAAGGCTCTGCCTCTGAGACTGCTACGGCTAAAAGAACGGAGATTGGTATCACCTATATGGGCATGAAGGTCGAAGACTGGGAGAATTTCAACACCGACTACGACGTTACGTTCGAAGTTACCGATGGTTCCGTGACGATCTCTTACCACGTTGCTTCCTTGGCTGACGACACCGACAACACGAGCACCATCGCTGACATCGTGGCAGACTATAAAGGCATGGCCGATGTCACCCTCGCAGACCGCACCCTCTACAAGGACGGTAGCTGGAACACCATCTGCCTGCCCTTCGACGTGGACATTGAAGACAGCCCGCTGGCTGGTGCCGACGTTCGCCAGCTGACCGGCGCTTCCTACGAGGAAGGCACGCTGACGCTCGAGTTCACCGCTGTGACGGAAATCAAGGCCGGTGAGCCCTACATCATCAAGTGGGAAGAGGGTAATGACCTCGTCAATCCCGTATTCAAAGGCGTGGAAGTCGTCGCGGGACTTAGCGAGGCAAGATTCGACATCGGCGAAGAAATGGCTCTCACCTTCAAGGGTACTTACGCTCCCGTCAAGTACACCAGCGAGAACAAGAGCATCCTGCTCGTAGGTGACAATAGCGCCCTCTACTATCCTCAGGCTGGTGCCTTCACCAACCCACAGCGCGCCTTCTTCGAACTCGAGGGTATCGAGGTGGGTGATGTGGAGAGCAACGCCATCGGCCTCCGCCTCGACGGTGCTACCCGCATCAACATGCAGACGACTGCTTCTGACGCTGTCTACTACGACCTCAGCGGACGCCGCGTGAACGGCCAGCCCGCCGAAGCCGGTATCTACATCGTCAACGGCCAGAAGGTCATGATTAAGTAAACCCTATGTTCAACCACACGCAAAAAAATGACATGATTATGGAAAAGAAAGCATATATTTCCCCTAGCTTTGAGGTTGTGAACATCTGCGCTAAGGCAACCATCCTTACGGGCAGCAACACCGTTGACAACATTGGTGGCGGCGACTTCGATACAGAAATCACAGGCGGTAGCAACGGCAGCCGTGCCAACGGACGCCGTGGCTGGGCCAAAGAGTGGTAATCCGTCCAAATAGGACCCGATAATAAGCAGGGGCTTCGCGCAATTGCGCGAAGCCCCTGCTGCTTGAATAGAAGCCCTATCTGCGCCGCCAGATGACTGGGCTACGCAGCCAGATGCTTGGGCTGCGTAGCCTAATACTTAATCTATGAAATAAGAAAAGGGGCTTGTCCGCTCCCCCTATGCCAGGATGCTGTGGGAGACTTCAGCTGCGACGCCGAGTGTCTCGAACTGGGCAAGGAAGCTGCGCTCGAAATCGTCGTTCGAGATGTTGCGCGACAGATGCACGTAGAGCTTTCCCCCATAGCCCACACAGGCTACCGCCCCGCTATTGCCCCGCTGACGCCCCAGCACAGCCTCGAAGCCAGTGACGTAGGGCTGCATGGCAGCAGGGAGGGTGATGTTGCCGAGGTTGGAGAATGTCTGCGAGCAGTAACGGTCGCCATGACGACGGTTGATGTAGTCGATGATGGGGCGCTTGATGATGAGCGGCAGGCAACGCACGGCGATGCTCTCCTCAAGCGCCACGTTCTCGGCAATCTTCGGCTCGAGGTTATCGGGCAGCAGGGCAACGCGCTTCTGGTTCTTCACCAGCGTAGCCAGCTCGGCAAGGGGGAAGTAGCCGTTGCGCACATCAACACCCAGGTTGACGTACGACGAGAAATTTCTCAACGTACGGCTGGAGTAGAAAGCGCGCAGATTGATGGGTACACTTACCTTCAGCACGTTTGAGCGGCGACGGTCGTTGTCCTTCCCATGCAACGTCTGCAGGGAATGAAGCATCATCGCCGTCAGTAGCTCGGTAGCCGAACAGCCGTACTGTTTGCAGACGGGCAGGAACTGCTCCGTGGGAAGCACTACGCGCACATCGCGCAGCCCGCCAAAGGGGAGTTTACGCCCCTTGATGTGGTAGGCGTCGTCGTTCTTCTCCAACGCGCCGTTGCGGCCCGAGAAGAAGGTCTTGAAACTATCCTCAAACTCTTCCATGACGGGCTGGTCGGAGGGGTTAAGCACAAGCCAGTTGTAGTCAATGCTGATGCCGTAGCGCAGGCGGAGGTATTCGCCGGTGAGCGTCATCAGGAACACCTCGCCGCCATAGCCGTCGCCCAACGCATGGAAGACGTCAAGCACGATGCGGTTGCCGTCGGCGCTGACGCGATAGAGGAATCCGCGATTGTCGCGGAAGTGAAAGTGGTTGAGCGGAGCCAACGGCATCAGTTGGGGAGCCTTGTCCAATCGACGGAGGTGCCACCAGAATGTGCCGCTCTTCAGTCCACAGCAGAAAGTGGGGATGCGCTCCGTTACCGTCTCAAGTGCCTGCTGTAACAGTACAGGATCAACGTAGTCGGAAAGAGTGACATAAATACGGTATAGGGAGGCATAATACTTACTCAGCGAGGCGGGATAGATATTCGCAGCGTTGTCAATACGCATCTGCGAAGGCATTTCCAGAGTCAATGAATTATTCATATTCGTGCTTTTTTTTCGAATTGCGACGCAAAGTTACTGCTTCCTTCGCAAACAGAGCGAAAATGGGGGTACAAGGCTACTTTTTGGGACGAAAGGTCGTATTTGGGGGCGAAATTCGGCATTTTGGGGCGAAATTTGCGGAAACAAATAGCTAATAATAGCCAAAAGCTTGCTTCTTCAAGGCATGAAAACCTCTTCTAAGGCACACGTCAGCCAACACAGGGTCATTATTTATGAGTAAATTATATAATATAACTATCTATTTCACGTTTAAAAGACGATATGAAATGTAAAATCATTATCCTGACAGGACTGCTGCTGGCTGTTGCCACAGGGGCGAAGGCACAGTTTGACGTGCACTTCACGCATTACTGGTCGCTGCAGAACTACTACAATCCTGCAATGGCGGGAATGTCGGGACGAATGAACATACAAGCCACATACAGCATGCAGATGGCAGGCTACAGGAATGCGCCCGCCACCATGTTGGTTGCTGCTGACTATGCCCTGCCGAGCGAGGACAAGGCCCACGCCGTGCAGGGCGGTATGATGAGCGACAAGATTGGACTTTTCAACAACCAGCGACTCTATGGCGGCTATGCCTACCGCATGAATCTGTGGGGCGGACGCTTCGCCATTGGCGTCAGCGCAGGCATGCTTAACCAGAAGTTCGATGGCAGCAAGGCAGAGGCTGAGGAGAAGAACGACCCTGCCATTCCCACGTCGACCGTTGAAGGGAAAGCGCTTGACCTCTGCGCCGGATTGAGCTATGTAGGCAAAGATTTCTACGCCGGACTGTCCTCGATGCACCTGACAGCACCCAACCTGAAACTGGGCGAAACCAATGAACTGAAGGTGCGTAGGAGCTACATTTTGCAGGGCGGATGCAATATCCCGCTGAAAAATCCGTTATTATCCATACAGCCCTCGGTGCAACTGCTGACCAATCTGGTGGCCTGGAGAGCCGACCTTTCGGTGCGCGGAACCTACATCTGGGACGAGAAGAAATACTACGCTGGCCTGACCTACAGTCCGTTCACCTCCGTCGCCATCCTGCTGGGAGCAGAATTCAACAGTTTCACCTTCGGCTACGCCTACGAGCTCTTCACTTCTGGCGTGGGCATCATCTACGGAAGCCACGACCTCTGCATGGGCTATGTGATGGACCTCGACTTAGGCAAAAAAGGACGGAATAAACATAAAAGTGTGAGATATCTCTAGAATTAGAGAATGAGGTATGAGGAATTAAAAATAGGAATAGAAAGATATAAGAAGATTATATGAAAAGGACAATGTTTTTCACTTTCGTCGCTGTCGCAATGCTGCTGACCTCCTGTGCCGGCAGCAGCAATGCTTCCATGGCTGGCGGCGAACTGACAGGCAACGGAGCACAGTCTTTCACAGAGCCCGCTCCCTTTGGCATGGTGCTCGTCCCCCGCGGCTCGTTGAAGCTGGGTGAGGAGGAGGCCGACAGCCTGTGGGGCTCCAGCGCTCCCTACCGCGAGATTTCAGTGGAATCGTTCTGGATGGACGACACGGAAATCACCAATGCCGAGTACAAACAATTTATCTATTGGGTGCGTGACTCCATCATCCGCGAACGTCTTGCCGACCCCGCCTATGGTGGCGACGAGACCTACAAGATTGAGGAGGACAAGAACGGCGAGCCCATCACGCCCTACCTGAACTGGAAGAAGGCCATCCCTTGGCGCAAGCCCACTGAGGACCAGAAAATAGCCATCGAGAGCATGTACCGTGTGAATCCCATCACGGGCAAGAAGGAGTTGGACGTGACCCAGCTCAACTACCGCTACGAGATTTACGACTATGCCCAGGCTGCCCTCCGCAAGAATCAGCTCGACCCCACCAAGCGTGTCCGTAACACCGACACGAAGGTAAACCCCGACGAGGTCATCATGATCTCGAAGGACACCGCCTACATCGACGATGAAGGTAACATCCGTCGCGAGAACATTGTGCGTCCGCTGAGCGGCCCGTACGACTTCCTCAACACCTACATCATCAACATCTTCCCCGACACCACCTGCTGGGTGAACGACTTCCCCAATGCCCACAACGAGATGTACATGCAGCTCTATTTCAGCCATCCCAACTACAACGACTACCCCGTGGTGGGCGTGAGCTGGGAGCAGGCAAACGCTTTCTGCGTATGGCGCACAGATTTCCTGCTGCGTGGTCTCGGCCCGCAAGCCAAATATGTGCAGCGCTACCGCCTGCCTACTGAGGCTGAATGGGAGTATGCCGCTCGCGGTAAGGAGGGAAGCCTCTTCCCCTGGCTCGAGGACGGTACCCACAGCGACGAGGGCTGCTTCTACGCCAACTTCAAGCCCGAGAAGGGTAACTACACGAAAGACGGCAGCCTCATCACCACCAAGGTGGGCTCGTACAGCGCCAACAGCCACGGCCTCTTCGACATGGCGGGCAACGTGGCCGAATGGACATCCACCGTCTATACGGAGGCGGGCGTCCTGCAAATGAGCGACATGAACCCTGAGCTCTACTATAATGCCGCCCCCGAAGACCCCTACTACATGAAGAAGAAGACCGTGCGCGGCGGCTCATGGAAAGACCCCGAACGCTTCATCCAAAGCGTCAGCCGCGGCTATGAATACCAGAACGAGAGCCGCTCCTACATCGGCTTCCGATGCGTCCGCTCCTACGTGGGAACCAACAAGAAATCACTCAAGCGATAATCAGTATAGAAACTATGGAAAGAGAAAAGAAAAGCATGATCAATCGTCTTCAGGACTTTCTGGAAACCAGGAAGGGCCAGACCATCCTGAACTACCTCTATAGCTGGGGCGCCGCCATCGTCATCCTTGGTGCTCTGTTCAAGTTGACGCACATTAAGGGTGCCGACCTCATGCTGTTCATCGGTATGGGTACCGAGGTGCTCGTGTTCTTTATCTCCGGTTTCGACCGCCAAGCTTCTACGCTGGGCGGCGGTGCTGAGGACGAAGCAAGCGCCGCATCCGGTCCCATCGTCATCGGTGGCGGAGCACCCCTCGCTGCCGGTGCTGCCGCCGCTGTAGCTGCTTCTGCAGCAGGCTCTGAAGGCGCTGGATCTATTGACATCCCCGTCATCAAAAGAGACGGACAGCCTGTCGATGCCGAGGCCTTGGCGGCTATGGCTAACTTGGCGGCTGCCAATGCCGCTGCTGCCGCTGCTAACGCAGCCAACGGTCCTATCGTCATTGGCGGAGGTGCTGTGGCAGGAACCGCCGCATCCGCAGAACTACCCGAAGGTTATGTACCTGCCGCAGGTGCGGAAGGCCCCACCGTTATCGGCGAAGCTCCTACCATTATCGGCCACGGCGGCACCGTCGATATCCCCGAGATGGAGAAAGTAACTACCGAATATGTCGAGCGGCTGCGTGAGCTCTCCGAGTCGTTCAGCCATGTGGCTGAGCAGGCCGAGCATCTTGAGAACTGCTCCGATGAGATGGATCGCCTGAGCCGCAACCTCACCAGCATCAACACCATCTACGAGCTCCACCTCAAGAGCCTCGGCGGACAAATCAACAATATCGATAGCGTCAACGCTCAGACCCAGCGCATGGCCGACCAGATTGAGGAACTCAACGCCGTCTATAAGCGTATGCTTGAGTCCATGACGGTCAACATGGGCGTCCGCGGCGCCAACCCCAATGCTGACCCTAATTCCTAACTCCTAATCTAATTTATAGTATAGGATTATGGCAAAGAACACGAAACGCGTATCCCCTCGTCAGAAGATGATCAATCTGATGTACGTGGTGCTCATGGCCATGTTGGCTATGAACGTGTCGAGCGACGTGCTCAACGGCTTCACCGTGGTGGGTGACGGCCTGACGCGCAGCGCCGACAATGCCACGCTTCAGAACTCGGCCATCTACGACCACTTTGCGCAGCAGCTGGCCAAGAACCCCGAGAAGGTACGCCCTTGGTTTGAAAAAGCCCAGAACGTCAAGCAGCTCTCCGACAGCCTCTATACCTATGCCGAAGAGCTCAAGACACGCATGGTCATCATGGCCGACGGTAAGAACGGCAACGTCCGCGAGATAAAGAACAGGGACAACCTTGAAGCTTCCACGCAGGTGATGCTTGCCCCTGGCACCGGCAAAGGACACGACCTCTTCGATCGCATCAACCGCTACCGCGAAGCCATCCTCCAGATGGTTACCGACAGCATGCAGATGCGCATCATCAGCGATAACTTCAACACCGAAGTTCCCCTCAAGGGCTCCACACTGGGCAAGAACTGGGAGGAGTATAACTTCGAGAACATGCCCGTAGCCGCTGCCGTCACCCAACTCACCAAGCTGCAGAGCGACGTACGCTATGCTGAGAGCGAGGTGCTCCACACCTTGGTTACCAACATCGACGCCTCCGACGTGCGTGTGAATGACCTGAGCGCTTTCGTCATCCCCACCTCGCAGAACGTGGTACGTGGCGGACGCTTCTCGGCCCGCATCGGTATGGCTGCCGTTGACACCACTCAGCGCCCCGACATTTACATCGGCGGCAAGCTCGTTGAAACCAAGAACGGTTGGTACGAGGTTCCCTGCCCCTCTACAGGCGACTTCACCCTCAGCGGATACATCGAGACCACCGATGGCTCGGGCGAGGTTGTCCAGCGTCCCTTCTCGCAGAAATACACCGTCGTTGACCCCGTAGCTACCGTCTCCGCTACGATGATGAACGTCCTCTATGCCGGCTACGACAACCCCATTGAGGTCTCCGTGCCCGGTGTCCCCGCCAACAAAGTATCCGCCCGCATCAGCAACGGCAACGGCACACTCAGCAAGAACGGCAAGGGCTATGTCTGCCGTCCGTCGAAAATCGGACAGGATGTCGTCATCGCCGTCAGCGCCGAGCAGGACGGCCGTGTGCAGAGCATGGGTGACTATAAGTTCCGCGTGCGCCAGCTGCCCGACCCGACGCCCATGATTGAATACGTCGATGCCAACGGCAACACCCAGCGCTATCGTGGCGGCGGTGCCAAGCTGCCCAAGCAGAGTCTCATGAAGGCCGAAGGCATCATTGCCGCTATCGACGACGGTCTGCTCAACATCGGCTTCAAGGTCCTCAGCTTCGAGATGGTCACCTTCGACAACATGGGTAACGCCATGCCCGAAATATCTGACGGCGCCAACTTCTCGGCACGACAAAAAGCCTCCATGAACCGTCTCCAACGCGGCAAGCGTTTCTATATTTCCAACGTCAAGGCACAGGGCCCCGATGGCGTACAGCGCCAACTCAACACTTCACTTGAAGTCATACTTAATTGATGTACGATTAACAACAGTAAAAACAGCAAACAGTATGAAACGAATCCTAATAATCTCTTTCGCCCTCTTCATGGGCGTTCTGACAGCCAGCGCACAGCCTAAGAGCCGCGTACAGCCCGGCAGCGCTTCGGCAAAAACCGACAACGGCACCGCCCTCAGCGAACGCGCCAAGTCGCAATATACCGGCCAGATGCCTGCCCCCTCCGACGTGGTCTGGAAGCGCGATATTTACCGCACCCTCGATCTTACCAAGGAGGCAAACGCAGCCCTCTACTACCCCGTTGAGCCCCTCGGCGACCGTGTCAACCTCTTCACCCTCGTCATGCGCCTTGTCGTCGATGGCAAAGTGCCCGCCTACGAATACCGCTCCGACGGCAACGAACTCTTCACCGAAGAGAACAAATATAAAGTCAAGGACCTCCTGGAGAAGTTCTACATCATGTATGACGAAGACAAGAACGGCCATCTCACCGTTGCTGATGCCGACATCCCTTCTGGCGAGGTGCTGAGCTACTTTATTAAGGAGAGCAGCTACTACGACCAGCGCACGGCCACCACCGGTACGAAGGTCACCGCCATCTGCCCTGTGCAGCACCGCTCGGGCGACTACGGCGATGATGCCGACGCTGTCACCAAGTACCCCATGTTCTGGCTCAACTACGACGAAGTGAGCGCCTACTTCGGCATGACGCCTGTCATGACCAGCTCGTTCAACAACGTCTCCAACATGAGCCTTGACGACTACTTCGTCAAGCACCAGTACGAAGGCGAAATCTACAAGACGGCTAATCTGCAGAACAAGCTGCTGGCTGACGAGGCCAAGGGCGATACTGCCCTGCGCATGGCCCGCGAGCGCATCGAGGGCGAGCTGCGCGGCTTCGAGCACAACCTCTGGGGTACCGCCGAGCCTGAGCCCGAGGACTCCACCGCCGTAGCAAGCAACAAGCACAGCTTGTTCCACACCCGCACCGCCAAGGCAACCGCCAAGAACGAAAAGAAAGCTACCGCTAAGTCCTCCCCCAAGACCAAGACGAAAGCCCCTGCTGCCAAGAAGGAGAAAGCCTCAAGCAGCAGCTCCTCATCTTCCGGTGGTCTCTCCGTCCGCCGGCAAAAGCGCTGAACACTAAACGGCTGGTTTAATCAAGATAATACAAGAAAAGGCTTCCATCGAGGAAGCCTTTTCTGTTCGTACTCGGAGTCGGTACAGAACATGAAAAAATAGGAATCAAAAAGCGCTGATTTTCTGCTATTAATTAATAGTGCGTTTTCCCTTGTTTTCTTTAAGGTGTACTTTTTTCGCAATTAGTACACCTTTAGTACACCTTGTTTCGAATTTTATTTGTACCTTTGCCACACCAAAAGAAACCAAAAGAAAATAGTAGTATTATGGCAAAGCTAGAAAACAAAAGTAAGGACAACCCGAGATTGGAGCAAAGGTTGTTAGCAGATGGGCAAATAAGCCTTTATTTAGAGTATTATATTGGACGTGAAAGCGTGCCAGTATTGGATGAATTTGGCGAACCAGTTTTGTATGAGAGCGGGAAAATGAAGGGGACGCCGAAATTCAGCATTAAACATATAAGGAGAAAAGAAAATCTTAACCTCTATTTGGTGGCAAATCCGAGAACCCCTGTTGAAAGGCAGAATAATAAGGAAACATTACAACTTGCAAAGAAGATTAGGCAGGAAAGAGAGCAGGAATTTCTAGAAAACAAAGCGGGCTACAGACTGAGGAAAGACCGCCAAATAAATTTCCTAGACTATTTCCAAACCTATATTGACAACTACACCAAGAAAGATATTAGGATGGTACAAATAGCCTTACAACGGTTTAAAGACTTTTTGAAAGAAACACCTGAATACACTATGTTTGCTGAAAGCATAAAGCCGGAGCAACTAAACAGAGATATGATGGCAGATTTCACGGAGTACTTACAGAGCCGAAGTGTCGGGGAGGGCGCAAAGAGCATATACCAACGATTTAAGAAGGTGATAAAGTACGCCATTGAACATGATGTGATGATAAAGAACCCTTGCACGGGTGTAGTGATAAAAACCGATGAGCAGATACTAAGAAAAGATGTGCTTTCCCTAGAAGAGGAACGGGCATTGATAAACACCCACTATGAAAAGGAGAATCCCAATATAAGGAGAGCTTTCATTTTGTGCCTCTATTGTGGTCTGAGATTTTGTGATGTGAAAGACCTGACCTTTGGCAACGTGGACTATTCCAACAAATTGTTGATGTTTGAGCAGAACAAAACTCGCGGGCATTCGTCAAACAGCGGTGTAGTCATTCCTCTTAACGATGGATTGTTGAAGCTAATAGGAGAGCCGGATGAGAATCAAACAGCAGATAGTCTCATTTTTCCTTTGCCAAGCTATGAGGCCTGCCTTAAAGCCCTTAAAAGGTGGGTCGCTAGGGCGGGAATTAAGAAGCATATAAGCTGGCATTGCGCCCGACATTCCTTTGCTGTGAATATCCTTAATAATGGTGCTAACATTAAAACGGTTGCAAGTCTGCTGGGGCATTCAGGCTTAAAACATACAGAGAAATACACAAGGGCAATAGACAGCCTGAAAGAAGCGGCAATTAACAGCCTGCCAACGCTGGAAGATACTAACCTTTAATTAATCGACAATGGACAGGACAGAGTTTAAAAAAGCGGCTGAATTGGTCGGGTACCTAAAAAGGTTAAAAGTAATTTTCCCAATAGGGTTTCCATATACGGGAAAATTGGGAGCAAGCACACCTGAGTATAAAAGACAGCTCTTCGACGAACTTGTGGAACATTACAACGCCTTAAAGAAGTTAGAAGAGCCTAGTCTTTATTGGGATATAAAAAACGAGCTTCAAGGCGAGTTTATTTCCGCTGTAACTGACAGGAGCCCCGAAAATGTTTGCAATACTATAGAACTGATTAGAAAATGGTTTGACTTAAGGGTATACAAAGACCCCTATCATGAGAAGATTTACGAACTTCCGTTTTTTCTAGACCTTATTGATAATGGGATTGCTACAGAAGACGAGGTTTTGCTTTTGTCTTTACACATGGAGGCCGAAATAATGTATAGGAATAGACTTTGTGAAGAAATAAAAGAGGCGTACACTTCTCTTTTGCCGGAAAAGGTGCAAGCCGACGAAAAACCAGCGAAGGAAACGCTACACACAGAACAAAAGGACATAATAGAAACGCCAAAACCAACGAGAGGCCGAGGCAGGCCAGTAGAACCATTTACTAGCAAAATGGTAGGCGATGACGATGGGAGCAGGCTGCGAAGGTTACATGATATTATAGACGGGAAAAAGGGGAAAAGTGTTTGCTTGCACCTTTTTGCCGCCATGTGTGAGGGGTGGTTAGAAATGCCTACTTATACCCAAGTAGCAAAGGAGTTTAAGTGTGAATTGTCACAACAATTATACTCACGATACATGAACGGAACGGCCTTCAAGAAAGAGGAACTTGATGGGGCGAGGAAAAACCTAAAATAGGCTGACACGCCGTTGTTAAGCGGTTGTGAAAAATAGTGCCTAGTTGTGTAAATAAATAGCACAACTAAGTACTATTTTCTTTTTGGTATTTGGGTGATTATAGCTTCTATCTTTGCATTGAAAAAATAAAAACAATGCAAAGCATGGAAGAACTAAGTCTAATTAGCGAGATGGTCGCACAGAGAACTCTATTTGCGACTAAAGAGGTATTAACAAGTGATGAGGCAGCGGCCTACATGGGCGTAAGCAAGTCGTATTTGTATAAGCTGACAATGAGGCAAATGATACCTCATTACAAGCCAAACGGTAAGATTGTTTATTTTAACCGCAAAGAGCTGGAGGCGTGGTTGCAAAGCAACCGTGTGTCTACAGCGGAAGAGATTAGCCAGCAGGCACAGAGCTATTGTCGTAAACAGCCCAAAAAATAAAAAATATGAAGGAACCACTAAGAGAATTATTTCCTTTCCTCTATTCTTTTCGGGAGGCCTTAGACGAGCTTGACGACACAAACAGGCTGGCGATGTACGATGCCATAACTGGCTATGCTTTCTTTGGCGAAGAGCCGATGCTCCAGACGCCAATAAGCAAGGTGTGCTGGACGCTTATCAGGCCTTTGCTGGCAAAATCTCAGCGGAACTACGAAAACGGAAAAAAAGGAGCAGAGTTCGGAAAGAAGGGCGGGAATCCCAATTTCGCAAAGGGACAGCCAAACCCGTACTACCCCAAACATAACCCCACCGATAACCCCACCGATAACCCCACCGATAACCCAAATAAGGATATAGATATAGATAAGGATATAGATATAGATAAGGAGAGAGAGAGGAAAAGGAGTGAAGAGGAAAAACCAATTTCACATGATGCCGCTGTCACGGCATTTGGGGATGAAACATCCCCTCTTCATCTTCGCCAAAATGTGGTAGTAGATGAAGCAAAGACCAACGCGCCAATTGAGAGGAAAAAAAGAAAGCAGGATGACCTAACACCATATAAATGGACTCTTAAAGAGATTTGGGAGATAGTTGATGCTTCCGCCGTCGCCGTAGGGTGTTACCTCACCGAAGCCGAATCCAAGAAAATGGCCAATGACTACCTCGCCACTATAGGAGAAAACAAAGTGACTAGGCAGAAAATTAAATTACATTTTTATGGGATTTTTGCGACACGAAAAGGCGGCTATGAAAACAGAATACTCCATTAAACTAGACCCAGCTTCGGGTGAATTTCACTACCTCACACCGTGCCCTTATGGGGAGGACGCTAAGGTTGGAAGCAACGATTGTTTTCGCTGCAAGTCCTTCGCCGCATTCGTGCATCGTTACCCCTCCACAATAGCGGTTGAGTGCAACCATGCCCTAAAAAGCCTTGAAATGAGCTTATTTCAGTTCCTCGAGGAATAAAAAAGGCAGCCTAAGCGGTGCGTCGCATGCTGCCGTCGGGTCTATTTTTGGTACTCGTGTTCACGCACTCACTCAGCCTCCTAACCCGCCCACAACCGAAGTTGATGATGCAAAAGTATAAAGAAATAATTAAACAACAAAAAAAATATGATGGAACAGATAGAAAAGATATTTGAAGAAATCAAAGAGCAGCACCAACAGGAACTCTTCACGGTCGGAGAGCTAAAAGAGATTCTTGTGCTGATGGGCTACTCGAAGGCAGAAGCGAGGGCTATTATTCTTAAAGCCCTAAATAAGGGTATTACTGGCCGCGTTTCCTTTCGTAGGCGCAGCGTGTTACCTCGCCCCACCTCTATTATTGCACTTTTACCGTAGGCGATTGTAAATAACAACAGAAAAACAAAGATATGGCATTCAAGAAAGGAACATCCGGCAACCCCTCAGGCAGGCCTAAGGGTCGCAAAAACGAAAAAACGGAATACATACGCCAATGGGTGATACAGATAATCAGCACGAACGCAAAGGAGCTACTTAAAGACTTCCAACTGCTTTCGCTTGAACAACAATGGCGTGTTATTGCTACTCTATTGCCATACGCTATCCCGAAGCAGGCCGAGGCAAAGGTTTCTGCCAGCATGGACTTTTCACAGCTGACAGAGGAACAAATAGACCGCATGGCCGAGCAGATGGCGCAAATAATTAACACGGAGGGCGACAGCAATGATTGACAGAGAGACTAAAATCATACTTCTAGAGATTATCCGCACAGGGACGGTGACAGATGAACAGCGCAGCAAATTGGCTTCTGCGCTAGGTTTGCCGTTCATCCACTTGCATTACGCCCAGCGCAAAGAAGATATAGATGAAATCATTAACAGCGTGCCGGATTTATGATTGAGCGCAAAGGACAGATTATCGCGGGAGGCGGCTTTCAGCTAATTTCAAATGATGGCCGATTTAAGTACCTCCTTGCACCTTACACCATTTTCAATGAAGGTAGCACGGCCAAATCGTTCCTCGCGCGGTGCTTTGTGCGTGACGGAGAGCAATGGCAGCCGACAACAGAGCAACGAACATACACCTCCCCCAGCATTTTTATTCAAGACCTTCGCCGTTCCGAGGGTAACGTATTCTCAGCAGCACTAACCAACTTGAAAGAACATGAAGAAATTTGAGATAGCATATAATCGTAGCGGCATAGTTATTCGCGCCCCCTGTATCGTCAAAAATAACGAGACCCCTAAATCAAGTTAAACAATTAAAACCCAAAACGATGATTAAAAGTAAGAAAGTTTTTATCGCAAATGACCCCAGTGCCGCCCAGTTCGTCACCAGAGAGATTTATCGCGTCCTTAGACGTACCGACGAACTTGTTAAAATCCTGCGGAAACATGGTTTTCCCGTGACTAAGGAAACCCTTTTCGCCGCCCTCACCATTCAGAAGAAAGAGGGCGCAAAAGAAGTTGAGCAGAAGCAAATCGGGCAGGGCGTCACGCTCCCTGAATCCTTTGAGCCGTTCACTTTTTTCACGAACTGCGATGCCATAGACGCAGCCCTCCAAGAAATCAAAAAAAATGTGCAAGGGCGTACAAATGGCATTAATGAGGATGAAGTTCTAGAAGTGCTGGATGAAGATGCCGAGCAGATGAAGGCGGAGCTATACGCAGCCCTCTATCCGGGCATTTCCGCAGCGCACCCCCTAGACCCGTCCTATTTCATCCAGTTCGCTGACGTGAAGGATGGCCGGGCAGAATTACCCGAAAACCTCGCTGAGCTTGTGGCGAAGGAAACAGCCCTCTACACCATAACGGAAAAGGGTATCATTGCACGTGACATACACACCGAACTAGCCAACCAAATTAACGGCTTTTTGGCTTGTGTACCAGCCCTGAAGGTTTCAGCCATTCAAGACCTCTTCGACGTGGACGCCGACGGCAAAGTCTTTGCCCAGCCACTGGACTATGACCTCATAACGGCTAATTCCGAAGGACTAACCGATGGCGAAAGCAAACATAAAGATTGAAGGTCTTGAAGCCTTACAGCTTAAACTCCTAGCAAGGTTGGACAGTGCGAGAAATGTGCTCAATCAACGTCTTAAAGAGTTGGCAGAGAAGGCCATAATCTACAGCAAAGACCACAAAGGATATAAAGACCAAACCTCTAACTTGAAAAACTCTATATCCTTCGCTTTGTATTACGACGGCGAACTAATAACAAAATTCGTCGGAAAAATACCCAAAGCAAAAGCGCACCCGAAGGGACAGGCACAAGTCGAGCAGGCACTGGAAACCTATGCAAAGAAAATAGACGTCGAAAACACTAAAGGCTACGTCGTTACTATTGTGGCAGGAATGGACTACGCGAAGTATGTAGAAGATAAGGGTTATAACGTCTTGTATCTTACAAAGTACTTTATCCAAGACGATATGAAACTTATTATAGATGAATTAAAAGAACTATTCATTAAATAATCAATTAATTAAGAAAAGGACATGAAAGAACTAAGTGAAGAAAGAAAAGGCTTGCTAGACCGCTTCACAGCGATGGAGGCCAAAGAGATAGAAATCGCAAAGGGCGAACAGCTCAAAAACAAGCTCGAAGAACTCCAGCAGGAGTTTAACGAAATTGTCGAGCGTGCCTACGAAAAGGCCGTAGGAGACAAAATCGAAGAATTACAAGCCGAAGTCCGCACGGGGAATTGTACACCCGAAAGACTTGAAGAGATAGAGGAACTATCTAAGTTCCCCGTAAAATTAGGCATTGACCGCCAGAAATGCCAATTTCTCCCCGAGGATATGCCGCGCGCCATTGAGATTGCCGCCCTTCTGAAAGACACGGATAAACTGCTGGAACCTTACGCAGACTTCGCCAAAGAAATGAAGGGCTTTTCATCTAGGAACGCTAACAAGGCTAACGGCTAATTCGGCAAAGTCAATACGATGGAGAGCTTCACGTTAGAACAGCAGGCAGCGCACGCCCTAGCAGACCTTTTGGCAACCATTCAGGAACTCAAAAGGGCAGAGGCCGTGCCTGCCTTGCTGGAACTTACAGAGGTACTGGCAGGGGCTATGAACGAACAGGCAGCAGGCGTGGCGGCATTGCAAGCGATGAGCGTCACGGACGTAACATCCGACAAATCGCTTTTCGC
>JAEEZS010000009.1 GCA_016291905.1 Bacteroidaceae bacterium
CAAGAATGTACGCCCCATGAAAATCCGTGCCTTTGGCCCTGGCATTGAGTTGACCGACGGCCAGATGTGGTTCGGCTATGGTGATGATAGTGAAGCTGGCAACATGGGCATAGGCTTTGATTCCGACTACAACATCGCCATGTACGTTCCTTTCAATCGAATTGCCGGTAAAGGTGCCACGGTTGACGGCGTCCGTTTCCTGCTACCTTCATCTTAGGCGAAGAACATCGTCGCTTGGGTGAGCACAGAACTGCCTCCCATAGAAAACTATACTCAAGCCAATCTGGAGGTGAAGCCGGTGGATGTGTCCGATGTAGTCCTTGACGGCTACACGGAGGTGGCTTTTTCCAAGAGCTACGAGATTCCGGAGGGAGGCCTCTGGGTGGGTTATTCCTTTATCGTCACGGGTGTGCCCGAAGAACCCGAGGAACCCCTGGACGCGAGTGACGATGAGTATTATGATTGGCTTTTCAATGTCTATTATGCTTGGATGAACGCGAATGCCAACGATGCCTTTCCCTTCATGGTGTCCTATCTCGATGAGCCTGTCGAAGGTGCATTCCTATATGGCAGCAAGGTCTATGACGATATTTGCCGTATGTATGCCGAGGCTGATCCCGATAACGCGGATTATTATTTGAGTGATATAGGTTGGCTCGACTATAGCGACTATTATGCCGTAGCCCTGAACGTCCTCATCGGCGGTGGAAAGTTCATGAACAATGCCGTCTCTGTCTCTACGGAAGACCTCGGGCAGAAGTATGCCAAGGTGAATGATAAGGTGACCTTCCCTGTGAGGCTTCTCAACAGCGGCAAGAACGGCATCACGGACTTCACCTATGAGGTTGCCTTCAACGGCCAGAAAGTCGTGGAGGAGAATTGTGTTCTCGATGAACCCGTGGAGAGCTTTTTGGCCAAGAAGACTTTCTATCTGACTTTTCCCACAGGTGACAAGACTGGCATTTATGACCTCACGCTGACCATCACCAAGGTCAATGGCCAGCCCAACGAAATCGATGCTGTGGCTAAGGGTACTCTCATCGTGCTCGCCGAAACGCCTCAGATGAAACCCCTTGTAGAGAAGTATACGGGCACATGGTGCGGATGGTGCTCTCGCGGATGGGTGGCCATGGAAAAGCTGACTGAGGACTTCAAGGACCAGGCCGTCATCTGTGCCGTACACAACGGCGACCCGATGGAAATTGAATCCCTCATCTCGGTCGTGACTACCCATGCCGACGGATTCCCCAGTCTCACCATCAACCGCAGTAAAAATATTGATCCTTACTATGGCAGTTTTACTTTTGACTATGGCGTGAAATACGACCTGATGATTGCCCTGGAGGAAATTGCCCCTGCCGCTATCACGGTGAAGGCTACTTGGGCTGACAACGAGAAAACGAAGGTTAACATCGAGACTACCACGACGACCATGTACGACGTGGAGGATTCGTCGCTTGGTATCGGCTACGTACTCGTGGCCGACGGCCTGACGGGTATAGGCCGCGAGTGGGCTCAGGCTAACTACTATGCCGGAAGCACCGAGGACCTCGGCGACGACCTGCAAAAGCTCGCCACGATGGGCGACTACCTCACCGGCATGGAGTTCAACCACGTGGCTATTGCTGCCTGGGGTGCTCAATTCGGCGTCGAGGGCAGCCTCCAGAGAGTCCTCAAGGCTGGTGAGGCCGTCAGCGAAACATTCGTGGCCGACCTCAGCACCCAGGTTGCTGGTCCAAAACGCGTCCCCGTACTCGAGCTCATTAAGGACAAGAAACTCCACGTGGTGGCCTACGTCGTCAACAGAGTGACCGGCGAGGTGCTCAACACCAACGAGGTGCTGCTAGACGCCGGTTCTACCGACATCCAAACCACCCTCGAGACGGTCTCTGCGCCCTCGGAATCCTACAACATCTTCGGCCAGCGCATTCCCGCTCCCCAAAAGGGCGTGAGCATTGTCCGTCTCCCCAACGGCAAAACCATCAAGGTGTTTGTGAAGTAATAACATTCCATCCTTAGGATACACCAATCCCCAGCCGCCACACGAGCAGCTGGGGATTCTTTTGCCTGGAAATGTAATTGCGTCTGTTTTTCTGTTTCCGACGTCTCACCACACCAAATTGGGCGGTGTTAATGTCTCTCATTCCTCCTCTTTCAAGGAAATAAGCGTCACGTCGGTAGAGCGGATGCCGGGCTTTAACTCGCCGCCAAGAAGCAGAGCGACGGGAGACGTTTCACCTAACATAGAGGTTTCCGTAGGGATAGAAATCAACGACGCCCCAGCGCGGGCAGTGAGGGTCGTCTGCGTCAGCGTACGCCACTGCCCCGTCACCGTCGAAAAGACCAAGACATTCGGATTGAAGCGATACCAGTCAGGCTCGTGCAGCAGATAGTCGGGCATGGGAAAGAGTCCTTGAATGCCGCCGAGGAAGACATTGCGGTTGACGCCACCCACAGCCAGTATCTCTTTGTCGCCCCACGCCACAGCAGCGCCGCCACTCAGTGTCAGCGGATGACCATCGGCAGTCATGGGCGACGATACGGGTGCCCAGTTGTCGGCCTGCGGATCATATTGATAGCCGTCGGTATACACCACGCAATTTTCTCCCAGCACACGTCCAAGGCTGTCGGTAGGCTGCACATAGCCGCCCCAGACATAGAGCTTGCCATCCTGTGCCACGCACACGGGCTGCAGACGGGCATTGGGTAGTGGAGCACACTCGAACCATTCACCATAGTTGAAGTCAAGTGCATACATCGACGCCGACGGCTGACCATCTTTCAAGCCACCCACAACATAAATGCGGTCGCCCAAACGTGCCCCTGCCATGTTGTCGAGTGCAAAGGGTAACGAGGGGAGCTGTTCCATTTGCAGGGTGCCATCGCGATGGCTAAGACGGAACGCCAGGCTGAGTCCGCCCGCAG
The DNA here is from genome assembly GCA_016291905.1 of Bacteroidaceae bacterium. Lineage (GTDB taxonomy): Bacteria > Bacteroidota > Bacteroidia > Bacteroidales > Bacteroidaceae > UBA1189. The sequence continues at coordinate 2,926 of JAEEZS010000009.1, forward strand.
CATTACAGCCGCCTACAATCACTATGCCATCGGCATCGCTGACAGTGACACCGTAGGCCATGGGAATAGGAAGGACACCCACCTGCTGCCAGGTGAGGTCGCTCTTGAACGTCTTTCCACCATCTTTCAGTCCGCTCACCCTACGGCAGATATTGTTCGTCGTAGCGTAGATGGCCTCATAGTACCACTTGCCTCCCCCGTCGGCTGCCGGACGTTGAGGGAAATTGGCACCGCCAGCAAGGATGAGATGGCCGTCAAGCAAACCGCCATAGGCACCTGACACACCCTTGGCATAGCATGTGTCCTCATTGGGTGTCGAGCCAACGACACGAACGTACGGATTCTTCAGGGTACAGGATAGAAGAAGAGAAAAAACTGGAAAAAGAACGATGAAAAACGAAAAAAAGAATGTCTTTCTATACATAGTTTTACTTTATCTCGGAATAAAACGTCGAAGCGGGAAGTCCGTAGATATTCACCAGATTAGCCCGCGTATAAGGTTGCCAGCCATAGCGGACCGCGGTGGGGGTTTTCACCTCGGAACAAGATACGAAAACACTTTCGCCATCCACCCGAGCCTCGGCTGGATGGAAGATGCCAAACGCATCAGCCACCTCGAAGGTACGCAGAGGACTACCGTCGCTAGTCGTCAGCCCCTCGGCATAATCGAAACGTATCTCTACCCCACCCTTGCGCCGAAGAGCCTCGCTGAACAAGGGTCCCTCCTTGGCTGAGGGATGGGACGCGAACCAAGGCTGCACGTACACATCAGCCAGAGCTAATCGTGCCAACCGCTCCCCCACAGGCTGCTTGCGACGGGGATGAACGTCTAACGAATCGCCCACGTCGAACGTCACCGCCATGGCCGTATGGGGTACCTGCTGTTGCAGCTGTCGTTGGCTGTCGCGGAACCAAGGCCACGACGGACGACTCAGCGACGACAACTGCACGAAGAGGAAGGGCATGTCGGGATTATGCCAATTACGGCGCCAGCTTTCTACCAGCAAAGGAAAGAGCTTCGCATGGGCGTCCTTATTATGGGCATTCGATTCGCCCTGATACCAGATAACACCACGCAAGGGAAATTGTGCCAAGGGAATAATACCAGCCTCGTACATGTAGCAGGGCTGATAAGGATGGCGCTGGAGCGACTCGCCACTGCGCGTCATGGGGAAGCCGGAGCCCTCCTTCAGGGCAAGAGCGATGTTCTTGGCCGCACGTCCCCGGCACCAGTCCTGAATGAAATCGTTATGAAGCCAATCCGTTAGGATGTTGGGAAACTCGTATTCCAGCGTGCGGCGGTCAATCCAACTCTCCGTATTTGTTCCACCTACGGCATTGGCGATGAGTCCAATGGGCACTTGCAAACTATCGCGAAGGATTGTGCCGAAGAAGTAAGCCACAGCCGAAAAACCCGCAACCGTCTCGGCTGTACAGTCCGTCCACGTCGTGGGTTTGAGATACTTTAGCTCGTTCGTTTGGCGGAGCGTCAAGCTATCCCACTCAACGTTGTCCGTCGGACAGATAGGAAGGAGGTTGTAAAGGCGGATGGGTAAATCCCTCTCTCCACTCCTCCGTGAGGAAGAGAGTTTTTCTCTCTTCACGGAAGGGATTGAAAGATTTGAATACTCCGCAGCCTGCGACAAGGTAAATGCCATGTTCGATTGTCCGGAGCAAAGCCACACCTCGCCCACCAACACATCGTGGAGTGTGATTTGCTTGTCGTCCGAAACCACGGAAAGAGTGAAGGGACCACCCGCCTCCATTGGAGAGATAGTCACCTCCCACTGCCCATCGAGGCCTGCCATAGCCTTCGCTGTCTTTCCGGCGATTTTAACACGCACCTTTTCACCCGCATTCGCTGTACCATGAATCCGCAGCGGCACGCTACGCTGCAAAACCATTCCATCAGAATAGATGGCCGGCAGTTGTAAGCCGCCGTAGTTGCCAGTGAGGTGCCGGAACACCACATTCGCCATTAGTTCCGCACCTTCGGGATTAGGATGAAGCCCATCGGGGAAGTAGTCCGGACGGTTATAGAACGGTGTATTGAAATCAATAATCTCCACGCCTCGCGCCTCGGCAATGAGAGGGATAACCTCTTGAATCTCACCTAGCCAATCACGCGTTCCTGATTGGAAACGCTGATGACGGTCGGAGATGGGCGTCAGCCGGGCGATGATGATGCGAGCCTTGGGGTTGACAGTGCGGAAAGAATCAATCAGCGCACAATAGTCGGTAATAAACTCATCGCGATAGTGAGGCCAATCACGGGGATCGGTGTCGTTTATGCCCAGATGGATAACAACGATATCTCCCGCAAAATCCATCGCCGCACGGAACTCAGGCTGCTGGACATACGGCCGGTGACCATGCACCAGCAGCGTAGCTCCCGAACGGCCGAAGTTTCCTACTTCGAATTTATCGCCGAGCAACCGTTGCAGTTGGACGGGATAGCTCTCGGTGTCACGGTGAGCTAAACCATAGCCATACGTAATGCTATTGCCCACACAAGCCACTTTTATCTTATCTCCCGCAATCAAAGAGACGGTCGAGAAAAGCAGCACCAACGACAGAAGCAGTTTACGTTTCATCACAGCTTTTCGTTAAGTATTTCGTTACAAAGCAACATGCTCTTTATCATCATCCGCGGCACATGGAACGGCCCTTTGAAAATGTTGCCTTTAGCAGGCTGAGCGACGCTGCCGTCGCGGTGGAGATAACCGTACCATTCGCCGTATTCTTTGTCGGGAAAATGACTGTATGCCCATTCGGAAGTCTGGCGATGCATCTCTAAAAAGCGTTCGTCACCTGTCAGCTTGTAGGCATAGAGTGATGCAATGATGGTTTCACATTGCGGCCACCAGAATTTCATATCCTGCGAATAGTCTTGCGGAGGGAAGCCACGGCAGTCGCGGAAGTTGATGATGCCGCCGAACTCCTTGTCCCAGCCCCATTCGAAGTCCCAGTCGAGAATCTGAATTCCCAACTTGCGAACTCTTTCAGAATCTTTCATCAGTGGCGCAGCTTCCATGAGAAACCACGCTGTCTCTATGCAATGTCCTGGGTTGATGACACGTCCGGCAAGGGTATCAATAAGATTACCTTGCTCATCCACACTCTCCAAGATTGTCTTGTATTCAGGCTTCAGGAGATACTTCTCTATGAGAGCAAGCGAGGTCGTCAGCTGTTCATCCAACTCAGGAGCATCGATAACCTTCTTCAGCACCACCACGACGTTGAAGAACATCATGGTGATGGAGTGACTGTAGCCCCCTTGCGTAGTCTTGGGAGGAAGGAAACCGGGGGTGCTGAGCATGGTTCGTGTACGGCGGAACAGCGCCAATGCCTTTTCGGCATAGCTATGATCGCCGCTGGCCAATGCATACTCTGCCATGGCGATGATGGCAAAACACTCCGAGAACACATAGCGGCGCTTCTGAACCGGTGTACCTTCGGCTGTGACGGTGAAGAACATGTGGCCATCCGTGTCGGCACAATGCTGCTCAATGAAGTCGATGCAGCTCTTGGAGGCCGCCAGCCACTCGGGGTTTCGCTCTACATTATTATACGCATAGGCAGCGATAAAGCCGAAACGCCCCTGAAACCAAACGCTCTTCGTCGAGTCCATAAGGGTGCCGTCGCGGTCAAGGCAAGTATAGACACCGCCATTCACGCGGTCGAAGCCATGCTCCATCCAAAAGGGCATAATGTTCGTAACGAGATCATTCCGGTATCGCTCAGCCCATTCGGTAAGATATTGCTTAACTTCCATATCAGAACTTATTGCAGCGGTCGAAGAAACGGATAGCCTCAAGCTCTTCCTTCATACGGACTTCCTCGTCGTCGGTCATATTCTGGAAGGGCGTGCGATTCTTGCCGAGGTCGAGGCCGATGAGCTTCATGATACGCTTACCACCCACAATGTTTCCACGGTAGTGGCAGATGACGTTGATGACTTCCTGGCTGAAGTTCTGCCGCTCTTGCGCCAATTCGAGGTTGCCGGCCTTCCAGGCCTCGATGATGCCGACCAGTTCACGACCGTTGTAGTTCGTGGTGCCGCCAATGCCGCCACGTGCACCGCCCATCGCCAAGCAGGGAAGAATGGTTTCATCCTGACCATGCAGCATGTCGTATTTGCCGTTTTTGTAAAGGCGGCATTGGTTGTACTCGTACATGCTCTCAAAGGTATATTTGATGCCGGCAAAGTTAGGCACACGTCCGTCGACAGCCTCCAACAGCTTCACCATAGGCAGATAAGCACCGTTGAAAGCGGGGATGTGGTAATAGTAGAACGGCAGATAGGGAGCACCGCAGGCAATCTCCTCGATGTATTTCACCAGCTCCTCCACACGATTGATTTTGGGGAACGGTGGTGCCATGGCTCCAATGCCCCATGCCCCTATAGAGGCAGCATGTTCAGCCAGACGACGGCTTTCACGCACACAACAGCTGCCCACATGCACGATGACCTTGAAGCCCTCGGGAGCAACAGCCTTCCAACATTCGGCCAGCTTCATGCGCTCCTCAGGGGTGAGCATATAGCCCTCGCCCGACGAGCCGTTAATGAAAACGCCCTGCAAGCCGTTCTTCTTCAGCATTTTTGCATAAGCGGGGATAGGTTCGAAATTCACCTCGCCGTTGGGGTAGAAAGGAGTAAACGGCGCATCAATAAGTCCAATGATTTTTTCCATGATATGATAAATAAGGTGTATGTATTATTCTTTGTTGTCTGTCACAGGTTTCAACACCATCAACTGCAGCACCAGCGCAATCAGCACGGGCACAGCCAGCCATGCCAAGCCGGCACCAAGGTTTCCGCTGTCTTTCCACGACCCCATGAGCCTTGTGACGAGGGCACCGGCAAAGACGCCAATCATGTTCATGATGCCGTAGGCGGTAGCACGGTTGCGTGAAGAGATAAACTGGCAGAGGATGGGCATATTGTTCGTGTCGAACATGCCGTAGCCGATGCCAAAGAGAATGCCGGCAGAAATCACGGCAACCACGCTATGTCCTAAGCCCAGCAGCAGCAACGCGGGCACCGTCATCGCCAACCCGATGGCGCTGGTGTAGATGCGGCCTTTCAGATTCTTCTGCACCCAGCGGTCGGAGAGCGCACCACCGATGAAAACTCCCAGGAACGACGAGGCGGCAATGGTGATGGTAGCCATAGGGCCAGCTTTTGTCATCGGGATGCCAAGGTTGACGGAGAGCAGCGTCGGCAGCCAGTTGCGGATGCCCCAGCCAGGAAGGCTCGGCGCAGCAAAGTAGAAGAGGATAACCCAGAACGCTATCGTCCCCAACACAGCAGAGAGTCCGGCAAAGATGCCAGCTTTTTTGGATGTATTCGGAGTATCCGGAGAATTCTGAAGTATCACTTCTGTTTTGGGGGTTGGTTGTTTCTCCCTCTTCTCTTTCAAGCATAGCATCAGCACCAGGCTGTAGGCCACGCCGATAAGGCCGAAGATATGAAACGTCTGGTGCCACGAGAGCTGGGCAGCAACCACCGCGCCGAAGCCGCCAATAGCCTGACCCACGTAGAGTCCCGTGGTGTGCACGCCCACTGCCAACGAACGCGACTTACCGTCGTGCCAGTCAGCAATTAGCGACAAGGCTGAGGGGATATAGAGCGCCTCGCTGATGCCCATCGTCGCCCGCAACCAATACAGTTGGTTGAAGGTCGTGGCATAGCCCATCAGCAGCGTCACCGCCGACCACACGAACAGGCTTCCCACCACAAGCCACTTGCGGCTCACGCGGTCGGCCACCATGCCGGCAAAGGGACTCACACAACCATAGATCCAGAGGAACACAGCCATCAAGGCGCCGAAGGCTTCACCTTCCTGCAAACGGGTGATGTCGGCGGCAATGGCGCCCTGCATTGTTGAAAGCATTTGGCGGTCAAGGTAGTTCAGCAGTGCCACCACCCACAGCAGGCCGACCACTACCCACGGATAAGCATTTTTCTTTTTCATATCTTCTATTTCAAGGCTGGGCAGAGGTCTAACTGCCCGTTTTCGCCTTGCAAAACTACAAAAAAAACGAATAAAAAGGAAAAACTGTGGACAAATAATCAATTTTGGGAAATAAAACGTTATTTTTGCAGCGCATTTTTGGTATTGCATCATGAAAAAAACCACATCTCTGACAGTTTGTCTCGTCCTCTTTCTGCTTGCGGCGCTATGTGCCTGCACTCCCGAAGACCCCACGGAAGGTGACTTCGATGTCACTAATCTTTATGGTAAGTGGTGCCAAGAGGGCACAAAGGTGTACTATAAGTACAACGACGACGGCACGGGTGCCACCTGGGACGAGAGCGACGACGTCAACGAAGACGAAGCGCAGGCTTTTACTTGGGAAGTCGAAGGCAGCGAAATGATTCATATCCACCTCACCGAGACAGGCACAGCCCAAGTGCCCAAGTATTACATCATCACCTGGCTCTCGTTCGATGAGCTGGACTACTACGACGCCGTCGTCACCACCAAGAAGTATAAATTCTATAAGGTAAACTGATATGAAGAAAGCGCTCAAGATAACCGGCATCACTCTTGCCTCGCTTCTCGGCCTCGTCCTTTTGGTGGTACTCATTGCCTGCTGGCTCATCTTCACCCCGGCACGGCTCACTTCCATTGTCGGCAAGGTGGCCGACAAATACATCACCTGCGACACCCGGATCGGGCGCGTCAACCTCACCCTCTTCAAAACCTTTCCCCAGCTGGGGCTTGACGTGAGCGACGTCGTCCTCATCAACCCCACGGAGGGAGCCTCCACTGACACCGTGGCGACGCTCGGCCATCTGACGCTGGCCGTTGATGCCAAAGCTTTTCTTCGCGACCGCTCCATCATCGTCCGCGGGCTGGATATCGCCGACGGCAACGCCTACCTCTACACCTCTCCCTCGGGAGCCTCCAACCTTGACATCTTTCCCAAGAGCGACAAGGAGAAGAAACCATCCACCTTCGACCTCTCCTCGCTCGACGTTGATATTGACCACGTCAACGTCAACCGTCTCGGCGCCACCATCGACAACCGCAAGGCGGGGCTCAATGCCAGTGCCTACGTCCTCGACCTGGGGCTGAAGGGAATGCTGAAAGAGGGTAACATCGACGCCACCGTTGATGCCGACATTCCCATGGCCGTCGTCGAAAAGGCAGGCGAAAAGACAATGCAGGCTGCCGTGGAGCAGCTGGGGCTGAAAGCCGACGTCAACTATGCTGCCAACACTGCCGGCAAGGCCGACGTCACCCTCACCACCGGCCACACAGTCTTCACCCAAGGCGACATGAACGCCCTACTCGACAAGCTGACCGTGAAGGCCGAGGGCGACCTGAACGGCACGAAAAGCTGGCACGGCGCTGCCGAACTGACAGCCACTACCCCTGCACTCACCCTCGGCGGCGAAAAGCCCATGGCTGTTGATGGCGGCGAGCTGCGAGTCGGCTTCCTCGGCGAGTTCGACGGCACCAGATACTACCTCACCCCTGCCTCCGTCACCCTCACATCGGGCACCCTTACCCTGGATAGAGACAAGCTGATCGACAAGGGCAACGTCAAATTTAGCGCTGGGCTAGCTGCTGACACCACGTTCAGCCGCATCGACATCAGCAAGGGCATCGTCAGCCTCAACCAGTTCGACATCAATCTCGACGGCACCGTCAACCGCCCCGACTCCACCACCCTCGATGCTGACGTCCACCTCGCCACCAACCGCTGGAACCTGAAGGAGGTGCTTGCCCTCGTGCCGCGGTCATACCGCAAGTCGCTCTCGGCCATCCGTGTCAACGACGGCGTGGCGCAGCTCGACGTCAAAGCCAATGCCGGTATCCACAGCGGGCAGTTTGCCATCAGCACCGCCAACGCGGGCGTCACCCTCGATCGCCTCAACGGCGTGCTCTCCGACAGCATCTCCGTCGTCGCCCCACGACTGACGGCCGACGTCACCATCCCCGCCAAGCGCACCACCTCGCAGTTCAAGGAGTTTGCCCAGGGTACGCTGAAGGCCACCTCGCTTGCCGTACAGATAAAGGACAACCTGCAGTCATCACTCACCAACCTGCAGTCAACCTTCAGCCTCTCCGACGTGACAAACAAGAAGGTGCCCTTCTCCGCCAAGGCCCGTATGACCATGGGCACCCTCGCCGCCACCATCGACACCGTCGATGCGCGGCTGACGCAGCCCGTCATCGAGGCCACCATGGTCACCCCCACCGGCAAGAACGCCCGGCCGCGCTACGAGGCCACCCTCACCACCAGCGCCCTCGACGGCAAGCTGGGCCGCCTGCTTGCTGCCAACAGCGGGGCACTCACCGTCAAGACATCAGCCACACAGCCTGCTAAAAACAAGAAGGGCGACTTCCTCACCCTGTGGAACCCCAAGCTCAACGCCAGCCTCACCACCGCCCATGCTGACCTTGCCCTGCTGCCCGTGCCCGTGGACATCCCCAGCATCCGCTTCGACTTCACCCCCGGCCGCCTCACCATCGACGACAGCCTGATACGCCTCGGCAAGAGCGACTTCAGCCTGCGCGGCGACATCACCAACCTCGATGCCTGGCTGGCCAAGACGGGGCTGCTCAGCGGCAACCTTGCCTTCACCTCCAACTACACCGACGTCAGCGAAATCATGGACATTGTCAGTGGCCTCGGAGCCAAGGACAGCACCGCCACCACCGACACGGCTAAGCCCCAAGCCGCCTTTGCCGACGACGAGGTAAAGGAGGACAACCCCTTCATGGTGCCGCTGGGAGCCGACATCTTCTTCCGCACCGACATCAAGACCGCCAACTGGAACGGCTTCGACTTCCACAACGTGGGCGGCAAGGTCACCTGCCGCGACGGCGTGCTGGTGCTTGAGGAGATAGGCTTCACCTCCAAGGCCGCCACCATGCAGCTCACCGCCATGTACAAGTCGCCCCGCAAGAACCACCTCTTTGCCGGCATCGACTTCCACCTGATGGACATCGAGATTGACGACCTCATCCGCATGATACCCAAGGTCGATTCCATCGTTCCCATGCTGAAGTCGTTCGACGGGCAGGCACAGTTCCACCTCGCCGGCGAGTCGTACCTGAAGTCGAACTACGACTTCAAGCTCAGCACCCTGCGCGGCGCTGCCGCCATTGAGGGCAAGGATCTGGTGGTACTCCCCTCCTCCACCTTCGCCACCATCAAGAAGTACCTGATGACCGACAAGTCCACCGAAAACCGCATCGACAGCCTCGACGTGGAGCTCAGCGTCTTCAAGGACGAGGTTGACCTCTACCCCTTCCGCGTACGTCTCGGCCAATACGAGGCCATCGTGGCAGGGCGGCACAATATCAACCGCGACTTCGACTTCAACTACCACCTCTCCGTCACCGACGCCCCTGTGCCCGTGCGCCTCGGCCTTGACGTCAGCGGCACGCTCGACGACATGCACTACAAGCTCGCCCCCTGCCGCTACAACAACCTCTACAAGCCCGAGCGCCGCAACGGCATCCAGGAGCGCACCCTCCAGCTCAAGACGCTCATCAACGAGTCGCTCAAGCGCAACGTCAAGCCCGTCGAGTACTACGACGAAGGGAAGCCATAAAAGCCCGAAAAGGAGCAGCGCGTCACACAGCGAGCGGAAGTCGTAGTCGCCCGTCTTGACGGCGCGGTTGGTGGCGTAGTCAACGCCCTCGGCGCCGCGGGGGTTACTGCAAGCCACAATCTGATAAGTAACTGGCATGGCACACAATTTTTAGATAGTTAGACAATAGAATTTTAGTTAAGAATTAAGAGTCAAGAAAAATAGTCCGTTCGTCTGCCGTGCACTGCATCCGGCGGGGCTATCGTCCGCGCGCGCTCTTGAACTTCTTAATTCACGATGCAAAATTACGCATAATTCTTGAATACACCAAATTTTTATGCACTTTTTTTCAAAAAAATCGCATTTTTTAGGAAATCCCGTTTTTGGGGGGTGTGACCTTGTGACCTTGTGACCTGTGACCTTTCGCCTTTCGCACGTGTGCGCGATATTATTATATTAAGATATATGGAAATATATTAATTATATATTATATTATAAATAATACTTATAACTTTCTAATATATAATAACCACGCGTGCGTACCCACGCGAAAGGAAAGGTCACAAAAGTCACAGGTCACAAGGTCACGCTTTAACATTGTTGAAAAGAGCCTGAAGCCCTCCCGCTACACCCGTACTTCTTATTGCGCACACCCGACCTTCTATCATGTGCAAAGGCCCTGTTATCGCACACGAAGGCCCTTCTGGCGTGTACGAAGGCCTTAATATCGCGAACGTCCGTCTTTATGTCGCGTTTTTTAGCGTGACTTTGTGACCTTGTGACCTGTGACCTTTGTGACCTTTTTCGTTTTATGATTACACAATGACACGGTGAAAAACCGCTCACTTCAGTCCGCTTCGGAGCCAGTCAAGGAAGGCGGGGATGTCCTCGTCGTAGCTACGCGGGGAAGCAAGAAGCTGCTCGTCGGCATCCATCAGCACGTAGAATGGCTGTGCATTGGCACCGAAACGGCTGCGCTGCAGGTAGCTCCACTTGTCGCCCACCGTGCGCAGGGTGACGGCACGGCCGTTCTCAGTAACGTGGAGCGGCGCGGGCAACGAGGTCTTGTCGTCGACCATGAGGGTGACGAGGATGTAACGGCTGTCGATGATGGCGCGCACGCGGTCGTCGGAGAGCACACTCTGCTCCATCTTGCGGCAGTTGACGCAGCCGTAGCCGCTGAAGTCGAGCATCAGGGGCTTGCCCTGAGCACGGGCAGCAGCGAGGGCCTCGTCGTAGTCAGCAAACTGGGCGTGGACGGTCTTGTCGTAGAGGTTGAAATCCTGCGTGCTCATGGGCGGAGCAAAAGCGCTAATGGCCTTGCAAGGGGCGCCCCAGAGGCCGGGCACCATGTAGAGGGCAAAGGCGAAGCTGATGACGGCCAGCACAAAGCGGGTGACGCTGGTGTGGTGCACCTCGTCGTCGTGGCGGAAGCGTATCCACCCTATCAGGTAGCAGCCCAGCAGCAGCGCCAGCACTATCCAGAGGCAGAGGAAGGTGGTGCGCCCGAGGATGCCCCAGCCGTAGGCGAGGTCGGCCACGGAGAGGAACTTCAGCGAGAAGGCAATTTCCACAAACGCCAGCACTACCTTGACGGTGTTCATCCAACCGCCGCTCTTGGGGGCCGATTTCAGCCAGGCGGGGAAGATGGCAAACAGCGTGAAGGGCAGCGCCAGGGCGAGGGAGAAGCCCAGCATGCCGATGGTGGGGCCGAGGATGTTGCCCGTGGTGCCCACCTCGACGAGCAGGAAGCCGATGATGGGGCCGGTGCACGAGAACGAGACGAGCGTCAGCGTGAACGCCATGAGGAAGATGCCCAGCAGGCCGCCGGCCTTCTCGGCCTTACCATCGACGGAGGTGCTCCACGACGAGGGCAGCGTGAGCTCAAACGCGCCGAGGAACGAAAAGCCGAACACCAGCAGCAGCAGGAAGAAGAAGAGGTTGGGGATGGCGGCGGTGGAGAGGGCGTTGAGGGCACTGGCACCGAAGATGAGGGTGATGAGCAGCCCCAGCAGCACGTAGATGACGACGATGCTGGCGCCGTAGAGGTAGGCATCGCGACGCCCGCGCTTCTTGTCTTTGTTACGCTTAAGGAAGAAGCTGACGGTCATGGGGATGATGGGCCAGACACAGGGGGTGACAAGGGCAATCAGTCCGCCCAGCACACCGGCGAAGAAGATGGCCCAAAGGTTTTTTCTGGAACTGATGTCTGCCCCCTTGTACTCCTGAACTACTGCACTACTTGAGCCCTTTTTGTTATAACTGAACTCCTCGTTCGTCGGGGGGAGGCAGTTGGTGTCGTTACAGGCGCCGTACTGGAAATAACCCGCCACGGCATAGTCGGCCGATGTGAGCGTGAGCGGCTGAACGAATGTCACCCGCTGCTCAAAGAAGCGGACGTTCATGCCGAACATGGTATCGTATTCGTCGTGCTCTTCGCCGTCGGTGAACGTCAGCTCGCCCGCCTCAGCCCCCTCGAGCGTCTCGAAGGTGACGGCAGCCGCCACAGGGCCATCCGTGATGTTCGTTGAATAGACGTGCCACCCCTTGTCGATGGTGAGGGCGAAGCGGATTTCAGCACTCCCCTCGCCTGTCGGGACAAATGTGGTGGACACCTTCACGGGCTCCTGTATCTGGGCAAACACAGGAAGAGCAGAGAATAGTAATGAAAAAAGAATAAAGAATGAATGACGGAAAGTCTTACTTCTCATAACGTTAATACCTTATGCGGTTGAATTTGTTTCTTTTCAATGCTCGTGCCGTCCGCTTGGCTATACGCTGGGCATCGGCGGCAGGGAGGTTGGTGTAGAACACCACACGACGCACCGCCACCAACTGCCCTGCCTTGACGGCATGGGGCTCGTCGCTGTAGTAGGCGGTGACGAGGCGGTAGCCAACGGAATTTATGTATTCCGTCGTGGTGCCAAGTTGGGGCACGGAGCCGTCAGTGATGACGCTGACGGCATCGTCAATGGTCATCCACCCCTTGCCGCCCTGCACCATGCGAGTGGTAGCCGTGAAGGGGTCGTGGCTGATGGCCAGCACGCCGCTTCGTTCGGCGGTGATGACGGCATCGACGTTGGCAAAGACGCTGTCGCAGAAGATGACGGCATCGCCTTCGGTGGAAATGAGGGTGAAGCGGCGTGTGAGCGCATCGTCGTTGGTGCTAAGGGCACCTTTCAACGTCCAGCGTGTGCCATCAAGTGTGATGACAGGGTCGCCCAACGGACGGGCATTAGTGCGCCGTCCTTCCACCTCGTACCAGCCGAGAATATTACCCGTGTTGTGGGCTCGGAAGGGGATGATGATTTTGTTGCGGTCGGGACTGTCGGCGGTAAAATAGCCGGTGTAGCTCCTAAGCCCTTCGCTCCACGAGAAACAGCTGAAGCGCTGGGGAGTATAGGCACGGACAATCTGCTGTGAGGGGAATTCTCTGGCTTCGGCATGAGCTGCGCGGAAGTCATCCCACAGCGTGGGCTGCAAGTCGGCCGTGGAGGCGAGGTGGTGCATGAGCCATGTCATCATTACTCGGTGAGCCTGCACTCCCATGCGGCGGGCACCGACATCGGGACGCAGCAGCCAGCTGCCGTCAGGAGTGGTTTTCTGACGGGCTGCGATGTGCTTGACGGCCATGTTCTCAAGCATCAAGGCATCGGGATGGCGGAGGTAGCAGGCAGCGGTGGAGTACGACGTCACCTGATCGTAGAGGAACATGCTCCAGTCGTTGCCGTTGGGCATGGCAAGTTCGCCGTCGGCAAGCGCAAGGTCGGCCAGAACGCGGTCCATCACCTCGCGCTGGTTGTGGAGCAGCGCCCGTGTCTGCCAGGGGCTGCCGAAGAGGCGCAGGGCGACGATGCTCTCGCCCAGTTCCTGCATGACGACATTCTGGTAGGAGGTGTGGAAGTAGTTGTGGTTCTGTAGGGTGTAGTCATCGAAAAGGTTGGGACCACGATAGAGTTTGGCGACTGTGACGTTGTCGCGCTCGGGGTCGATAACGGTGTGGTTCGTCTTATCAGAGGGATGAGAATAGCAGTTGATGGCAAAGGCACGGAGCCGCTCGAACCAGCGTGGCGCCAGAGGGTCGTCGGGGAAGAGGCCGAGGGCACAGGCAAGGACGTTGGTCTCCCAGCCGTTCTCCTCCGCCTTGGTATCGCCGCGGAAGCCGGTAGGAATCTCGCGTTCCAGCTCGTAGTTACACTCCGCTTTCAGAAGGTTATAGATGTAGGTCCACTCGTAGTCGGCAAGGACCTCCTTCTGGAAAAAGGCGGAAAAGGCCACCGAGAGTGCCCAGAGGGAGCTCTCCCACTGGTAGTCGGTAGCCGAGAGCGAGCCCCAGTAGTCGCCACCGCGGCAGGGCTTCAGGCGGTTGGATTTATGGGTGGAATAAGCAAAGACAAGCGATTGACGGGCCATGTGGGAAATGTCGCTCCAGGTGATTCCCTCAGGCAACGCCACCTCGTCACGGCCATATTTGAAAAGGAAGGCGCAGACCATCGAAAGGTCTGCATTGGGACGGACACCACGCTCGTTGGCTGCCATGGTGTCCTCGCCCTTGAAGCAGCCGCATTTGTCGCCCACCGTATTGGGTTCGGCGCAGGGCTGCCATTGCGCCTTGACATAGGGCATAAAATCAGCCAGCATCTGAAGCAGCCCACTCATCATCACGGGTTCCTCGACGAAGTCGGAAGTGATAACCCCCTCAACAGGCGAGCCATCGGCCCAGACTGTTGCTGTGCCGATGGTCGCCATAAGGAGGAGTGACAATAGTGTGCGCTTCAAAGCCTTTAGGAGAAAAGGTTAGTTGGCGATTAGCGTCCTCGGGATGAACTGGAGGAGCCAGACCTTGAAGAGCTGGACGAACTGCCACTTCGGGAAGAAGAGCTGCTGCTACCGGAACGGCTGCTGGAGCTACTGCTGCTGCCAGAGCGGCTGTTGGAAGAACTGCTTACAGAGCTACTGCTGTTGTTGCCACTACGGCCACTGGAAGAGTTGCTGCTGGAAGAGCTGCTTACAGAGCTGTTGCTGCTGTTGCCACCACGGCTGCTGGAAGAGCTATTGCCACTTCGGCTGGAGCTATTCACAGAGCTGTTACTGCTGTTGCCGGAACGGCTGCTGGAAGAGCTGCTGCCACTACGGCTGGAGCTGTTCACAGAGCTGTTGCTGCTATTGCCGGAACGGCTACTGGAAGAGTTGCTGCCACTACGGCTGGAGCTGTTCACAGAGCTATTGGAGCTGTTTCCCGAACGGCTGCTGGAAGAGCTGTTACCACTACGGCTTGAGCTATTCACAGAACTGTTGGAGCTATTGCCCGAACGGCTGCTGGAAGAAGCGTTACCGCTACGGCTGGAGCTGTTCACAGAACTGTTGTCGCGGTTGCCCGAACGGCTGCTGGAAGAAGCGTTGCCACTACGGCTTGAGCTGTTATTATTATTGGAACGGTTGCCGACTTCGGCGCCTGCACGGCTGCCAGAGTTGTTACCCGATGAAGCATTACCGCTGCGGCTGGACGCATTTCCGCTACGGGTGGAAGCCCCAGATCCGGCGGAACTACGACTGTTCGCATTGGTGCTTACATTGTTGTTATTACCTCCGCCGACACTCGCTCCGCTTGCACGGCTGCTGATGGAGCTGCCCTGAAGCTCGCGATTGTTGCGGCGGCTATTCTCATAATTCTCGTGATGAGCGTACTGGTGGTGCGACATCATGCCCTTACCGATGATACCATCGCCGTAGTGATTGCCGTATCCTCCGGCCACCCACACATGGAAGTCGTGCTTGTTGTAGCGGGCGAAGTGATAGCGGTTGCGGTAGAAGCTATCATGGTAGAAGTTGCGGTAGTGTGCACCTACATACACGTCATAGACGCTGGGAACTCCATAATAGAAGTAGTTGCGGTTGCTATAGCGCTCGTAGATGCGGAAGACGAAGTACGCCCCGGAGTTATAGATGGGACGATAGAAATACTCCCTCTTCAAGAACCGTCTGAACTGGCTGCGGCGCAGCACATAGCTGAGGTCCTCGTTGCGGACATCGAGCAGATAGTAATAGTAGTCGATTGCATCGTCATAACCGAAGATCATGTCGTCGATGACTTCGTTGACGTTCCAAAGGAAGTCGTAGTTGATCTCATAGACATCAACCCACTGCTTACGGGACAGATTCAGTTCGTAGCGCATCCTGTCGGAAAGGAAGCGAGCTTCGCGACGAATCTCCATGGAGCTGAGCATTGCGCTAGCATCCAGACTGACGGCTGCCAAGACCATCATCATTAAGGCCATTCTCATCTTTTTCATAACGCTTGTCTTTTTAATCGGTTTAACTTCTGGTTTCCGATGCAAAGATACGGAGGTTCTTCTCCCTGGGCAAATTGTTTTTCCTATTTGTTGCAGGTTTTATTCCTATTTCTGAGAGGGATTTTCCCCTACTCCGAAAACTCCTTTATCCGCTGTTCGTCCGTGAGCTTGCAGATGAGCAGCTGACGGTCGTCCTCCGCCACAATGTAGCCGTCAAGCCCGATGACTACCACTTTCCGCTCCTGAGCGGTGTGGACGATGCAGTTGCGGCTTTCGTAGAGCGTGACGTCGGGCCCTATGGCGACGTTGCCGGCAAGGTCTTTCTCCAGCTGTCCGTGTAGTGAGCCCCAGGTACCGAGGTCACTCCAGCCAAAGTCGGCAGGGAAGACGAATATCTCATCGGCCTTCTCCAGAATGGCGTAGTCCACCGAGATATTAGGGCACATGGGGAACAGGCGGTTGATGTTCTCCTGCTCAGCCGGCGTGTAGAATATCGGCATCAGCCCTTCGAACATCTCGGCAATCTCGGGCTGCCAGAGGCGGAAGGCATTGACGATGGTGTTGACGTTCCACACAAAGATGCCCGCGTTCCAGAGGTAGTTCTTCCTTTTTATATATTGCTGTGCCGTCTCAATATCGGGCTTCTCCTTGAACGAGTCGACACGGAAAATCTCTTTGTTTACCGTCGAGGCTGCGCTGAGGTCGGCTTGGATGTAGCCGTACCCCGTTTCGGGGCGTGTGGGCTTCATGCCGAGGGTGAGGATGGCATCGTTGCCCGACGTGAATGCCAATGCCGATTGGATGACGCGCTGGAACTCCCGCATGTTCATCACCACATGGTCACTGGGCGTCACCACCACGTTGGCACGCGGATTGCGCGTTTTGATTTTCCACGACACATAGGCGATGCAGGGCGCCGTGTTCCGTCGGCACGGCTCGCTGAGGATGTTCTCCGCCGGTACCTCAGGCAGTTGTTCACGCACCAACGCCGCGTAGCGCTCGCTCGTCACCACCCAAAGATTCTCAGGGGGGCAAATGCCCGCGAACCTATCGACGGTTAGCTGAATCAACGTCCTTCCACATCCCAGCACATCGATAAACTGCTTGGGACGTTCCTTCGTGCTCATAGGCCAAAAGCGGCTGCCGATGCCTCCAGCCATGATTACCACATGATTATCTTTCATTTCCATAACAACACACTTTTTCGCGCCGCTAAATTACGGCTTTTCTTCGAAAAAAGCAAGATTAAAGTGAATTATTATTTGTTCTGCGTTTTTATTCCATTGCGCTGAGATTTTATTCCACTGGGCTACGGATTTATTCCATTGGGCTACGGATTTATCTGCTTGGAATAATTTGCAGCAAAAAGCCCATGCGGATTTGGCAGAAAGCAAGAAAAGTTGTATCTTCGCGCCATATTTCAACAACATCAACGATGATTATCTTCTTCCGCACGAAAAATCAGTCTGTTATAGCCACTGAAGTATCGAACCGTCCTGACGACGCAGTCATTAATCAGCTTTGCTGGTTATTTGGCGAAGCTGCTTATCTGGGCGACTCAGCTCCCGAAGGCAGTTTTGTCGGCCCGCGCCGCGAAATGATTACCCCCTGGAGCACCAACGCCGTAGAAATCACCCAGAACATGGGCATCACGGGCATCAGCCGCATCGAGGAATATTTCCCCGTCAGCGGCCCTGACGCCGAGCACGACCCCATGCTGCAACGATTCTATCCGACACTGAATCAGGACATCTTCAATGTGGACATCACCCCCGAGCCCATCCGCTCTATCGACGACCTCGCAGCCTACAACGAGCAGGAGGGCCTCGCCCTCTCGCCCGAGGAAATCGACTACCTGAAGAACGTAGAGAAACAGCTCGGGCGCAAGCTGACAGACAGCGAGGTGTTTGGCTTTGCCCAAATCAACAGCGAGCATTGCCGGCACAAGATTTTCGGAGGCACGTTCATCATCGATGGAAAGGGGATGGAGAGCAGCCTCTTTGCGATGATAAAAAAGACCACGCAGGAGAATCCCCATCATATCCTTTCGGCCTACAAGGACAATGTAGCATTTGCCGATGGCCCTACGGTGGAACAGTTTGCCCCAGCAGACCATAGCACAAGCGATTTCTTTCAGGTGCGCCCCATTCACACCGTGCTATCGCTGAAAGCCGAGACGCACAACTTCCCCACTACTGTGGAACCCTTCAATGGCGCCAGCACGGGTACGGGAGGCGAAATCCGCGACCGTATGGGCGGTGGAAAAGGCTCTTGGCCCATTGCCGGCACAGCAGTCTATATGACCTCCTACCCCCGCAACAAGGAGGGGCAGGAAGTAGATATCCCTGCCCGTCCTTGGCTCTACCAGACGCCCGAGCAGATTCTTATCAAGGCATCGAACGGCGCCAGCGATTTCGGAAACAAATTCGGCCAGCCTCTCATTGCCGGCTCTGTGCTGACGTTTGAGCATAAGGAAGAGACGGAAAATGCAGAGAATCCTGAGCCACTTTATGGCTACGACAAGGTTATCATGCTGGCGGGAGGCGTGGGCTACGGCACCAAGCGCGACTGCTTGAAGGGTACACCCGAGAAGGGCAACAAGATTGTCGTCGTTGGAGGCGACAACTACCGCATCGGGTTGGGCGGAGGCTCCGTATCGTCTGTCGATACAGGGCGCTACAGCAGCGGCATTGAGCTCAATGCCGTACAGCGTGCCAATGCCGAGATGCAGAAACGCGCCTACAACGTGGTGCGCGCCCTTTGCGAGGAGGATGTAAACCCCATCGTCAGCATCCACGATCACGGCTCAGCGGGACACGTCAACTGTCTTTCGGAGCTCGTTGAAGAGTGTGGAGGACTCATTGACATGACCAAGCTTCCCATCGGAGACCCCACGCTCTCAGCCAAAGAGATAATTGCCAACGAAAGCCAGGAGCGCATGGGCTTGCTTATCGAGGAGGAACATCTCGACCACGTGCGACGCATAGCCGAGCGTGAGCGTGCACCGATGTATGTCGTCGGCGAAACCACAGGCGATGCCCATTTTGCATTCCAGCAGGGCGACGGCGTGCGCCCCTTCGATTTGGATGTGGCGCAGATGTTTGGTCATTCGCCCAAGACGGTGATGGTTGACGAAACCGTTTCACATCACTACACCGACGTTAAGGACTCTAAGGACTTTAATGACTTAGAGGAAGCCCTTTCCCGCGTGCTCAGCCTTGAGGCTGTGGCGTGCAAAGACTGGCTGACGAACAAAGTTGACCGTTCTGTGACAGGTAAGATAGCCCGCCAACAATGCCAGGGAGAATTACAGCTCCCGCTTTCAGACTGCGGTGTGGTTGCCCTTGACTATCGTGGTGTGCACGGTATGGCTACCGCCCTCGGACATGCCCCTCAAGCGGGACTTGCCGACCCTGCCGCAGGTAGCGTCCTTTCCGTGGCCGAAGCGTTGACAAACATTGTGTGGGCGCCGCTTACCGAAGGCCTCGACAGCGTCAGCCTCAGCGCCAACTGGATGTGGCCCTGTCGCTCGCAAAAGGGCGAGGATGCCCGTCTCTATTCAGCAGTCAAAGCCCTCTCGGACTTCTGTTGCGCACTCGGCATCAATGTCCCCACAGGCAAGGACAGCCTCTCCATGACGCAGAAATACCCCGACGGGCGGAAGGTGATTGCCCCAGGCACCGTTATCGTCTCAGCAGGCGGCGAAGTGTCAGACATCCGCAAGGTTGTAAGCCCCGTGCTGGCTGACGAGCCCAAAAGTTCCCTCTATCATATCGATTTCTCCTTCGATGCCCTGCGCCTCGGCGGAAGCGCTTTCGCCCAAAGTCAGAGCAAGGTGGGCTCCGACGTTCCCAGCTGCACCTCGCCCGAATATTTCCGCGATGCCTTTAATGCCATTCAGGACTGCATCCGAAGAGGATTCATCCTGGCTGGACACGACATCTCCGCAGGTGGCCTTATCACTACCCTGCTTGAGATGTGCTTCGCCAACACGCGAGGCGGACTAAAGATTAACCTCAATCGCTTTGAGACAGACGACATAGTGAAAATCCTCTTTGCCGAGAACCCCGGCGTCGTCGTGCAGGTAGCAGACAAGCATGAAGCCGCTTTCAAAGAAGTGCTGGAGGGTGCTGGCGTGGGCTATATTTATATAGGAGTGCCGGCCAAAGAGCGCACCATTCGCATCCGCAAGGGCGACGTGGAGAAGCTCCTTGACATTGATACCCTGCGCGACACTTGGTACCGCGCCTCCTACCTACTCGATCGTCATCAGAGCATGAACGGCTGTGCTGAGGAACGCTTCCAGAATTATGGCAAGCAGCCTCTCCGCATGCATTTCTCGCCCATGTTCTCCGGCAAGTTGTCTTCGTACGGCCTCCATCCGGATCGCTGGAAGAAGCCTGCGAACGGAAAGCCGGCGCCTAAGGCTGCCATTATCCGTGAGAAGGGCACCAACGGCGAACGCGAAATGGCCTACAGCCTTTGGCTGGCGGGCTTCGACGTGAAGGATGTTACCATGACAGACCTTATCAGCGGGCGTGAGACCCTCGATGACATCCGCATGATTGTCTTCTGTGGAGGATTCTCAAACAGCGATGTGCTGGGCTCCGCCAAGGGCTGGGCAGGCGCCTTCCTCTATAATCCCCGCGCCAAAGAAGCCCTCGACAGGTTCTACGCCCGTCCCGACACCCTCTCGCTCGGCATCTGCAACGGCTGCCAGCTGATGATGGAACTCGGGCTTATCGGACAAGGGTACGCCAGCGCCGACGGCTATCGCCTCGGACGTATGGAACACAACACCTCCCACAAGTTCGAATCGGCTTTCCTCGGTATCCACGTGCCGAAGAACAACAGCGTGATGTTTGGCTCGCTGGCAGGCACAAGCATGGGCATCTGGGTGGCACACGGCGAAGGACGCTTCGACCTCCCGCTAGACGAGGAGCACTATAACATCGTAGCAAAGTACAACTACAGCGGCTATCCAGGCAATCCCAATGGCTCCATTTACGACATCGCAGGCATCGCCAGCGCCGACGGGCGCCATGTTGCCATGATGCCACATCTGGAACGCTGTATCTTCCCCTGGCAATGCGGTACTTACCCAGCCGGACGCCTCCATACCGACGAAGTAACGCCTTGGATTGAAGCCTTCGTGAACGCACGCCACTGGTGTCAGAATCAGAAATAGTCCATTGACAAAAGAGCAAACCACGTTGGTTCCATTTTCCCTTCTCAAAGCTTTTGGCACCTTCTTTAAAATCGGCCTCTTCACCATCGGCGGAGGGCCGGTGATGATTCCCTTTATCGAAAGGGAGGTGGTAGAGAAAAACCAATGGCTGACAAAAGAGGAGTTCATGGACCTGATGGTAGTTTCACAGTCGTTGCCGGGGGTATTTGCTGCAAACTTCGCTATCAGCATAGGATACCGTCTGGGTGGCAGACGCGGCAGCGCAGCCTGTGCCATAGGTACTGTGCTGCCCAGCATCATCTGCATCCTCACCATCGCCTTGTTCTTCCAACAGTTGCGCGGCAACAAGGTGGTAGAAAATGTATTCCGAGGCATACGTCCTGCCGTCACCGCCCTCATCCTTGGTCCTATCTTCCACCTCTCGAAGGCTGCAGGCATCACATGGCGCAACGTCTGGATGCCTATTGTCAGTGCACTCCTCATCTGGCAGCTGGGAGTGTCCCCCATCTGGGTCATCGTGGCTGGCATAGCAGGAGGGATTGTGAGGTACTTCACCCTGAAAAAAAACAACGAGAATCACCCTGACATGCATGATATTCCTTGAGCTTTTTATCACGTTCTTCAAGATTGGCTTGTTTGGCCTCGGCGGAGGCCTTGCCATCATCTCCCTCATACAGAACGAGGTGGTGACGAAACATGCGTGGATGACATTCTCGGAATTCACCGACATCGTAGCTGTCAGCCAGATGACGCCCGGTCCTATCGGCATTAATGCTGCTACGTACGTGGGCTACACCGCCGTCGTCAATGCTGGGCACAGCGCCGCTTGGGGCATGGCAGGCTCAGTGCTTGCCACGTTCAGCACTTTACTGCCCTCGTTTGTGCTGATGATTATCGTCAGCCGATTCCTGATGAAGTACACCGACCACCCTGCCGTGCGTACCGTATTCAGTGTGCTCCGTCCCCTTGTTATCGGCCTTATTGCTTCGGCAGCTCTGATGCTTATGAACGAAGAGAACTTCGGTAATCCGAAGGAGAGCACGGTACAATTCATCCTGAGTGTAGTGCTCTGCGCCACATCGTTTGTGGCCATCAACAAGTGGAAGGTTAATCCCATCTTTGTCATCGTCGTCAGCGGAATCGTCGGCGGGGTGGTGTACGGTTTTTTGCCCATTTAGTTGGAAGTTCCTAAAAAAACACGTACTTTTGTGCCCGATTTTCGCACATCGACAATGAACAACCGAACAAATATAGTTCCTACAAGGACGTTTGACTACCTCACCATCCTAAAGGAACACTACCCCAAGAACGACATCTTTGCTGCCTGCAAGGGCGGAGAATGGACGACATA
Organism: Bacteroidaceae bacterium; assembly: GCA_016291905.1. Lineage (GTDB taxonomy): Bacteria > Bacteroidota > Bacteroidia > Bacteroidales > Bacteroidaceae > UBA1189. The sequence goes on from JAEEZS010000009.1 coordinate 25,314, forward strand.
CAGCGTAGACGATTACATCACTGCCAGCCGCGAAACGGCCTATGGCCTGCTGGCCAAAGGGTATCAGCCTGGCGACAAAATCATCAGCATCACGGGCAACCGCCCCGAGTGGAACTTCCTCGATATGGGCTGTACACTGGCACGCCTCGTCTACGTCCCCATCTACCCAACCCTCAGCACCGACGACTTCGCATTCATCTTCAATCATAGCGACGCGCGCGCCATCTTCGTCGGCACCGCCGTGCTCCACCGTAAGATTCAGGCTGCCCTTGCTGCACAGGAGCGAGACATCGACGTCTGGCTCATCGACGACAGCGACACGCTGCCCTGCATGAGCCAGCTGCGCCAGCTGGGACGTGATGCCTGGAAAGACTGGGAGTCCATTATCAATAATAACATCCGCGATGTCAGCCCCGACGACGTGGCTACCATCATCTACACCAGCGGCACGACAGGACGTCCCAAGGGCGTCATGCTCACCCACCGCAACCTCACCTTCGATGCCCATGCCCACGCCATGTACCAGGTATACGGCGTCAAGCATAAGATGCTCTCGTTCCTTCCCCTCTGCCACTCCTACGAGCGCACGATGAACTATGAGTATCAGGAACTAGGCATCAGCATCTACTATGCCGAAGGACTCGCCACCATCCAACGTGACCTTGCATCGTGCCACGCTGACGGATTCTCGGCCGTGCCCCGCGTGCTCGAGACCTTCTACGAGAAGTTCCGCCAGCAGGAGAACAACCTCAAAGGATTGAAGAAGAAGATTTACCACGCCGCCTGGGAGTTCGGCAACAATTACGACAACTACAACCGCAACCCGGTGTACCGCCGTCGTCTGCGCATGTTCGACCGGCTCGTCTATAGCAAATGGCGTGCTGCCATCGGGGGGCACAACATGATTATCATCAGTGGCGGTTCGTCTATCAAGCCCAGCATCGTGCGCCTTTTCAATGCCGCCAAACTCCACATATTCGAGGGTTACGGCATGAGCGAGACTTCACCCGTCGTTGCTGTCAATAACCCCACTGAGGGCGTCAACAAAATGGGAACTGCTGGTAAGCCTATTGACGGATCGGAGCTCTCTTTTGCTGATGACGGTGAAATCCTCGTCCGTGGTCCGCACGTCATGAAGGGCTACTATAAAGACCCCGCCGAAACAGCCCGCATCATCGATGCCGACGGCTGGCTCCACACGGGCGATATAGGCACCCTTGTCGAAGGCAAGTACCTCAAAATCACCGACCGGAAGAAGGAAATCTTCAAGCTCTCCTCCGGCAAATACATCGCCCCCCAACTGCTTGAAAACAAAATCAATGACAGCCAGTATTTCGACAGCAGCATCATCGTGGGCGAGAATCAAAAGTTCGCCAGCGCCATCATCTGCCTCAACTACGGACAGTTAGACCGCTGGGTAGAGAACCAGGGACTCGGCAAACTCAGCAAGGAGGAGATGCTTACGAATCCCGCCGTGCTCAAGCTGTTCAGCCGCGAGATAGAAACCATCGACAAGACGCTGGCCGACTACGAGGCCATCAAGCGCCCCGTCTATGTATTCGACGAATGGACTACTGCCAACGGTATGCTCTCGCAGACCCTCAAGCTCCGTCGTGCCGTCATCCTGCGCCACTACGCCGAGCAAATCGAAAGCATCTACAGCAAGTAAAACTACGTTTCCCTTAGTTCTTTCAGCATACCTTCACAACCGGAAAGAATGTCCTGGAAGGCTTGCTCGAAGTCGCCTGTGTACCACGGGTCGGCGACGCTGGCATGAGGCCGTCCCGCATAGGACATCAGCAGGTGCACCTTACCCTTGGTGTCGTCGCCAATGATACGATCCAGCAGGCGCAGATTGCTCTGGTCCATGCAGACAAGCAGGTCATAGCGCTCATAGTCGGCAGGAATGACACGACGGGCTGTCTTGTGAGAGTCGAAGGACACACCATGCTGGCGCAGGCAACGCTGCGCAGGAGGATAGATGGGATTGCCACGTTCCTCGTCCGAAACGGCAGCGGAGGCAATTTCAAACTGCTCATCTACCCCGTGCGCCTTCACCAACGCCTTCATCACAAACTCCGCCATAGGCGAACGACAGATATTGCCGTGACAGATGTATAGGATTCGGAGCATATACTATGGAAAGAAAGACTCTGTATTAAAACGTCTGATAATCCTCAACGCCTCTCCCTGAAGAACTGCGTCATAAGAGCGGCGCAGTCGTCGGCAAGGACGCCCGAGACGACCTCGGTTCGAGGATGAAGGGCATCGGGAGCCGTGCGACGGAAGCCTCGCTTCTCATCGTCAGCCCCCCAAACAAGACGGCTCACCTGCGCCCAAGCAATGGCACCGGCACACATTACGCAGGGCTCGACAGTAACGTACAACGTGCAATCAGTGAGATACTTACCGCCCAACCACGAGGCTGCCGCCGTGATAGCCTGCATCTCAGCATGCGCTGTGACGTCAGTAAGCGCCTCCGTGCGGTTGTGGGCACGTGCAATGATGCGTCCCTGACAAACGATGACAGCCCCCACGGGCACTTCCCCCTCGTCAAAGGCCTGACGCGCCTCGACGAGTGCCATCTTCATAAAATCAGCATCAGTCATCGGCGCATGTCGTGCTCGTCGAAGAGCGTGGGATAGTCAAGTTCAAGGTTCTGGAAAATGTTGCGGAGGAGTGTCTCGCGCATCCATCGGCTGCGATTGGCAATGTGGTACTTGTCGAGATAGTTTTCTATCATCTGCTTTTCCTCCTTGCTGAGGAACGTGACGACGCGCTCGGTGCGTGGTGCGGCCTGCGGAAGCATGACTACCGGCTTGGACTTCTTCTTTCTTTTCATGGGATATGATGATTTTTATTTCATTTTCACCTTCGCTGGGCGGGACTCGTTTTGCAGCCTGTCGAGGGCGGTGATAACGAAGACGCTGTGCCCTGTGCTGTTACGGGGAGAAAGATTGAACCAGGTGTTGGGCGTCAAGCCAATGATGCGGGCGCCATTGGAGAGGTCTAATTTCTCACCCGCATCGAAACGGTAGACAACGTAGCGTATGGGGCGGTCCATCTCCGTCTTGTACTTCGGAGCCGTCCACATCAGCACAGGGCCATCGTCGGTTTGGATGAGTGCAGGCTTGCGCACAGCCTCCGGTGCCTTACGGTCGATGAAGGGGAACAGGGGCTGCAGGGCAAGCGTGCCGGCGTGGGCAACCGCCTGCACCTCGGCCTTGCCGGCAGCCGTAGCCATGTGCGCGCGAAGGGCATCGGCATACCACCAACAGTAGCCGCTGACGGGCTGCTCGCGCTGCATACGGAACTTGGCAGCGAGCTGATTCTGCGCAGGGTTTTGCGGGTCTTTATAGCTGAGGCAGCGCTCCAGGTCCTGTCCGATGAAAAGGGGGCGTCCGCCAGCCTTCTCGGCCCACCAGCCGACAAGCGTGGCATAGTCGGCACGCGAATGTCCGATCTCCCAATAGAGCTGCGGCACGGTGTAGTCCACCCAGCCCTTCTCAACCCACAGGAGGATATCGGCATAGAGGTCGTCGAAATTCTGCAGACCTGACGTTGCCGACCCGTCTTCCCCATTATGATAGATTCCAAACGGGCTGACGCCGAACTTCACCCACGGCTTGATGTCGTGGATGGTGGCGGAAAGCTGCTGGATGAGCAGGTTGACGTTGTCGCGCCGCCAGTCGGCCTTGTCGCTGAAGCCGCGCGGGTCAGCAGCAAAGTCGGCATCGTCGGGGAAAGAGACGCCCGCCACGGGATAAGGATAGAAATAGTCGTCGATGTGCAGTCCGTCCACATCGTAGCGCTTCACGATGTCGCTGACGATGGTGCAGATGTAGTCGCGGTTGAGCTGCATGGCGGGATTGAAGATAAGCATGCCGTCATACTCCACCAATCGCTCGGGGAAGCGGAACCACGGGTGCTTGTAGTGCATGTCGGCCTTCTTCAGCCCCTTCAGCTTGGCGCGGTAGGGGTTTATCCACGCGTGGAGTTCCATGCCGCGCGCGTGGCAGGCGTTAATCATAAACTGTAGCGGGTCCCAGTCTGCATCAGGGTTCTTGCCCTGCTCGCCCGTCAGGAAGCGGCTCCACGGCTCGTAGAAGGAGACATAGAGCGCATCGGCCTCAGGCCTAACCTGAAACATCACGGCATTGACGCCGGCCTGCTGGAGCACGTCCAGCTGCTCGGTGAGGCGCTGTTGCTGCTCGGCCGAGGTCATGCCCACGTACTGCCCGTTCACCACCTGCATCCATGCCCCGCGGAACTCGCGCTTCGGCGCATAGTCGGCAGTATAGGTCTGCAAGGAGGACGCCGGATTCCCCGCCCCAGAGGATTTCTTGACATTCTTCTGCGTAGAACACGCAGACAACAAACACACGGCAAGCAGGCACATGCCGATGCGGCACGCCGCATCCCACGCCCAATAACGGAAGTTTCTCATCCTGTTCAAAGTCAAATTTTGTGCAAATATAACACAAGGCAACGAAAAAAGCAAGAAAAAAGCAATATATTCACCATTCTCATTGATTATTCCGCAATTTGCCTGCGCTCTGCCGTCAGCCCAGTGGACTAATTCCATAGCCCACTGGAATAAGATCACAGCCCACTGGAATAAAATCATAGCCCACTGGAATAAAATCATAGCCCACTGGAATAAAATCACAGTCCACTGGACTATCGGCTCATTGGCAAACAAAGGGCACGAACTACTTTCAATCCGCAAGCAAGGTCAAAATCCAGGAAGAAATCCGCCTTTCGTCCCCTTCCGTGCAACGAAAAAATCGACTCAGACGCCAAGTTCAAGAAAAAAGCCAATTTTACAACCCACTGAAAGCAAGCGTGATATTAAAAAAGTGTCAAAGTGTCAAGGTGTCAAAGTGTCATTTTCGTTTTGCGTTCGACCTTCGAACGGGGTTTTCAGAGTATGCTTATTTATATATTATAAAAAATTATAATATATAAATAATAATAGTATATAATAATATAATAGTAATTCTTCCATTTCCTCCCCCAAAGACACGATTGCTAGAACGAAAATGACACTTTGACACCTTGACACTTTGACACTTTCCCGCCACAGACCTCTCTCGCCATACCGATGAAAAAGAGCCTGCCCACTTCAACTCACCCGAAAATAACCGAAACAAAGGGCTTCTTACATTTTTTCACCTTATGACCTCATGGTTTTCGACTAAAAAAATGCCGGCAATCGCGCTTATTTTTTTTCGAATAAAATTTGCTTTTTCACTCGGTTTGCACTATCTTTGTACCATAATAAAGCAACACCAAATTATAATAGCGCGCGTATGAAAACGAAATCACCCATTTTCAGGAGGCTATGGCTGCTACTGCTGGTAGTCATGCCCATGTGCATCAAAGCCCAAATGGTTGAAAAGCCATTCCTCTGCATCGAAAAGACCGATGGCGAGGTGGTGAAGGTGCCCATCACCGATGAGTATCCCACAATAAGGTACACCTTCACCATCCAAGACTCAGGAACGGAGCGACAGGTTGTCCATTACTTGCGGATTCTGCTTGCTGGTGACGAGGACATCTGGATTCCGCGCGATGAAATAAGATGCCTTTCTACCAAGTTTGAGTTGGTAGACACCTCCGTTCTGGGAATAAAAAGTGACGATGATTCGACGTCGGAAGTCTATTCAATGAGCGGCATCCGCGTAGGCAATCTTGCCCACATGAGCAGCCTACCCAAAGGAATCTATCTGGTGAAGAAAGGAAGTCTAACCCTGAAATTTGTCAACAAATGAAGCGCCTCGTACTCTTTTTCGTCATGGCCGTAGCAACCATGGCGGGTGCCAACGCACAGGATTTTTACCCAGGTCAGCAGATGGTGATTCACCTCGTTTCGGGCGACAGCCTAATATACGAATTGTGGGATAGGGACCTATCGCCCCGCGTGGAGAACGGCCAGATCGTCTGGCACGCGGCATATCCTAAAGGGTCTTATGCCATCAAAGAGGTGGAGCGCATCGACGTCCTTACAGCTGAGCAGTCATTGGAACGTGCACGAGAGGGACTGATGGAGTTATACAAAGCCACCGATGGCGACCACTGGTTGAACAACACTAACTGGGGCAGCGACAAACCCATCAGCGAGTGGTACGGCGTGACGACCGACGACAGTCCATACGTAAAGTTTCTAGACCTGAACGGCAACGAGCTGAAGGGCGAGTTGCCTAGCCAAGGCACCTTTTTGAAAATGGGACCAGCGCTGGAGTTCAAAGTGCAAGAGAACCATCTTACCGGTTCCCTCCCCAAGGACTGGTCAAAGGACTTAGCGCTATGGGGAATACGTGTCGAAAATAATGAGATGAGCGGCACGCTGGCTCCCGAACTCTTCGGCCTGCCCTTCTTCGATTTTTTGGATATCAGCAACAACAACTTCACTGGAAACATGCCCGCAGGCATGGCACGACTGATGAACGAGCCTAATATGCTGTTCGTCTTTAACAACGACTTCAGTGGCGATGTGCCTGAAGAAATCGTCAATCACCCACGTTTTCACCTCTGCTGGAACTTGATTATACCTCAGCAAGGTCACCTGAACGTGCCCCCCATTCCCGGCTACCATTTCCCCGTCACCGACCTGAACGGCAATCACCTAGAGACCACCGATGTCTACAGGAACAACCTCTATACCCTCATCTTCAACTACTCTTCGGCACAGGACAACTTCACCAGCAAGTTGAAATTGGCATACGAGCAATATAAGAGCAAAGGGTTTGAAGTGTTGGGGATGACACCTGGCAACGCCGAAGAGGTGAACGAACACTTGCACGAGAACGGCATCTCGTGGCTTAACCTCGACCCAGCATCTTTCGCCGATTATATCGGATACTACTATCTCAATCTGAACTACATCAACCTTGTCGACCAAAACGGCAACGTCGTCTTTACGAGCGTCATGGACGATAATGGCAAAATGGAAGATTTAGCAGGCTCGAGCACGCGCGACCAGGAGGTCTTCGATGTGTTGGCCGAGAAGTTCGGAAATTATGACTACACCCCCTACACCTCTACCGATTATTCGCGTGACGGCGAGGTAATGACCCTGCAGAAAGCCTCTGTGGGCAAGGGTGTGGACATCGTGTTCATCGGAAACTGTTTTGTGGACAAGGACATGGAGCCAGGAGGCAAGTACGAGCAGAAAATGCAGCAAGCCATGGAGCAGTTCTTTGCCTACGAACCCTACACCTCGCTGCGCAACCGATTCAACGTCTATGCCGTCAAAGCCGTATCGCAGAACGCCGAGATGTTCGAAGGTACGGAACATGCCATAAACACCGACGGCGATGCCTTCGCCTACGCACAGAAGGTGACAACGCTCATCCCTGACCGTCCCATGCGCGTAAACGTCGTATTCAACGTGCTCAACGCCGGACGCAGTTTCACCTACATGTACGACGACAACTCCTACAGCGCATTCTTACTCAATGGCATCAATCCGGTGCTCAACCACGAGGGCGGCGGACACGGCATCGGGCGCCTTTATGATGAATACGTAGAGACAGCCCGCAGCACAGCCACCGATGCCGTGAAGGACTATTACGAGAACATGTGGAACTCGTATGGCCGTGGTGCCAACATCGACATGCACGCCGACGTGGCGAAAACACACTGGGCACGGTTTGCTGCCGACGACCGTTATGCAGGTGAAGGGCTGGGAGCCTACGAAGGAGCCGGTACTGTGGAGTATGGCATATACCGCCCCACACAGAACAGCATGATGCGCTTCAACGACATCCCCTTCAACGCACCTTCGCGCGAGGCCATCTACAAATACATCATGCAGGAAAGCGAAAGCCCCGACTGGAAGTACGACTACGAAACCTTCGTCAAGTTCGACGCCAAAGGTCGTGCACAGTTTGCGGAGGCCGTAGCGAACCAGGCGCCCATGAAGCGGTTTGACAACACCGACAAGCAAGCAATTCCGACAAAGGCTGACGCTGTAGAACAAAAGCCCAGCACGGCACCTCCTGTCATCATCCAGGGCACATGGCAAGACGCGCTGAAGAACCCCACAAAAATCAGCTATCAGCAATAAGCCACATCGCGCGCAAATCAAATGGAGGAACAGTTCATTTCGGTCAGGGGGGCGAATGTCAACAACCTGAAAAACGTCTCGGTGGATATTCCACGAGGGAAGCTGGTGGTAATAACGGGACTGAGCGGCTCGGGCAAGTCGTCACTAGCCTTCGACACGCTGTATGCCGAGGGGCAACGCCGCTATGTGGAGAGCCTCTCGTCGTATGCCCGGCAGTTCCTGGGGCGCATGAAGAAGCCCGACTGTGACTTCATCAAAGGGCTTCCCCCTGCCATTGCCATCGAGCAGAAGGTGAACAGTCGCAACCCGCGCTCCACCGTCGGCACCTCTACTGAAATCTACGACTACCTGCGCCTGCTCTACAGCCGCATTGGCAAGACCTACTCCCCCATCAGCGGACAGTTGGTAAAGAAACACACCCCCGAGGACCTCGTGAAGTGTATGCTCACCTACAGCCGAGGCACGCGCTTCACCGTGCTTGCCCCCATCGCCCCGCACGGCGAACGTTCATTGAAGGAACAAATGGCCATCTACATGCAGCAGGGCTTCACCCGCATGGAAGTGAACGGCGAAATCATCCGCATCGAGGACTGGCTAGTGGAAGCCTCCGACAAAAAAGACCCAGCCCTCGGACAATCTTCCTCACGGGGGAGCGGCGAACAGGTAATCTTCCTCGTCATCGACCGTCTGTCAGTCGATGACAGCCGCGAGACTGTTAGCCGCCTGACAGACTCGGCTGAAACGGCGTTCTTTGAGGGTGGCGGCACATGTATGCTGCGCTTCTACCCCGCCCAGATTCTCCATACCTTCAGCACCCGCTTCGAAGCTGACGGCATCACCTTCGAAGAGCCTTCTGACCAACTCTTCTCATTCAACAGCCCGCTGGGCGCTTGCCCCACGTGCGAGGGCTTTGGGCGCATCATCGGCATCGACGAGAAATTGGTCATCCCCGACACGACGTTAAGTGTCTATGACGGCGCTGTGGTTTGCTGGCGAGGCGAAAAGATGAATGCGTGGAGGGACGAGTTCATCCTCCGTGCCGCAGAAGCCGACTTCCCTATCTTCACCCCCTATTATCAGCTCACCCAGGCACAGAAGGATTATCTCTGGCACGGCCCGCGGGGAAAGGTGTGCATTGACTCGTTCTTCGCCATGCTGGAGGAAAACCAATACAAAATCCAGTACCGCGTCATGCAGGCCCGCTATCGTGGCAAGACGCTCTGCCCCACCTGTCGTGGAACCCGTCTGAAGAAGGAAGCCACATACGTCAAGGTAGGCGGACGTTCTATTTGCGACTTGGTGGAGATGCCTGTCAGCGAGCTGAAGGGATTCTTCGACCGTTTGGAGCTTGACGAGCACGACACGATTGTTGCCTCGCGCCTGCTCAAGGAGATTACTAGCCGCCTGCAATTCCTGCTAGACGTGGGACTCGGCTACCTCACGCTGAACCGCCTCAGCAACTCCCTGTCGGGCGGCGAGAGCCAGCGCATCAACCTCGTCACCTCGCTCGGCAGTCCGCTCGTCGGCTCGCTCTACATCCTCGACGAACCCAGCATAGGCCTCCATAGTCGCGACACCGACAAGCTCATCCGTGTGCTACGCCAGCTGCAACGGGCGGGAAATACCGTCATTGTCGTCGAGCACGATGAGGAAATCATCCGCGCAGCCGACTACATCATCGACGTAGGCCCCAATGCTGGACGCCTTGGAGGAGAGATAGTCTTTGCAGGAGACATGAAGGATGTACAGGAGAACAGGAGCTCTGACAAGAGTTACACGCTCCGCTATCTTCTTGGCGAAGAGAAGATTCCCGTCCCCACAAGCCGGAGGCCGTGGAACCTCCACATTGATGTGAAGGGAGCCCGTCACAATAACCTGAAGGGCATCGACGTCACGTTCCCCCTCAACGTCCTCACCGTCGTCACAGGTGTCAGCGGCTCGGGAAAAAGTTCGCTGGTGCGCGACATTCTCTATCGCGCCCTCAACCGTCAGTTCGGCGAGAGCGGCGATCGTCCCGGCGATTTCACCCGATTGGAGGGCGATATCCGTAGCATCAGCGCCGTGGAATTCGTAGACCAGAACCCCATCGGGCGCTCTACCCGCAGCAATCCCGTCACCTACATCAAGGCCTACGATGAGATACGCAAGCTCTATGCCTCTCAGCCCCTCGCCAAACAGATGGGATACACGGCAGGCTACTTCTCCTTTAACAGCGAGGGAGGGCGCTGCGAGGAGTGCAAGGGCGAGGGTACAATAACCGTTGAGATGCAGTTCATGAGCGACCTTGTGCTCGAGTGCGAAGCCTGCCACGGCAAGCGCTTCAAGAACGACACCCTGCTTGTCAAATACCGCGACAAGGACATCCACGACATCCTTGAGATGACCGTCAACCAGGCCATTGAGTTCTTCGAGGAGGGCGGAAACAAGACGATTGTCTCCCGTCTGCGCCCCCTGCAAGCTGTCGGACTCGGCTACATCAAACTCGGACAGAGCTCTTCAACCCTCTCGGGTGGTGAGAACCAGCGTGTGAAACTCGCCTACTACCTCGGGCAAGAGCGCTCCGCCCCTACCCTCTTCATCTTCGACGAGCCGACGACAGGCCTCCACTTCCACGACATCAAGAAACTGTTTGAGAGTTTCAACGCCCTTATCGATAGAGGGCATACTATCCTCATCATCGAACACAACATGGAGGTTATCAAATGTGCCGACTACGTCATCGACCTAGGTCCCGAGGGCGGAGAGCGAGGCGGCAACCTCGTCGTCTGCGGCACCCCTGAACAAGTAGCTGCTTGCCTTGACTCTTACACAGGCCGTTTCCTTCGCGAGAAACTGGCGTAATAAAACACGGAAAGAACTTTGGGTTGTCAGCGAAAAAAAGTTGTTTTTTCATGCAGTATTTTGGAGATTCTCCGTTTTTAGAAGTAGAAACTTACAAAAGACTACATTTATGAAAAAGATTCTTGGTCTATCCATCGTTCTGTTGCTGGCAGCAACGGCAGCAAGCGCACAGCCCGAAAAAGGCTCCCTTTTTTTCCTCCCACAGGCAGGCATCAACGTATCAACGCTTAAGGGACATGCCTCTATCAGAGCCGACTATTCATTATTCGATGGAGGAGTAGGGACAACGGCAACCAGTCTCTCACGCCCCCACATTGGTGCAAACTTAGGTTTGAGCATGGAATACCAGCACCGGCAGCATTGGGCACTTGCATTCGGGATAGAGGGAAGTCGTCAAGGAACACGATTCAAAGACACCGAATTTAGCAACAACAACTTAAGCAATGGCCGTATTGATTTGGACTATATCGGAATCCCTCTTCTTATGAGATATTATGCAAGTAACCAGTTTGCGTTTGCTTTTGGACTTCAACCGAGATTCCTGATTCATCAACAATCAAAGGGTGACTTCTCCGAGTCAGCCAGCGTGGCAAACTATACAATCTCATCTACTGCCGAAGACTTTTCACTCGTTGACGCCACCCTACCACTCAGCGTTTCATACTATTGGGCAAACCATACATTCTGCGAGTTTCGATACAACTTCGGCATCAATCTGTTCAATAGTGACTGGATTCCCTATCTTCCCTTCTGTCACAACCACTGCGTCAGCCTCACCATAGGGCACAAAATCAAGCTCTGAGTTTCGACGGAGGCCTCCGATGCTTCCATCGGACGCCTGCGATGCTTTCGTCGGACGCCTGCGATGCTTTCGTCAGACGCGTCCGACGAAAGACTTCTAATGCGTTCTACGAAAAGCCTGCATCTAATCATACATAAAATTTGTTATTTTATTACAGGAAAAAGAGGCATTTTGTGAATAATAACGTACTTTTGCAGGCGTGAATCTGAAAAAGAAACAACATATTGCCTCGTGGGTGCTGTTGGCTGTGTACCTGCCAATGCTACTTCTCTCGTCGCTCCACACGCACGAGGACAATGTTTCGTTTGCAGATGCTGATAGTTCCCATTGCGTTCATCATCAATGTCATGGACATCTGTCGCAGACAGGATCGGCGATGCACGACTGCGTGCTGTGTCAATTCCTGACACTGAAAATGTTGGCAGCCACCCCAGGCCATGTCTCTGCCGAGACCCATATTTGCACAAAATTCATAGCAATACCATTACAAGAGTACAAAGCTCGCTGCTGTGACATTCCTGTTACGCGAGGACCTCCATTTACCTGTATCCCAGACGTTTTACAAGCAAATTCATAAACCTTTTTATTTTTCTTAAAACTGATTACAGAATGAAAACAAGATATATCATTCTGCCTTTGCTGTGTATATGGACAGCAATGGCAGCGCAAGAGGCCATCCCCCAACACAATCATGAGGAGGACTCGACAGACGTATTCTATCGTCACCTGCAACTGGGCGAAATCACCGTCACAGGCGTTACCGGCGACACCAAACTGAAGCACTCCACGGCACCCGTCAGCATCGTCACGCCTCAAATGCTGCGTGCCACATCCTCAACCAACATCATCGATGCCATTGCCCACCAACCGGGCATCAGCCAGTTGACAACAGGCAGCGGCATTTCCAAACCCATCATCCGCGGCTTGGGCTACAACCGCGTGGTGGTGATAAGCGAAGGTATTCGTCAGGAGGGCCAGCAGTGGGGCGACGAACATGGTGTGGAAGTCGATGGGGGCAGCGTCAGCTCGGTGGAGATTCTGAAAGGTCCCGCCTCGCTCATGTACGGCTCCGACGCTATGGCAGGGGTCGTTATCCTTCACGCCCAACCCACACTGGGCGAGGGAGAAACGCGCGCTCATATCGGCTCAGAATATCAGATGAATAATGGCTTGCTGGCACACAGTTACTCTTTTGCGGGTAACCGGCAAGGCATTGTCTGGGATGCCCGCTACAGCGGCAAAATGGCTCATGCCTACCGGAATCCCTACGACGGCTATGTGCCTGGCTCGCAATTTCGCGAAAGGGCGGGACGTCTGATGCTCGGACTGAATAAATACTGGGGATTTTCGCACCTGACAGCAACAGCCTATCACCTTACGCCTGGTATTGTTGAGGGCGAGCGCGACGAAGATACGGGCATCCTCATATCGGAACTCTCCTCCCCCACTTCATACAGCAAATCCCTCCCCTTCCAGCAGGTCAAACATTATAAGATGGTATGGGACAATGCGCTGAATCTCCCGTCGGGTAGTCTGAAAGCTATCGTCGGTTACCAACAGAATCATCGGCAGGAGTTCGAGGAGAGTGCCGACGACTACGAACTCTACTTCAAAATGCATACGCTGACGTACGATCTGCGCTACGTGACTCAAGAGTGGAACGACTGGAAACTCTCGACAGGCATGGGAGGAATGTACCAGCAATCCACCAATGAGGGTGAGGAATACCTGATACCTGACTACCGTCTGTTTGACATCGGAACGTATGCCACTGCCACAAAATCGCTCGGCGACTGCTGGACGCTGAACGGCGGCATTCGCTACGACTTCCGCCATCTGCATGGCGATGCACTGGAAGAGGAAGGCGCGATGCGCTTCACCGACTTCACACGCCACTTTAACGGACTGACGGGTAGCATGGGCGCTGTGTGCAACGTGAACGAGCATCTGAACCTGCGTCTTAATGTAGCCCGCGGTTTCCGCACTCCCAACATCAGCGAACTGGCTTCAAACGGCATACACGAGGGCTCCATCCGCTACGAAATAGGCAGCCATCAGCTCAAAGCCGAATACAGCCTGCAGGCAGACTTCGGGCTTGACTTCACCTCACGCTACGTTTCATTCCAACTGGCTCTCTTCGCCAACCACATCGACAACTACATCTTTACCCATCGGCTAACCCAGGTCATCGAAGAGGGTTATCTCACCTATGCCTACACGCAGGGAAATGCCCGTCTGCTAGGCTTTGAGGCAGGTATTGACATCCATCCCATCCATTCAGTCCACTTTGGCAACACGTTCTCCTACGTCGATGCCCAACTAATGCGCCAGCCTCCTGAAATGAAGTATCTGCCTTTCACACCCGCCCCACACTGGGCATCGGAACTGAAGTGGGAATTGACACACCACTCGCACACCACCTTCGGACATCATTCCCACCCCGTCATCCCTGCCGCCCTCTCGCTGAACAACCTCTACGTCGCAGCAGGGCTCGACTACTTCTTCAAGCAGACACACATCTACAGTGCCGATGACACCGAGACCGTCACCCCAGCCTATACGCTATTGGACCTTTCTGCCGGCGCTGACGTCCTGATGCACGGCAAAAAAGTGGCAGAGGTGCACATCCTCGCTGACAACCTGCTCGACTGCGCTTATCAAAATCACCTCAGCCGTCTGAAGTATGCTCCCGTGAATATGGTCACTGGACGTCAAGGCGTCTATAACATGGGACGAAACATCACCTTCAAAGTCGCAGTCCCCATCGAATTCTGAAATTCACCTGTTTTAGGTATTGCACAATTCAGAAAGAAGCTGTATCTTTGTAGCCGAAATGGTTACGTTGACTATAGGACTGCTCATTCCCTTGCTAGGCACAATGCTCGGCTCGGCTTTTGTATTCCTCATGAAGGATGAAATGCCCATGCGACTGCAGAAATCGTTGCTTGGCTTCGCTTCGGGTGTGATGGTAGCGGCATCTGTGTGGTCGCTACTGATTCCGGCAATGGAGATGGAGTCCGGCAAAGGGGCATGGTCTGTATTCCCTGCCGCAGTAGGATTTCTGTTAGGCATTGGATTCCTGCTGCTGATTGACGAACTGACGCCACACTTGCATATCGGCACTGACAAGCCAGAGGGACCTCGTTCTCGCCTCTCCAAGACGGCTATGCTTGCCCTTGCTGTTACCATACACAATCTGCCAGAGGGCATGGCTGTCGGCGTGGTTTTTGCAGGAGCCGACAGTGGAACGACAAACATATCCCTCGCAAGTGCCCTGGCTGTTGCAGTGGGTATCGCCATACAGAACGTCCCCGAAGGAGCCATCATTTCCATGCCTATGCGGGCAGCAGGAAACAGCCGTTGGCGCTCGTTCCTTATCGGAACACTCAGCGGAGTCGTCGAGCCTATCGGTGCCCTTGCCGTGTTGCTGCTGGCCTCGGTGTTGACGCCCGTCCTCCCCTACATGCTCACCTTTGCTGCCGGAGCTATGTTCTACGTTGTGGTCGAAGAACTAATTCCTGAGGCATCCAGCGGACAGCACAGCAATCTCAGCACCATCGGTTTTGCTATCGGCTTTGTGTTGATGATGGTACTCGACGTGGTAATGGGATAGCGTGAATTCAATGTAAAGGAAGATACCCAACTTTGAAAAGCATGACTATTTTCCCTGAGATACACAACAGTGCAGAGCTGATGCAGTGTATTGAGCAGATTGGCTTTCTGCCGTTGCTCGACAGCGGTATCCAAGGATTCTCTGCAGAGGAGATGGTCGACGACGACTGCCGATACGTGATGCTGCCCGACGGGGGGTGGGACTGGCCTTTGTGGAAATGGAAGGGCTCGGTGATTACTGACGGAGGGTACGTCTATGGCAAGTTCTTCGCCGGTAAGGCGGGGTTTATCAGCCGCGAATGGTGGCCCGATTTCTGCAACTACCGGCGTAGTCGTCATCCCGCCCCAGCAGAGGGCAGCATCGAGGAGGCCATCCTACTGACGCTTGCCGAACATGACAGTCTAATCACGCGTGAGCTGCGTGCCGCCTGTGGCTTCGATGGGCCGAAGATGCGTAGCCGTTTCGATGCCTATATCACTCGCCTGCAGATGGCTACACGTATCGTCACAGAGGATTTTGTCTATCCGCTCGACCGTCATGGGAACGAGTATGGTTGGGGGTGGTCCTTGCTCACCACACCGGAGAAACTCTACGGCCGAGATGCCTGCCATTGCAGCCGACAACCTGAGGAATCGCTCGAGCGCATCCTTCGTCAGCTTCGGTATTTATGCCCCCATGCCACCGAGGCACAGATTCTGCGGATGGTGAAATAACAACGTGAATACCATTTATCCATACGACAATGAAGAAAACAGCTATTATTCTAGCAGCCATGCTCACGATGAGCCTGTGCGCCTGCTCACAAAGTAACAAATCAAAGGAAAACAAAAGCATGAAAACATTGGTAGCCTATTTTTCGGCATCGGGCGTCACGAAGGGTGTAGCCCAGCAGTTGGCCGAAGTGGCAGGAGCCGACCTGCATGAAATCAAACCCGCCGTAGCCTATACGGAAGCAGACCTCGACTGGCGCGACAAGCAAAGCCGAAGCAGTGTGGAGATGCAAGACAAATCATCGCGCCCCGCCATCACCGGCAAGCTGAAGAACATGAAAGACTATGACATCATCTACGTCGGCTTCCCCATCTGGTGGTACACCTGCCCAACCATCGTCAACACCTTCATGGAAACATATGACCTGAAGGGCAAGACCGTTATCCCCTTCGCCACCTCCGGCGGAAGTAGCATCCAAAAAGCCTGCGACGACTTGAAAAAAGCCTACCCGCAAGTTATCTGGAAGGAGGGCAAACTGCTGAACGGCGTTTCAAAAAAAGACCTCGAAGCCTGGGTAAAGGATCATCGGGACTAACGCCCCTCTGCAAAAAACTCCTTGATATTCAGGAAAAGAGCCGGGAAAGGAGCAGGAGGGCTATGGAGGCAAGAGCCAAAATAGCGCTGGGGAGGTGACGTTTAATAAGGTAACGGAGGAGGAAGTAGAAAGTCAGCCACAGCAGAAGGGCATCCAAGAGGGTAAAATGGATGACATCCAGGGTGCTGCCAGGCCATTGGGCAATGGCAGCAAGAAGTGAATTCATCCCTCGGACGGCATAGACAAGCAGCCCTGTGAGAAACGGTGCAAGCGGTGTCCATGAAAGGGCTATCCACACCACTATCAGTGTCATGACGACATAGAAGAGTGGCTGAATAACCATGTTCGTTACAAGAAAATAAGTGGGAAAGCGGCCAAAGTAATGGAGCACCAACGGAGCAACGCCCACCTGTGCCGCCATCGAGACAAACACTACGGCAACAGGTGCAGCCAACAGACGAGAACGGCCGAGAAGGGGCATGTGGACATGCAGCGCTTCCCACTGAGGCATCAGCAGCA
This sequence comes from Bacteroidaceae bacterium, assembly GCA_016291905.1. Taxonomy (GTDB): domain Bacteria; phylum Bacteroidota; class Bacteroidia; order Bacteroidales; family Bacteroidaceae; genus UBA1189. Next base: position 42,466 of record JAEEZS010000009.1, read on the forward strand.
ATATGGACAGCATGGAGGCGAAGGAGAGCTGGAAGCCGACGTCGAACAACAGGAAGGGCTGTATTCCTACCATCACCAACGCTGTCAAAGCCAAAGCGCTGAGGGGTGAACGGTCGCCACTCAGCAACGCCACTACGGCATAGACGGTGAACATCGTCACGGCTCGCACCAACGACGGAGGGAAGTCCGCCAGAAGAGTAAAAGCCCAAAGAAGCCCAACCGCCAGCAGCCCGCACAGCCTTCGTCCTATACGGCTGTGGAAGAGCAGGCCGAATGTCATCGTCAGCAGCATATAGAGCACACCGACGTGGAGCCCCGACAACGCCATAAGGTGACTGGCACCGGCATCAGCATAAACATCGCGCACATCGTCGCCCAGCGCACTCTTGTCGCCCAGCGAGAGTGCCTCCACAATGCCAAGCACATCGTCGGGCAGCCCCGCAGCAGCATAGCGGCTCCGTAGCCACCCCGTTACCCTGCCCCTCAGCCTCATTATCGAGGGGATGACTGACGCCACCGTCGTCGCTTGCGGCACAAGGGGAAGCCGCGTGGCCTTTGCCGCAGGAATCATTGCCGTCCCGCTAATCCTTTGGCTGTAAAGCCATCGGGCATAGTCGAATGTCAGGCTATCAGAGAAGTTCATCGGCGGACGAATGGTAACGCCTTCCAACAGCAGCGTGTCGCCCCATGCCCACGAATCATGCTCATCAGACCCGAAGAGATAGCCATAAAGGCGATGTCCATTCACATCAAGCAGATAGCGCACCGAGCGCTGCCGGCATACAGGGCCTCCACGAATGACGGCACGGCCATCGACAGCCTCTGCCGGCCATGTGACAACCACCCTGTCACGCACCGTCTGATAGCGCCAGCCGCCCAATGCCACCACGGACAACAAGAGAAGAAGGCTGCCAATGAGAGGCCGACGGAACAGGAAAGAGCGATGAGTCTCCCCGCGGCGACGACGGCGGATGCCCCACTCGACACCAACGGCAAGCAGCAGACTGACAGCAGCAAACCATACAAAAGCAGAATCCGCAAGCGGCTGACAAAGACGCTGCAAGACATCAGCAATGGCGACTCCTGCAGCAAAACCGAACGCCAATCGCAACAGAGGATTATCACGAAGCGGCGACATGAAACAGAAAAAAAACGGCTTACGCGCTACGGCTCACGGGCACTTCAGCACGGCGCGAACCCCTTGAGCTGCTGTATCATGGCAGCAGGGTCGGCAGCACGGAAGACGGTGGAGCCGGTGACCAGCACGTCCACGCCTGCCTCGATGAGTCCGGGGGCGGTGGTGAGGGTGACGCCACCATCGACTTCCACAAGAGCTTTGGAGCCGGAGGCCTGAATCAGAGCCCGCGCCTCGCGCACCTTGTCGAGCGAGTGCTCAATGAACGGCTGCCCGCCGAAACCCGGATTGACGGTCATCACCAGCACCATGTCCACATCGCGGACGACATCTACGAGGTGGCCGACGGGGGTACTGGGGTTAAGGGCAACGCCACAGCGCATGCCCGCCTCGTGAATCTCATAGATGGTACGGTGGAGATGGGTGGTGGCCTCGTAGTGGACGGTCATCATGTAAGTACCCAGGTCGGCCACCTGACGGATGTAGCGCTCCGGGCGGTCTATCATTAAATGAACGTCGAGGGGCTTACGGCAGACGCGGGCCACGGCCTCCAGCACAGGGAAGCCGAAGGAGATGTTGGGCACGAACGTGCCGTCCATCACGTCGAGGTGAAGCCAGTCGGCTGCAGAGGTGTTGACCATTTCCACTTCGTCAGACAGGTGGAGAAAGTCAGCCGCAAGAAGGGAGGGAGCAATGAGCATAGCGGTCAGGGTTTTTAGCAACTGGCTGCTGCGGCGCGAATGGCAGCAAGCACTTCCTGCGACGGACACAGGGGACGCAGCTCACGAAGAGCCTGACGGATGAGGGTACGAAGCTGAGGATTGGTTGGAGTAGAGGTTTGAGGCATAGGCGAAAAGAAATTGAAGATTGAAGATTGGTTTCAGAGGTGTGATGAGAGGGGTTTTGAATGATTTCATTATAAGAACGACTGAGGGGCTGGATTTCGTATGTAGGGGTGACGAATTTTTCAGAAAAAATGTTTTTTGCCTTTCGGGCATAAAAAATCAGGCGAAATGTTTGGCTGGAAAAAGAAAAAGCCCTACCTTTGCGCCGCTTTTCTGGAGAGCGCTTTGGAAAAGACCATTTACATGGTGGCCGTAGTTCAGTTGGTTAGAGCGTCAGATTGTGGTTCTGAATGTCGTGGGTTCGAGTCCCACCTGCCACCCCAAGAGAGAAAAGCGGAGCATCGCAATGCCCCGCTTTTTTTATGACACGACATGTAACCATGTAACCGTGTAACAAAAACTCCCCGGCCTTTCATAGGCTGGGGAGTTTTATTGCAGGTTACATGGTTACACGTTATCGGGGACTGCGCTCAGCCAGCGCCGGGCCGCCTTACTTGCGGAAAAGCAGGGGGGCGAGCTGGTAGAGGCTGCGGCGCCAGGTGAGGAACTCGTGGGCCGTGCCGGGCGACACATAGCCGACGGCGTTGAAGCCTGCGGCCTGAAGGTCGGCGGTAGCCTTGTTGATGCCGTCGGGGTTCTCCTTGCTGCCACAGCTCATGAAGACGAGACGTGGCTTGGCCTCGGGCTTGATGTCGGCAGGGCTGTAGGTGCCGCCGGAGAGGAGGCCGTAGGAGCCGAACACCTCGGGACGGCGCAGGGTGATGAGGCGCGTCTCGAAGCCGCCCATCGAGAGGCCTGCCATGGCGCGGTTATACTTGTCGGCCTTGGTCTTGAAATGGCTGTCGATGTAGGGCACGAGCTCGTCAACAAGCACCTTCTCGAAGTCCTCGGCGGTGAACTCGCGCAGGCCGCCAAAGCGGATTTCGTTGGTCATGCCGTAGGTCATCACGACGATGAACGGCACGGCCTTGCCCTCGGCGATGAGGTTGTCCATGATGATGCCTGCCTTGCCCTGGCGGAACCACGAGGTCTCGTTCTCGCCCCAGCCGTGCTGGAGGTAGAGGACGGGGAAGCGCTCCTTGGCCTTGGCGTCGTAGGTGGGCGGGGTATAGACCCAGGCGGTACGGACGCTCTGCGTGCTCTCGGACCAGAAGAGGACTTCCGACACACGGCCGTGGGGGACGTTCTTCAGCGCATAGAAGTCCTCGTCGGGGGCGGGCACCTCAAGGCCGCTCTCCCAGCGGGTGCTGCCGTAGAAGTTCTGTGCTCCCGGGTCGTTGAAGTTACCTCCGTCGATGATGAGGTGGTAGTAGTGGAAGCCGGGGTCCTCGGGGGCTGAGGTGGTGCCCACCCAGACGCCGTCGGCATCCTTGCGCAGGACGGTGCCGCCCCCACGTCCGATGGTGGTGATGACGGACTTGGCCTGCGGGGCGACGACACGGAAGCGGGCATAGCCCTGCGAGTTGACCATGGGGTACTGCTGGCCGGGCTGGTTGAAGGACGAGGGGACGAAGTCCTCCTTGACGACGGCATTGTCGAGGGCGGGGTCGAAGTTCACGACACGGTTGTAGGCTGCCTTGGGCTTGTACTCGGAGTCGAACAGCAAGGGGTAGTTGGCAGCACCGAGCCACGAGTCACGGTCGCCGAGGTTCCAGAAGGTCACGCAGTCGAGGTCCTTGGCATGGCGGCGGAAGACGCGGAAGATGCGGTTGTACTGGTCGGCGAGAAGGGTTTTCTGCCATTCAGCGATATTGCCGGCACCCCGGCTGAAGCGCAAGCCGCCGCCCATCTCCTCGTTGACACGGACGTCGAGCTCGGTGACATGGATGTGGGGCACGATGGCGGCATAGGCCGTGATGGCGGCATCGATGTCCTCCTCGCTGGGGCCATAGACGTTGTAGTGTCCCTGCATGCCGAAGCCGTCGATGGGCACACCGTCGGCCTTCATGGTGCGCAGCATCTGGCAGATACGGTCACGCTTGCCAGGGTCGCACTCGTTGTAGTCGTTGTAGAAGAGTTGGGCATTCGGGTCGGCCTCGCGGGCATACTCGAAAGCCTTGCGAATGAACTCGTCGCCGGCAATCTGGTACATGGGCGACTGGCGGTAGATGGGCTGTCCGGGGTACTGGTTGTCGGCGATGGCCTCGTTGACCACGTCCCAGCAATAGACCACATCCTTGTAACGGCTGACGACGGCCTGGATGTGACTCTTCATGTTCTTGAAAAGCACCTCCTTCGTGACGAGGTTGCCCTTCTTGTCCTTGTACATCCATTCGCCTATCTGGCTGTGCCACATGAGGCAATGTCCGCGCATCTTGATGCCGTTGCGCCGGCAGAAGTCGGCAATACTGTCGGCCCTCGCCCAGTTGAACTGGCCCTGCTGGGGCTCGGTCGACTCGGGCTTCATGTCGTTTTCAGCCGTGACGCTGTTGAACTCACGCAGGACGATGGCCTGCTGTTCGGGAACTGTGACGTTGCGGAAATTGACGGCAACGCCCACCTTGAAATAGTCCTTGTAGGCATCCTTGAGGCTTGTCTTAGGCTGGGCAAGGACCGTGGAAACTGCCATGCTCAGCATGGCGAACGGAAGAATGAGAGCGGTTGAACGTTTCATAAACTCTGGGGTTTTTGTTAATGTCGGGACAAAGATAGAGATAATTTTTGTTAATTCCACAAAATCGTGCAACAAAATTACTTTTCCTTACGTCTAATTAGCGTTATGCAAATAGAACTTCACAACGTACACAAGACCTACGAGGGCGCTCAGCCGCTCCACGTGCTCAAAGGCATCGACCTCAGCATCGAAAAAGGCGAGTTCGTTTCCATCATGGGAGCCTCGGGGTCGGGCAAATCTACCTTATTAAATATATTAGGCATCCTCGACAGCTACGACGAGGGCGAGTATATCATCGACGGACGGCTCATCAAAGGGCTGAGCGAGCGTCAGGCCGCAGGCTACAGGAACCGCACCATCGGCTTCATCTTCCAGTCGTTCAACCTCATCTCGTTCAAGACCGCCGTCGAGAACGTCGAACTGCCGCTGTTCTACCAGGGCGTCAACCGTCGCCGCCGGCACGAACTGGCCATGGAGTATCTGGACCGTCTGGGACTGAAGGACTGGGCCGGACACTACCCCAACGAGATGTCGGGCGGCCAGAAACAGCGTGTGGCCATCGCACGGGCACTCATCACCCATCCGCAGATCATCCTTGCCGACGAACCGACGGGAGCCCTCGACTCGAAGACCTCGGTGGAGGTGATGGAGCTGCTGGGACAGCTTAACCGCGAGGAGGGAGTGACCATCATCGTCGTCACCCACGAGAGCGGCGTGGCTAACTGCACGAACCGCATCATCCATATCAAGGACGGCATCATAGGCGAAATCGAGGAAAACCGCGAGCACAAGGCATCAGCCTTTGGCACCACCACGGTAATGAAATAACGACAAGGAGGAAAAGACGCTATGCACGATTTGTTTACAGAGGTTTGGGAGAGCGTCCGCCGCAACAAGCTGCGTACTTGTCTGACGGGATTTGCCGTGGCGTGGGGCATCTTCATGATCATCGTCCTGCTGGGCGCCGGCAACGGCCTGATGGGCGCCTTCAACCAGAGCAGCGGCGAATTTGCCTCGAACTCCATGATGATAGGCGGTGGCTCCACGTCGAAGCCCTACAAGGGACTGAAGGAGGGACGGCGCATCCGGCTGGTGACCTCGGACATGGACCTGATGAAGAAAGAGCCCTTCTCAGAAAACATCGACCAGGTGACCACCAGCCACTCGCAAAGCGGCTACACCCTGACTTACGGAAAGACCCACCTGAACAACGTATCGCTCAACGGCACCTACCCAGGCTATGCCGACATGAACCGCATCGTGATGCTGGCAGGACGCTTCATCAACGAAAAGGATATCCAGGACAAGCGCAAGGTCATCGTCCTGGGCCACCTGACAGCGAAAAACCTCCTCAAGGGAGGGACGGACTACGGACGGCTGCTGGGTGAGCAGGTGAAGGTGGGGCCGTTTGCCTTCAAGGTGATAGGCGTCCGCAGGGCTGAGGAAAACCGCGACGACCGCGACCTCAACGTCCCCTACTCGACCATCAAGACCATCTTCGGCCTGGACAACCATATCGACGACATCACCTTCACGTTCCACGGACTCCCGACGGAGGAGGCCAACGAAGCATTCGAGAAGGAGCTGAAGGCTGCCGTCAACACGGCTCACGACGCAGCCCCCGACGACGCGAGCGCCACTTGGGTGTGGAACCGCTTCACGCAGAATCTCCAGATGGAGAAAGGCTCGAAGATTCTCCACACGGCGTTGTGGATCATCGGCTTGTTCACGCTCTTGGGCGGCATCGTGGGCGTATCGAACATCATGCTCATCACCGTCAAGGAGCGCACACACGAATTCGGCATCCGCAAAGCCATCGGCGCCAAGCCCTGGAACATCATGAAGCTGATTGTGGCGGAGAGCATCACCATCACGGCCTTCTTCGGCTATATCGGCATGGTGGCAGGAATGCTGGCATGTTTCTTGATGGACAAAACGCTGGGACAGTCGAGCATGGAGGTATTCGGCGAGAGCATCCGCCTGCTGGTGAACCCCACCGTGGGAATAGACGTGGCCATCGAGGCCACATTAGTGTTGATAATCGCCGGGACGCTGGCAGGGCTGGCTCCTGCCCGCAAGGCGGCGAAAGTACGACCCATTGAAGCTTTGAGAGACGAATGAGACTGGATACCGATACCTTCCGCGAAATTGCCGACTCGCTCGTTCGCAACAAGCGTCGCAGCCTGCTGACGGGGTTCGGCGTCTTCTGGGGCCTGTTCATGCTGCTCTTCCTCATCGGAGGCGGCGCAGGGCTGAAGGAGATGCTCTCGAAGAACTTTGCAGGCTTTGCCAACAATACCGTCATCCTCATCAGTTCCAACACCTCCAAGCCCTACAAGGGTCTGCAGGAGGGACGTTACTGGAACTTCGAATATAAAGATGTGGAGCGTCTGCGCCAGATGGTGCCCGAGCTCGACGTGGTGGCCCCGATGATTAGCGCCTGGAGCGGCAACGTGGCCTACGGGTCGCACAGCTCATCGGCAAGCGTCAAAGGGATTACGGCCGACTACGACAAGGTGGAAACCAGCCAGATCAAGTACGGCCGCTTCATCAACGAGATGGACGTGGAGCAGGAACGCAAGGTCTGCGTCATCGGCAAGGACATCTACAACGAACTCTTCCCCGACGGAGGAGACCCCTGCGGAAACTACGTCGAGGTGGGTGGCATCCACCTGAGGGTCATCGGCGTCGATTTCAGCTCAGGCAACATGAGCATCAACGGCCGTGCGTCGCGTACGGTCACCATGCCCATCACCGTTGCCGCCAAAATCTACCATCGGGGCAACACGGTCGATATCATCTGCATCACCGGCAAGAGCGGCGTGAAGATGACGTCGCTGGAAAGCCGCCTGCGCTCCGTCATGGGACGGCAGCACAGCTTCGACCCTACCGACGAACAAGCCATGGTGATACTGAATACCCAGCAGATTTTCTCCATCGTGGACAACTTGTTCCGCGGGCTCAACTTCCTCGTTTGGCTTGTGGGCCTCGGCACCCTGCTCGCTGGAGCCATCGGTGTGAGCAACATCATGATGGTCACCGTCAAGGAGCGCACCGTCGAAATCGGCATACGCCGCGCCATCGGTGCCCTGCCCAGCGAAATACTTTCGCAGATACTCATGGAGAGCGTTTCGCTCACCCTGTTGGCCGGCAGTTTCGGCATCGTCTTCTCCGTACTGATGCTGAGCGGATTGGAAGCCATCACGAAACATGAGGCAGTATTCCAGATTGGCTTCGGCACGGCCATCGTGGCCGCCCTGCTGTTAGCTTTCCTTGGAGCCCTGGCAGGACTAGCCCCCGCACTCCGCGCCATGAACATCAAGCCCGTAGAAGCCATGCACGACGAATAGAGTTAAGAGTTATAAATTAGAAATTAGGAATTAGGAATTCTTGAAACAAAATAAACACCCAAATAACATGAAACGATTTTTTAGGTACGTCCTCTTTGCCCTCATCGCAGTGGTCATCATCGGAACATTTGTGTTCCTCTTCAACAATTCCCGTCCCAAGGCGGAGCAGTATAGTGAGCTGACAGCCGTCCGCGGCGACATCAGCAAGTCAACCGTTATCACCGGCAAAATCACTCCACGCAACGAAGTGAACATCAAGCCGCAGATCAACGGCATCATTGCCGAGCTGCTCAAGGAGGCCGGCCAACAGGTACAGAAGGACGAAGTCATCGCCCGTCTGAAGGTCATCCCCGACATGAACTCGCTCAGCTCGGCCCAGAGCCGCGTGCGACTCTCCGAAATCAACCTCAAGCAGGCACAAGTGAACTACGACCGTGAGAAGACCCTCTTCGAAAAACAGCTTGTGAGTGCCGAGGAGATGGATAAAGTCACGCAGAATCTGGCACAAGCTAAGGAGGAAAGGGCTGCAGCTCAGGATGCTCTCGAGGTCATCCGTGACGGCGTTTCGCAAGCAAATGCCAAGTCGTCGAGCACGCTGGTGCGCTCTACAGTCACAGGTCTCATTCTCAACGTCCCTGTCAAGGTGGGAAACTCAGTCATTCAAGCAAACACGATGAACGACGGTACGACCGTGGCCACCGTAGCCGACATGAACGACCTTATCTTCGACGGCAACATCGACGAGACGGAGGTGGGCTCGCTCGTCGAGGGCATGCCGCTCGTCATCACCATCGGAGCCCTCAGCGACTACCGCTTCGACGCTACGCTCGAATACATCTCGCCCAAAGCGGTAGAGAATAACGGCGCCAACCAGTTTGAAGTGAAAGCAGCCGTCAAGGTCACGTCGGACCGCATGATACGCTCGGGCTATAGCGCCAATGCCGAAATCATCCTGGAACAAGCGAAGCAGGTCATCACCCTACCCGAGAGCGCGCTTGAGTTCAGCGGCGACAGCACCTTCGTCTATCTCAAGATGGCCGACAACACCTACCAGCGCCGTCAGGTCACCACAGGAATCAGCAACGGACTGGACATCCAGATTCTCTCCGGCATCGAAGAGGGCGACATCGTCCGGGGCCCGAAGATTATCAACACTCCTGACAAACCCGAAACGAAGTAAAGCGCCATGACCAAGATACATCCTTTCCTTACCCTTGCTGTCGTCCTCGCCCTGCCCGTGGCAGCACAGACGGACCACACAGGCCCCTGGACCCTGAGCGATTGTACCAACTATGCCCTTGAGCACAACATCACCCTTCAGCAGAGCAACCTTAGCGTGCAGCAGCGCGAGACGCAGCTGGCAGGAGCCAAAGCGCGCATGCTGCCGGGCGTCAGCGCCAGCGCAGGCGAGTCGTTCTCGTTCGGTCGAGGCTTACGCTCCGACAACACGTATGCCGACCACTCAAACACGACAAACACCTCTTTCAGCGTCGGCGCCCAGATGCCCATCTTCGAAGGCTTCACCATCAAGAACAACATCGAGTTGAGCCGTCTGAACCTCGAAGCTGCTACCGTCGATCTGGAGAAGGCACGCGACGACATCCGCACCCGCGTAGCACAGGCTTTTGTACAGATACTCTATAGCAAGGAGATCCTCGGCGTTGCCAAGAGCCAGATTGCCGTTGATTCGATGCAGGTTGAACGCCTCACCACCATGCTTCGCACGGGTAAGGCATCGTCGGCAGAGGTGAGCGCTGCCGAAGCCACGCTAGCCCAAAGCCGCCTCTCAATGGCTCAGGCTGAGGGTAACCTCCGTATCGCCATCCTCGACCTGACGCAGCTGCTCGAGCTGCCGTCGCCCGAAGGGTTCGATGTCGTCATCCCCGACGTCAGCACCCTGCCCGACGAAACACTCACTCCGCCCGAGATCATCTACAAGGAAGCCCTGCAGGTGAAGCCCGCCATCCGTGGCGAGCAGCTGCGCCTCCAGGCTGCTGAGAAGAACATCGACATTGCCCGTGGCGGCTACTACCCCAACATCTCCCTGAGCGGGGGCGTCGGCACCAACTACTACTCCATCATGGGCGTCCAAGGACCGTCGTTCGGTACGCAGCTGAGGGATAACTTCAGCCCTGCACTCTCCCTGTCGTTCTCTGTCCCCATCTTCGACCGTTTCTCCACGCGCACCAACGTCCGCACGGCGAAGCTCTCCCACCTCAACCAGCAACTGCAACTGGAGAATGTCAGCAAGACGCTCTACAAGGAGATTCAGCAGGCTTACTACAACGCCCTCACCGCCCGCAAGAAGTACGAGGGTAGCCTCGCTGCTGAAAAGAGCGCCTCGCAGGCTTTCGAAATCATGAGCGCCAAGTTCGAGAACAGCAAGGCCAGCATCACCGAGTTCAACGAAGCCAAGAACCGTCTCGTCAGCGCACAGTCCGACCTGGCTCAGGCACGTTACCAATTCCTTTATCAAGCCCGCTTGCTTGACTTTTACCGCGGGAACGAAATCATTTTCTGAAAAATTTCCCTTCCCGATGTATGAAATATGAAAGAAAGTGCGTATCTTCGCACTTTCTTTTTATATCATTATTTGTATGAAAAAGCTATTCTTCCTTCTCCCACTGCTAACGCTCTGCGTTACCCTCAGCGCTCAGACCGACTACACCACCGAGCGCGACATTCCCTACCATGCCGATGCCGGCGACTATGCCGCCGAGCGTTGCTTCCTTGACTTCTACTACCCGACAAACATCAGCGACTTCCCTACCGTCGTCTGGTTCCACGGCGGCGGACTTGAAGGCGGCGGCAAGGAGATTCCCCGCGAACTGCGTAACGCCGGCATTGGCGTCATCGGCGTCAACTACCGCCTGCTGCCCCGCGCCAAGGTCGAGGAGACCATCGACGATGCCGCAGCAGCCGTTGCCTGGGCTTTCCGTGAGGTAGCCAAGCGTGGTGGAAGCCCCCGTCGCATCTTCGTTGCCGGCCACTCCGCCGGAGGCTATCTGACGGACATGGTGGTGCTCCACAAGCATTGGCTGGCCCGCTACGGAATTGATGCCGACAGCATAGCCGGTGCCTTCCCCTACAGCGCCCAGGTCATCACCCACTACAACGTCCGCAAGCAGACGGGCGTCGGCCCCCTCACCCCTCGGCTCGACCAAACGGCCCCCCTCTGGCATGTTCGTCCCCTCCCCATGCCCATGCTGGTGCTCTCGGGCGACCGTGAGATGGAACTCTACGGACGCTACGAGGAGCAGGCTTACTTCTGGCGCATGATGCGGCTTGTGGGCAACGAGCACACCCTGCTCTACGAGTTCGACGGCTACGACCACGGTTCCATGGCCGCCCCTGCCCACAGCGTTGTCAAGCGGTGCATCCGCGCCGTCTGCAATGGCGAAGAGTTCAAACGATGAAAAGCACCCGTTTCCTGCCCCTCTTGCTGCTGTTAGTCCTTGCCCCGTCGGAAATGCGAGCCAAGGATGCCATACCCTATTGTCGTGTCAACCGTCAGGCCCTGCGCGAATACCAGCAGCCCGTCCGGCCGGGCACAGACGGTAGCCATCCCTTCTGGAATGCCTTTGCGCCGAAGTTCCTCTTTGCGCCGGCTTTTGACTTCCCCGATGCTCCAGGCGCAGGCGGCTATCTCTTTCAGGCCTCTGATGGCAAGGGTGGCCTGTGGCAGATGCGCGCCCGTACGCCGCGTGCCAGCCTCGCACCCATCTGGAAGGAACTACCTGCGGGAAGCCACATTTCGCTGACCGTCATCGCTCTCGATGCCAAGGGACGTCAGACCGCCGACACCGTGGGGCGCCGCCAGTTCCTCAGGGACTACCCCTTCTGCGGCCCTTATAACATGCCCGCCCGTCCCTACAAGGAGGCAGCTCTCAAGGCCATGCTTTACGTCCATTTCCTGCCAGCCATCCACGCTTGGGTGGACCACACCGAGCCCGACATGGGCTATCCCCACAACACCTATGCCTGCAAGATTATGGGCTCGACGCTGCGCAACGAAGCCCTCGTGGCTCATTTCTTCCCTGAGTTGCGCGACGAGGCCCTCACGATAGCGCGCCACGTGGCTGCCTTCCTACGCGCCATCAGCCAACCGCCTGGGACGCCCCTCGCTTACTTTCCGCCCACCTACTACGGCGGACTCATCGCCTCCTCGCTGGCCGAGAACCAGAACAAGACTATGTGCATGGAGGCCATCACCGTTGCCCAGGGACTGCTCGACCTCTACCGCGAGAGCGGCGAGCGCGAATACTACGACTGGGCGCTGGGCATCGCCGACACCTATCTGCACCTCCAGCGCCCCGACGGCAGCCTGCCCATCAAGCTCGACCTGACCACCGGCGAGCCCGTCAACAATGCCTGCGCCATGCTGCATCCCCTGCTCCGGTTCTTCGAGCGGCTGCACGACGAGTTCGGCCTCACCGCCTACGAGGAGGGACGCCTCCGCGCCCAGCGCTGGATGAGCGACGTCTGTGTGCCTCGCTTCGACATGACTGGACAGTTTGAGGACTGCTCCGTGCTGGGCCTGCAGCCCTACGAGAACCTCACCAACTGCACGGCAGCGCCTTACACCAGCTACCTCTTCGAACGCCCCGAAGCGACGCAGGCCGACCTCCGCGATGCCGAGGACCTGCTGCGGCTCAGCGAAGATCAGTTCGTCCATTGGGACGTCAACCCCCGTTCCGACGGCATACGCCCCCACGCCACACCCTGCGTGTTCGAGCAGTACAAATACCAGATGTCCGTTGACAACAGCGCCGCCAATGTCGCTGCCGCCTTCCTCGCTAAGTATCAGCGCACAGGCGACCGTCTTGCTTTGGCCAAAGCCATTGCGCTCACGAACACCATCACCCTCGTGCAGAACGCCAACAACGGCCTCATCCCCACCACGTGGGAGAACCGCCGTAACGTCGCTTCCCCCATGAGCTTCTGGCTGAACTGCTCCGTCAGCTCCACCCTCATCCTCCTCCGCATGTCCGACGCTATCGACCACACCCACCTCACCGCCGGCCTCCATCTAAAGGAATAGCTGACTTTTCTAGCATATTTATTTGCTTTATCTTTCCCTAAGTATTATCTTTGCAGAAACAAATGAATATGAAGCGTAGCATACTTCTGTTTCCTGTGGCGGCCATCCTGCTGGCGCTCTCCGTCAGCTCGTACCGCGATGCCGGCGTCCGCGACGCCCTTCTCCGTGCCAAAGCGCTCATGGAGACCGACCCCCACGCCGCCCGCGCCCTGCTGGACAGCATAGCCTCACCCAACCCTCCCCTAAAGGGAAGGGCTTCCGAGTCCACTGGTCTCCCCTCCTTCAGGAGGGGTAAGGAGGAGGCTGCTCTTTACGCCCTCCTGCGCACGCAGGCCGACTACAAATGCCGTGTCCGCCTGACTTCCGACTCCCTCCCCCTTATCGCCACGAACTACTACGGCACCCGTCGCTAGTCGCAGCACGCTGCCCTTGCCCAATACTATCTCGGCTGCACCTATGGCGACATGGGCCGCGACCTGGAGGCCATCGATGCCTTGCTCCGTGCTACCACGCTCTTCCCAGACACGACAAACAAATACTATGCCAACACCCTTTTCGAGCTGGGACTGCTATATCTGAATCACCCGTTCAGGCGGATTTGCAATCCGGCTGCGATGAGAAGGGGATTTATAATCCCCAGCCTGTTATAAATGAAAAAAGATGGTATTGTTTTGGGTTTTGAACTATTTATCATTATCTTTGACGCGAAAATCTTGTGAACAGCCGCAAACATGGGACGAATAATGACCACATCGGACTTCACGCAGGAGCTGCACTTCATCACCGCAACCGTTGTCGATTGGATAGACGTGTTCACGCGTCCCGACTACAAGCGCATCATCGTGGATTCCCTTGTTTTCTGCCAGCAAAACAAAGGGTTTGACATCTACGCTTGGGTGCTGATGTCGAACCATCTGCATATGACAGAATCTCGAAATATTGAATGCTTTTGAGCGCATACAGATAACGGAAATTGATGGAACTTTAAAAGTAGAGTAAGTTATGAAGAGGATTGTTTTTATCTTAATGTTGTTGGTGATAAGCATGGGTGTATTTGCCCAACGCATTACCCGACAATATAATAATGTACCATTCTCTGCTGCGTTGAAGGATTTGAATGCCCGACAGGATAAGTATGTCATCAACTTTGTGTATGACGAGTTGGAGGATTTCAAGGTGACAAAGAACATCAAAAATGAAAGTGTTCCAGATGCCATCATGAACTTGATAGGTTTTTACCCTATCAAGATGAAACAAGTGGATAATATTATCATTGTAGAATGTATTCAAAAGACTTCTAACAGAATGATGGGACGCATTGTAGACACTCACCATCAACCAGTCGATTTCGCCAATGTCGCTTTGCTCAATGTTAGTGATTCCATTTTAATCACGGGTGGTGTGACAAATGAGAATGGTCAGTTCGTAATTCCTTGCGAAGTGAAAAAGGCGATTTTGAAAGTGAGTTGTGTGGGCTACAAAACTTACTGTAATGCATATCGTACCGGTGAGGTTGGTACCATAACCTTGGAGGATGCAACAATTAATCTGTCAAAAGTTGTGATTAAAGGTAATCGCAAATACATATCAAGAGAAAATGGTAAACTTACGCTTGACGTTCAAAATTCCAATTTGAAAAATATTGGCAAGGCAACAGATGTTATCAAATATATTCCTGGGATGCTCTATACAAATGGAAAGTATGAGGTGTTTGGTAAGGGTGAGCCTGTCATCTATATAGATGGAAGAAAGCAGACTAATACTTCAGGGTTGTCACTCCTTTCTTCTACCAACGTGAAGTCTGTACAGCTCATAACAAACCCTGGGGCAGAATACGATCCAGAAACAAGGAGTGTCATAAACATCACTACCGTACACCATTCCTTGGATGGACTTTCTGGTATTGTGGGTGCGGAAATCTCCAAACATAAGCATTTGTCTAACAACGAGGAGGTCAACCTCAACATCCACAAAGGAGCTTTGGATGTATTCCTCGCATATCAATATGACAATACGAGAAGTGACATCAGATATGATGTTAACCAGTTCAATTACGAGCAAGATACATTCCATGAGATTTCTGCTTCTGAATATTCCGACCGCTCTCACTCTCATGACTATAATGTTGGTATGAATTATGCCATAAACAAGAATCACACTATCGGCGGAAGATATTTGGGAAGCATCTCCAACTACAAGATGCTCGATTCTCCTTTCGACTATATGCAGATGTACAAGAATGATGAACTGCTGACATCTACAGACAACAAGACTGAAGAATCTGAAAAGGAAAGGTTTCACAATGTCAATCTGTATTATATCGGCAAACTAACAGACAACCTACAGCTCAACTTGGATGCCGACTATGTTTATGCTCAACTGAAACATAAGCAACAAGTGAGCGAGACAAGTAGAATAGATGCTGTCTCAGAAATCACGCATATGCAAAACGACCAGCGAAATCGTGCGACTGCACTCAAAGGGGTGTTTGCTTGGAACATGAATAAGAATAATGGGCTTGATTTCGGAGCGGATTTCAGTAAAATCAGTTCATGGGGTATGTCTGTAAACGAAGAAGGGAAGATAGCCGATGACCAATTCAAGAATAAGGAAACCAAGTATGCAGGATTTGCCACTTATCGTTTGTCTGCCTCCAAATGGGAAGGAAGCATCGGGCTTCGCTATGAGTACATTCATGCCATCAACACAGACCAAGGAGAAGTAAAGAACAAGACCTATTATTCGGACTTACTTCCATCTCTTTCTCTTTCCACTATGTTTGGGAGAGTGGGGATGAATCTTGATTTCAGTAGCAGGGTCAACCGTCCTTCGTTTCGTCAGTTGAACAACAGTGTGAGCTACAACAATCAATACCATTATGAGCAAGGCAACATTTATCTGAAACCGCAATACGTGTATGATACAGAACTTAGTGTGAATTATAGCATATTCGACTTCAAGTTGGATTATCAGTATATCAAGGATTACATCCATCCTACTGTCGTTGCTGTATCCGGCAAACCTGGAACGGTAACTTGGATGTCAACCAACGCCAAGGATTTCCAGCAACTAGGAGCGCAATGTGTTGTTTCACCTGTTTTTGGTTGTTGGCGACCTACTTTGACGGTGGGTGTCTATAAACCGTATTTCACGCTATCATATAATGGAGAGCAATTAGACTACAATCATCCATACGGTCTCTTCGCTTTCCAAAATGTAGTGGAACTAAGGAGCGATTGGCTTTTTCGATGTGATTTCTTTTGGAACATTAAGGGACATCATGGCATCTACGAGCAAAACGGTTATTCGTCATTCAATATGATGGTACAGAAACAGTTACTTAAAAAGAAATTGACGATAACATTGAAAGCAGAGGACTTGTTTGATAGCTCGAAGTTGAACGATGTAAAGAGGGTTAATTTTGTGGTGCAGAATAGAAAGGTGAATAACTTCAATCGCTGCATCATAGCTTCCATTAGTTACAACTTCAATAGTTTCAAAGATAAATACAACGGAAGCGGTTCTGCAGAGGATGAGATTAATCGTTTTTAGAAAAATATAGGTTTTCAAATCAACCTCTAAAATACAATATCCAAATTCTGTGTGATGAATATCTCAGGAATTATTAACTGAGATGTTCATCCACAGAATTTTCACTTATCAATATCAATCGTTAAAAAACATAAATTTTATTGTGTATCTGTAGTGTACTGAATAAGTTGACAAAATAGAGTTCAACTTATGAGTAACAAATTAAAGAAAACAAGAGAAGAGAGTCTTGAGATTCTCCGTGAGTATCTGACCACAGAAATGTCAAAAGCTGCCATATGTAGGAAATATGGTCTGAATCGTAACTGGGTATACACAAATTTGATTAAATTTGCAGTTTCAGACAAGAAAGAAGACATGCCGATGAAAAGAATACCAGGAAACGTAAGTGTTGATAAGACGTATCGTGAATTCGACCGCGAAGGTCCCCGTTCAGGCGGATTTTCGACCACCAGTTCAGGCGGATTTGCAATCCGACTGCGCTGAGAAGGGGATTTATAATCCCCAGCCTGATTAAAAAAAAAGATGGTATTGTTTTGGGTTTCGAACTATTTATCATTATCTTTGACGCGAAATAAGATGAAATCAAAAAGAACAGTTATGGAAATATCGGACAGAGCAAAAGGTGAGGGATTGCAACGGACGGAGCAGCGAGAGCCATCAAGTTTACTTGAATGGCCGAGTCGTAACGGACGAAGGCGAAGTCAAATCCCTCTATTCAACGCGGCCGGATTGCAAATCCGCCCGAACGGGGCAACCCTTAACGCTACGATGGCAACCCCTAACGCTACGACGACAACCCTTAACGCTACGACGACAACCCTTAACGTTGCCGCGACGGCGTAAACGTAGAAACCTCTTCCTTTCCTGACGCCCGTCAAAATAATCTCAACCCATTCTGAAATAAGGTTTTTTCGAAAAAATGGCTAACACCTACCTAAAACCGTACAACGAATTGTTTTGTAGAGTGTTAGATTAGGTAGGTGTTTAGCAAACACCTACCTAACACCTACCTAACACCTACCTGACACCTACCTGACCTCTGCATGACTTCTGCCTTATCAGTTGCCTTTTTCACGTATCATTAGCCCATTTTTGCCCCTCCGCGTGACACAATCTGCCTTCGTTTTATTATTTTGTGGGCAGGCATAATGTAGAGACTTTGGCATTCGAGTCTTCCCTTATGCTCTCATAGCTCCAAGATAATTAATCGTAGGGCTACTCTCAAGCCACTTTTATGAATTTCCCATACTTAAATCACCTTGTTTGCTCTTTGTAGGTAGGTGTTAGGTAGGTGTTAGGTAGGTGTTAGGTAGGTGTTAGGCAAACACCTACCTGTGATAACGCTCAATACCTTAGTTGGTTACGAGGCTTTAGGTAGGTGTTGGCACTTTTTTGCAAAATTCCTATAAAAATAAGAATCATCGTTAAAAATCAAGAATTATTGGGAAGGTTAGGAAAAAAAGTGCAAAGTGGGTATTTGGGGTTGAAAATGCCTTTATTTCTGAACGTAAGGGCAAAAAATGTAGGGATGTAGGGAAAAACATAAAACGTAATAGGGGAAACAGTCCGTCGCCTTGTCATTTTTTCCGCGAGTAGGAGGCGGTTTATAAACACGGGCCGCGTTTATATAAACACGGGCCGCGTTTATATAAACAGGGGCCGTGTTTATATAAACAGGGGCGCTGTTTATAAATATACTCAAACAATAGGAAAATGACAATTAGGAATTAGGAATTGGGTTAACGATAACGATAACGTTAACGATAACTCTGAACTATTTTTCTTAACTCTTAATTCTTAACTACATTAAAGTCTCATCTTGCGGGTGAGGGCCTCGAGGAAGTAGTAGTCGGCATAGTTGAGGGGGACGTTGACCTCGGCATGATGGGGCTTGGAGCCGACGCTGTGCATGAGCAGGAATCCGCCGTTGGTGCCCACCTCGGCGCGGTAGGCGGGTGAGGCCAGGGCCGTCAGGAGGCCGTCGGCATAGGCGCGGAGCTCCTTGCGCTGGCGGGGGCTGACGTAGGTGGCCAGCTCGTAGAGGGCAGAGGAGAGGACGGCGGCAGACGAGGCATCGCGTTCCTCGGTACGGGAACCTGTGCCCGCAGGGGCGTCCATGTCCCACCAGGGGACGAGGTCGTCGGTGCGGTCGGGGTGGTCGCGCAGGAAGGCGAAGGTGCGCAGAGCCTGGTCGAGGTACTTCTTGTCGCGGGTGTAGCGGTACATCAGCGTGAAGCCATAGACGGCCCACGACTGTCCGCGCGACCAGGCGCTCTCGTCGGCGAAGCCCTGGTTGGTGTGCTTGCTGAGGACGCGGCCCGTGGCGGCATCGTACTCAAGGACGTGGTAGCACGAGCCGTTGGGGCGGAAGTGGTTCTTCAGCGTGTTGTCGGCATGGGTGATGGCAATCTGGCGGAACGAGTCGTCGCCGCTCAGACGGCTGGCCTCGAAGAGTAGCTCGAGGTTCATCATGTTGTCGATG
The DNA here is from genome assembly GCA_016291905.1 of Bacteroidaceae bacterium. Classification (GTDB taxonomy): domain Bacteria; phylum Bacteroidota; class Bacteroidia; order Bacteroidales; family Bacteroidaceae; genus UBA1189. The sequence continues at coordinate 61,485 of JAEEZS010000009.1, forward strand.
ATGACGCTGACCTGCTTGCCGCCGATGCGTCCCCACGAGCGTATGACGCCCGCCTCGGGCACATAGCGCTTGCAGAGGCTGCGGGCGGTGTTGATGAGGACGGTCTTATAGGCGTCGTCGCCCTGCGGGCCGTAGCCGAAGCCTTTGTCGCCGGCAAGGATGCGCCGTCCCTGACCGTAGCTGTCGCCCATCATGAAGCCGACGTCGTGGTTGTCGGTATAGTACTGGACGCGGTCGAGGGCCTCGGTGTAGCGTTCGGCAATGGGGCGCCACTTCTCGTCGCCCGTCAGCTCATAGAGTTCCCAAAGGGTGCCGGCAAAGAAGCCGCTGCACCAGTCATAGATGCCGATGCCGCGGACGCTGCCGTCGGCATTGAGCGTGCGGGGGTTGATGAACGTGTCGGGGGTGCAGACTTGCGAGAGCATATACTCGGTCTGCTGGGCTGCGAAGCGGATGTTGTCGTCGAAGAACGCCTGGTCGTTCTTGGAAGAGGGGGTGCAGGCCGCCAACAATAATAATGAAAAATGAAAAATGAAAAATGAAGAATAAATAGCTTTGTTTCGCATGGTTAATGAAAGAATAGAGATGGATGATAGAGTTAAGAATTACACTTAGTCGAGTTTCAGGACGGCGAGGAAGGCCTTCTGGGGGACTTCGACGTTGCCTATCTGCTTCATACGCTTCTTGCCACGCTTCTGCTTCTCGAGCAGCTTGCGCTTACGGCTGACGTCGCCGCCGTAGCACTTGGCCGTGACGTCCTTGCGCACCTGCTTGACCGTCTCGCGGGCGATGATCTTGCCTCCGATGGCAGCCTGAATGGCGATGTCGAACTGCTGACGGGGGATGAGGTCCTTGAGCTTCTCGCACATGCGGCGTCCAAGGTCGTACGCATTATCCACGTGAGTGAGTGTGCTGAGGGCATCGACGGGCTCGCCGTTGAGCAGGATGTCGAGCTTGATGAGCCGCGAGGGGCGGTAGCCCGCAGGGTGGTAGTCAAACGATGCATAGCCCTTTGAGATGGACTTCAGTTTGTCGTAGAAGTCGATGACAATCTCGCCGAGGGGGAGATTGTAGTAAATCTCCACGCGGTTGCCGCTGATGTACTCCTGCTTCACCAGCTCGCCGCGCTTACCGAGGCAGAGTGTCATGATGGGGCCGATGTAGTCCGTAGCCGTGATGATGCTGGCACGGATATAGGGCTCCTCAATATGGTCGATGAGCGTGGGGTCTGGCATACCGCCCGGGTTGTGCACCTCGGTCATGTGTCCCTGCTTGTCGTAGACGTTGTAGGAGACGTTGGGCACAGTGGTGATGACAGCCATATCAAACTCGCGGTCAAGTCTTTCCTGAACAATCTCCATGTGAAGCAATCCAAGGAAGCCGCAGCGGAAGCCAAAGCCGAGCGCCACGGACGATTCAGGGGTGAACGTCAGCGAAGCATCATTAAGCTGCAACTTTTCCAACGAAGCACGCAGGTCTTCGTAGTCCTCTGCCTCAATAGGATAGACACCAGCAAAGACCATCGGCTTGCTCTCCTCGAAGCCCGAAATAGCCTCGGCACAAGGACGGGCTGTGTGGGTGATGGTGTCGCCCACCTTCACCTCAGTGCTCGTCTTGATGCCGCTGATGATGTAGCCCACGTCGCCCGTACGCAGTTCCTTGCGGGGAATCATGTCCATCTTCAGGATGCCCACCTCGTCGGCATCATATTCCTTGCCCGTGTTGAAAAACTTCACCTTGTCGCCCGTGTGGATGACGCCGTTGACAACTTTAAAATAGGCGATAATGCCACGGAACGAGTTGAAAACCGAGTCGAAGATGAGACATTGAAGGGGAGCATTCTCGTCGCCCACAGGACAGGGAATGCGCTCAACAACAGCGTCGAGGATATCCAGCACGCCCTCGCCCGTCTTGGCGCTACAACGGATGATTTCCTCACGCTTGCAGCCAAGCAAGTCGACAATCTCATCCTCCACCGCATCGGGATTGGCGCTGGGCATGTCGCACTTGTTGATGACGGGGATGATTTCCAGGTCGTGTTCGATGGCCATGTAGAGGTTGCTGATGGTCTGGGCCTGTACGCCCTGACTGGCGTCCACTACCAGCACAGCACCTTCGCAGGCTGCGATGCTGCGGGAGACCTCGTAGGAGAAGTCCACATGTCCCGGTGTGTCAATCAGATTAAGGACAAACGTCTCTCCCCCATGTTCATACTCCATCTGGATGGCGTGGCTCTTGATAGTAATGCCGCGCTCGCGCTCCAGTTCCATGTCATCAAGCATCTGCCCTTCGGTAATCTGGATGGTGTGGGTGTACTCCAGCATACGGTCGGCAAGGGTTGACTTGCCGTGGTCTATATGGGCAATAATGCAGAAATTGCGGATATTTTTCATCTATTTACAATGCCCTTAACAAAGGGTGTTTTAGTCAATTCCCAGTGACTTCTTCATAGCGGCAATCTTCTCCAGCGCGGCAGCACAGCAGTCGGCGTACTCGTCGGGGCGGTGCATGACACCTTTGGCCTCCATGTAGAACTTGATTTTCGGCTCGGTGCCCGAGGGACGGACGCTGACCTTGTCGCCGTTGGCGTTAAAATACTGCAGTACGTTGCTGGGCTCAGGCATATCGAGGGGCGTGACGCGGCCCTCGGCATCGGTCTGCTGGAGCAGCTTGAAGTCTTTAGTGAGCACCACAGGCTCTCCTGCCAGCTCCTTCAGCGGATTGGCGCGGAAGTTCTCCATCATTGCCTTGATTTCGTCGGCACCGCTCTTGCCCGGACGGACGACGTTGACGGTAATCTCGTGCGAGAAGCCGTACTCAATATAGATTTGCATGAGGAGGTCGTATAGTGTCATACCGTTGTCGCGTGCCCAGGCTGCAATCTCGCAGATGAGGCAGATGGAGGCAGGAGCGTCCTTGTCGCGCACCTTGTCGAAGGGCAGGAAGCCGAAGCTCTCTTCGCCACCACCGATGTATTTCTGCTTGCCTTCGCTGATGGCAATCTCGCGGGCAATCCACTTGAAGCCGGTGTAGCAGTCGCGCAGTTCGATGGCGTTCTTCTCGGCCATGCGGGTGATGACTTCGGTTGTAACGATGGTCTTCACAAGGAAGTCGGTAGGCTTGAGCTGCCCCAGGGCAATCTTATTTTTAATAATGTAGTAGCAGAACATCATGGCGGTCTGGTTGCCGTTGATGATGGTCCACTCGCCCTTGTTGTTGCGGCAGACGATGGCAAGGCGGTCGGCGTCGGGGTCGGTAGCCACCACCAGATCAGCGTTGAGCTTTGTGCCGAGCTTTATACCGAGGGTCATAGCCTCGGGGTTTTCGGGATTGGGACTGACAACGGTGGGGAAATTGCCGTCGACCACCATCTGCTCGGGCACAAGGTGGATGTTCTCGAAGCCCCAGCTGCGCAGGCAGAGAGGGACGATGACGCGACCCGTACCATGCATGGCGCTATAGACGATGTTGAGGTCTTTCTGGCGCAGGATGACGTCTTGGTCAATCATGGCCTCCTTGACGGCAGTCATGTAGTCGAAGTCCATCTGCCCACCGATGATTTCGATGAGGTCGTGATTACCCTTGAACTTCACGTCCTCGACACGGACCTTACCCACTTCGTCGATGATGCCCTTGTCGTGCGGCGAGAGCACCTGGGCGCCGTCGTTCCAATATGCCTTGTAGCCGTTATACTCGCGGGGGTTGTGGCTGGCGGTAATGTTGACGCCGCTCTGGCAGCCCAGATGACGAATGGCGAAAGAGCACTCGGGCGTGGGGCGCAGGTCGTCGAAGAGATAGACCTTGATGTCGTTGGCCGAGAAGATGTTGGCTACCGTCTCGGCAAAGAGGCGGCTGTTGTTGCGGCAGTCGTGGCAGACGACGACGCTAATCTGCTTCAGCGTGGGGAACGCCTTGTGGAGGTAGTTGGCCAAGCCCTGCGTAGCCATGCCGACGGTATAGATGTTCATGCGGTTGGTACCGGCGCCCATGATGCCGCGCAGGCCGCCCGTGCCAAATTCCAGGTCGCGATAGAACGCATCCACCAGCTGCGCCGGGTCCTCGGCATCCAGCATGTTCTTCACTTCAGCCTGAGTAGCTGCATCGTAGGCGGGCGTCAGCCACTGGGCGGCACGCTCCCGCACTTCCTTCAATAATTCGTTGTCCATTGTTGTTGGGTTATGAGTTTATAGATTTTTCGGTTCAGGGGTTTAGGGGTAAACGCTTTTCGCCGCGAAGATAGGCAAAAAATCGGAACAGACAAAGAGAAACCCCGAAAAAAAGCACAAAAAGAAAAGACACGCCTTGTGGTGTGTCCCATCATCAGAAATCAACTCCTAAAACAATCTTTTCTTCTTTCCTAGTAGAACTGTCCTTCTGCAGGAGAGCCGAATGTCAGACTCGAACTGACGACCTACGCATTACGAATGCGTCGCTCTACCGGCTGAGCTAATTCGGCAACGTTTTTCGCCGGTTTTGCGAAATCGGCTGCAAAGGTACAAACGTTTTTTCTATCTGCCAAAGGTACGGCGCATTTTTTTATTACAATCCGCAAAAATCCGTCATCGGCTGCCTCGTCCGCTGGGGGCTTCATCTCCGTCGCAGAAGACAAAACGAGCCTCTCCCATATTCTTCTCCGGTTTTTCGTTGCGGTTTTACGGTTCATTCGTTGCTTTTCTTATCTCCCAAAGCCGTTGGGACACGTGTCCCAACGGGTTAGGTAAGGTGTCCCAACGGGTTAGGACACGTGTCCTAACGGGTTTGGTACAATAACTTTTGACTGCGCTGAGATTATAATCCCAAATGTCATCGGGCGCACATCAGGGTGTGAATGCCCTGTGAAAGCGTTTCAGGCGCGCGATTGGGAAGAACGACGGTAGCCGTCGTGCCTACAGGGACGGTTACGGTGAGGCGATAGTTCTCTCCCTCGCGGCGCACCTCGCTACGAAGCAGTCCGTAGGGCGTCATCTTCTCGTAGCCCACGCGAGGCAGCGAAGGGCTGAGGAACGGACGGATGACGACGTGACGGTAGCCGGGCTTCTTCTCGTCAATCCGCACGCCAGCAAAGTCGCGATAGAGGCTGACAAGTCCGCCTCCGAACATAGGATGGTTGTGCGAGTTGCTGCCGTCCCACGCTTCCCATGTGACTGTGGCGCCCTGCGCAATCCAGTTTCCAAATCCCGGGAAGTCGCGCTGGCGAAGCACCTGCAGGGCCAGTTCGCTCAATCCATTCGCGCAGAGCACCTCAAAGAGGAAGCGCGTGCCAAATATGCCTGTATTGAGGTGGCTTTTGTAGGTGTCGGCAATTTCGTGCTCCAGCGTGCGGACGACATCTGCCTTGACGCTATCGGGCACGCCCATATAAAGGGCCAAGACATTGCTGCCGAAGTCGCCATAGCTCTTGACCTCCGCATCGTAGAACTTGCGATGGAAAGCCTCGCGCGTACGCTGAGCTAGTTCGCGGAAAGTATAGGAATCTTCCACCACATTCATGCCATTGAACGTATGGTCTTCCAGTACGCGTGCGGCACGGGCAGTCAGCTCGGCACAGTACCAGAGGTAGAATGTGTGGACGAGCTCATCCTTCGGCAGGCCGAAGGCAGGCGACCAGTCGCCCAGATTCAACCAATAGAGCGGCTGCCCTTCAGGGCTGGTTTTCTGCTGGAACATGATTCCCTCGGGCGTAATGGACTGCTGCATATGGCGCAGCTGCTCCTTCATAGCAAAATAGTTTTCCCTCAAAACTTGAATGTCACCCGTATGGACGTAGAGTTCCCAGGGGATGATGTTCATAGCGGCACCCCAGGCAACGCCTCCGCCACAGATGGGTTGCCAGGGAGCGCCGTTGGGGACGTAGCCGTCATCGACGTTCTGCGTATCGCGCATGTCGCGCAGCCACTTGCGGTAGAAGGCAGCGGCATCGAAGTTCTCCATCACCGTGGGGCAGGCCACCTGTCCGTCGCCGGTGTAGGGCGCACGCTCACGGTGGGGACAGTCGGACGCTACGGCGCAATGCATATTGTCCGTCTGCGATTGCTGCCAGATGGTGTTAATCTGATTCAGCAGACGGTCGGAGGTGAAGAAACGAGCATCGACAGGGACATCCGTGCCAATACACTCAGCAGTAATCATGTCAGGCGTCAAATGCTCAACGCCCGTGATGACAGCCTTCGAGAACACATACCAAGTGAAGCGGGCAGCGTGTTCCTCCTTCCCTTCGCCTTTGAAGATGTACTTATCAACGCCCAGCGGCGACTCGCAGACATACTGGATGCTGAGCTGCTGTCCTGCTTGCCCGCTGATGCCGCGTAGATGGATGCGGCCTGATACTTCATGGTCGAACTCCACCGTCCATTCCCCCGTCTTGCTGTGAGTGAGGGACGTGGGACGGAGGGTTTCAAGGACTTTATCGACGGGAGCATCCTGAGCGGTGAGCTTGCCATCGGGAGCCTTGCGGAGAACGGCGTGTTGCCAGCCGGAAGTGTTGCAGCCCACGGATGCCCAGAGCGGCTCTTCGAGACGGGCGTCATAGACCTCGCCGCTGTAGATGTCGTTGTGACGGATGGGTGATTCCTTGACCAGCCAGCTCTCGTCGGTAACGACAAGTTCGCGACGGCCGTTGGCGTAGGTGATGTCAAGCTGACAGAGGAAGCGCGGCGACCCGAAAGGCGCCATCAGGCGGTGGCTGGGGTTAGCCCAGCCGTTGCCCAGCAGGACGCCGAGCGCATTCTCACCCTTCTGCACCAGGTCAGTAATGTCGTAGGCGAGGTAGAGGACACGGTAGTCACGAAAGCGGTCGCTGATGGGAATGTTGGCCTTGTCCAGACCTTCGCGGCGGGTAAAGTTGGTGAAGCCCGGCACCAGGCAGTCATCGCTAACGCGCGTCCCGTTGGCGTAGAGCTCGAAGAAGCCCATGGCCGTAATATAGGCTTTCGCCTTACTCACCTTATCTTTTAGATAGACTTCCTTGCGGAACATCGGGGCGATGGAATCGTCCGTCGTTGCCTTCTCGCCCTGCCACGGCGCACCTATCCATTGGGCCTTCCAGTCTTTGGCATCCAGCCCGACGCCAAAACAAGCAGGCTTACTCCATCCGGACACGACGCCCCGCTCGTCCCACACGCGGACTTGCCACCAGGCCTCCTGCCCGCTTTTCAGCGGCTTGCCGAAATAGCAGACCAGATAGGAGTCGTTGCCCACGGTCTTCTTGGAATCCCACAAATCGGCTTTTCCCTTGGCCAGCTTTTTGGCCGACGACGCCACGCGTATCTGCCAGGCTGTCTGCGTCTTTCCCTTCAACGTGTCGCTAAGGGGAGTATTTATCCACGAAAAACGCGGCACACGTGTTTCTATGGTCGTGGGGTTGGCCATATCCTCGCACGTCAGGCGTTGTGGCTCCATCTCCACCACCAGCTTTGCCGAAGCCACAGTTGCAGTCCAAAGGGCAAGCAGTAAAACCAGTAAACGAGCTTTTCTTTCCATATTAATAGGTAGTTTTCAACCAATCGTCAATTAAGCGGCGCGCCATACTCTCCGGCCCTGGGATGGCGAGCGTGCCGTCGTCATACGTAGGAATGTTGTCTTTTCGGAAGAAGCGGCCGTCTTTCAGCTCGCCGTCGGCAAAAGTGACCTCGCCGCTGAAATAGTCGGCATGAAAGCCAATCATCAACCCCAGAGGATAGGGCCAGGGCTGACTGCCAAAGTAACGAATGTTGGTGATGACAAGCGACGTCTCTTCGCGCACCTCGCGCGCCACGCACTCCTCGAGGCTCTCACCCGTTTCGACAAAGCCGGCTACTAATCCAAAGAAGTTACGCCGGAACGTCTTTGCTTTCACCAACAGCGCCTCGTCACCCCTATGCACCAGCACGATAATGGCCGTATTCAACTGGGGCCAAATCTCCTGTCCGCAACCTGTGCACCGCCGGCTGATAACCGTGTGCCAAGCCATGGACGACCCGCATCGTCCGCAATACCGCGTCTGCTCGCTCCAATAAAGCAATTCCCAAGCCTTCCCTGCCCGCTGATAATCCTCAGCCGACAGCAAACGGCTGGTTTCGCGCAGCGGAAAAGATTGAAGATTGAAGCTTAATTCCTCATTCCTAATTCCTAATTCTTTTGTTTTTCCATCTGGCAGACGCCCGACAAGCTCGTCAGGAACAAATTCATGCAACTCTATGTTATCCATAGGAACACATGAACTACGTGGGATTTGCCATTTGAGGGAAATCTCTTTTTTCTCACAAGCTGGCATCAACAGGATTTTGTCCTCCTCATCAAACAAATAAAGCCGCTTCATTTAAAAACTTTCTTCTTTTGGGGACAAAGATAAGGATTATTTTCGTAAATTTGCACACTCAAACCAAAAACTCCATACAAGTCATTATGAAAAAAACTGTTTTTAACTTGTCCGCTGCGATTCTTTCGGCTTTGCTTGCCTTCACAGCCTGCGGGCCGAAGGAAGTGGAATTCCGCATCGTCGGCACATCGGACGTTCACGCCAATTTCTATCCTTACGATTTTGTAACCGACCGTCCAGCCGCTGGCAGCTTGGCGCGGGTGCAGAGCTATCTGCGCGAGCAACGTGCCACGTGGGGCGACCGCCTCATCTATGTCGATAACGGCGACATCATTCAGGGGCAGCCCACATCTTACTACTATAACACCGTTGCCGTAGCGGACGTCCACCTCGCAGACCAAATGCTCAACTACATGGGCTGCGAAGTCGGCACCCTTGGCAACCACGAAATAGAAACCGGCGGCACCACTTACCAACGCTACATCCTCGATGCTGACTTCCCTATCTTGGGCGCCAACATTATGATAGAGGGTACAGACCATAATTTCATTCCTCCTTATAAAGTCATTGAGCGCCACGGTGTGAAGATTGCTTTCATCGGCATGCTCACTCCTGCCATCCCCAACTGGCTTCCGCGCGAATTGTGGCGCGAACTGAAGTTTATTGACATCGAGACCTCTGCCCGTAAGTGGATTCCCTACGTGAAGGAAAAAGAGCAGCCTGACGTCATTATCGGCGTATTCCATTCCGGCATCAATGGAGGCATCACTACCGACAGTTACACGGAGAACGCCACGGAACAGGTGGCTCGCGAGGTGCCAGGCTTCGATGCCATCATCTTTGGGCACGACCATCGTCTCTGCTGCGACTCGGTAATCAATATTGAGGGCAAGACTGTGCCCATTATCAACCCCGCCAACGGCGCGCGTAGTGTTTCACAACTCACCCTCACCCTTCGGAAGGAACACAGAAAATGGGTGCTGCGACATACCGATGCCGAGAACGTGTCTGTCACGGACTACGAGCCAGACCCCGACTTCATGACAACGTTTGCTCCGCAGATGGAGACCGTCAAGAAGTACGTCTCCAAACGCATTGGCACCTTCACAGAGACGCTCTCTACGCAAGACGCTTATTTCGGCCCCTGCCCCTTTATGGATTTTATTCACCAGATGCAGCTCGACATCACCCGTGCTGACATATCGCTGGCTGCACCTCTTTCGCTGAATGCCACCATAAAGGCTGGCGACGTTTATGTACGCGACATGTTCAATCTCTATCGATACGAAAACATGCTCTACACCATGTTGTTGAAGGGACACGAAGTCCGCGACCATCTAGAGATGTCCTATGCGCTTTGGGCCAACCAAATGCACTCGGCAAATGACCATCTTCTTCTCTTCGACGAGAATGAGAGCAACACAGCCAATGGCGATAAAAACACGGGTAAGGGACGTCCGAAGTTTAAGAACATCTATTACAACTTCGACACCGCTGCCGGCATTCGTTATGAAGTGGATGTTACGAAACCCATCGGGCAACGTGTGCGCATCCTCAGCATGGCTGACGGACAACCCTTCGACCCCGAAAAGGTCTATCGTGTGGCTGTCAACTCCTACCGCGGCAATGGAGGAGGCGAGCTGCTCACCCGTGGCGCAGGCATCCCGCAGGAGGAATTGCGCAAGCGCGTGGACTACAGTACCGATGCCGACCTTCGTTTCTATATGCTCTCCTACATCGAGGCTCGCGATACCATCACACCCCGCCCCGTTTGCCAATGGCGTTTCGTCCCCGAGAAGTGGACCATTCCCGCAGCCCAGCGCGATAAGAAACTGCTGTTCGAATAACTGGGAAGTTGGATAATCTATACACTTCTTTTAAGAAAATGATAACGAAAAGAGTGATTGGCTTGATACTGGCGTTCGGGATGGTAGCGATGATGACAAGCTGCAAGCCGGATGCTGACATCATGCAAAAAGCGGATGGCGGGTATGTCGTCAACACAACAAAGTTGTCAGAAGATGTCTATGGCTATGAATGGACAACGCCCGTAAAAATTTACATTACTGACAACAAGATAACAAAGGTTGAAGCTCTTCCGAACCACGAAACGCCCCGCTACTTTGCACGGGTAAAGACGCATCTCCTCCCGCAATGGAACGGGATGGACGTATCAAAGGCCTTAAAAACCGATGTAGATGGGGTGACAGGAGCCACCTATTCATGCAAAGCCGTCAAGGAGAACGTCCGCTTAGGATTGGAATACTACAAGAAGCATCGGAAGCATTAGAAATTAAGACAATGGAAATAAAGCCCTATATTCATACCGTCCACTATTACGAGACGGATAAGATGCAGGTTACGCATCATAGCAACTACATCCGTTTCATGGAAGAAGCACGTATTGACTTCATGGAGCAGCTGGGGTATGGTTTTGAGAAGATGGAGGCTGAAGGGATTGCATCCCCCGTGATGAGTGTGACGTGCAACTACCGCAAACCTACGACATTCCCTGACAAAATTGTCATCACGCTGCACGTTGAGGAGCTGGCACGACTAAAGATGCGCTTTGGCTACACAATGAAGGTAGGCGACACGGTGGTGTGCACGGCATCAAGCCAACATTGTTTTTTTCGCAACGGACGCCCCGTTTCGTTAGAGGAATCCTTGCCAGATTTTTACGAAATCCTAAAGGCTTTTTTGAAAGAGGAGGAAAAGTAACTACAGTTCCTTCGTTATCTCTTCCAGCGGCTTGCGGGTCTTGACAGGGGCATTGTCATCTACAGGATAACCGAGGGGCACAAGAGCCACAGGCTCTACATGCTCTGGCAAATCGAAGGCCCTACGGATGCCTTCAGCATCGAAATTGCATACCCAGCAAGTGCCCAGTCCCTGCTCGGCTGCGGCAAGGCAGAGATGTTCTGTGGCAATAGCCACATCAACATCGGCATGGTCCTTACCATCACTACGACGTTTCCACGACTGGGAATGATCGGCACAGCAAATGATAATCACGGGTGCTTCGCGAAACCAAGGACGGTCGTAGCAGGGATAGGCTTTTTCCTTGGCTTCGTCGGACTTCAGAACCAGAAACTTCCAAGGCTGGAAATTGACTGCCGAGGGTGCCAGACGAACACATTCGAGTGTGTACGTAAGCTTGGAGTCTTCCACGGAAACATCTTTTTTGTAGGCGCGCACAGAATAGCGCAGTAGGGAAAGGGATTTGAGAGACATAAATAGTAGCGAATTTATAGCGTTAAGGACTGTTCTTTCAGAATAAGGGGCTGCGGAATTAGAATAGGGGGTTGTGAAATTAGAATAAGGGAATACGGAATTAGAATAAGGGAATAATCTGCGTTACTTTATTCCTCGGGCAGTTTTGATAGCTTCGTAGGCTTCGTTGACGGCGCGGAACTTTTCCGTAGCGTTCTTGACAACTTCCTCCCCTGCCCCTGCCACTTTGTCGGGATGATACTTGAGTGCCATGCGACGGTAGGCTGTCTTCACCTCGTCGTCGGTAGCCGAGGGGGAAATCTCCAGCACGGTATAGGCCCAGTTGGGGTCTTTCGTCTTCTGATAAAGAGCGGCAAGGGAGTTATAGTCGGCTTGTGAGAGCCCCATACCCGCTGCAATCTGCTCTATCACCTGCTGCTCACGCGGGTCAAAATCCCCATCCACATTGGCAAGGTCAAGCAGCATGTGGACTATCTCAAGGCGCGTGGAATAGTTGACATTCTCACCTATCTGACGCGACACGCTGACAGGGTCTATCTCCTTTTCCAACAGCTGCTTTAGCAGTTGAAGCGCCTGTTTGGCGCTCGCCTCGTCATAGTTGGCACGCAAGTAGGCTTTCACATGCTCCAGCTCAGACTTCAGCAGACGCCCGTCGGCTTTCATGACGCAGGCGATGAGAACAAGAATGGAGACTCGGATGTCGCCCACCGTGGCACGCTGTCTTGTATAAGTCGTGCCCGAGCGCCCGCCCCTGTCGTACGCTCCTCCAGGGCTATCGCCCTCCCTCTCATACGAAAGTACGGCAATGCCCTTGTCAACCATCGAACCCAGAATGGCACCCAGAATAGCGCCTATCGGGCCGCTGAGCACAAAGCCCAGCCCTCCAAGAATCCATTTAACGACTGACACAACTTATAGAATTAGGAATTTGATAATGAGGAATTAGGAATTAAGGATTATTTCTTCAACAACTCTTTCAAAGGACAATCGGTTTGACGAAGGCCTGTGGCAAACATCTTCGCATTGAGCCGAGCACCCTCCAGCGAGGTGTGCGTATGGTCGTGCTGATAGTAGGCGCCGGCTTTCTCCTTCGACGTCTCGGGGGTTTTCGCATGGCAATGCTTGTCCAGATAGTCTGCCGTAAGGTTGTGGATATCCACAAAGGGAACGCCCATCTGCTCAGCCACTTCGCCTGCCCATGTGGCTGCACTACCGGGTCGGCGTTCAATGGCGTTGTTGGGCCACTCGTTGCGAGGCGTCATGGAACAGATGATGGGAATTGCACCCTTCTCACGGGCATCCTGCACGAATTTGCGCAAGTACCAGCCGTAGGTATATACCACCTTGTAGCTGAAGTCGCTCTGCAGACGATAGACGTGACTGCTGTCGGCTATGCCTGGAATGTCGGCACGGGCTTTGCCCCCCGCAATGTCGCCCATGTCGTTGTGCCCGAATTGCAGGACCACATAATCTCCTGGGCGTAGGCTGTTATAAACCTGTTCCCAACGTCCCTCCTCCAGATAGGTGCGGGCACTACGCCCTGCCTTTGCAGCATTGACAACGTGTACCAATGGCTCGTTCGTCTTCTTGTCATGCAGGAAAAGGGCTGACGTGATCGTTGGATTCGCCCACCCCCACATGCTGTTTGGGTCGTCGGGGTTATCCTCGTTCTGCATGGTACTGTCGCCACAGAAGTAGATGACGGGCTTGCCGTCGTCCCACGTGGGATAGGCAGGGTACCAGGTGTCAGCCGGCGTCAGATAGTCAGCAAGCCCCAGTCCAGGGCAGGCACGGATAGCCTCGGCAGCCGAACGGGCATTGAGCCGAGCGCCGAATTCGCTGCTGTGTATCTTGTCGAGATAGAAATGATAGTTCACCTTCTCTGCGCCGAAACGTTCGAACTTACGTGCTGTAGTACCCTCAAGGTCAATGAAGGGGACGTTCTCCTCGGCACAGATTTCTTTCTGCCAACGAGTGAAAGTTTCCGTTTTACGGGTGATGCTGCTGGAGCCGGACAAAGGATTACCCCAGTCGTTGCGCGGGGTAAGGGAGCAAAGGATGGGTTGAGCGCCTCGACTGCGGATGTCACGGATGAAGCGACGCATGTACTCGCCATAGCTATAGACGACTTCCTGTTCGCCCGTCTCTTGAATGGTGACGACGAGGCTGTCCCTGCCCGTACCGGGGATGGAAGCACGTGCCCGCCCGCTGTCATAGGGGCCGTTGTCGTTATGTCCCAATTCAATGATTACCCAGTCGCCTGCGCGGATGCCCTTCAGCACGTCGGGCCAGAGACGACGATAGAAGGTGCGACTACTGGTGCCTCCAAGCGCATGGTTCTCTACGCTGATGCGCCTCGAATCAAAATAGAGATGCGCAAAATAGCCCCAGCCCCACTGTCCGTTATTGCCGTTGCCAAGGGTGCCCGTACGCATGGTGCTGTTTCCGACGAGGAAGAGCACAGGGTTATTCCCCACCCGGCTGCTGCCTGCCACAGGCCGTGCCGACGCTGCCTTGTTCAGGCTGTCCAGCGTCAGGTCCGACACGCGGTTCACATCCTCCACGGGGCGCGGCACCTGCTGATTTACCACCTGTGCCTGCAGCGCCACACAGCAAGCCAGCATTCCAACGACGAAACTTATCTTTTTCATTTTAATCCTTTATTCTAAAACCTGGTGCAAAGATACACAAAAAAGTGATTCATCAAAACGAATTGACACAAAAAGGATGCCAAATAAAAAAGGCGCCCTTTCAAAGGGACGCCCTTGACATTGTGTCATCAGTCATGTCAGTCCGGCATGGGGCAACCTTGCCTATCCCAAGTAGGATTTCAGCAATTTGCTGCGCGTGCCTTGACGGAGGCGCCGGATGGCTTTCTCCTTAATCTGACGGACACGCTCACGCGTCAGGCCGAAACGATCGCCGATTTCCTCCAGCGTCATCTCCTGGCATCCGATGCCGAAGAACATACGCAGGATTTCCTTCTCACGCTCAGAGAGCGTGTTTAGTGCACGGTCAATCTCCGTCGAAAGGCTCTCGTTGACCAACGAGCGGTCTGCCATAGGACTGTCGTCGTTGATGAGGACGTCCAGCAGACTGTTGTCCTCGCCGTCAACGAAGGGAGCATCCACAGAGACATGGCGTCCGCTGACCTTCAGCGTGTCGGCAATCTTGTCCACGGGGACGTCGAGTTGCTCGGCAAGCTCCTCGGCACTGGGACGGCGCTCGTTTTCCTGCTCAAACTTGCTGAAAGCCTTGGTAATCTTGTTCAGTGAGCCCACTTGGTTAAGCGGCAGACGAACGATACGGCTCTGTTCGGCAAGTGCCTGCAGGATGCTCTGGCGAATCCACCACACGGCATAGCTGATGAACTTAAAACCACGTGTCTCGTCGAACTTCTCGGCGGCTTTGATAAGGCCAAGGTTTCCTTCGTTGATAAGGTCCGGCAAGCTGAGCCCCTGATTCTGGTACTGCTTTGCCACGGAAACGACAAACCGAAGGTTCGCACGAGTGAGTTTCTCCAACGCGCGACGGTCACCCTTACGGATGCGCTGGGCGAGCTCCACTTCTTCTTCAACGGTTATCAGGTCCTCACGACCTATCTCCTGAAGGTATTTGTCAAGTGATGCGCTCTCGCGATTGGTGATGCTTTTTGTAATTTTAAGCTGTCGCATTGATTTTTATTTATTTACCTTGTATAATAGGGAAAAATCATGCAAAATTAGTAACAATAAAATTCTTTTGCAAATTTTTTCTCACTTTTTTTATTATTTGGCTCGAAAAAAAAGAAAGAATTGAAGATTGAGGATTCAGCCGCGCGCGGGTGTAATCCTCAATCTTCAGTATCCTTTTATTGCTTCACCTACTCTTCCGAGAGGTCAACGGCGTAGTTGTAGCGCTTGCCGCTGGAGTAGGTGCCGATGATAAAGAGCACCTGGTCGGGCGACTGCGTGGCAGCCTTGAAGGCTTCGCGGAGGTCGTCCTCGCTCTTAATCTGCTGGCCGTTCACCTTGAGGATGATGAAACCCTTCTTGATGCCGGCATCGGCAAACTTACCCTTCGAGACGCCCGTCACCTGCAGGCCGTAGCCGATGTTAAGCGCTTTCTTGGTAGCGTCGTCCACCTCCTTGAAGGCGGCGCCCAGCGAGGCTAGGTCGGCGTCCTTGACAACCTTCGTGTTGCCTTGCGGGTTCTTCAGCGTGACGTTATAGTTCTGCTCCCTCTTGCCACGCGTAAGCGTCACCTTCACCTCGTCGCCCGGACGGTGACGAGCCATCGTCTCCTGCAGTTCAGCCATCGTCTTGACTTTCTTGCCGTCGATGGAGGTGATGATGTCGCCCTTCTCGATGCCGGCTTCAGCCGCGCCGCCATCCTCGGGAACACCCGTCACCATAACGCCCTCGTGGTACTTCATATTCTTCACGTCATCCTCCGTCAGGCCTATCTCGCCCAACGCCTTCTCGCTCAGGTCGGAGAGGTTTGCCACATCCGTACCCTGAATGCCGAGCATAGCCCGCTGTACGGTGCCGTACTCCTTCAGGTCGCTGACCACCTTCGTCACGATGCTGGTAGGAATGGCAAAGCCGTAGCCGGCATAGCTGCCAGTCGGCGACGAGAGCACGGCGTTGATGCCCACCAGCTCGCCACGCACGTTGACAAGTGCGCCACCGCTGTTTCCCTGGTTGATAGCCGCATCGGTCTGGATAAACGACTCAATGCCTCCGTTCCGTCCATAGACGCCCAGCGAACGAGCCTTCGCGCTCACGATACCGGCAGTAACCGTCGAAGTAAGGTTGAAGGGGTTACCGACAGCCAGCACCCATTCGCCCACCTTCAGGTTGTCGCTGTTTCCGATAGGCAGCGTGGGGAACTCGTCGCCCTCAATCTTCACCAGCGCAAGGTCTGTGCTGGCATCGGCACCGATGAGACGCCCCTTGAACTCGCGGTTGTCGTTAAGCTTGACGTCAATCTCGTCAGCCCCGTCGATGACGTGGTTGTTGGTAACGATGTAGCCGTCCTTTGAGATAATGACGCCCGAGCCGATGCCCACGCGGGGCTGTGTCTGTATCTGCTGCTGGCGCGAGCCGCCATAGCCGTCACCGAAGAAGAAGTCGAAGAGGTCGGGCATCTGGGGTACGTCCACCACCTGCGTCTTGCCGTGGATGGTCGATTTGATGTGCACCACAGCGTGCACGGAAGCCTCGGCAGCCTCTGTCAGATCGACGTTGCCTGCTGCCCTGTCGCCTGCCGGGATAGCCACCGGCATCGTGAAACTACTTTCCGACGGCTGCGACTGTGCCTGAGCCGTCGGCTGATTCTTACTCGTCAGGGCATACGTTGTCAGCCCTGCCACCAAAGCGCTGCACAGGATAACGAGCGCCATGTTCAAGAATTTACTACCAGTTGATTTCATAATTTTCGATTTTTGTTATGTTAAATTTCTATTCGTTTTAACGTTTCTCCTGCAAATATACGGCAAATATCTTGCAGTTATTACAAACTCGCATTCATATTTATCGCATTTTAACCAAACAGGGAGCGTCTTAACGAAACTTTATTTTCCACCCGATGCTTTACAACATTTATTTACACAAAAAGCATGCCACAACGGCAGAGGCAGACAGCGAAATGACAGGACTGTCAGACGAAGCGGATGTCCGTAATCACCTGAGCGCCGACAGCGGCATTCAGGTTCTGGACCAACATCGAGCGTTGCATCACAAGCTCGTTTTTCAGCACGGAGCTTGATAGGCGGACGTAGAGCGTCTGCCCTCGGATGTAGAGGTCGCGCGTATAGCGTTCGATGGGCTTCCCCAGCACATCAGTCCACGACTGGATGAGCCGGTACTCGTTCAGCGGCCCCTCCAGCCCCTGCTGGCGCAGCAGCATCCGCACCACATCGCCCACCTGTTCTGCCTTATTCCGTTTCATGATTACGCATTATTGACGTGCGTTATACCTTATTTAAAATAGCACCACTTCTCTTTTTTTATAATAACAGTACTTCCCCTTTCTCGACGTTGAACAGCTTGTAGTCGCTGCCGGCAGAGGCAAGTATGCGGTCCATGTTTCCGCGGTTAACGTCGGTAATGAAAATCTGTCCGAACCTGTCGCCCGACACCAGGCGCACTATCTCCTCCACACGCGAGGCGTCCAGACGGTCGAAAATGTCGTCGAGCAACAGCAGGGGCGTGGTACGGCTGGTACGCTTCAGGAACTCAAACTGCGCCAGCTTCAGCGCAATCAGGTAAGTCTTGGTCTGCCCCTGCGAGCCTTCACGCTTCATGGGATAGCCCTCGAGCCGCATCACCAGCTCGTCCTTGTGCGTGCCGTGGATGCTGAATCCGAGGATGCGCTCCTTCTCCCTGCCGCTGCGGATGAGGGGCAACAGGTCGCCCCTGTCGCCGTGCGACT
The DNA here is from genome assembly GCA_016291905.1 of Bacteroidaceae bacterium. GTDB lineage: Bacteria > Bacteroidota > Bacteroidia > Bacteroidales > Bacteroidaceae > UBA1189. The sequence continues at coordinate 79,429 of JAEEZS010000009.1, forward strand.
CGTAGGTCAGCGACACCGACTCGCGACTCCGTGCAATCTGGGCATATATGTCCTGGAAGATGGGCGTAAACTCCGTGATGAACGCCTTGCGCCGCTCGTAGATGAGGGCTCCCGCCTCGGCCATCGTCTCCTCGTAGAGGCTCATCACCTCGGGGTCGGGCTCCTCCTCCATCTTCAGCATAACGTTGCGTTGCGTGAGCGCCTTCTCGTAGCGGATAAGCTGCAGGAGATACGCCTTGTCGTACTGCGAGATGGCCACGTCCATAAACCGACGCCGCTCGTCGCTGCCCCCGCTGATGAGCTCGGCATCGGAGGGCGAAATCATCACCAGCGGGATGACGCCCACATGCTCCGAGGAGCGCTGGTAGGTCTTTCCGCCCAGCTTCACCTGCTTGCGGGTGCCGCGCTTCAGCCCACAGAACACCTCCTTCGCGTCGCCCTGCTCCGTCTCATACCGCCCCTGCACGACGGCATAGTCAGCCTCGTGACGGATAACCTGCGCGTCGATGGGATTCGTAGCACTCCGGCAGAACGACAGGTAGTAGATGGCGTCCAGCAAGTTGGTTTTCCCCATGCCGTTGCGTCCTATCAGGCAGTTCATCTTCGAGGAGAACGTCAGGTCCGCCTGTTCGATGTTTTTATAGTTGACGACAGTCAGTTTCTGTAGAATCATGGTGCAAAAATAAAAAAAAAGAATCATCAGACAAAAAAATTTGCTCCGAAATTTCGTCATTAGCGAGAAAAGGTCTAATTTTGCGGGCTGAAATCTGAAAATACTAAAAAATTAAAGAAATATGGCACAAAAGAAAAAAGCAAAAAGCGTTGCTCAACAGAACGCCGCCAACGTGGGCGAAGCTGTGAGCCGTACCGAACAGTACATCGAAAACAACAAGAAAAAACTGACCGTCATCGTCTGCGCCGTCATCGTCATCATCGCAGCCATCCTGCTGCTCAACACCTACTACCTGGCTCCGCGTCAGCAGAAGTCGCTTGAAGCCCTCGTCCCTGGCGAGAAGCTCTTCCAGGCTGGTGATTTCCAGAAAGCACTCGACGGCGACAGCTACGAATACGACGGCTTCGACGCCATCATCAAGCACTACGGCTGCACCAAGGGCGCCAATCTCGCCAAGGCCTATGCCGGACTGAGCCACGTGAAGCTCGGACAGTACGAGGAGGCTATCCCCTACCTCAAGGCTTTCAAGGGCAAGGACCACATGATTGCTCCCTCCGTGCTTGGCGCGCTGGGTAACTGCTATTCGCAGCAGGGCGACCACGCCAAGGCAGCTGCCACGCTGATGAAGGCCGCAGCCAAGGCCGACAACAACGTCCTCAGCGCCGGTTACCTCATCCAGGCCGGACAGCTCTACGAGTCGCTTGGCAAGAACGCCGAAGCCCTCGCCGCCTACAAGCTGGTGAAGAGCAAGTACTACCAGTCCACCCAGGCTGCCGACATCGATAAGTACATCGAGCGTCTGAGCAAATAAACCACGCTCTGGCACACACCATCAGTCAAGCCCCTTCCCAAGGGGCTTTTCTTTTTTCCTTTCACCACCGGCTGCGCCGTTCAGGGGGATTTGTAATCCCCAGCCTTCTACGTGCGTCATGATGGCCAATCTTGAGAGCGATTCAAGCCGTTATCTTGTTATTCCAAGCAACTATTCTCACAGCCCAGTGGGCTAATTTGCCAGCCCAAGCATCTGGCAGCACAGCCCAAGGGAATAAATCCGCAGCCCAAGGGGCTATTTATAAACACGGGCCGCGTTTATATAAACAGGGGCCGTGTTTATATAAACAGGGGCGCTGTTTATAAACATCGCACTACGCGCAGAAATTGCCGTCAAGCGTCGGAACACCTTCAACAAAAAACACGAAAATTGCTACATTCCTACACCAATGGGCTTATTTCGCTGGTACATAAACCATTGTGGGTGTAGGAAGGCGATTATTCCTACACTTTCCTACACCTTCCTACACCAAAAAACAGGCATTTCGTGTTTCATTTAACGTGGAATCGCTCCTTTTCGTTTGGAAAAGCCGGCGAATTTGGCGTATGAAACGAATTTTATGCAGAGAAATGGCGCCAAAAAAGAAAAAAACCGTACCTTTGCAGCGGAAAAATAATCACATAAAACAACCAATGATAAAATGAAAAAAACCTTTACCCTTATTCTGGCCTTAACGATGGCCATCGGGACATTTGCACAGAAAATCGAACCCTCCGACACGCAGATGTGGTGGGGCTATTACAGCGAATCCGATGCGCAGAAGCTCGACCTGGTGAACGACGGGCTTGGCATGAGTAGCGCAGCCACACTCGACGCCTCCATCTATATCCCCAAGAATCACCCCTTCGCAGGCGGCAGCACCATCAACGCCGTACGCGTCTGGTTGAGTGCCGACATCACAAAGGTAACGGGCAACGTGAAGGTCTGGATTTCCAAGACCCAGCCTACGGACGTGTCGAAAGCCAACTATATCCAGAGCGTCGCACTCTCCACGCTGTCGAAGGGGCAGAACGATATTGCCCTCACCACCCCCTTTGCCGTCAACAACGATGGCATCTACGTGGGTGTCACACTTACGACAAACCAGAGAGCCTATCCCTTCCTCTGCAATGGCGACGATGTGCCCAACTCCTTCTATTTCCGCTACTCTACGACCGACGGTTGGATAGACCTCTACGGTTACGGCTATGGCAAGCTGGCCTTGCAGGTACTGCTCGATGGGGGTGATTTCCCCAGCCATTGTGCTACGGTGGAGGACTTCGGACAGACCATCGTCGTCAAGGGGCAGGATGCGACAGTCCCTGTCAGGATAACCAACGGAGGCAAGGAAGCCGTCACAAGCATCTCCTATACCATCACCACCGACGACGGCACTCCCTCGTCCGAGACCACCCTCTCGGTAGGTTCGCTTGCCTATAGTGGCACCTACACGGCCTCCCTCTCCATGCCTTCGTGCAGCGAAGCCCGAAAAGAGGTGAAGACCGTCACCATCACGAAAGTGAACGGCGTGCCCAACACGGCAGCCAACCCCTCGGCAAAGGGCAACCTGATTACCATCACCCAGCCGGCAGCGGCTACGCCTGTCGTCGAGGAGTTCACGGGCACCTGGTGCGGCTATTGCCCCTACGGCACGGTGGGCATGCAGAAGGCTCACGACACTTTCGGCGACCGCGTGGTGCTGATTGCTGCCCACAATGGCGACCCGATGACAATCGACGGTTACAACCCCATCATGCAGAGCGTGGGCAGCTTCCCCAGCGCCAACCTGAACAGGGAAGTGGACTTCTACCCCTCGTCGGGCACTATCGTCGGCCTGATTCAGAATGCCCTCAACCGCGCCACGCAGGGCTCTATCAAATTGACAGCCATGTGGGGAAATATAGGGAAATCGCTTGTCTGCTTCGACACGGAAACCACGTTTGTCTATGACGACAACGACGGCAAATACGGCATCGCCTTCGTGCTTGTCGAGGACGGCATGACAGGTACCGGCTCCAAATGGGCACAGAGCAACTACTTGAGCGGAGGAAGCGGCGATGCCGACATGTCCTTCTGGTACCGCTCGGGCTCAAGCGTGACGGGAATAGAATTCAATCATGTAGCCGTTGCCGCCTGGGACATCCTGAACGGCGTGAAAAACTCCGTAAGCCCCACGATTGTAGCTGACGAACCGCAGACGTTCAGCTACAAAGCGGGAATCTCTGGAAACAGCCTCATCCAGGACAAGACGAAACTGAAAGCCGTGGCGTTACTCATCGACCAGGTTTCCGGCACGATTGTCAATGCCGCCCAGGCTACCATTCAGGACTATTCATCCGGCGTTGAAGCCCTTCCGACTGACGATGCCATCATCGTCTCGTGCTATGCGCTTGACGGACGCGAGGTTGCCGAACCGCAGAAGGGACTGAATATTGTGAAGATGAGCGACGGCACCACCCGCAAAGTCTTTGTGAAGTAAAAGAGCGAAGAATTGACATTTTTTTGAGCAAATGGCATAGAAATAGGAAAAAAGTCCGTACCTTCGCAGCCGATAATAAAATTAATAAGGTATCAACAACAAGAAAACAGGGTTTTAACAACAATAATTAAAAAGCACAATTCGTTAGAAATGAAGAAAGTCTATCTTGCAGCCTTCGTTGCTGCGGTTATGGTTTCAGCGAGTGTCAGCGCCCAGGGAGTCGATTTCTCTGAGGCGAGTTCTAATGACAATCCCTTTACCCTCGAACTGAGCGAGGTGGGCGTTAGCACCAGCTACCTCTGGCGCGGTCAGGAATTGGGTGGCCTGAATGTACAGGGCGACCTTTCCTTGAGCTACGAAGTGGATGACTTCTCGGCCAGCCTCGGCACGTGGTTCGTTCATGCCTTTCAGGAGAGCATCTACGGCCCGTTCATGAAACAGGGCTATCAGGAGTGGGACTTCTACGCCAGCCTGGGCTTTGGCGGCACTTCTCTGACCCTGACGGACTATATGGCTCCCCCTTATTTCAAGACGGGTTTGAGTAAGGGCGAAGGCCATGCACTCGACGCCACGCTGGAGCACTTTTTTGGCGACAGCTTCCCCCTCACCCTCTCGTGGAGCACCATCCTGCTGGGCGGTGACGACATGGAGGAACAGCCCTTTGCCAGCATCGACAAACGATTCTATAGCAGCTACGCGGAAGCCAGCTACGACTTCAGCCTGGGCGATTTCCCCGTTGACTTCACGGCCAGCGTCGGCTTCGTGCCCTGGACAAGCCCTTACATCGACGATGCTGAAGGTGCCCACTTCGCCTGGCTCGGCCTGCGCGCAGGCTACGACATCTCTCTTGGAAGTTTCGTCCTTCCCGTGAGCACCACCCTTGGCCTTAACCCCACCGACGGCAAGTTCCTCTGGAGCGTCGCCATCGGTTTCTAAACCCATAAACCCGTAAACGTCAAACCTGTATGTTATCCTTCTTAATCATAAAACTGAAAAATGGCATTGGCTGAGAAGAAAAAAGAACCTGAGGGTCGCATCATCGATGTGAAGCATGTCTCCAAGTGGTTCGGGGAGAAACAAGTGCTGAACGATGTGAACCTGTATGTGAGAAAGGGAGAATTCGTCACCATCCTCGGTCCCTCGGGATGCGGCAAGACGACCTTGCTCCGAATCCTGGCCGGATTTGAAACGGCATCAGAGGGAGAAATCCTGCTTGGGGGTGAGGATATCGCACAAACGCCCCCGCATAAGCGCCCCATGAATACCGTGTTCCAGCGCTATGCCTTGTTTCCACACTTAAATGTTTTTGACAACGTCGCCTTCGGACTGAAACTCCGCAAGATGGACTCGAAGGAAATGGATGCCGCCGTGCGCAAGGCACTCAAGATGGTGGGCATGACAGACTACGAGGAACGCGACGTGAACAGCCTGTCGGGCGGACAGCAACAGCGCGTGGCTATTGCACGAGCCATCGTCAACAAGCCTCAGGTGCTGCTCCTTGACGAGCCCCTTGCCGCCCTCGACCTGAAGATGCGCAAGGACATGCAGCTCGAGCTGAAGGACATGCACAAGACGCTGGGCATCACCTTCATCTACGTCACGCACGACCAGGAGGAGGCGCTCACCCTCTCCGACACCATCGTAGTGATGAACGAGGGCGTCATCCAGCAGATAGGCACACCTACCGACATATACAACGAGCCGAAGAACTGCTTTGTGGCTGACTTCATCGGCGAAAGCAACATACTCGAGGGCACCATGCTGGAGGACTGCCTGGTGCGCTTCATGGACAAGGAGTTCACGTGTGTCGACACGGGCTTTGACAAGAACGAGCCCGTCGATGTCGTGCTCCGTCCCGAGGACATCTACATCATGCACCGCAACGAACAGGCCGAGCAGTTCCACGGCACGGTGCAGAGCTGTATCTTTAAGGGCGTACACTACGAGATGATTATCCTTACGCCTGACGGATACGAAATAATGATTCAGGACTACAACTGCTTTGAACCTGGCATGGACGTCAGCCTCATCGTCAAGCCTGCCGACATCCACGTGATGAAGAAGGAACGCCTCTGCAACACCATCGAAGCCACTGTCGTTGACAGCGAGCACATTGAGATGCTGGGCGAGAAGTTCCAGATTTTGCCCACCGACATCGAAGAAGGAACAGAAGTGCTCGCCGAAGTGGACTTCGACAAAATTGAGCTCACCGACTATCTGGAGGACGGCACTGCCGACGGCGAGGTACGTCTGATTCTCTACAAGGGCAACCACTACCACCTGACGATTGCCACCGACGACGGCCCCTACCTCTACGTCGACACCAACGACGTGTGGGATGACGGAGACCTTGTCGGCATCAACATCAAACCGGAGGATATTAGGTTAAAGGTTAGAGGTTAATGGTCCGATGAACAAGATTGTCCGGTATTTCTCCAAGCGAAGCAGTTGGTCACTCCCCTACTTCATCTTTCTGCTGCTGTTTGTGGTACTGCCTCTGCTGCTGATTGTTCTCTATGCGTTCAGAGACAACCAAGGGCACTTCACGGTGGACAACTTTGTGAAGTTCGTCCAGCAGAAGGAGGCGCTGAATACGTTTATCTACTCTGTAGGCATTGCCATCGTCACCACAGTGCTATGCATTCTGTTCGGCTACCCCGCTGCCTATATCCTCAGCAACAGCGAGTTCAACAAGTCGAAGACAACGGTGCTACTTTTCATCCTGCCTATGTGGGTGAACTTCCTCATCCGTACGTTGGCCACCGTCACGCTGTTCGACATCACAGGCCTGCCTCTTGGGCAGGGCGCGCTGATGTTCGGCCTCACCTACGACTTCCTGCCCTTCATGATCTACCCCATTTACAACACCATGATGAAGATAGACAAGAGCCTCATCGAGGCAGCGCAGGACCTCGGCGCAGGGCGTGCGAAGGTGTTTACGAAAGTCATCTTTCCGCTCAGCCTCCCCGGCGTATTGAGCGGAGTGCTAATGGTGTTCCTGCCTACCATCTCGACGTTTGCCATTTCGGAGCTGTTGACCATGAACGACATTCAGCTCTTTGGCTCCGTTATTCAGACCTACATCATGCAGAGCGACACGATGAACTACGGCGCGGCACTCTCTCTGATTATGTTGCTGATTATCGGCATTACGTCCCTCTTCACAGGCGGTGATGCTGAGAACGAGTCCGCAGGTTTAATATAATAAGGAGAATGCATTATGAAAGTCAAGTTTGATAACATACTCGCACGTGGGTACCTGTGGCTTCTGTTGCTGGTCCTCTACACTCCCATTGTCATCATTGCCATCTTTTCTTTTACGGAAACGAAGGTGCTGGGCAACTGGACGGGATTCTCGCTTAACCTGTATAAGAACATTTTTGTAGGCGATGCCAGCGGCAGCATGCTGTCGGCTATCAAGAACACCCTCATCATTGCCATCATCGCAGCAACCATCTCGACGTTGCTTGGCAGTTTCTCGGCCATCGGTATCTATAACTTGAAGAACCGTCGGCGCAAAGCCATCACGTTCCTCAACAGCATCCCAATGATTAACCCTGACATCATCACGGGTATTTCGCTGTTCCTACTCTTCGTATGGCTGGGCGTCAGTCAAGGCTACGTCACCGTGGTGCTGGCGCACATTTCGTTTTGCACGCCGTACGTGGTACTGAGCGTGATGCCGCGCCTGACGGGAATGAACCAAAACATCTACGAAGCGGCCCTCGACCTCGGCGCCACACCTTTCCAAGCACTCACCAAAGTCATTATCCCCGAAATCAAACCGGGCATCGTCAGCGGTTTCATCCTTGCCTTTACGCTTTCCATCGACGACTTCGCTGTCAGCCTCTTCACGAAGGGTAACATCGGGTTGGAGACGCTCTCGACCTACATCTACTCCGATGCACGAAAAGGTGGACTGACGCCCGAACTACGCGCTCTTTCAACGTTGGTGTTCGTCATCGTCCTTGCCCTGCTACTCGTCATTAACCTGCGCGCCGAACGACTGGCCAAGAAGGAACGCCAACGTGCTGCCGTGCTTGCAATCAAAAAATAACTCACTTTATTAACATTAACACCTATTTTATCAGAAATGAAAAAAGCCATCCGTATCTTTGCTCTCGCAGCTTTGCTGTTGGGTTTCACCTTCCAGGCTGATGCCAAGGACCGTGCACACACCCTGAAAATCTATAACTGGGCCGACTATATCGACGAGGACCTGCTGGAGGAATTCAAAGTGTGGTATCACGAACAGACGGGCGAAGAGGTTGACATTATTTACCAGCTTTTCGACATCAATGAAGTCATGCTAGCCAAGATTGAGACGGGACATGAGGATTTTGACGTCGTCTGCCCCTCGGAGTATATCATCGACCGTATGCTTGAGAAGGACCTTCTCCTCCCCCTCAACCGCGACTATGGCAAGGCTACCGACTATACGAACCTCGTCTCGCCTTTTATGAAAGAGATGTTGAGCCGTTTCGACAAGACGGGCAAGAAGGCTGGCGACTATGCAGTCCCCTATATGTGGGGTACCACCGGCTGGCTCTACAATCCGAAGTATGTCACCGACGAGGAAGCCAGTACATGGGCCACTCTCTGGAATCCCAAGTTCGCCAACCACATCCTCGTCAAGGATGCCGTACACGATGTGTCTGGCTCCATCCTCACCTACGTCCGTCAGCAGGACGTCCTTGACGGTAAGGTCACCCGTCAGCAGCTGATGAACGACGCTAGCGATGCTGCCATCGCCCTCATCGAGGACACGTTGAAAGCTGCCAAGAACATGGGCAACATTGCCGGTTGGGAAGTTGACTTCGGCAAGGAAATGATGACAAAGGGTAAGATTTGGCTCAACCTCAGCTGGAGCGGAGATGCCATGTTTGCCATTGACGAAGCTGCTGAAATCGGCACCGAGCTCCGCTATCAGGTTCCCAAAGAGGGTTCTAATGTGTGGTTCGACGGCTGGGTTATCCCCAAGTACGCCAAGAACACCAAGGCTGCCAACTACTTTATCAATTACATGTGCTTGCCCGAGAACGCCCTTCGTAACATGGACATCGTAGGGTACGTAAGTGCCATCGCTTCGCCCGAGATTCTGGAAGCCAAAACTGACGAAAGCATTACTACCCCCATCAACCTCAGCTACTTCTTTGGTGAAGGCTGCGACAGCGTTTTTGTCAACGACGTGCAATACCCCGATGCCAGCGTCATCGAACGTTGCGCCGTCATGCGCGACTATGGCGAACGCACCAAGGAGATGCTGGAGATGTGGAGCCGCATCAAGGGCGACAGCATGGGCACATGGGTCTATATCGTTATCGGTGTTGTTCTCTTGGCTGCCATCGCTGCTGCGCTGAGCTCCAAAAAGAAGAACAACAGCAAGAAAACAAAGAAAAACAACAAAAGAAGATAAAAAATGAACGCTTCCGATAGCATCGTCATCATCCCCACCTACAACGAGAAGGAGAATATCGAGAACATCATCCGTGCCGTTTTCGGACTGGAGAAGGTGTTCCATATCCTTGTCATTGAGGACGGCTCACCCGACGGCACTGCCGACATCGTACGTCGTTTACAAGGGGAATTCCCCGAGCGTCTGTTTATGGTGGAACGTAGCGGCAAGCAGGGTCTTGGCACAGCCTACATTTGTGGTTTCAAATGGGGGCTGGAACATGGCTACGACTACATTTTCGAGATGGACGCCGACTTCAGTCACAATCCGAACGACCTGCCTCGCCTCTATGCCGCCTGTGCTGATGAGGGATACGACCTTGCCATCGGGAGCCGTTACGTCAGTGGTGTAAACGTCATCAACTGGCCTATGGGCCGTGTGCTGATGTCATACTACGCCAGCCGCTACGTGCAGTTCATCACGCGCATTCCCGTGCGCGACACAACAGCCGGATTCAAATGCTATCGCCGTCGTGTGCTGGAAACCATCAACCTTGATGGAATCCGCTTCAAGGGCTATGCCTTCCAGATTGAGATGAAGTTCACTACCTGGAAGTGTGGTTTCCGCATTAAGGAAGTGCCTGTCATCTTCGTCAACCGCGAACTAGGCACCAGCAAGATGAACAGCAGTATTTTCGGCGAAGCTGTCTTCGGAGTCCTTCGTCTCCGCTGGGACGGTTGGTTTAAGAAATACCCCAAAGCTAAATAGCCCCCCTTCATGCCTCGCACCATCATCCAAAACGCTACTATCGTCAACGAAGGCCACACCTTTATTGGCGCAGTAGTGCTGGAGGGCGAGAAGATTGTAAAAGTCTCAGCAGAGTCGTCTCTCCTACAGGAGGGAAAAGGGGATGATCTTGTCATTGACGCCTCTGGTATGTTGCTTCTTCCTGGCGTCATTGATGAGCATGTCCATTTCCGTGAGCCAGGACTTACACACAAGGCCACTATTGCCAGCGAAAGCCATAAGGCTGTCATGGGGGGTGTCACCAGCTATATGGACATGCCCAACTGTATTCCGCAAACAACTACCATCGAACTCGTAGAAGCTAAGCACAGCATCGCTGAGGCGTGTAGTCCTGCCAACTGGTCTTTCTATCTGGGGGCTACAAACAACAATCTCATCGAAGTTGAACGCCTTGATCCTACCACGAATTGTGGAATAAAGGTTTTTATGGGCAGCAGCACGGGTGGAATGTTGTTGAGCGACGATGAAGCGCTTGAAGCCGTTTTCCGTGCCACATCCCTTCCTATCGCCCTCCATTGCGAGGATCAAGATATTATCTCTGCCAACATTGCCCACTATAAGCGGCTCCTTCAAGACTCACTCCAAGTCAACGATAGTTCATCGACTGGTGTAGATTTACCCCTCCGCTATCACTCCCTTATCCGTAGCGAGGAGGCCTGCTATTGTTCCTCAGCACGTGCTATAGCGTTGGCAGAACGTACAGGAGCAAACATACATATTCTTCACATCAGTACGGCTCGCGAACTGCAATTGTTCCAGCGAGGCCCTGTCGAAGGAAAGAAGATAACTGCCGAAGCTTGTATCCCCCACCTGCTCTACATCGATGCAGACTATGACACTCTCGGAACAGCCATCAAATGCAATCCGGCTATCAAGACGGCAGCAGATCGTGATGCACTACGAAGTGCCATTCATGAACAGCTTATTGATACCATCGGTACCGACCACGCTCCCCATACCCCTGCCGACAAGGAGGGAGGTGCGCTGCGGGCTGCCTCGGGCATCGCTACGTTGCCACACTCCCTGACGTCAATGCTTACCCTTGCGGACAAAGGCTGTTTTGATATTACAGACGTTGTGCGCACGATGTGCCACAATCCCGCCCTCCGCTATGACATTGCCCACCGAGGTTTTATCCGTCCAGACTATCAAGCCGACCTTGTTCTGGTGAAAAAGACAGATAGCGTTTGGTCTGTCCAAAAGACGTGGGTCAACGGCACCTTAGCCTATTCCGAGGGCGTTGTCAATCCTTCAGCCCGAGGACAACGCCTCACCTTCGCCCGACATTCATAATCTTGACGTATGATTCAACATTTCCAATACACAGTTGCCGAACTTGTTCCCTTCATTGACTGGGTATATTTCTTCCATGCGTGGCAAGTGAAGGAACACACGGAGCAGGGGGCAGAGTTGAAAGCTGATGCATTGCGAATGCTGACGTCCCTCGCTGACAACATTGGAGCAAAGGCTCTGTATTGGGAAGTAAAAGCCCACAGCGAGGAAGACAACATCATCATTGAGGCTCCTGACTCCAAGCATCAGACAATAGTGATTCCTTTGTTGCGGCAACAAAAACTTGGGGCTGATGGATATGCACTATGTTTGGCAGACTTCATCCGTCCAGACAAAGATACGTTGGGGCTCTTTGCTACTACATGCGCGCTGAAGGCCAACGCTAACGCCGACCCATACGAAAGCCTAATGATGCAAACGCTTGCTACTCGCTTAGCTGAAGCAGCCGCAGAGAAGGTGGATGAGGATACCTGGAACAAAAAGAATCAGAATGATGTCAATAAAGGCAAAACAGATTACAAAGGAATTCGTCCAGCCGTAGGCTACCCCAGCCTCCCAGACCTCACCATCAACTTCCTTTTAGACAAACTGCTTGACATGGGAAACATCGGAATCACACTCACAGAAAATGGTGCCATGGCTCCACCCTCATCCGTTTCAGGGCTTATTATCCGACATCCATCTGCCCGTTATTTCAGCATCGGCACTATAAGTAACGAACAATTTGAAGACTACACCCGACGACGTGGCCTTCCGCCCCAACGTATGCGCCAGTTCCTCCGTGCCGTGTTGGATTAAGATTCTATTATATGATTTCAAAATGTGAACTGATATGAAACCGCTTTATCTCATTTACCAATACTGCATCGCATTTCCTGTGATGCTCATCGTATCCATTTTCTGTGCGTTGGCAGCTATCGTCTGCGGCACCTTATTCGGCATGGAAGCTGGATGGTGGACAGCAAGGGTCTGGGGATGGCTTTTCTGCCGCATGTTCCTTCTGCCCGTTAAAGTTGAAGGAAAGGAAAAGCTGGACCGAAAACAAGCATACATTATTGTAGGCAATCATCAGAGCATGTTCGACATCTTTCTTATGCTTGGCTTCATGCCCTACCGTTTCAAATGGATGATGAAGAAAGAGCTTTCACGTATTCCGCTTATTGGCTTTGCCTGCAAATGCTGTGGCTTTATCACGGTGGACCGTACAAGTAAAGCAGACATTGTTCACACCATGTCGAAAGCTGATGAGCTCCTTCGCCATCATAACTCATTAGCGATGTTTGCAGAGGGTACGCGTACCTTAACCGGCAAGCTCGGCCCCTTCAAGCGGGGCGCTTTCAAGCTAGCAGTAGAACAACAATTACCTATCGCCCCCGTCAGCATCAACGGCACATTTGAGGTGATGCCCAAAGGACAGAAATACGTCCGTCGTTTCCCCCTTCGTCTTGTCATCCACGACCCGATATTCCCGGAAGGAACTGACGGAACAGAAATAGATCGTCTACGCGACGTCACTCGGGAGGCAGTCCTTGCGGGACTGGACGAACAATATAAAGAATAAGGTCTAAATAGGATTAAGGATAATTTCCCGCTGCCAAATTTTGCCGCGACATTTCATCATTTACAGCCATCACATAACGGCGAATAAGAGGGTTTAAGCCCGTAATTAACTCATGCATGGCATCGGCAATCGAAGTATAAACAGAATCGACATAATGATGCACATCTTCGATGCGTTCACCGTTCATAATCATCTGCGACTCCGTGTGTCCTAACTCGTCCACCTGCGCGTCCAGCCTATTCTTTTCATCAAAAAAAGCATAAAGAGCCTCGTTGAGTCGTGTGCCGGTAACACGTCCTGTTAAGTTTGACAGCCTGACATTGAGCATCCCCGCTTCAAGGACAATGGGAATAAGTGGCATCTCATCTACAAACAACGTTGCCAGCGCTATTGAATCCAGATGTCCCTTCATCGTAAACTCGCCATGCGTCACTTGACAGGAGTCTACCGTCAACCAACTTCCATCGGCTGTCGGCACCTTCAAAGCTACTTGACGCCCTTTGAAATACGTTACGTCTGTCATGCCCTTGACGACATACATGTCCTGACAAGAGAATAACAGCACAGAGGCCAATAGTAACGATGAGATACTTTTCACGAGTGTTTAGACTGAAAACGACGCAAAAATAAATCGTTCCCCCGACATAAGGAAACGATTTATTATTATTTAAAAGAGAAGGGCTTTTTTTTATTTATTTTTTCATATGTGAAAAAACTACGATTGGGCTTTACTCACCTATTACAACTTGCCCTCTCATAAACGATTGCAGGCAGTTATTGTTTCTCTCGTTCGTGTGGGATGCGATACGAGGTATAGAGTTCAATGATAGCGGCAACGAGCAGGCAGACAACCCATTCGTTATGCCGCAGAACAATCATGAGCACGCCTGCAAGCACAAGCAGGAAGGCAGCAATCCATTGTTGACGACGCAAGCGTCTGACGATGAAGTTATCATCCTCATATCGCTCTGTCACCTGCATAGCGCTGAACATTACGGCGCCAGCCAGATAGACATAAGGGGCGAAAGCCCAGCCCGTCACATAGACAACCGCTCCCAAAAGGAGCAGAACGCCGCCCGTCCAATAGATTATCTGCCGCATCACTTGTCTTTAACAATGAATACATCCTCCCCAGCCTCGTGCATGCCATACTGCTCTCGGGCAATGCGTTCAAGCGACTTGCCATCAGTATCGAAGGACTGCAGTTCGTCACTAAGCGAATCGCAGAGGTTCTGGAATTCCTGCTTCTGGGCGCTGAGGCGGCTGATTTCGTAGCGATTCTTCAGGCGCACCATCATGTTGTTCTTGTCCAGGAAACCGACTATAAGCAGAAAGGCAATCACCGTAATCAGGTACTTGTGACGCCCAATGTAATGCCAAAGCTGCGAGAGGAACTTCTTCATACCTTATTATTACATTTCGTTACCGACCTTACGGGCGCGATTGGGCTTATCAAGGTTGATGCCATCGCTAATACCTACCTCAACGAGCAGGTTCCAACCAGCACAGAGATAAACGTAGGCCTGCATCTCGCCTGCATCGGGAACTACAACCGTCTTGGCAAAGGGTGTCGGCTTCGTGTCAATCGCTACGACGTGCACGCCGGCGTTCTTGAACACGGTAAGGAACTTGTCGTACTCGTTCTCAATGGGGGCTACGACGAAGACGATGTCGCCTTCCTGCATCACCTCCTCGATGCCATGAACGGCATAGGTGCCTTCGAGGAAGTCGCTCTTACGACGGGTAATCTCGTTGGTCTTGAGGGTAAGTTCCTCAGCCACGCCGTCGTTCATGCCACAGAAGTAGATGGTAGGCGCAGCTTTTACCCATTCCACGATTTCAGGGTCTACGGGCAACGTCAGAGCGGCTTCAAGCTTTTCAGGAAGCCCCTTCAGGGCAGCCTTCATATCCTTGCCGGCAACGTTCCAGACGATGCTCTCACAGAACAAGGCCTGCTCTACTACGCTCTTCGTGGCAGCAACAGCATTCTCCCAGCCGCACTTCAGCACATTGCCCTTCACGCAAGCCTCCTCAAGGGGAGTGTTAGGATTCGCCGAGAGTGAGAAGCGACGGTTGTTGCCCTTAGCCTTCAGGTCGAGCGCCAGCATCAGCGTCTCTTTCGTTCGCCCGCTGTTGGAGTCGAGCACCACGGCATAGTCGTCAAGCTTGTATTCACAGCACTGGTAGCTACCGTCAGTCTGAATATTGATGTCGAGGCCGTTACGCATGGCGACACGGCGGGCGTTCTTGGCAGGCATGATGCGGCTGCTGCCCTCGCCCGAAAACATCAGCTTACGCGTTTCCTTGACGGCATCAGCCACAAACTGGCTGTCGGCAGGGTTGAAATTACGAACGGTGTCAACCGTTCCCATCATTTCTTGCACCAGGTAAAACTGGGCATATTTCTCTTCTTTCAGATTCATAGAATAATTGAGTTAAATGGTTAATAATATGTTTCTCATAGCCTCAGACGAAGTTCTTCAAGGCGCTTCAGGTTGACATCCGTCTCACGGCGAATCTGCTGCACGAAAGAGTTGCTCTCGATAGTACCAATGGCAGCCTCCATCTCCGCCTCGTTGCGGTAGGTGGCCTGACGGTAGATGTTGTCGTAATCCTTCTTGCGCGACAGATAGACCTGCTCGCAGATGTACTGCTGAATGCGCTTCTCGGCGTCAATGGCGTGTTGCCACGCGGCGCCGTCCATTGAATCTACACCCATCACGAAACACAGCGAGAGATAGGCGTGACGAAGCTTGTCAAGGGGATAACGCCTCCAAATATCGTTGTAGCGCTTGTGGATGTCCTTCCAGGAAGTCAGCTTGCCCTCACGGATATCGGCGCGGATGCGGTCGAAGTCCGTAGTCATCATCAGCTGCCCTCCGAGGTTAATCCATTCGCGCTGGCGACGGCTCCGAAGCAGGGTGGACATGGATGTCAGCGTCTCGCCCGAATTGGCTTCTATGTAGCTCAGCACGTTCATCATGGCGTAGTGGATGAGCATATCGCCATAAGCGTGATAGGCGCTATAAGCCTTGCGGATGCGCACGTGACGTTTACCTTTTTCCATGTCTTCACCGAAGATTTCGAGGCCGTCCACAATGGCAGGGTCTCCACCCAGCAGCTCGTGGCCCTTAGCCCGCAGTTGCTTTTCGGTGTAGGTGTCTGTATTCTCATTTTGTTGTTTCAACCAAGCCTTTGCCGTCCAAACCTCCAACAGCTTACGGGCGGCGATTGTCTCCTCCATACTGTCGGGGGCAAAGGTCTCAAACTCGATGTGCTGCACCTTCGTGACGCGCTTGTCGCGTGTCTGGTACTTCCAGGAGTTACGCGAAAGCGCATACATGTTGTGCAGCCACCAGAAGGCGGGCATCACCTCGAGCTCGCCCTTCTGCTCGTTGTTGCTAACGAGGGAGAAGGGCAACTTGATATTCAGTTCAAAGGGATAGGCGGCCTTGCAAAGCAACGTGAACGAGGCAAACTTGCTTGAGTGCTTCACGCTGCTGCACAGCCCGGGCCAGAATCCGCGTCCAGCCACAATCTCGTTGTCGTTGGTGCGGCTGTTGTGGTTGCTGCCTACGGTGGCGCCGGCAGCCATGTTGCTCTGCCCCATCACCACCGCAGCCACAAGGAACGAGTTATTGTGGTGTTGTTCGTGGGCTGGGAAGATGAGGTTGTTCAGCACCTCGCAGCACGAGATGGTGCTGTTGTCACCCAGGATAGAGTCGATGACGCGGGCGCCGTATTTGATGTTGCAGTTGTTGCCTAAGACAAACTTCACACACGTGCAGCTGTAAAACACTCTGCAGCCGTAGCCCATGATGCCGTTGACAAGAATGACGTTCTCGCCTATCTGCGAGGGCTCCTTCTCGGAGCTGTTGATGGTGATGTTCTTCAGCTTCGAGGCACCCTTGATGTAGCAGCACGCGCCAATCTTCGCATCCTTCAGGATGCTGGAGTTCTTGATGACGCAGCCCTCGCCCACCGTGCCGTAGTAGCCCCGATGATGGTCAACGCTTGCCTGCGTAATCTCCTCCAGGCGTTGCATGAGCTCCTTGTCGTCGATATACTTCGCCCACATGTAGGCGTCGGCGGTAATCATGCCGTCGAAGGGCCACACCGACCGGCAGCCCGTCTCGTTCATCACCTGCAGCTTCACGCGCACGCTCTCCTCTTCGCCGTCCTTCACGATGCCGTTGCCGAACTTCGCATGGTCCGTCGTACACATCTCCTCGATGTTGAAAAGCATCGTGCGGGGGCCGATGATGTAGTGGCTCAGGTAATGCACGTCGTGAATGGCGCAGTCGTCGCCGATGTCGCAGCTGTGGATGTTGCTGTTGGTGATACCGATGGGGAGGCGCAAGTCGTGATACTGCAGTCCGTTGGTGCTGATGCGCCCGATGCGGACGGTGCCGTAGAACTTGTTGTTCTTCACCATGCGCGGCTCAAACTCATCCGTTACCCAGATGGTGTCCCACGTTGTGGCTGTGTTGTTATTCTTAACGAGTCGTTCAATCTCGTCGCTATACAGATGGCGCCAGCCCCCTTTCGGAGCCTTCACCTGCTTGTTGCGAAGGTAATACTTATCCTTCCCTGCAGGCAAAAACTGAGGGTCTATCCAGCCGTTCACAAGCCGTTCTGGGGGCAGTACCGTCACTCTCTCCATCGTCTTCTTGGGGATTCTATTCGTTTATGTCTGCAAAGGTAAAGCAATCCCCACACATTCGCAAACAAACGAGCAAAAAAACATCGCGCAATTCAGAACAATTAACGAAAGAATATCACGGAAGAACGCCCCTCCTTTTTCCGTCGAAACGCCTGTAAAAAATCACCATTCCCTTCCTCTTTCCTTAAAACCCAATTGAGTTTTAATTAAAACCCAATTGGGTTTTAATTAAAATTCAGCTGTGTTTTAATTAAATCACAACTGAGTTTTAAGAAAATCCCCTTGTGCTGCGAGAAAAATAGCGTCTGTTTTTCATATAAGAAGCAAATAAATTTGTTTTTTCCCCCACCTAAGCGTACCTTTGCAGCAGCAATGGAAAAGGACATTATTATATTAGGTATAGAGTCGTCGTGCGACGATACGTCGGCAGCCGTCATCCGCAACGGGGTGTTGCTATCGAACGTCACGGCGTCGCAGGCGGTACACGAGAGCTACGGGGGCGTGGTGCCGGAGCTGGCTTCGCGTGCCCATGAGCAGAACATCGTACCCGTTGTTGACCAAGCGCTCAAACGCGCCGAGGTAAAGAAGGAGCAGCTGTCGGCTGTGGCTTTCACACGAGGTCCAGGCCTGATGGGCTCGTTGCTTGTGGGCGTGTCGTTTGCCAAAGGCTTCGCCCGCTCGTTGGGCATTCCGCTCATCGACGTCAATCATCTGCAGGGGCATGTCCTGGCCCATTTCATCGACGAAAAGGACGTGGTGCCCGTTCACCCCTCCTTCCCCTTCCTCTGCCTGCTGGTGTCGGGTGGAAATTCGCAGATTGTCCTTGTAAAAGCCTACAACCAGATGGAAGTCATTGGGCAGACTATCGACGATGCTGCCGGAGAAGCCATCGACAAATGCTCGAAGGTGATGGGACTGGGCTACCCTGGAGGCCCTATTATCGATAAACTTGCTCGACAGGGCAATCCCGATGCCTATACCTTCAGCAAACCGCACATCGCAGGATACGACTACAGCTTCAGCGGACTGAAGACGTCGTTCCTCTATTTCTTGCGCGACCAAATCAAGGAGAATCCCGATTTCATTGAGCAGAACAAGGCCGACTTGGCTGCCTCGCTGGAACGGACTGTTGTGGAAATCCTGATGGACAAGCTGCGCCGTGCTGCCAAGGACCTCGGCATACGCGAGGTGGCTGTGGCTGGAGGCGTCAGCGCCAACACGGGGCTACGCAAAGCCTTCCTCGACCATTCGCGCCGCTACCGCTGGAACGTTTATATCCCCAAGTTCGGATTCACTACCGACAACGCCGCCATGATTGCCATCACAGGCTACTACAAATATCAGGACGAGGACTTCTGCTCCATCGACCAGCCTGCCTTCTCACGTGTCACCCTTTAGGAACGTAACCATGAAACAGGAAATACGTACCACAGCCCGAGCAATAATAAAAGCGCTGGCAGCCTGCCATAAGACCGTCGGCACAGCCGAAAGCTGCACAGGCGGAGGCATTGCTGCGGCACTCACGTCCATCAGCGGCAGCTCTGCCGTTGTGCGAGGGGGCATCGTTTCCTACGCTACCGAAGTCAAGCAAGACCTCCTGCACGTCAAAGCCAGCACGTTGCGCCGCTTCGATGTTGTCAGCGAACAAGTGGTTATTGAGATGGCACAAGGGGCATTAAAGACCCTGAAAGCAGACTTTGCCGTTTCCACATCAGGCGTTTCGGGCCCTTCAGGAGGAACACCCGAAAACCCTGTGGGGACTGTTTGGATAGCCGTTGCCTCAGCCGAGGGAGCCGTACACACCTACCGTCTCAGCGGCGAAGACCTGGGCCGCGCGCAGAACACCCAGCGAGCCGTCCTGGAAGCCCTGCGGCAACTGCTCAGCGTTATTTCTTCTCAGGCATGATCATGACGGCGCTGCCGTTGCCCGTCATGTACGTGGGGAGCTTGCCGTCCCATTTCTCAATCCAGTCTTCCTGCACAATCTGCTCGGAAAGCGAGGCGCTGATGGTACGGTTGTAGTAAGCCTCGGCGTCAGCCTTCACCTTCATGGCCTCGGCGCTACCGCGAGCCTCTGCCACAGCAATCTTAGCCATTGCCTCAGCCTCCTTTACCTTGTTTTCGGCCTTCAGCGCCGACTGGATGGCGATGTTCTTCTCATTAATCATCTCCGTGAGCGACGCAGGAGGAGTAATCTGCGACGTAAATTCCTCGACGATGAAGCCTTCGTCGCGCATCGTGGCGTCAAGGCGCGAGCGGACATCATTCTCAAACTTCTCGCGATTAGACATCAGCGAGTCGGAGGTGTATTGGTTGGCACACGTGCGGTAAGCCTCGTAGATACACGTGCGGATGTAGCCGCTCTCCAATTCGCGCACGCCCTTACGGTATTTGACGAAGATGCTGCACACCTTTTCCTCGTCGATGCGGTAGGCAATCGTCGGGTCCATAGAAAAGATGGAAGCATCCTTGGCATTCACGTTGAACGGCTCGTAGTTCTTACGCTGCACGTACGTAGGATATTTGTAGATGCGGGTAGTGATGGGATTGTAGAACACCCAACCGCGGCACGTTCCCTCCACGCCTCCATGCATGTCGGAACGGCTCGACCACTTATGGAACTTCACGCCGATATCACCCGAGTCGACCACCGTGCAGCAGTTCATAAGTAACACCACAATCAGGCAGCACACGCCCAGAATCACAAACAAGAATTTCTTTTTCATATACTAAATACGCTGTTAGGATAATTTGTTTCTGGCAGCAAAGGTAACGCACGTTGACGAAATACACAAAAAAAACGACATGATTTTGCACAAGTTCCGAAAAAACACGTATCTTTGCCGAAACAATTATAATGTAAGAATATGAAAAAGTACACATTGCTCCTTTTGATGGCGCTGGCTCTCCCGCTGTGTGCCTGCAACGGACAGAAAAAAGATCAGAAAAACGAACAAACAGTGGAAACAACAGTGAAAAAAGACTTTATGGACATTGCAGCTGAGCGCTACTCCGTGCGCCACTTTTCCTCGCAAGCCGTGGAACAGGAGAAAATCGACCTTATTCTCGAAGCCGGCAAACTGGCTCCCACAGCCGTCAACAGCCAACCGCAGATGATTTACGTGCTGCGCTCGGAGGATGCTGTGGCAAAGGCCAACCAGTTCAGCCCCTGCATGTACGGCGCCCCGCAGGCCTTCCTCTTCTGCTACGACGACAACCGCGTGTGCCGTCGGGGCGAAAACGGCAACTTCGGAGAGATTGACGTTACCATCGTGCTCACGCACATGATGCTTGAAGCATGGAACCTCGGCATCGGCACCTGCCCTGTGGGCACCTTCCGTCAGGACGAGGCTAAGACTCTCCTCGGACTTCCCGACAACATCCACCCCATCCTGCTGATGCCCTTCGGCTATCCTGCTGACGATGCCAAACCCTCAGACCGTCACAAAGCCTACCGTAACATGGACGAAATGGTGGAGTACAAATAGGTTGTTAAAAAAGCAAGTTATTTTTCGGTGTTTGGTTAATTTTTGCCAAACACCGAATATTTTTTAATAAAAATGAGAGCATGAATTTAAGAGTTCCCTATATTTGCAGCGTATGAGAAAACATGTCATTTGGCTATTGAGTATTGTGATAGGGCTGTCGTGCGTAGCCCTGCTTGTGCTGCAAGTCCGGTACATCGACGAGATGCGTTCGATGCGCCGCCAACAGTTTGAGGAATCTGTCAAGCGCAGCCTCTATGCGACGGCTCATAACCTCGAAGTCTATGAAACTATGAACTACCTGGAGCAAGACGCCATCCAGACAGAGCGCAACGCGCGTGCCAGCCAGGGGCAGTCCGAGAGCCACGAGTATAATATACAAATGAAGGACGGGCGTGTCTCGGCCTTCGAGTTCCACTCCATCACGCTCCCGCCCAAGCCGCAGGCACAAGTGAAGAGCGATGCCCCCATACCCCAGACCTCCCAGTCGCTGCAGGACATCATCCGCAAGCGCTATGCCAACCAGCGTGCCCTGATGGACGAGGTCATCTACAACATCCTCTACACCGCTAGCAACAAGCCTCTCAGCCAGCGCATCGACTTCCAGACCCTTGACCGCGACCTGCAGACCGAGCTGCTTAACAACGGCATCACGCTGACCTACCACTTCACCGTCAGCACCTCCGACGGACGCCTGGTCTATAGCTGTCCCGACTACGAGGAGAAGCGCCACGGAGCTACCTACTCGCAAATACTCTTCCGCAACGACCCGCCCAACCGCATGGGCGTGCTGAAGATACACTTCCCCGATGCCAACACCTACATGTTCAACTCCATACGCTACGTTATGCCTGCCATCATCTTCACCCTTATTCTGATGGTGACATTCAGTTACGCCTTGTGGATTATCTCGCGCCAGAAAAAGCTCACCGAGGTGAAGAACGACTTCATCAACAACATGACACACGAGTTGAAGACCCCCATCAGTACCATCTCGCTGGCAGCCCAGATGCTGGGCGACTCGGGCGTCACCAAATCCCCTGAAATGGCGCGTCATATCTCCGGCGTCATCAACGACGAGACGAAACGCCTGCGCCTGCTGGTGGAAAAGGTACTCCAGATGTCCATGTTCGACCGTCAGAACACCTCCCTCAAGTTGCGCGACCTCGATGCCAATGATACTATCGACAGCGTCGTGCACACCTTCGAACTGAAAGTAAAGAAATACGGAGGCACCCTCACCGCCTCCCTCGATGCCGCCGACGCCCTTGTCGCAGCCGACGAAATGCACTTTACCAACGTCATCTTCAACCTCCTCGACAATGCCGTGAAGTACCGTCGCGAGGACACCCCGCTGGAGTTGAAAGTCAGCACCTGGAACGATGGAGGCAAGCTCTGCATAGCCGTCAAGGACAACGGCATAGGCATCAAGAAAGACAATCTCAAGCACATCTTCGACCGCTTCTACCGCGTCCACACCGGCAACAAGCACGACGTGAAGGGCTTTGGCCTCGGACTGGCCTACGTGAAGAAGATTGTCACCGACCTCAAGGGCTCCATCCGTGCTGAGAGTGAGCTCGGCGTAGGTACGACGTTCATCATCACCCTGCCCCTGCTGGACAATGCATGACAATAATAATAGAAAACGAACAATAGTATTAACCCTTAATTCCAATCAACTATGGGCGACAAATTGAAAATCCTACTTTGTGAAGACGACGAGAACCTCGGCATGCTGCTGAGAGAGTACCTCAACGCCAAAGGCTATGAGACAGACCTCTGTCCCGACGGCGAAGCCGGCTACAAAGCCTTCATGAAAAACAAGTACGACGTCTGTGTGCTCGACGTGATGATGCCTAAGAAGGACGGCTTCACGCTGGCCAAGGAAATCCGCGAGGTCAACACCGAAGTACCCATCATCTTCCTCACGGCCAAGACCATGAAGGAAGACGTGCAGGAAGGCTTCCGTCTGGGTGCCGACGACTACATCCCCAAACCCTTCAGCATGGAAGAGCTCACCCTGCGCATCGAGGCCATCCTGCGCCGCGTACACGGACAGAAGACCAAGACCGTCACGCTCTATCGCTTCGGCTCCTTCTCGTTCGACACGCAGAAGCAGCTGCTCACCTGTGGCGACGACCAGCAGAAGCTCACCACCAAAGAGTCTGAACTGCTCACCCTGCTCTGCGCACACGCCAACGACATCCTCCAGCGAGAGTATGCCCTCAAGACCATCTGGATTGACGACAACTACTTCAACGCCCGCAGCATGGACGTCTATATCACCAAGCTGCGCAAGCTCCTGAAGGCCGACCCCACGGTGGAGATCATCAACATCCACGGCAAGGGCTACAAGCTCATTGCCCCGCAGGTTGAAGAGGACTAACCCTCCCCCGTCAACCCACATGAACGAGAGAAGTCTGGATATCCCATCCAGACTTCTCCCATCTTTAAATAAAAACGCTTAGTTATGAAAAACCTTTCGTGGGTGAAGATGGATTCGAACCACCGAAGTCGATAGACAGCAGATTTACAGTCTGCCCCATTTGGCCACTCTGGAATTCACCCCTTAAACGGAATGAAGATTGATGCCTCAATCTTCAATTCCCTTTCGGTTGTGGCCCTTCGCAGGTTCGAACTGCGGACCTCTTGCCTGTCAAGCAAGCGCTCTGAACCAACTGAGCTAAAGGACCGTTTTCAAATTCGGCTGCAAAGATACGGCAAACCGTTAAAAGTGCCAAACAAAAACAACATTTTTTTTCATTCCCGCACAAAATTCTTCAAAATCCACTACCTTTGCAGCCTACAAACACCCATTCACCCAAGAAATGGAACAGACCGAACGCATCAAGCAGATGGAGCTGTGTCTCGACGAAGCCACAGCTGCCGTTGCCGACCTCTCGGCAGCTCTCGACCGTTACTCCCAGGCGCAGGAAGCCATCAAGGCACTTGCCGCCTACTACGGCAGCGACGTGTGGAAGGCCGACTTCCATGCTGACGAACAGGGCCTGCTCCCTGCCGACCTCAAGCGCGGCGTACTCTCCGAGGATGCCGCATGGAACGTGCTCTCCGACAGCCGTGAGCTGAACATACGACTCCTCGAGACACTCCTCACTATCCTCAAGGACAAGCCATGACAGACCTCACCCAACTCCACGACAAGCGCATCGCCCTGCTCCTCTCCGGAGGCGTCGACAGCTCGGTAGCCGCCTGGCAGCTCGTCAGTCAGGGACTCAAGCCCGACTGCTTCTACATCCGCATCGGCCCCGACGAAACCGAGGAGTGGGACTGCACCTCCGAAGAGGACATGGAGATGGCCACCTCCATAGCCGCACGCTATGGGCTGACGCTCAATGTCGTCGACTGTCACCGCGAGTACTGGGATCAGGTGACGCGCTATACCATGGAGAAAGTCCGTGCCGGCTTTACTCCCAACCCCGATGTCATGTGCAACCGCCTCATCAAGTTCGGCGCCTTCGACGAGAAGGCAGGCCACGACTACGACCTCATCGCCACCGGCCATTACGCACAGACGGAGTGGATCGACGGGCAGAAGTGGCTCACCACCAGCCCCGACCCCGTGAAGGACCAGACCGACTTCCTTGCCCAGATCTACGACTGGCAACTCCGCAAAGCTCTCTTCCCCATCGGGCACCTCTACAAGGACGAAGTGCGCGCCATCGCCGAGCGCGAGCACCTCGTCAGCGCACACCGTAAGGACTCGCAGGGCATCTGCTTCCTCGGGAAGATCAACTACAACGACTATGTGCGCCGCTACCTCGGTGAGCAGCCCGGCGACGTCGTCGACTGGGACACAGGCCGCGTCATCGGGCAGCACCGTGGTCTCTGGTTCCACACCATCGGGCAGCGCAAGGGCCTCGGGCTCGGCGGCGGCCCCTGGAACGTCGTCCGAAAGGACATGGAGCATAACATCCTCTACGTCGTCAAGGGCTACGAGCCGCAGACCGTCTGTCGCAGCCACTTCCCCATCTGCGACATCCACCTACTCACCCCCTGCACGCTGCCGCGCGACATCACCTTCAAGATACGCCACACCCCTCATTGGACCCGCGCCACCCTCGACGACGGCGTCATCCACTCCGAAGTCCCCATCCAAGGCGTCGCACCCGGACAGTTCTGCGTGCTCTACGACAAAGACCGTCACCGCTGCTTCGGCTCGGCCGAAATCGCCTGGAGCGAAGAATAAAACGCAAAAAAACTGCTGATTTATTTGGATATTCCAGAAAAAAGTCGTTACTTTGCACGCTGATTTCTAAGAACAACCAAGGAAGGACCTGGTAAAGCGCCGCGAATCAGTGCATTGGATGCTAAATGCACCGTTTCCAGCCCACCCCGGCCTCCAGAAAAAAGAATAAGTAAACATTAAAGAAGATAGCGATGTCTAAGATTTGTCAAATTACCGGAAAAAAGGCCATGATTGGCAACAACGTGTCACACTCCAAGCGTCGCACCAAGCGCTCGTTCGATGTGAACCTGTTTAAGAAGAAGTTCTACTATGTAGAGAAAGGCTGCTGGATTGAGCTGCGCCTGAGCGCCGCCGGTCTGCGCATCATCAACAAGAAAGGCTTGGACGCCGCCCTCAACGAGGCCGTCGCCAATGGCTATTGCGACTGGAACGAAATTGCAGTCATAGGATAAACAGTTCAAGAGAATACAATTATGGCAAAGAAAGTTAAAGGAAACAGAGTGCAGGTCATCCTCGAGTGCACCGAGCAGAAAGAAAGCGGCGTCCCCGGCATGAGCCGTTACATCACCACCAAGAACCGCAAGAACACCACCGAGCGTCTTGAGCTGAAGAAGTACAACCCCTATCTGAAGCGCATGACCGTCCACAAAGAGATCAAGTAAACAGTCCAACCGCTAAATCACATCAACTATGGCAAAGAAAGCAGTTGCAACCCTCCAGACCGGCAAGGCCAGTTCCTACGCCAAGGTCGTCAAGATGGTGAAATCCCCCAAGACCGGCGCCTACATCTTCACCGAAGAGATGGTTCCCGCCGAGAAGGTACAGGAATACGTCAAGAAGTAAAAAACCCCTTCCCTATCCAATAGTCATCGGGACGTGCTGTGCGCGCCCCGATTTCTTTTTCATCCCCCTACCTCTTGCCATGAATCCTTTTATGTTAAAATGAAGTTAAATTCTGGATATCTCTTGACTCTAACGTTACGTCACGTCTTAACTTTGCAGCCGATTCTAGAATCAGCCGCCAGTCTCTGCGACACCCGGGATAAGAAGTGAGCTCCTTCTTCTCACGTTTGCACGAGACATGCAAAAAACATCGATCGATTATGAGAGAGAAAACAAAGTTAAAAATCGGAGAGTTCTCAAAGATGATGCAGATTACCGTCAGGACACTGCGCTTCTATGAAGAGAAGGGACTGCTGACACCTGACGAGGTGGACGAGTGGACAGGCTACCGCTACTACAGCATCGGCCAGATGCAGAAGCTGATGGACATCCGCAACTTGCAACGGCTCGGATTCTCGCTGGATGAGATCAAGGGCTTGTATGAAGAAGACTCGCACGCCCCCAGCATCCAGCAGCTGACCGAGAAAATCATGGAAACGGAGGAACAACTACGGCAGCTGATAGCCCGCAGAAACCAATTGCTCGACTGGAGGAACTCTCGTAAAGAAATGAAGACAATGGAAAAATTCAGTATTCAGTCATTGCCCGAAATCATCGTGGCAAGTCATCGTGAAGTCATCCCCAACTATGCCGCCATCGGCCCCATGTGTTACGAGAAGATTGGTCCGGAGATGCAGCGTTTAGGTTGCAAGTGTCCGCCTCCAGGCTATTGCTTTACTATAGAGCATAACAAGGAATATACGCCAACGGATATCGACATCGAGTATTGTGAGCAGGTGGAAGAGATGGGTGAAGACAGTGCAATCATCCAGTTCAAGCGTCTGCCTGCTATCCCCAAGGTGCTCTGCATGAAACATATCGGTCCATACGAGCG
Organism: Bacteroidaceae bacterium; assembly: GCA_016291905.1. Lineage (GTDB taxonomy): Bacteria > Bacteroidota > Bacteroidia > Bacteroidales > Bacteroidaceae > UBA1189. The sequence continues at coordinate 106,580 of JAEEZS010000009.1, forward strand.
TATGGGTGAATCTTTTGTCGAACTCTTCAAATACATTGATGAGCATGGCTATAAGATCATAGGGCAGCATCGCACTTGCTATATCGATGGTGCCTGGAATCAGGACGACCCGGAGAAATGGCTCTCTGTCATTCAGATACCAATCGAATAATCAATCATAGGAATCAAGGGGACTGGAACTTCCATTACCCCCTTTCCCTATCCAATGGTTTATAATTCCCTTCCAGCTGTGTCAGCCTCTCCCTTTTCGCGACCCCCTCTATATATATAGTATCCCGAAAAAATCGAAAAATTACGATTTTTGCCATTTTTTTTGCACAAAATTGAAAAAAGCACTCACAGCACCTTCTCGGCAGGGGTTGGAAAAGTATCAGGTATCACGGTATCATGGTATCACGCAGACACCCTTGATACTTTTTACTCCCTTTTTTGCTTTCTTTTTTCTCTTTGTATTTCTCTTTTTTCTTTGATATAAATATATAATAACATACATACAGAAATTGGTGGGGCGAAAAAGGTGGTATCACTTTTTTACCATGATACCGTGATACCTGATACTTTTTTCCCTCCCTCCAACTGAGAAGGTGCTGCAATGTGTTTGTGTGGTATCAGGTATCAAAGTATCACGGTATCATGCAGACACCCATGATACCCGTTTTCCTCCCTTTTTACTTTCTTTCTTCTCTTTGTATTTCTCTTTTTTCTTTGATATAAATATATAATAACACACATACAGAAAATGGCGGCGCGAAAAAGGTGGTATCACTTTTTTACCGTGATACCGTGATACCTGATACTTTTTCCGCTCCCTGCCGAGAAGGCACTGTGAATGCCATTTTGAAAAAAGTTGAAAAAAAATGGCAAAAATCGTAATTTTTCGATTTTTTCGGGATACTATATATATAGAGGGCCTAATGAAAACAGCGCCTGCCCCCCGCGCCGCCGCCCACTTCGCTGTAAAGCTTCAGATAGTTCAGAAGCTACTCCAGAATTTCCGGAAGCTTTTTCAATAATTTCCCTTCTCTCCCGCCATCAATATATCTCCCTATTCTATCCGTAAAAAACCTCAAATCCCAGCCAGTTATGTTCAACAGATGCATCCACAACCGTTTCAACACCCCCATCCGCAGACAATTGCTACTTCGCTATCTCGAAAATGGTTTTCATGCCCTTGATTTTCTCGCCGCTGACGAGCGCGAGAAGCTGGCGCACCTTCGTGCGACGGACGGCAGCATAGGCGTAGTGGTCGAGGACGTCGATGCGGCCCACGTCGTCGGCCGTGAGGTTGCCCTTCTTGTAGAGGAATCCGGCGATGTCGATGCGGTTCAACTTATCCTTCTTGCCCTTGCCGATGTAGAGCGTCTCCCAGGCGGGCGGCGTGGGACGACGGGTGATGTCGGGGAGAGGGAAGTCAGACAAGGTGTCCGTGGCTGTCAGCCACGCGGGGGGCTGCTCGGCAGGGGCGAGGATGTAGTAGCTGTTGCCCGAGGCATCCCAGCGGGCGGTACGACCGGTACGATGGATAGAGGCTTCCTCGTTGACGGGCAGGTGGTAATGAACGATGTGCTGCACCTCGGGGATGTCAAGCCCACGCGAGGCGAGGTCGGTGCTGACAAGGACGTTGACCGAGCCGTTGCGGAACTTGTAGAGGGCACGTTCGCGGAGATCCTGCTCGAGCCCTCCGTGATAGACGGCATGGACGAGGCGCTGCTCACGCAGGAAAGTGCCGATGCGCTCAACGGACTCGCGATAGCCGGCAAAGACAATAACCGGCGCGCCATCGAGGGCACAGAGCAGCCGATAGAGGGTCTGCAGCTTGTCCTTCTCAGGCGAGTGGACGAGGTAGGTGCTGATGCGTGCCTGGGCGCCACGATAGTCGAGGCGAAGGAAGCGCCGACCTTCAGCAAGCGAGACAGACGTCTGGGCCTCCCCTGCCCCTGCATCGGACGACGAGGGAGGGACGACTTCGGTAGCGGAGACGTACCAGCGACGCTCCACGTGAGGGAGACGAGCGATGAGGGTTTGCATCTCGTCCTGAAAGCCAAGCTCAAGGCACTTGTCGTACTCGTCGAGCACGAGGGTACGGACGGCTGAGGCATCGATGTTGCCCTTCTGCAGGTGGTCGTTAAGGCGTCCGGGAGTGCCGACGATGAGGGCAGGACGGACCTCGCGCAGGGTACGGTGCTCGTCCATAGCGGGGCGCCCGCCATAGACCGAGAGGGCTTTCCACGGGGTACCCATCTGCTTCCAGACGGATTCGATCTGCTGGGCGAGTTCGCGCGAGGGCACCACAACGAGGGCGGAGGGGCTTGCGGTTTGCGGTGAAGGGTTAGCGGTTAGCGGGGAGCGGTTAGCGGTTAGCGCGTCGAACAGCTGGATGAGGGGCAGCAGGTAGGCGACGGTCTTTCCACTGCCGGTGGGCGAAAGCAGGAGGATGTCGCTTGGCTCGCTGCTGCATGCCATCATGGCCTCCTGCATGGGCGTCAGCGCCTCGATGCTCAACCGCTGCAGGGCTGTTTGCTGTATCTCGTTCATAGTGATTTATTCCTCCTTTATTTCGATGATGCCGACGCTCTTGAGACCGTCCATCTTCACGACGAAAGGACGGGGGAAGCGGACGTGACGCACATGCTCGGTCTCGTGGACGGCAGGCAATGCCTCGAGCCACTCGGTGCGGAAGATATCGTCGCTGCCACGTGCGAAGGGGTTGACGGTGAAATAGCCCACACCAAACGAGGTGAGGTTCTGGAAGAAGTGCGACCCTTGGCTGGGCTGGATAGGACGCCCGTCAATAGCAGTCTCAACGATGAAGCGCACGCTAGCGATGTCGCCCCACTCGACGGGGATGCCCAACGCCTCGTCGGCGGTACCCCAACGTCCCGGACCGATGAGCAGGTAGCCGCGGTCATCGGCCGTCAGGAGTTCATTGAGCTGGCGTACCTCGTCGGCAATGGTACGGTTGATGGTGTAGCCGAACATGCCCGGGCGGACGTAGATGACGTCGGCAACGTCGGAGGTGATGCCATTACCCAGCGACTGCGTGGAATAGAGCAGCAGGGGCTCGCGGTCAACCTTCGTCAGGTCTTCCTGAATGCACTCTCGGGCGCTAACGATAGGACGCATCTGCAAAGGATAGAAGACGCCCGAGCGTTCCTTGGTGTCGAAACGCACGGCAAACTCAATCTCCACCGGACGACGCATACCGTCGGAGCCGTACTTCAGCACCTGCTGCACAATCGTCATCAGCGGGAAGAGGTCGTAGTGGAGCAGGCCCGAGAAGGTCACCAGCTTGCGCCCCGGGTAGCCGACACCGTCGCAAATCATATCGTCCTCGCGGATGTAGGTGGAGCCAATCCAGTCGAGGGTGCCGTCGGCAACGGCCTCGCTGACAGGCAGACGCAGCAGGTCGAAGTCCTCGTGGACGGTGATAGGACGCTCGTCGGAGTCCATGTCAATGGCCAGGAACGTGGTTTGCGTCTCGGTGAGTGCCAGACGCACCTCGCTGGTTTGCATGACGTGACGGGGATGGGCAGGGCTGACACGCAGCGAGCGTCCTCCATCGACGATGTGCTTGCCCAGACCGAGCGCCAGGTCCACGACGCCCTCCTCGGCTTTCTCGTCGCCCACAGGATAGAAGTTGAGTGAGCGGGCCACACCCGAGCAGTTCGGATAGAAGCGCTTGCCGTAGCGGTCGCCCACCACCTCCTGCAGGATAATGGCCATCTTCTCCTGGTCGATGACATTGCTGGTAGCAGCCATATAGGACTTCGATGCACGGTAGAACACGCTGGCATAAACGCCCTTGATGGCCTCGGCTAGGCGGGTGAGCTGATTGGGGCCGTCGGGCACCATGTAGGTGGCATAGACGCCAGCATAGGGCTGGTAGTGCGAGTCCTCAAGCAGCGAACTGGAACGCACGGCAATGGGATGGGAGACGACGTCGCAGAACGTCTCGACATCGTCGCGCAGCGTGTCGGGCAGCTGCCCTTGGAGGAACGCCGCCAGAATCTCCTCGTCGGGGATGTCGGAGAGGGCTATGGGATAGAGGTTGTTGTCCTCCATGAAACGGTCGAAGATGTCTGTGCAGAGCACAAGCGTCTTGGGGATGCGCACCTCCGCCCGCTCCATCGACTGCACCTCGGGGTGTTTCTTCAGTAGGTTGTCAATGAAGGCAATGCCGCGGGCCTTTCCGCCCAGCGAGCCCTCGCCGATGCGTGCGAAGTTGGAGTAGCGGTCGAAACGTCCGCGCATGTACTCGGCCACCACGCCCTGGTTCTTCATCTTGCGGTACTGCACGATAGCATCGAAGATGATGCGGCGATGAACGTCGATGTCCTTCTCCTCCTCGATGGAGATTTTGCGCAGCACCTCGGCGATGGGGAACATGGCGCGCGAGGTGAGCCAGCGGGAGATGATGTTGTGGGAGGCTAGGAAGACGAGCGACTCGGCAGGGACGGTGAAGATGTTGTCCTGCAGGTCGCGCAGGTTGTGCACGCGCACCAGCTCTTCGCCCGTCTGCATGTCGCTGAACACCAGATCGCCGAAGCCGAAGTGCTTCCACACCATACTGCGCAGATCCACGTCCATCTTCTTGGAATTCTTGTCGATGTAGCCAATGCCCCTTGCCTCAGCCAGCGCGCGGTTCTTCTCCTCGGCCGACTGCATGATGATGGGCACGAAGGGGTTGTCGGCGCGGATGGCATCAAGCAGCTTGAAGCCTGCCTCGGGGTCCTTCTCGCCGTCCTTTGGGAAGCGCACGTCGGTGATGACGCCCAGCGTGTTGTCGCGGTAGGTGGAGTAGAGCTCCCACGCCTCCTCGTAGGTGCGCGCAAGGACAATCTTGGGACGTCCGCGCTTGCGCAGCATCACCTCGTGGGCATTGAGGGCCTCGGAGGCGAAATTGCTGCTCTGCTCCAGCACGAAACGGTAGAGATTGGGCAGTGCCGACGAGTAGTAACGGATGCCGTCCTCGACCAAAAGAATCTGCTGCACGCCAGCCTCGTGGATATCGTGGTCGAGATTCATCTTGTCCTCTATCAGCTTGATGATGGAGAGGATGAGCTCCGTGTTTCCCAGCCAGCAGAAGACGTACTCGAAGAGGCTCAGGTCGAGCCCCTCCATATAGCGTGTGATGCCGTGCGAGAAGGGGGTGAGCACCACCAGCTCGGTGTCGGGGAACTCCAGCTTGATGTTGCGGGCGATATCGAAAGCGTCGGTGTTGTCGGTGCTGGGCATACAAATGACCAAGTCGTAGCGCATGTTCTTAAGCGCTGCTGTGGCCTCGTCCTGTGTGGACACCTTGGTGAAACGTGGGGCGCTGCTCAGTCCGATGCGGGTGTACTCCTCGAAAATCTTCTCCTCGATGCGCCCGTCGTCCTCCATGATGAACACATCGTAGGGATTGGCAACCAGTAAGACATTGAAGATGCGCTTCGTCATCAGGTTGACAAACGAGGTGTCTTTCAGCAGATATCTGCGGCTATTCAAAAAATTCAGGTTTGTTTCTGCCATCCGTTTTTCCAATAGAATGAAATTGATTGCGCGAAATTAATACAAAAAAAACAATTAATCGAACAAGAAAACAGAAAACTGTTTTTTCTCGCTCACAAAAGCCGCCTTCGCCCCCTTTTTTCCGCCGCGAAAATAAATACGTTTTTATTTTTTTCTTCGCGTCAGTTGCACTATCTTTGCACGTCATATTTAAAAAATCACTCTATGAAAAGCGAAGAGATTATTAAATCACTTGAGTTAAAGCATCCGGGCGAACCCGAGTATATCCAAGCCGTTCGCGAAGTGCTATTGTCTATCGAAGACATTTACAACCAACATCCTGAGTTTGAAAAAGCCAAAATCATCGAGCGTCTTGTCGAACCCGACCGCATGATTACGTTCCGCGTAACGTGGGTGGACGACAAGGGCGAGGTGCAGACGAACACCGGCTACCGCGTACAGTTCAACAACGCCATCGGCCCGTACAAGGGCGGCCTGCGTTTCCACGCTTCTGTTACCCCCTCTATTCTGAAGTTCCTCGGCTTCGAGCAGACCTTCAAGAACGCGCTCACCACCCTCCCCATGGGCGGCGGCAAGGGCGGCTCGGACTTCAGCCCCCGAGGAAAGTCGGAAGCCGAGATCATGCGCTTCTGCCAGGCCTTCATGCTTGAGCTCTGGAAGAATATAGGCCCCGACACCGACGTTCCCGCAGGCGACATCGGCGTGGGCGGACGCGAAATCGGCTTCCTGATGGGCATGTACAAGAAGCTCACACGCGAGTGCACAGGCGTCCTCACCGGCAAGGGCCTCGACTACGGCGGCTCGCTCATCCGTCCCGAGGCAACAGGCTTCGGCGGACTCTACTTCGTCACCCAGATGCTCGCTACCCGCGGGCTCTCCATCGAGGGCAAGACGGTCGCCGTCAGCGGCTTCGGCAACGTCGCCTGGGGTGCCGTCACCAAGGCCACCCAGCTCGGTGCCAAGGTGGTCACCATCTCTGGACCTGACGGGTACATCTACGACCCCGCCGGCATCAGCGGCGAGAAGATTGACTATCTGCTCGACCTCCGCAACAGCGGCGACGACATCGTGGCTCCCTACGCCGACAAGTTCCCCGGCTCACAGTTCTTCGCTGGCCGCAAGCCCTGGGAGCAGAAGGTCGATGTATGCCTCACCTGCGCCACCCAGAACGAACTCAACGGTGCCGATGCCAAGCAGATACTCGACAACGGCGTCATCTGCGTGGGCGAAATCTCCAACATGGGCTGCACCCCCGAGGCCATCGACGCCTTCATCGAAGCCAAGATGCTCTTCGCCCCCGGCAAGGCCGTCAACGCAGGCGGCGTCGCCACCAGCGGATTGGAGATGAGCCAGAACGCAGGCCACATCAGCTGGAGTGCCGAGGAAGTCGATCAGAAGCTCCACTACATCATGAGCAGCATCCACGCCCAGTGCCTTAAGTACGGCACCGAGCCCGACGGCTACATCAACTACGTCAAGGGCGCCAACATCGCCGGCTTCATGAAAGTCGCCCACGCCATGCTGGCGCAGGGAATTATTTGATACTGACATAATCAACACTTGCGCAGGGAGGCCAACACCTCCCTGCGTTTTTACAGAAAATGAAAAAGATTGGATTTCAGTTTTGCAGCCTTGCGCTGTGGCTGCTTGTAGGATTTGCACTTACCTCGTGTCGGACGGCCTCTCTCCCCAACGGAGCGAATGAGACCTCCATTGTCATCTTTGCCACAAACGACATGCACGCGCGCATTGACAACTACGCCAAAGTGAAGACGCTCGTCGATGCTGAGAAGAAGAAAAATCCCAACGGCGTGCTTCTCCTCTCAGCAGGCGACAAATACACAGGCAACCCCATCGTGGACCAGTACAACCCCAAAGGTTATCCGATGGTGGAACTGATGAACCAAGTGGGCTACGATTTTGAGACCTACGGTAACCACGAATACGACCTGGGACAGGAAATCCTTGTGGAGCGTCTGCGTCAGGCAAAGTTCACTGCCGTTAGCGCCAACTGGACCGTTGACCCTGCCGTCTCGCCCCTGCCCCAGCCTAAGCCCTATTCCTTATTTAAAAGGAACGGCATCCGCATCTGCATCCTCGGACTGACGGAAGCCGAACCCGACGACGACGGACGCTACTACCCCTCGGCCCATCGAGGCAAGCTACGCGGACTGACCTTCCAAGACCCCATCAAGACTGCCCTCTCGTATCGTCATCTGCGCGACAGCTGCGACCTGTTCATTGCCCTCACGCACATCGGAGCAGAAGCTGATAAACATCTTGCCGAAGTTATGCCGGAGCTGGATGTCATCATTGGCGGGCATAGTCACACCCGCATCGACAAAGAGCTTATCGTAAACGGTGTACTCATTACCCAAACCGAATGCTGGTTGAAATATCTGGGAAAAACTACCATAACGCTAAAGGACGGCAAGGTCACAGACAAGCATTTCAAGCTTATCAACCTGTCAAAGTCTATTGCTGAAGATGCCGGCGTGAAGGCACTTATCACTGATTTTAACGAGAACAACACGCTGAAGGACGTCCTGTGCGAGGCTACAGCACAGTTCAACGGCAAAGAAGCGCTTGCCAACTTTATGACGGATGCGCTCGTTGACCGTCTAAAAGTCGATATCGCCCTGCAAAACTCAGGCGGCGTGCGTCTCGGACAACTGCCTAAAGGTAAAATAACAAAGGGTGACATCTTCACACTCAATCCCTTCTGCAACAACGTCTTCATCTTCCGCATGACAACTGCCGACCTGCGTGAGATGATTAGACGTTCCTATCGTCCCCACAGCAAGCGTGCCGACTTGCTTCCCAGCGGCATACGCTACACTATCTACACCCACGACGGCAATGTCACCCGCATTGATATCACCGACATGGGGGGACGCCCCCTCGACGAAAGCCGCACCTACCGCGTGGCTATGAACAGCTACATTGCAACGGCCTACACCTTCCCGCACGACGGTGAAGGTGAAGAACTTATGGACATCGACACGGAACTGCTTATCGACTACCTTGCCAACCAATCCACCATCACTCCCCTTCCCTCGCGAACCCAAGTGGTGGAGGAATAATAGAATAATGAGGAATTAGAAATTAGGAATAAAAAATTAGAAATATGCGAATTGGAATCCTCGGCGCAGGCCATATCGCCATAAAGATGGCCATGACTTTGAAAGATCGCCCAGAGTGTCGATGTGCTGTTGGCTCACGGAGCTACGAAAAGGCACGTGACTTTGCCCGTCAGTACGGTTTTACCCACGCCTATGGCTCCTACGAAGAGCTCGTGGCTGACCCCGACGTGGACCTCATCTATGTGGCAACCCCTCACTCGCACCATTTTGCCCACGCCTCGTTGGCTATCAATCACGGGAAGGCTGTGCTATGTGAAAAGGCATTTACCACCAATGCCCGCGAAGCAGAAGAGCTGCTCCGGCTGGCAGAGGAGAAGGGCGTCTTCATTACGGAAGCCATCTGGACACGCTACATGCCCTTCTCAACCACCATCCGAGAGACCATTGACAGCGGAATTATCGGACAGCCCAAATTCCTAACGGCTAATCTTTCCTATCCAATAGATTGGAAAGAACGTCTCATGCGCCCCGAATTGGGAGGTGGAGCTTTACTTGACATCGGCGTCTATACGCTCAACTTTGCCCGCATGTGCTTTGGTACAGACATTGTCGACGTCAAGTCGGCCTGCCTCACCAGCGCCACAGGGATGGACATGCAAGAGACCATTACCCTCATCTATCGCGACGGACGGATGGCTAGTCTGCAAAGCAGCGCCTATTGTGCCGACCCACGCTTTGGCATCATCGGAGGCACAAAAGGCTACATCGTAGTGGAGAACATCAACAACCCCCTCCGTGCTACCGTCTATAGCGAAGACCACCAGCCCATCCGAACGCTGGAAGCCCCCCCTCAGATAACAGGCTTTGAGTACCAACTGGCAGCCTGTGAGGAAGCCCTCCGCAACGGCTGGCTCGAGAGTCCCTTCATGCCTCATGCCGAAACCCTTGCCGTCATGCGCCTGATGGATATCCTCCGTGCTCAGTGGGGCGTCCGTTTCCCTGCGGATGAGGGGTAAGGGATTAACGGTTAACGGTTAAAGGTTAGTGATTAACGGTTAACGGTTAAAGGTTAAAGAGACGACAATAAAAAAGAAGAGGTCGGAGTGTTCCGACCTCTTTTCTCTTTTCTTTCTTCTCAACGATTAGAAGGTCACACCAAAGTTGGCGAAGAGGTTGCTGGTACGAGCTGCCTGACCATATTCCTTATGTCTGGCCATGTTGTAGGCACCAAACTGATAACCAAGCTCGAGATAGAGCATGTTCCACTCAGCACCACAACCAAGTTTGAAGCCCATATCAACAATCTTGTAATCCTTGGAGATTCTATACCTTTCGACCTTGCTATTAGGATCCTTGGGATTAACTGGGTACTGGAACTTTCCTGCCAAATTGAAGGAGAAGTAGGGACCGAAGAACGGTAACAATGCAACGTCGTCGGTTACCTGCACGCCATACTTGAGCAGCACGGGAAGTTCAACATAACTAAAGCTAGCAACGTTTTTACCCTTCTTTGCACCACGTGTGGAATAGTATGCACCACTCTCAAGGAAGAGAGGAATGTCCTGGCTTACACGGAAACCGGCGACAAGGGCAAGGTTGATACCAGCCTTCGTTCCACCCGGCATGTAATTAGGATTACCTGTTCCATAATAGTTACCTGACAGACCCGAAAGGTTGAGACCGACACGCGTACCATAGTAAAATGTAGTCTCTTCCAATGAGAAACCATCGCTGCTGAACTGAGCGAATGAGGGTGCGGTTAAGCACAAAGCCATAAGAGCTACAAGAATCTTTTTCATGTTTTTAATTTTTAATGGTTACTAAAACGTTTTAATACTTTCTGCAAAGTAACATCATTCCATTCAAACTTGCAAACTTTTTTTAAACTTTTTTTTACCTTACATAGGCTTTCACATGATGCGAGGCACCGTCAGGGGTAATAAGCGTGGCGACACAGAAACCTGAAGGGAGGGGAACGGTGACGAAAAAGCCGTTTGTCACAAGGTTGGTGCGCAGGTTACCGGCCACATCGCAGACCGTCACTTTGGTGCCCTCGGGCCATCCCTCAAGCAGGATGCCCCCTACCCCGCTACGGACATTGCCCTTCATGACAGATGCCATAGGAAGCTCGATAGTAGAGTACTTTTCATCGAGGCCCACCTTGTTGTCCATCCAATCCATGCGGCTGGTGATGTAGGTCTTCATAAACTCCACCTCAGCGGTGTAGTTGCCCAATGCCTGGAAATTCTGATGAACATAACTGCTGAGGATGGGCCAGCGGATGAAATTGAGTTGCTGTGACACATCAGCCATTTCAGCCAAACTGTCAACAAGGTGAATCATGCCGTCAGCAGAGAGCCCGCGGTCAAAGCGGGCAATGCTCCATTCCTCACATTGCAAATCCTTTGTTGTATTGATGATGCGAGGGATAAGGCTCTTGACGCCGTTAGCGGCCGACGAGCGGGAGGAGAGGGCAATAAACGTGTTGCCGATGCTGCTGATAGGATGCGTACGGTTGTCGTTCTCAAAAGCGAGGTCAAAGTCCCACACAGGGCCAATGTGGAAGCGCGGGTCATCGCGATCCTTCCAAACGTTCACGCTCCAGTATGTATCAGTATTGCCGCTGTACTCGCCCACCAGGAAATGCTTGACAAACGAGGGGACATCCAGCATCGAGGCATAGCCCTTCTCAGGATCGGCATAGGATGTGGAAGAGACGGTGCGCTCAAAAGCGTTCCACTGGCTCTTGATGTAAGCCTCCTGATAGGGGGTGATGTCCTCTGCGTCAGGATATTTGATAGAGATAGGGATACGATAGGTAGAGGAGGTGAACCACTTGGGTTCGCCGCTGGCGTAGGCGTCAAGCTCAATGAGGTATCCGCCTGTGACGAAATCGCCGTAGTTATCCGTCTTCTCCATCTTGGTGACAGCCACGCGGTCCTCGTGCACCTGCACCTGGTCGCAAAGCTGATAAGTACCCTTGTACTCGCCGTTGAAGATAACATCTACCAGACGTCCCTCAGGCGTCCACGCCATATCCAGACGACGGCTAACGTCGAAAGCCAGCAGATTGCGCATGAGTGTCTTGTCGCCGTAGTTGTTGATAAGGGTCCAGTTCTTCGCGTCGGCCGACATGCCCATCAGGTGACGGGCGCGGGCAAGCTTAATACGATAAGGTTTTTTGGGAAAGCCCCAGCTGGCGTTTCCTCGCCCGCGAATCTGCAGGGTGTCGCTCTGAATCTTCGTCCCACCGTCGGAACGGGCGGGAGTACCGTCGATTTTCGTTGAGTAGATAGCCGAATAGGTGCCGTCGATGTAGGTGCTGCGCGAGTTAACCTCACGTGCATCGGTGGTGTGGATGGTGATGACGGGCAGTGCAGAGGGTGTCCAAAGACCCGTGTCGTCGCCCTCACCCTCCGTGCCGTAGAAACGCATCTCGCTCACGTTACAGCGCACGTCGTTCGGTCCCACGTAGCGAACATAGCGGAAGCCACGACTGCACTTGATGTCGGCATAGGTGAACCGTTTCTCCGAAGGCTGTTTGGCGATAATATAAAAAGGAACAGCGTCGCTGAAATCGGGCTCGTTGGCTCCTTCAAAGACGCCGAGGAGCATGCGGTTGGCATAGCCGGTGCGAGGAGCAAAGCTGATTTTCCCAATCACGTAGGGCTTGCCCAAGTCAAGGCCCACCCACGTGTAGCTGCGGTCCTGCGAGGCGTAGAACGTCTCAAAGTCGCCGTCGAAAACATTCTCGGCAACATTGGCGCCGCTGCCGTAATCGACACTGGGGCTCGAAATCGCTGTGCCGGAGAGCATTTTCATCTGTGCCGCTGCCGGTAGGGCGCAGCACAACGCCAAACACATACAGAGGAATACTTTCTTGTGGTTCATTGTCTTCAGCAGTCCATTAACATCAGGCTAAGTCTATATCCTGCAACGGTTTGTGCAGCGAGGGAATCTCGTGGACCGCCTCGAAATACTCCGCAAAGATGCGTGCGCCCTCAGCCACCGTGTCGGCGCAGGGGCGTTTCTTCAGAGGCTCCTCTCCCCCATCGCTTCTAGGGCGCATGCCCAACAGCTCGGCACAGACGAGGGAGCCGTTACGACGTCGGAACTCCGCCGCCAGCTGCTGCACCACCTCGTAGTTGTGCAGCTTCCCCTCGCGGTCTTCGGCACGGGTGGCACCGCAGTCGAGGCCAGCAAGGACGAACATGCCGCAGGCTGCGCCGCACGTCTCGTGCATCCGCCCTATCCCTCCGCCGAAGGAGGCAGCGACGCGCAGGGCCTGTTCCTCCGTCAGTCCGTAGAGGTCGGCAAACGCGACACAGACGGCCTGCGCGCAATTGAATCCTTGATGGAAATAGCCGACAGCACGGGAGACCCGCTCTTCCTTATTCATTTTGCCTGGGAAAGGATTATTCCTCGTCGCCGCTCTCCAAAGGACGCATGTTGGTATAGACGTTCTGCACGTCGTCGTCCTCCTCGAGGCGTTCCACCATCTTGTCGATGGTCTCGCGCTGCTCGTCGGTAACGTCCTTCAGGTCATTGGGGATACGGGTAAACTCAGCGCTCACTACCTCAAAGCCCTGTTCCTCCAGGTGATGCTGAATCTGTGCAAACGATTTCGGGTCACCGTAGATGGTGATGCCGTCCTCGTCCTCGTCGAATTCCTCCTCCACGCCGTAGTCAATCATGTCGAGGATAAACTCGTCCATGTCGAGGCCGTCCTTCTTCTTGAAGGTGAACATGGCCTTGTGGGTAAACATGAAGGCGAGACTGCCTGTGGTGCCGAGGGTGCCGCTGAACTTGGTGAAGACGCTGCGCACGTTGGCCACCGTACGGGTGGTATTGTCGGTCAGGGTCTCGACGAACACGGCGATGCCGTGAGGACCGTAACCCTCGTAGTTCATCTCCTTGTAGTCCTTCGTGTCCTTGCCCATTGCGTTCTTGATAGCGCGCTCGATGTTGTCCTTCGGCATGTTCTCGTGCTTGGCCGTAGCGATGATGGCACGGAGGGCGGCGTTGGAGTCGGGGTCGGGACCGCCGGCCTTGACAGCAATGGAGATCTGCTTGCCGATGCGGGTGAACGTGCGGGCCATGTTGCCCCATCTCTTCAGTTTTCTTGCTTTGCGGAATTCAAATGCTCTTCCCATAATTGTGATTTACTATTTTACGATTTATATATTGTTTCTCATTTAAGCTTTATCTCAGTTTTGCGCCCAGCTTCTGCTCGTAGGCGGCGACGAGGCGCTCCATCGTCTTCTCAATCAGTTTGTCATTGAGCGTCTGGTTCTCGTCCTGAAGGATGAAGCTGACGGCATAGCTCTTCTTGCCCGCCTCGAGGTTCTTGCCCTCATAGACGTCGAAGAGGGACACCTCCTTCAGCAGGCGGCGCTCTGTCTCAAAGGCGATGCGCTCTACATCGGCAAAGGGGATGTTCTTGTCAAGCAGCAGAGCGAGGTCGCGCTTCACGGCGGGATACTTCGACAGCTCCACGTAGCTGACCGTGTGGTTGCGGATGGCCTTCATCAGTTCTTTCCAGTTGAGGTCGGCGAAGAACACCTCATTCTCGATGTCGAAGGGACGGAGCAGCTTCTTCGTGACGATGCCGACGGTGGCCAGCAGCTTGCCTCCACGCGTGTGGAAAGTCAGCGCGGCCGAGAATACGTCGTTCTTCAGGTTGCCTACCACCATTGCCTGGCGCTGGATGCCCAGACGGGCGAAGATGTTCTCCACGTAGCCCTTCAGCTCATAGACCGACGATGCCTGGTCGGCATGGGCCCAGGAGTTCTGAATCTTCTTGCCTGTCACCCAGAGACCCAAGTGGTAATCCTCGCTGTAAGGCGAGAGGATGGCCTTGGCGTCGGGCTTGCTGATGCCCTCGACGACGGTGGGCTGAGCGGGAGCCGCTTCGCGGCGGTTCTCGTTGTGGAAGTAGTAGCAGTTGCCGAACTCGAAGAATTTCAGGTCGGCGTTCTTGCGGTTGGCATTGCGGGCAATGCTCTCCAAGCCGCCGAAGAGCAGCGTCTGACGCATTACGTTCAGGTCGGCGCTCAACGGATTCATCAGCCGGACAAGGTTGGCCGACGGATAGGCCTCGAGTCCGTCGTAGTAGGCGGCACGGGTGAGCGAGTTATTCAGTATCTCGTTGAATCCACAGCCCACCAGCTGCTCGCCGATAACGTTCTGCAGCTTCTGGCTCTGGTCGATAGCAGTCTTCACGGAGAGACTTGACTTCAGCGTCGTGGGAATCTCCACGTTGTTGTAGCCGTAGATACGCAGGATGTCCTCCACCACGTCGCAGGGGCGCTGCACGTCCACGCGGTAAGGGGGCACGCTCAGAGTCAGCCCTTCGCCCGTCTCGCTGACGGTCTTCATCTCCAGGCTGCTGACGATACTCTTCACCGTCTCAGCGGGGATGTGTTTGCCTATGAGGCTGTCCACGTAGTCGTACTTCAGTTCCACCTCAAAGTCGGCGATGGGGTTCGGGTAGCTGTCTGTAATCTCCATAGCGATGATGCCGCCCGCCAGCTCCTTCACCAGCAGGGCTGCCTGCTTCAGGGCGTAGATGACGCCGTTGGGGTCGATGCCGCGCTCGAAGCGGAAGCTGGCGTCGGTCTGCAGGCCGTGACGACGGGCGCTCTTGCGAATCCACGTGGGATGGAAGTAGGCACTCTCCAGGAAGATGTTCTTCGTCGTCTCCACCGTGCCGCTCTCCAGTCCGCCGAAGACACCTGCGATACACATGGGCTCCTCGGCTCCGTTGCAGATCATCAGGTCGCGTTCGCTGAGCTTGCGCTCCACACCGTCAAGGGTGACGAACGGGGTGCCCTCGGACTTCGTCTCCACGATGACCTTGCCGCCCTTGATTTTGTCGGCATCGAAGCAATGCAACGGCTGACCGTAGGCGTGCAGGATGTAGTTGGTGATATCGACGATATTGTTGATGGGACGAAGGCCGATAAGCGTCAGCTTCTGCTTCAGCCATTCAGGGCTCTCCTTGACGGTGACACCCTTGACGGTAACGCCGGCATAGCGTGGGCAGGCCTCGGTGTTGCGCACCTCGACGGGGATGACCAGCTCGTGGCTGTCCACCTTAAAGGCCTCGCAATCGGGGCGGCTGAGGGAGGTCTTGTGCCCATTCTGCACCAGCCAGGCGTAGAGGTCGCGCGCCACGCCGTAGTGGCTGCACGCATCAGCACGGTTGGGGGTAATATCGACTTCGATGACGTATTCGCTCTTGATGTGGTAGTACTCCTTGGCAGGGGTGCCAGGAACGGCCGTGTCGGGCAGCACGATGATGCCGTCGTGGCTCGTGCCGATGCCTATCTCGTCCTCGGCGCAAATCATGCCGTTGCTCTCCACGCCGCGCAGTTTCGACTTCTTGATGGTGAAGGCCACATCGCCCTCGTAGAGCTTCGTGCCCAGCGTGGCCACTACGACCTTTTGTCCGGCCCTCACGTTGGGCGCTCCGCAGACAATCTGCACGGGCTCGCCCCCGTCGCCGAGATTGACGGTGGTGACGTGCATGTGGTCGCTGTTGGGATGGGGCTCGCACGTCAGCACCTCGCCGACGACGATGCCCGCCAGCCCGCCTTTGATGGTTTCCACTTCTTCCACTCCGCCCACTTCCAGTCCGATGGAGGTCAGGGCTACAGCTACCTCATCAGGCGTGAGGTCAGTCTGAACATACTCTTTCAGCCAGTTATACGAGATATTCATTTTTCGTTTATTCTGTTATTTTCCTTATTATTATAAAAGGCATAGCACATAAAATGCTATTTCAAACTGCAAAAATAATACGAATCTGACGAACGAACAAATATATTTGAGATTTTCTGAGCGAAGCCGGCAAAAACCTGCCTCCCTCCCCTTCGCGTGAAAACTGAAAACTATCATACTGAAACTGCTGAAACGGCGCAGTCGCATCACGGTTTATACATACGTTAAAAAGGGTAAAATCGTTGGCGTGTTTCAGCGATTACACTACCTTTGCGGTGTCGTTTTTAGAAAAAAATGAAACACACGACGATTCTTCTTTTGCTGCTGGGCTATGTGGCGGTCCTCACCACGGGCATTCATGCCCAGGAAGGTCTGCCGACACTCGTCATCACTACTTCAGGTCCCCTTAACGCCCAGGAGAAGGTGGACGCTCACCTCACGACGAAAGGCTACGATGGCCCCATCGGCATCAAGCTACGAGGCAACAGTTCGCTGGCCTTCAACCAGAAGAAATACACGTTCGAGACGCGCGACGGCAACGGCAAATCGCATTCCGTCAGCCTGCTGGGCATGCCTGCCCATAGCGACTGGGTGCTCCTCGCCCCTTATAACGATGTCTCCATGCTACGCGATCCCCTAGCGTTCAAGCTGTGGCGCGACATGGGACATTGGGGACCACGCACGGTAATGTGCGAACTGACCATGGACGGTGATTACCAAGGTATATACATTCTCTGCGAAGCCATCAAACGGGGCAAGAACCGCGTAGACATCAGCGAAATGAAAGCCAGCGACACCAATGGACGGGCGCTGACGGGAGGCTATCTTCTGCGTATCGACACCTTCAACGACGACGACGCCACCTTCACCTCCAAGGTCCCTGGCATCGGAGAGGGCAGCATGTCCAGCGAGGTCATTTGGTCGTGCATCTACCCGAAGAAGAAAAAACTGCAGCCCGAACAGCTCGACTACATCCAGCGCTATGTGGACACCGTAGAACAGGTGATACAATCCGACTCGTTTGCCGACCCCACGAAGGGCTATGCCTGCTATATCGATGTGCCCTCGTTTGTAGATTATTTCATCCACACCGAACTCAGCCTCAATGCCGACGGCTATAAGCGTAGCGCCTACTTTTACAAGGAACGGCAAAAGAAGAACGGCAGCGGCGGCAAGCTCGTCGCCGGCCCTGTATGGGACTACAACCTCGCCTACGGAAACTGCAACTTCGCCAATGCCAACAACCCCGAGGCCTGGTGCTACGAAGGGGCGAGCAACAACCCCACGCCTGCTATGTGGCAACGGCTGCTCCAGGACATTACGTTCCGCCGTGCTGTGAAGACACGCTATCAAGAACTTCGTCAGACGGTGCTCAGCGACCAGGCCATCAACGACTTCATCGACCGCCAGGTGCAATTGCTTGCCCAGGCCACGGACCGCCACTTCAAAACATATCCCGAACTATTGGTGAGCGAAGAACGCAAGCAACAGCTCGACCAGCAAAATCAAGCGAACCCTTTCGGTGCCTTCCCTCCTTTCGGCGCCTTTCCGATGGGCGCCTTCCCTCCCCAAGGCAACTTTCCACCGACAGACAGCATCATCCCTCCCTTCGGCGTCTTTCCGATGGGTGAGTTTCCGATGGGCGCCTTCCCTCCCCAGGGCGCAGGCTTTCCTCCGATGGGCAATATCACCTTTGACGCCACAGGAATGTTTGCCGCCTACCGTGTCAGCTCGTATGACGAAGAGATTGCCACCCTTAAGCAATGGCTGGCGAACCGTCTTGCCTTCCTCGACCGCAACATCGCACGTTTCGATACCGACTGGCAGCCCCGCATCCAGCCCCTCGTCGAGAAAAAACTCCCATTCCCTTTCGTTCAGGTTAAAAACTAATTGCCCGTTCCTTATAACAAACGCCACGCTGCTCGGCGTAGCGTTTGTTTAGGGAACGCGTTATTCAACTCGTCACCCGCAAGCATAAGGGATCAGAAGCGCGGGCTCCCTCCCGAGGGGGCGCGGAAGGGGTCGTCTTGATCAGGCAGAGGGGGAATGTCGGGCATGGGTGCAGCAGGCGGCATCCCTTCGGGCGAGGTGTTGCCGCGCAGCTTCTTGTTGCGCTTGCTGCCATAAACGGCCTCCTGGTCGCGGATGCTGTTCTCGTTGGGGTTGCGGAAGCGGGCAAGCTCGGACTGGAAGCGAAGCCAGACGTCGCCCACGGCGCCGTTTCGGTGTTTGGCCACAATGATGTCGGCCATACCATGAAGGTCGTGTCCCTTCTCGTCCTCGTAGATGTGGTAGTACTCGGGGCGGTGGATGAAGCAGACGATGTCGGCATCCTGCTCGATGGCGCCCGACTCGCGCAGGTCGCTCAGCTGGGGGCGCTTGCCCTCGTTGCCCTCGCGGTTCTCCACGCCGCGGTTGAGCTGCGAGAGGGCGATGATGGGGATATTGAGCTCCTTCGCCAATCCCTTCAGCGAACGGCTGATGGTGCTGACCTCCTCCTGACGGCTTCCGTAGGAGGTGCCGCCGTTCATCAGCTGCAAGTAGTCGATAATTATCATTTGGATGCCGTGCTCGCGTACAAGGCGGCGAGCCTTGGTGCGAAGCTCGAAGATGGAGAGCGAGGGGGTGTCGTCGACGTAGAGGGGCGCTTCGGAGAGCTCTTTGATGTGGTAGTCCAGCATGGCCCACTCCTCCTTCACCAGCTGGCCGCTCTTGATTTTGTCGCCGCTGATTTCACACACGTTGGAGATGAGACGGTTGACGAGCTGGACGTTGCTCATCTCAAGCGAGAATAGGGCGATGGGGGTCTTGTTGTTGACGGCGATGTTCTTCGCCATTGAGAGCACGAAAGCTGTCTTACCCATAGCGGGGCGGGCGGCAATGATGATGAGGTCGGACTTCTGCCAGCCGCTGGTGATTTTGTCGAGGTCGTAATAGCCGGAAGGAAGGCCCGTGAGACCCGTCTGGTTTGCTGCAGCTTTCTTGAGCAGTTCCACGGCCTGCTCCACGATGGGGCTTATCTGCACGTAGTCCTTGCGGAGGTTCTGCTGCGAGATTTTGAACAGCTCAGCCTCGGCGCTCTGCATCAGCTCGTCGACGTCGCGCGTGTCGTCGAAGGCGTCGGCCTGCACGGTGCTGGAGAAGGTGATAAGCTGACGGGCTAGCGACTTCTGCGCGATAATCTTGGCGTGCTTCTCGATGTGGGCCGACGACACCATGCTGCCCGCCAGCTGCGAGATGTAGAGGGGTCCGCCGATGTTGTCCAGCTCGCCCATGCTGCGCAGCTGCTCGGTGACGGTGAGGATGTCGATGGGGTCCTCGTTGAAGGCAAGCATCTGGATGGCCTGAAAGACCTTCTGGTTGCGCACCTCGTAGAACGACTCGGGCTTCAGCAGCTCGCCCACGCGGGCATAGGCGTCGCTCTCAATCATCAGGGCGCCCAGCACGGCACGCTCAAGCTCTGGCGCTTGGGGCTGCAGATGACCATAGTCATCCATCTGACGGGATTCAACAGTTCGCTTGGTAGTTCTACGGGGAGCTGACGAGGGAGGCATAGATATCGGTTTATGGTTTGATATTAGTTGATTTACGTTTTTCCATGAGAAATGTGGGCACAAAAGTAGGGATATTTTGGGACGCAGAAAAGAAAGAGTGACGTTTTTTATCCACATTGTTTCCACAATCCGTCGGCATCTTTGGGGATAAGTCCGCAAAATCCTGTCATCAACCTTGTATAGATGGGGGTTGTCTTTTTTTAGATAGGCGGCGCCTCAAAAAAGCCAAATAATATTTTGCTTTTTGTTCGGCTTGCACTATCTTTGTCGCATGATTGTCTTTCCCAATGCCAAAATCAACCTCGGCCTGCGCGTCACAGGACGACGCCCCGACGGATACCACAACCTCGACACCATCTTCTACCCTATTCCACTCTGCGATGCGCTGGAGGTGGTGCCGATGGAGACAAACCCGCAGGAAACGGACATCCGCTTTCACCTGCTGGGCGCCGGACTGGACGGTTGCGCACCTAACGACAACCTTGTCGTGCGCGCCTATCGTCTGCTGAAGGCGGAGTTTCCCCACTTGCCCGCTGTGGAGGTGTGGCTCTACAAGCACATCCCCTCGGGCGCCGGGCTGGGCGGAGGGTCAGCTGACGCCACCTTCATGCTGCGCCTGCTGAACACGATGTTCGCCCTTGGCCTCACGGACGAGCGGCTCGAAACCCTCGCCGCCACACTGGGTGCCGACTGCCCCTTCTTTGTGCGCAACGTCCCCGTCCGCGCTACGGGTACGGGCAACATCTTCTCGCCCGTCGCAATGGATTTAAAAGGATATAGGATTGTCGTCGTCAAGCCC
Organism: Bacteroidaceae bacterium; assembly: GCA_016291905.1. Taxonomy (GTDB): domain Bacteria; phylum Bacteroidota; class Bacteroidia; order Bacteroidales; family Bacteroidaceae; genus UBA1189. Next base: position 127,249 of record JAEEZS010000009.1, read on the forward strand.
CCCGTCTTCGTCTCCACTCGTGAGGCTTTTGGCAAGATTGACGAATTGTTGAACGGTGAACGATTAGCGAATAGCGAAGAAGCTGCTGCCATATACGACGCCCTCCCCTCAACACAAACCGCTAACCCCTCACCACTAACCACTAACCTTTCACCACAAGCCCTCGTCAACGATTTCGAACAGAGCGTCTTCCCCCTCCACCCCGAACTAGCCGAAATCAAGGAAGCGCTCTACGACACAGGCGCCCTCTACGCCTCAATGAGCGGCAGCGGCTCGGCCCTCTACGGCCTCTACCCTGCCGATGCTCCCCTACCCGACGCCACCCGTTTCCCCGCCTGCTTCGTCTGGACGGGGACCCTCTGAATGCAAGTTTTCTTAATATTTTTTGGTGGTTTTGTTGTAATTGTTTACTTTTGCGCCCATATTTTTTAAAGAATTATCAAATTATTGTTTCACTTAACTAATCACAGCGAATGAAAGCAAAGTATGTATTACTTCTTGCCTGTCTATTAGGATGGACAAGCATGGCATTTGCCCAGAAACGCGTTTCTGGACAAGTTGTGGATGGCGACGAAGGCGAGCCTATCATCGGCGCTACGGTTGTCGTCAGGGACAGTAAGCCCCTCTTGGGCTCTATGACGGACGCCAACGGACGATTCGTCATCGACAATGTGCCCTCGAACCTGAACACGCTCATCGTGAGCTATGTGGGTATGGCTACGCAACAGGTTGCCGCAGGGCAGAACCTGAAGATTACGCTCTACCCCGACTCGAAACAGCTGGACGAGGTGGTGGTCACCGCTCTTGGTATCAGCCGCTCGAAGAAATCACTGGGTTATGCCCAGCAGGAGGTGAAAGCGGAACAGCTGACAGCTGCCGCTCCCGCCAGCATCACCAGCGCCCTTACGGGTAAGGTGGCCGGCACGCAGATCAACACCTTCGGCGGTACGGTCGGTGCCTCATCGCGCATCAGCATCCGTGGTAACTCCACGCTGAATGCCGACCAGCAGCCCCTTATCGTCGTTGACGGTGTGCCCATCAACAACAGCGTCAACCGCTCGGGCGACGGCTACTACAATGGCGTCGACTATGGTTCGGGCCTGAACGACATCAACGTCGAGGATATTGAGAGCGTCGATATTCTAAAGGGTGGTGCCGCAGCCCTATACGGTATGCGCGCCGCTAACGGTGTCGTCCTCATCACCACCAAGAACGGCGGCAAGAAGGGCGGCACGAAAATCAGTTACGACGGCGGTGTCACTTTCGACCGCGTGGCTAATATTCCCCTGCTGCAGAACAGTTACGGTCAGGGTCACGATGGCGACGAATACCACTACAAACTCTACGGCAGCGGCTACAGCAGTTACGAGGACTATGCCGTCAATTCCCCCTACGGCTTCGCCTATGTGGACGGCGCTGGTGGTGGCACGTGTGACGACTGGGACGAATCGTGGGGTCCGCGCCTCGACATCGGCATCAAGACCACGCAGTTCGACAGCAACGGCGAGGCTACCGAATGGGTATCGCGGCCCAACAACGTCCGTGACTTCTTCCAAACGGGTGTCACGCAGAACCACATGGTCAGCATCGCCTCTGTTAGCGACAGGTCAAACGTGCGTGCCTCTCTCTCCTATCGTGGACAGACGGGTACCGTTCCCAACACCGACCAAGAGCGCTTCGGCGGTATGATCAACTCGGAGGTAAAGCTCAACAAGATGGTCTGGATGGAAGCCAACGCTAACTACACCCACACCAACAGCGACAACCTTATCGGTCAGGGCTACGGCGGCAACAACCCGATGATCTCGCTGCTCCAGTGGACAGGCCGTCAGATTAACATGCAGAGCCTGAAGGAAAACTGGGACGAGAAAGATGCAGCAGGCAACTACACCTTCTACAACTGGAACAGCAACTTCCACATGAACCCCTACTTCAACGTCTACGAGAACACCAACAGCTACGTGAAGGACCGCTTCTTCGGCAAGGGCTCGCTGTTCTTCCAGCCTGCCGACTGGGTGAAGATTGAAGGCCGTGCCGGTATCGACACCTACAGCAGCAAGACCACACAGCACGTCTACTTTAACTTCGACTATCCCGATGGTTACTTCGACCAGCGCATCATTGGCAACACAGAATTCAACGCCGACCTCATCGCCATGTTCAACAAGAAATGGGGCAAGCTGGACTTCAACGCCGTGCTGGGTGCCAACTATCGCGACAATGTCTATAGCTTCGACGAACTGGAGTGCGACGGCCTCACCGTGCTTGGCACCTATACTGCCAGCAACGCAACTTCGCCCGTGCCCACGATGGACCACAGCCATATCCGCAGCAACTCTGTCTACGGCAGCGCTTCGTTCGGCTGGAACGAGCAACTTTATTTGGATGTCAGCGCCCGTAACGACTGGTCGTCAACCATCAAGGAAGATATCTTCTATCCCTCCATCAGCTTGAGCTGGCTGCCCTTCGAGAGCTTCAAGCTCAACAGCGACGTCTTCTCGTTCCTGAAGCTGCGCGGCGGTTATGCCGAAGTCGGTAACGCCACCAGCGCCTACCGAAACAGCTACTACTACTACGCTATGTCGGCTCCGTTCAACGGCACCACCATGCTCTATAAGAGCAAGTCATACCCCAACTTCGACTTGAAGCCCGAGCGCACCCGCACGTGGGAAGTCGGTATGGAACTGGGCATGTTCAACAACCGCCTGCACCTCGATGTGGCCTACTACAACAAGAGCACCATCGACCAGATTCTCTCCGTCACCACAGCCCGTTCCTCGGGTATCACCTCGAAGCTCATCAACGCGGGTGAAATCACCAACAAGGGTATTGAGGTTCAGCTCTCGGCCGACCTCGTCCAGACGAAGAACTTCAACTGGAACACCACGTTTAACTTCTCGAAGGACGAGAGCATGGTTGTCAGCCTTGCCGACGGACTTGACAAGTACGACATGGGATGGACCTGGGGCATCAGCACAACGGCTATGGTTGGCCACAAGTGGGGCGACATCACCGGCTCACGCTACACACGTACCGACGACGGCGCTATCATCCTCGATGCCGATGGTAATGGTACTACGGAAAGCAATCAGGTCATCGGCAACATCACGCCCGATGCCCTGCTCTCCTGGCGCCACGACTTCAACTTCCTGAAGAACTTCAACGCCGGCTTCATGCTCGACATGCGTCTGGGCGGCGACATCTGGTCACAGACCATGAGCCACACCTACTGCGCCGGTTCGGCTGCCATCACGGCCGAGAACGGCATTCGTGAACGTGCCTGCGTCCCTGGCTACGATGTCTCCACCAACTACAAGTTCGTCATCGACAAGGGCGATGGGAACTACATCCCCGTCAGCAACAATCCTAACGACCCGGGTTATCTCAAAGTTAACGCTCAAGACTGGTATGAATGGCAGTTCACGGGTGCCGAAGTCTACGTCTTCGACGGCTCATTCCTGAAGCTCCGCGAGGTCTATCTGGGCTACGATGTGCCCAAGCAGGCCCTCCGCAAGACCAAGTTCATCAACGCCGCCAAGGTCTCCTTCGTCGGCAACAACCTCGCCCTCCTCTGGGTGGCTAAGAACAACGTCATGCGCATCGACCCCGAAACGGGTGGTGTCCGCAGCGACACCTACGGTCTCGGCTTCGAGCAGGCAGCAACGCCCTCTTGCAGCAGCTATGGTTTCAAGGTTAATCTTACCTTCTAATTCATTATGGATAAAGGAACAAGAAAGATTATGTCAAACCTTCAATTCAGATTCAATATGAAAAAGATATTCAAATATACCGCATTGGCAGCCGTTGTTGCCCTCTCCCTGAGCGCTTGCACCAAGGACTTCGAGAAGATTAACACCGACCCTGACGCCTACGCTACGGCTCCTGTTACGAATATGCTCGGCTACTGCATCGAGCAGATGAGCGTCAACTGGGGCGACGAGCTCAGCCGCCTCTCCGACTGGACAGGCTACACCTGTCTCGGCTACGACGCTGAACGCTTCAACTACCTGCCCACGAACAACGAGTTCGGCAACAAATGGTATCAGACCTACACCCTCTATCCGCAGTTGCAGGATATCATCAACCGCACCGACCCCGTTGAAGCCAAGAACATTCAGAACGTGGCTAAGGTGCTCCAGAACTTCATGCTCCTCCTCACGGTGGACAGCTTTGGCGACATCCCTTACAGCGAAGCCTTCCAAGGTGTGAACGGCGGAAACATCAAGCCCGTCTTTGACAAGGACGAAGATGTCTATAACGCACTTATCGAAAACTTCAAGGCTATCGCCGACAGCTGGGCAGCCGGCTTGGGCGACGATGAGCTGGGCGACGGCGACTTCCTCTTCGGCGGCGACGTCGCTGGTTGGCAGCGCTTCTGCAACTCCCTCCGTCTGCGCATCGCCATGCGCCTCTCGGGCATGAGCAGCCAGGCTTCCAAGTCGAAGGCTACCTTCGAAGAAATCCTCGGCAACCCCGCGAAGTATCCCGTCATCGACGAGAGCGCAGAGAACTGCGAGTTCTATTGGGACGGCAGCGCCAGCTATCGTGAGCGATGGTACAACAACCGCCTTACCCGTCCGAACGACTTCCAGATGTCTGAGGTCTTCATCCGCCGCATGAAGGAGCAGGAAGACCCCCGTCTGCCCGTCTTCGCTCTTCCCGCAGAAAACAGTGGCGAATACGTCGGTCTGCTTCACGGCTGTCAGGTGAACTACAACGGAAAATCGGCTGCCGACTTCTCCTATCCTGGCGACAAGTATTACAACGACCCCGCTGGCAGCTCGCCCTACTTCCGTGCTGCTGAGACTTGGTTCCTCATTGCCGAGGCTGCCGTAAAGGGTTGGAACGTCGGCTACACAGCCGAACAGGCCTACAACAACGGCGTTACCTGCTCGTTCGAAGACAACGACGTTGCCGCTGAAGCTGAAGGTTACCTGGCCGCCAAGGGTAAGTTCGATGCTTCGAAAGCCCTCGACTGCATCTACAACGAGCTTTGGGTTGGCCTCTACAAGCAGGGGCAGGAAGCCTGGGCACTCTATCGCCGCACGGGCTATCCCACCACGCTGCGCGAGCCCGTCACCTACAGCACAGGTACCACCTGCGCCCAGTATCCGGGCGAGAAGAAGACCTACGCCGACTGCGACGACCTCCCCTATCGTTTCCCCTATCCCGACAACGAGTTTGCCTACAATGGCGACAACACCAATGCGGCAAGCGTTGGCATCGTCCACTACTGCTACGGCAAGAAGCTCTGCTGGGCAAAGTAACCGAATCGTTACAACGATGTTGAAAGGGAGCCACGCGGCTCCCTTTCCTATTTTGCGCGAAGGAGATACAATGCCGCCAGATGCTTGCAAAGTCTTTGGGGCGCTTGCTGTTTTTCTTAAAACCCAATTGAGTTTTAATTAAAATCCAGCTGAGTTTTAATTAAAATCCAATTGAGTTTTAATTGAAACTCAATTGGATTTTAAGGAAATCCCCTTGCAACACAAAGAAAAAGAGAGCCGTCCGCTATTAAGAAACAGACGGCTTTCAAACAGCAAAGGCATCCCGATTGGGGGATGCCTTCGCTGTTGTTGTGAAGCACCCTGCGGGATTACTTCTTGAAGTAGCGGTTGAAGAGGCCTTCGAAACCCTTGCCGTGACGGGCTTCGTCCTTCGCCATCTCGTGAACGGTGTCGTGGATAGCGTCGAGATTCTGGGCCTTAGCGTTCTTGGCGATGCGGAACTTGTCCTCGCAGGCACCAGCCTCAGCCATCATGCGCTTCTCAAGGTTGGTCTTAGTGTCCCAGACAACCTCGCCAAGCAGCTCGGCAAACTTGGCTGCGTGCTCAGCCTCTTCCCAAGCATAGCGCTTGAAAGCCTCAGCCACTTCGGGATAGCCCTCACGGTCGGCCTGACGGCTCATGGCCAGGTACTGCCCCACCTCGCTGCACTCACCGTTGAAGTGATTGCGCAGGTCGCGAATCATCTCTTCGTCGCAGCCCTTGGCCACGCCGATGACGTGTTCCTGGACAAACTGGATGCCTTCGGTTTCCTCTACTTTTTTGAACTTCGATGCCGGCACGCCGCACTGGGGGCACTTGGCAGGGGCTTCGTCGCCTTCATAGACGTAGCCGCAAACGGTACAAATAAACTTTGCCATAACGATACTTTTTAAAAATTAATAAATTAGAAATTAGGATTCAGATTTTACATCATTGGAATTAGACATTTCTTTCTCGTTTGCAAAGATAGGTCTTTATCTTCATCCGTCAAAACCTTTACCCACTTTTTGTGTTTTTTTTTATATATTCTCTCTTTCATGCTTTTTTTTAAGAAAAAAACACTAATTTTACGGCCGAAAACCAAAATTTAGCTTCATAAACAATGAAAAGAGACACCGAAATCTTCAACCTCATCGAGGAAGAACATCAGCGCCAGCTGAAGGGAATCGAGCTGATTGCCTCAGAAAACTTTGTAAGTGACCAAGTCATGGAGGCCATGGGGTCGTACATGACGAACAAATATGCCGAGGGCTATCCCGCCAAGCGCTACTACGGTGGTTGCGAGGTGGTTGACAAAAGTGAAAACCTTGCTATTGAACGCATCTGCAAGCTGTATGACGCCGAGTACGCCAACGTGCAGCCCCATAGTGGCGCACAGGCCAACGCAGCCGTGTTCCTTGCCTGCCTCAACCCGGGCGACAAGTTCATGGGCCTCAACCTCAGTCACGGAGGACACCTCTCGCACGGTTCGCCCGTCAACACCAGCGGCATCCTCTACCACGCGTGCGAATATAATTTAAATAAGGAGACGGGGCGCGTCGATTATGACCAGATGGAGGAAACCGCCCTGCGCGAACGCCCCAAGATGATTATCGGCGGAGGCTCGGCCTACAGCCGCGAATGGGACTACGCCCGCATGCGTCACATTGCCGACGAGGTGGGTGCCATACTGATGGTTGATATGGCTCACCCTGCCGGACTGATTGCTGCCGGACTGCTTGACAATCCGCTCAAGTATGCCCACATCGTCACCTCCACTACCCACAAAACGCTGCGCGGCCCGCGTGGAGGTATCATTCTGATGGGTAAGGACTTCGAGAACCCTTGGGGCAAGACTACGCCGAAGGGGGAGGTGAAGATGATGTCGGCCCTGCTAAACAGCGCCGTCTTCCCAGGCATTCAGGGTGGCCCGCTGGAGCACGTCATCGCGGCAAAAGCTGTTGCCTTCGGCGAGGCGCTGCAGCCTGAGTTCAAGACCTACCAAATGCAGGTGAAGAAGAATGCTGCCCGACTGGCTGAGGAACTGATGAACAGAGGCTTCCACATCGTCAGCGGCGGCACCGACAACCACAGCATGCTTGTCGATCTCCGTCCCAAGTACCCCGACCTTACGGGTAAGGTGGCCGAGAAGGCTCTCGTGGCTGCCGACATCACCGCCAACAAGAACATGGTGCCCTTCGATACGCGTAGCGCCTTCCAGACCAGCGGTATCCGCCTCGGCACGCCCGCTATCACCACACGTGGCGCCAAGGAAGACCTGATGGTGGAGATTGCCGCCCTCATCGAGCGCGTGCTCAACGCCCCTGAGGACGAGACGGTTATCGCCAACGTCCGTGCCCACGTCAACGACATCATGAAGGGCTATCCTCTGTTTGCCTGGTAAATCATGTTCAACAAGCAACTTCTCGAGCCGGAAAGCATCGTCGTCGTAGGTGGGTCGAACAACACCCACAAGCCAGGAGGCGCCATCGTGCGCAACCTCATCAACGGCAACTACAGCGGTACCCTGCGCATCATCAATCCCAAGGAGGACGAGGTGCAGGGCATCCGCGCGTTCCGCGACGTCAAGGAGCTTCCACCCACCGACCTTGCCATTCTCGTAGTGCCTGCCGCCCTGTGTCCCGACTACGTGGAAGTGCTGGCTTCCGAGAAGAACGTGCGTGCCTTCATCATCATCTCAGCTGGTTTCGGCGAGGAGACTGAGGCAGGCGCCGCCCTTGAGCAACGTATCCTCGACACCTGCGAGCGCTACGGCGCCGCCCTCATCGGACCGAACTGCATAGGTTTGCTGAATGCCCACCACCACAGCGTGTTCACCAAGCCTATCCCTCGCCTGACACCCGAAGGGGCCGACTTCATCAGCGGCAGTGGAGCCACAGCGGTGTTCATTCTCGAATCGGCCGTTACCAAAGGACTGGCATTTAACTCCGTGTGGAGCGTGGGCAATGGCAAGCAGATAGGCATTGAGGACGTGCTGCAATACATGGACGAGCACTTCAACCCTGCCACCGACTCGCACGTCAAGTTGCTGTACATCGAAAACATTGCCAACCCCGACAAGCTCCTCTTCCACGCCCGTTCACTCATCCGCAAGGGCTGTCGCATTGCCGCCATCAAGGCAGGTTCCAGCGAGAGCGGCAGCCGCGCAGCCTCCAGCCATACGGGTGCCATCGCCACCAGCGACAGCGCCGTCGAAGCCCTTTTCCGCAAGGCAGGCATCGTGCGCTGCTTCTCACGCGAGGAACTGACCACCGTGGGCTCCATCTTCATGCTGCCTGAACTGAAGGGAAAGAACTTCGCCATCGTCACCCATGCGGGAGGCCCAGGCGTCATGCTTACCGATGCCCTTTCGAAGGGTGGCCTCTGCGTGCCCAAACTCGAAGGCCCCGACGTGGAAGAATTGAAAACGAAACTTTTCCCAGGTGCTGCCGTTAGCAACCCCATCGACATCCTTGCCACAGGAACACCTGAGCAATTGGGCATCGCCATCGACTACTGCGAAAACCGCTTCAAGAAGATCGATGCCATCTTCGTCATCTTCGGCACACCCGGGCTTGTCACCCTCTACGAGGCCTACGACGTGCTTCACCAGAAGATTCTCGAATGCCACAAGCCCATCTTCCCCATCCTCCCCTGCCTCCACACCGCAGGCCCCGAGGTGGAGGAATTCCTCAAGAAGGGGCACGTGAACTTCAGCGACGAGGTGACGCTGGCCACAGCGCTCACGCAAATCATGAAGACCCCCGCTCCCGCTCCGCCAGAAGTTGAGCTCTACGGTGTCGATATCATGCGCATTCGCAGCATCATCGACTCCGTAAAAGACGACGGCTATCTCCCACCCGACCAGGTACGCGAGCTGCTCGTTTCAGCCGGCATCCCCTTGGTGCCCGAGAAAGTTTCCAACCAAAAAGACGAACTCATTCAATTTGCCGAGCAGGTGGGATATCCCGTTGTAGCTAAAGTGGTAGGCCCGATTCACAAAAGTGACGTTGGAGGTGTGGTGCTCAACATCCACAGTAAAGAACACCTTGCATTGGAGTTTGACCGCCTGATGGAAATCGAGGACGCACGCGGCGTAATGGTGCAGAAAATGCTAAGCGGCACAGAATTGTTCATCGGCGCCAAGTATGAGCCTCGCTTCGGGCACGTTGTGCTGTGTGGTTTGGGAGGCATATTCGTCGAGGTATTGAAAGACGTAAGCAGCGGCCTCGCCCCCCTATCCTATGCCGAAACCTACTCCATGATTCACTCCCTGCGCGGCTATCGCATCATCAGCGGTACACGTGGGCAGCAGGGAATCAACGAGCAGCGGTATGCCGAAATCATTGTCCGCCTCTCCACCTTGCTCCGCTTCGCCACCGAAATCAAGGAAATCGACATCAACCCTCTGCTGGCTTCTGCCGACGACGTCACAGCTGTCGATGCCCGCATACTCATCGTAAAATCAAGCGCTTGATATCTCCATTCCAACCGCTTATAACTGTTGTTCAAACCCCTTGAAAATATTCTTAACTCAATCTTTCCTCCCTCCATGAAAACCGTCATCCGTCTCGTCACGCTTCTCTTGCTCTTCTGCGTCACATCGAAAGTCGCTTTGGCGCAGGAAACTTTTAAGAACCCCGTGATACCTCACAACTGCCCCGACCCTACGGTGCTCGATGACCGAGCACGGACGGGCTGGTTCTATGCCTACAGCACTGCAGCCAGCCATGCTGAATGTACTGGCGACCGTTCGGCACGCGGCTCTGTCACACTGCCTGTCTATCGCTCCAAGGATCTTATTAACTGGGAATTCGTGGGTGACGGCTTTGCCGGCGTGGGCATGCCTTCGTGGCGTCAAGGAGCACGGCTTTGGGCTCCTGACATCAACTACGTCGACGGGCACTACCTATTATATTATGCAATGGGCGTGTGGGGCGATCTCATTGCCTCAGCCAGCGGTGTCGCCGTCAGCGACAGCCCTACAGGGCCGTTCATAGATCACGGGCTACTGGTCGATTACGAGACCGTCGGCGTTAAGAACAGCATTGACCCCAACCTTTTCATCGATCACGGCAAGAAATATCTCATCTGGGGCAGCCTCGGCAAGGGCTCTGGTGTCTGGGGCATCCGACTCAGCAAGGATGGTCTCTCCATTAAGAAAGGTGCAAAACCCGTACAGCTCGGTGCAGACAACATGGAAGGAGCTTACATGATACGACGTGGGCGATGGTGCTACCTCTTCACCTCGCGAGGCAGCTGCTGTGAAGGTGCCCGCAGCACCTATCATGTCCTCGTTGCCCGTTCACGCAAACCCCTCGGTAAGTTTGTGGGACGAGAAGGCGAGTCGCTGCTGGCGCACGACTATCCCAACGTCATCCTCAGCGGCACTGCCGACAGCCTTTTTGTCGGCACAGGCCACAATGCACAAATTATCCCCGATGATGCTGGACAAGACTGGATGTTTTACCATACATTCTGGCGTCGTAACGGCTACAGAGGACGTATGATGAACCTCGATCGCATTGTCTGGAGCGACGACGGCTGGCCCGCTTTCCCTGGCGGCCATCCCACCGTCGAGCAGCAGAAGCCCGTCATCAATCATTGATTCATATTATTTATTCCATTTTTATTATTAACCCTTTAAATTTTAGTATCATGGCATTCAACATTCAAGATTTCATCACGAGTCAAGTGGCATCGGCAGTAGGAAGCGTTGACGTTCCCTCAAATGCCAAGAACCAAGTACTCAACGGCCTCACCGATTCTATCCTCGGCAGCCTCACACAGACAGCCACTAAGGCAGGTGGCATCGACCAGCTAAAAGGCCTTCTCACAGGCACCACGTCCGCAGCTGCCAGCCCCATCACGGCATTGGCAACAAACATGTTCAGCAAGAACATCCTTTCGTCGCTCGGCTTAGGCGCAGTGACCAACAGCGCGCTTACAGGACTCATCCCCAACATCGTCGGCAAGTTGAGTGGCATCCTTAAGGATCAGGACGGCGACGGTGATGTTGATTTCAACGACATCCTCATCACTCTCGGTGTAGGCGGCAAGAAGTCTAGCGGTTCTTCTGCAGCAGGCTCCATCTTAGGCTCCGCAGCAAAGAGCATCCTCGGCTCCATTCTGGGAAAGAAGTAACGAAAAGGGTACAAGCCCCAAAACAGATCCATCTATTACAACTCAGGCCGTAATCGTCGTATTACGGCTTGATTCTTTCTTTCTTCACCTTCACGGTGCCATCGGAGAAGTAGAGGCGTACGATATAAATCCCATGTGAGGGAATTGAGATTTGACGGCCATTGAGATCAAAATACTCCGTGCGAATAACGGAGGGGACGTCACGTGGTGTGCGGACTGCCAGTTCAGGGTCATCAGTGATGCGGAGTATGCCCGACGCTGAAAGGTCAGTGATATCCCAATAAAGACTATCTGGCAGAGGGTCGAGACAGAGTTCTTCAATGTTTGCATCAGTTTGCGTGGCTGTCCAAAGCTGAAATTCCTTACCGACAGCAAGGCCACTGATACCCTCACGTACTTTTACCACCAGCCGCCCATTAAGAATAAACTGGCCTATGTTTGTCAGCTTCGTGTAGAGGCTTTGGCTAGAAAGATAGAACTGCAATGTGGCCCCTTGGCTGACAGTAACATTCTGTCCGCCAAAATCGAGCGTGCCACTCATGGAGTTTTCCTTTACACCAGGTCGGAGCAATCCACCGTTATTTACTATTACCGTTCCACCCAGCCGTCCAGCACCCGTGAGGGCAGCACCGCTTTTGACGGTAAGCTGTCCAGAGCCGGTCATGGGCTTGGTAGCCTTGCTGTTGTTAAGACATAGAGTGCCCTCGCTGATGGTGTTGGTGCCTGTATTATCGCTCCCTTGTCCTGTCAGTGTCATGGTACCACTGCCCACCTTCTCAAAGCGTGTGCCGTTGCCCGTAATGCTGCCCCCAAACTCAAAGTCGGTATCCAACGTACCCACCTGCCAAGCGTTAGCTCCGCTGGAGGAACTGCTGAGCGAGCAGGAGCCACCAAGACGGCCTGTACCTGTGACAGCTCCTATCTTGAAGGTCCTGCCTGTGCTTTGCACCTCAATACCGCTGGCAATGTTCATCGTGCCTTTTGGCATGCCCTTGGCATTATTGAAACAGAAACGTCCGTCAGCACTGACGCCCGTGGGCTTCAATGTGCCTTCGAAAGCCGACCAGTCGCCATTGAAGGCGGCTCGGGTGGCATACCAATCGTTACCCTTCACAAGTGGATAATAAACTGTAATTGTACCGCCACCCGTAAGGCGGTTGCCGTACGTACCACGATCGGCATAGCAGTTCAACGTAGCCGACTTTCCAGCTGGGACGATGATAGGAGTGGAAGAATCTCCCGTGAAGTTAAGCGTTCCACCCTGTAGCTCCACCGCTGCAGCAGGAGAGGTACACGATGCTTCCACCGTTCCTGCTGCCACAACCAGCTTGCTGAGTGCCGTACTATTCGTCTTCAGCTTAAGCCAACCATTGCCACGTTTGGTAAGGAGGGTGCCTGTAAATACTTTATCCATGACAAAGTCGGCACTATTATTGATAACCCCTCCTGCTTCACCCTGCACCTTAATAGGACTTCCCATCTCAATAGCCGCAGTGGTCTGTAACGTGGCTCCATCCTCTATAATAAAGCTGTTGGCATTGGTGGTCATACCACCCAAATTTCCCGTTTCACTGTATTGATTCGACAGTTTGCTAACGCGTACAATACCTCCACTGATGCGTGTACCACCCGTATAGCTGTTTTCGCCACTAACGGTGAGGGTGCCCGCGCCACGCTTGATGAGTTTCGAGCTGCCAGCAAGATTGCCACTACCACCGAGGATATAAGACTGGGTGTTATCGAAGAGCACCGTATCAGCAATTATCTCGCCTTTCAGGTTGACGTTGTAATTCTGTGCTGCATCGGTAAAGCGAACATTATCGCCTGCCACAAAAACATCGGATGTCCCATCGTCGAGTATGAAATTAGCCGTTTGGGCGAAGTCCCACGTGCTTCCCTCAGCACCTGTCCATTCGACGGTAGCTGCGTCGCGCACACCGCTGACGACCAATGAGAGTAGCCCGTCGGCATAGCTCAGTTTAGCGTTGGCTCCACTAAGCCCTTCTAACTTGATGCTACTAATGTCACCCACTATCTGCGGCACGCGGATAAGCGGATAACGTCCAGGGGCAAGCTTAGACGGGTCAATATTCTCGTAATCACCCAAAGACACAAACTCAAAGACGGGTGTAGTATATTGAGGAGCTGTAGAATTATTGGTTGTCCGCAGCGTCAGCACTTTGGCAACAGCAAAGCTATCACTTTCCTGCGACAGGGAAAAGAGACGGAAACGGATACGGGCACCAAAGGCCAGCGTCAGACTATCCATTGTCATGCTTGCCGGGCAAATACATTTAATCAAATCATTTTCGGGTATCAGCGTAGAGCCGTATTCCATCGTGACGCTCCGTCCGAAATCGATTTCACCAATAAGAGTGGAAAAACGGTTGACCCATACACGGCTATTGGGCAGTGAGCCGACGAAGTTGACGGTACCCGCCCAAATATCGGTATTGCCGCTATGTGAGTGCTCGCCCGTGTTCAAATAAAGAGAACCGTCGCCCTGCTTGACAAGACGTGTTGAGCCGGAAAGATGTCCGTCAAGCACGTGAGAATAAGCCTCACGGTTGATCTTATTGTTGTCGTTGTTGCCCTGCACCCAGGTTGGTGCATTAACAGTAACAGTGGCCGGCTGTGCACCTTCGACGATAGAGGCTTTCATATCGCCCATCGTGCAGAGGATGACATGCTGGCCGTTGTACTCTTTACCTATCGTACCCCCATCAGGAATCTCCGTTCGGCCTGTCATCGTCAAGGGGGGCGGAGCGACTGTCATCCCCTCTAATTGGCCAAGGAAATAACTGGCATGGGGGGGCTGGTTGTAGCCGCACATCTGCCACACCATAGCTTGACGGTACTGATGGTCGTGCCAAAGGGTGTAGTTACGCCAAGGAGTGTAGTCGGTGGTAGTGTAGATGCGAAGCGCCTTGTTGTCAGTAGTCCGAAGGACGAGCTCCTCACGCCAGTCGCCAAGAATATCGCCCTGTGCCGAAGGAGTGTTTTTCGTCCAATTGCAAAGCTTGGTACCCGATGTGGAGAAGATGGAGCCGCGACCATGTTTCCAAATGACAGCATTTCCCTCAGTGGCATCGCCATCAAGCGACTCCTCGCAGAGGTCACCATCCCAATAAATCCGGAAGTTCTGTGTAATGCCTCCCTTGTCGGTACTAACAATGGCGTCAGAAGCAAGGCTGATGATACCCGCCGAATGTCCGCTGACGCCCTGCGAACCGAGCCACTGATTGGAGAAGTTGCCAGCCATGGCACGGCCATCGTCGCGTGTGCTCACCTCTCTGAAATAGATTTTGGAGGTGGTGGCATCGCGGTAGTTATTGTTGGGACTAGTCTCGTTGCAGGCAAAAATCTCCTGTCCATGGCGATAAGGGTCGAGGTCGGAACAGTGGATGGCATCGCCGTGGCCAAGACCGGTGGTGGAGAGACCCTTACCATTATCGTCTATGACCATGCTGCCATAAACAATTTCATCACGTCCATCCCAATCCACATCTGCCACCATGTAATTGTGGTTGCCTTGTCCATACCAGCTGCCATCAAGTCCATCGCTCTTCCACTCCCAACGTTTAATTAGTTTGTGGGTCTCAGGATTGACATCGAATGCTGCGAAATGGTGCTTGGTGTAGATACCGCGAGCCAAGAAAATGCTGGCGTGGCGCCCGTCAAAGAAGGGCGCGCCGAAAAAGTATTTCGATGAACGGTGCCCATAGCCATCACCCCAGTCAGAGGCATTGCCGCGAGGCAAAGGGAAATCGACATAGGGACGGCTGTCGCTAGTGCCGATGGGATAGGGTTTTCCTGTAGCGCCTTCCAAATAAATAAGATATTCGGCACCCTCGTGCGTATAGGCCATGTTGCCGTCATCATGGTTGACGGAGCCTCGACTGTTGTAGGTGGCACTACCAATGAGTTGCTGCTTCATCTCGTCGCCATCACGATAATGGATAATCATGTTATCGGCTCCACGCAGCAAAACCTCTGCTTTGCCGTCACCGTCCCAATCATAGGCCACGACGTTGATTTCCACACTGCTGCCGCTGACCATATTGGGGCCGGCGTCGATGTACCAGAGACGAGTGCCATCGAGACGGTAAGCCTCAAGCATGGTGTAGTTCGTACCATTGACGGGATAGCCCTTGTCGGCATCGGTTTGGTTGATGCGCTTGAGTAAGAGCTCACTAACGCCATCGCCATCGAGGTCGCCCAACGAGACATCGTTGGCCGCATATTCCGACGTAACATCTGCACCGTTTCGGCTCAGCACAGGCTGCAGAGGGATTTCAAGGTATTGTCGTGCCCAAGGAGTAACAGCAGCACAGGGTGTCTGCTCCACGCCACGAACAACAGCGCAGACTGTATATTGGCTACTCGTAGTTCCAGAAGCGTCCACATAGTTGCTGACCGACAGAGGGTCGGCATTCAACTTCACCCCATCACGATATAAGTTATATTTCGTGTCGTAGTACTCCTCGCCAAAGATACGCCATGACGTGAAAACGCCCGAGGAAGTTTTCACAGCCACCAGCCCACGGTCAAGCTTGTCCGTCACGCGCTGAGCCTGTGCTGAAAATACAATCAGCACTTGGCAACACAAAGCCACTAGCAACGTTTTCCAGAAATCAAGACGCATAGTTTTTATTTCATTTCGTCCAGCATGGCCTTCAGTTCATCTCGGACGTACTTCAGCCGTTCGACAATCTCCGACGTTTCCACCACCACGCTCTTGGAACTTTTAAGTCGTTCTTTGGCACCACTGATCGTCAATCCCTTGTCTTTCACCAGATGGCTTATCAGCTTCAGCAGTTCAATATCGCTTTTCGTGTATTGTCTGACACCGCTTGGAGTTTTTCTTGGGTTCAATTCATCAAATTGTTTTTCCCAGTACCGCAACGTCGATTCAGGCACACCCACAATTGCAGCCGTCTCCTTAATGGAGTAGTAAAGTTTCAGGTCCTTTTCCATATCAATCCAACATTCTTCCATGGTTTTCAGCCAAACGAACAATCTCCTCATAGTGCTCGGCATCAAGATCCATAAAGTAGAAATTCACGGGATTGACCTTCTGCCCACGCTGCACCACTTCGTAGTGGACGTGAGGTCCTGTGCTTTTACCCGTGCAGCCAGAAAGGGCTATCAGTTCCCCCCGCTTCACCTTCTGACCCACACGACTGCGGTAACTGCTCAGATGGCAGTAACGGGTACGATAACCGTAACCATGGTCAATCTCCACTGTCATACCATACCCTTGCTCCCAATCCGTGCTGACCACCGTGCCGTCGGCTGTGGCAAAGACGGGCGTGCCTGTGTCACAAGTAAAGTCCATGCCATAGTGGAAGCGAATGGTGCCATAGACGGGGTCGATGCGCGAGCCGTAGCCCGATGCCGTGTGTTTGAGGTCATTGTTGGAAATCGGCTGGATAGCAGGCAGATGGTCTAACATATCCTCGTGATTCTTAAAGAAATTCACCACTTGATTAAACGATTCCGACTGAATATAGAGCCGCTTCGTCAGAATATCCATCTTCTGCGTCACGTTCACCACCAGCCCGGCATCGTCCAGCGATTCCAGCGCCTCGTAACGGTTGGTCCCGCTGTACCCTGCGCTGCGCACTTTGTCCGACACAGGGTCAGCCATGAGCAGCACACGATAAAGGTTGTCGTCGCGCTGCTGGATGTCGCTCATCACATCCATTGCCTCGTCCATCCGGCGTGACAGAATGGTGTATTGCGTCAGCAATGCAGCATTCTCCTGCTGCAAATGGCGGATGGTACGTGAGGAGCCAAACAGTAGATGCGAAGCTACTGCTGCAAGCGCCATCAACAACACCGTCCACAACACGCGTCGGACAGTCAGTTTATGTTTGTTTTCACTCATTGTTCACTATTTTTATGGGCATGATTACCGATTTTTCGGTAAACATGCGACAAAATTACGGAAACCTCACTATCTTTGCAAACTTTTTCAGTATATTTTGCATTATACACTCATGACAGCTAACGAAATTCGTGAATCATTTAAGTCCTTCTTTGCATCGAAAGGACATCAGATTGTGCCTTCGGCACCCATGGTTATCAAGGACGACCCCACGCTCATGTTCACCAATGCGGGCATGAATCAGTTCAAGGACATCATTCTCGGCAATACCGTACCGCAGTACCGTCGTGTAGCCGATTCTCAAAAGTGTCTCCGCGCCAGCGGCAAGCATAACGACCTGGAAGAGGTCGGCCACGACACCTATCATCATACTATGTTTGAAATGCTCGGCAACTGGTCGTTTGGCGACTATTTCAAGAAGGAGGCCATCGACTGGGCATGGGAATACCTCGTCGATGTGCTTCACCTCAACCCTGCTGACCTCTACGCCACTGTTTTCGAAGGCAGCCCCTCCGAAGGTATTGAACGCGACAACGAAGCAGCCTCCTTCTGGGAGCGCCACCTGCCGAAGGATCACATCCTCAACGGCAACAAGCACGATAATTTCTGGCAGATGGGCGACACTGGTCCCTGCGGTCCATGCTCCGAAATCCACATGGACAGCCGTTCTGCTGCCGAGAAGGCTGCCGTCCCTGGCGCCTCGCTCGTTAACAAGGATCATCCGCAAGTCATTGAAATCTGGAATATCGTCTTCATGCAGTACGATCGTAAGGCCGACGGCACCCTCGCTCCCCTACCCGCCAAGGTCATTGACACGGGCATGGGCTTCGAGCGCCTTGTCCGCACCCTTCAGGGCAAGACCAGCAACTACGACACCGATGTCTTCCAGCCGCTCATCCATACCATTGAGCAGCTTTCAGGAATGAAGTACACGCTGGAAAATCCGGCACAGCCAACGATTCCTGAAGACCAGGAAAAGACCAACATCGCCATGCGCGTTGTGGCTGACCACGTCCGCACCATCGCTTTCTCTGTGGCTGATGGTCAGCTTCCTGGTAATGCCAAGGCAGGCTATGTCATCCGTCGCATCCTGCGCCGTGCCGTCCGCTACGGCTACACCTTCCTCGGCCAGCGCCAGGCTTTCATGTATCGTCTCATCCCCACCCTTATCGCCAGCATGGGCGATGCCTATCCTGAGCTAAAAGCCCAGCAGACACTGATTGAGCGCGTTATCCGTGAGGAGGAGGAAGCTTTCCTCCGCACCCTCGATACTGGCATCCGTCTCCTCGATCGACTTATCGCTGACGCCCGTCAGAGTGGACGTACTGTCGTTAGCGGTGTGGAAGCCTTCACCCTCTATGACACCTACGGCTTTCCGCTCGACCTCACCGAGCTTATTCTTCGCGAAAACGGCCTCACGGCTGACATTGACGAGTTCAACGCCGAAATGAGAAAACAAAAAGAACGCGCGCGTAATGCTGCACATAGCGACCTTGGCGACTGGGTTGTCTTGCGCGAAGGCGAGACAAAGTTTGTAGGCTACGACACGACTGAACACGATTGTCACATCTTGCGCTACCGTCGCGTCACCCAGAAGAACCGCTCCTATTGGCAGATTGTCCTCGACGTCACTCCCTTCTATGCCGAATCCGGTGGTCAGGTTGGCGACATCGGCGTCCTCGTTTGCGACGACGGCAACGACCATCCCGTCACCATCAATATTACCGACACCAAGAAGGAGAATGGCCTTACCGTCCACATCACCTCCGACGACCTCACTACCCTGCCCCTTGACAGCGACTGGATGGCTTGCGTCGATACCGACAAACGCGCAGCCACAGCAGCCAACCACTCCTGTACCCACCTTCTTGACGAAGCCCTGCGCACCGTCCTCGGCTCTCACGTGGAGCAGCGCGGCTCGCTCGTTAACGCTGAAGGCCTCCGCTTCGACTTCAGCCACTTCCAAAAGGTTACTCCCGAGGAAATCCGTCAGGTAGAACATCTTGTCAACGCCAAGATCCGTGCCAACGTCCCCCTTACCGACTATCGCGACCTCCCCATTGACCAAGCCCGCGAACTTGGTGCCATTGCCCTCTTCGGCGAAAAATACGGCGACAAGGTTCGTGTCGTCCAGTTCGGCACCAGCGTTGAGTTCTGTGGTGGTACCCACGTCAGCGCTACCGGTCAGATAGGAATGATGAAAATCATTTCCGAAAGCAGCGTTGCCGCTGGTGTACGCCGCATCGAGGCAGTCACTGGTGCCCTTGTGGAGGAAGTGCTTGACCGTTTCCAGGACGAGATTGATTCTCTGCGTCAACTCTTCACGGGTGCGCACGACCTGCGTACCGCTATCACAAAGGTGCTCGACGAGCACAGCGCGCTCAAGCGTCAAGTGGAGGAAGCCCAGCACGAGCGTGCTATGGCCCTTGCCGACGAACTGGCACAGAAAGCTACTGTCACTCCGAGCGGAGTTCGCATCGTCACAGCCCGCTTGCCCTTCGCAGCCGATGTAGTCAAGGATATTGTCTTCCGCCTGCGCAACCAAAACCCCGAAAGCACCCTCGTGGTTGTCGGTTCAGTTTTCGAAGGCAAGCCCATGCTTACCGTTAGCGCGTCCGACGACCTTGTTCAACAGCAAGGCATCCACGCTGGGCAACTTGTGCGCGAAGCTGCTAAGCTCATCCAAGGCGGTGGAGGCGGACAACCCCACTTTGCCACAGCCGGAGGCAAGAACCCCGATGCCCTGCCCGCTGCCATTGACAAGGTGGTCGAACTGGCAGGGGTTTAAGCCCCAAAAGCCCGTTTTGTGTTAAAAACATGTTAAAGAACATATTTTTTCGCCATTTTATTTGGTGGCAATAAAAAATACCCCTACCTTTGCACCGTGTTTTTCATGGTATTAGATTTTTAAAGTTGAAAGATTGGTCGTCGGGATGACGACCTTCTTTTTTATGCACACTTTTTTAAGAACAAAAATACAATGAAAAGATTAGGATTTTTCTTGGAAATGCGCTGCCGCGCGGAAAAACTGGCATACATCATCTGCTGACTGATCCAAACCAAGAAATGCCACGCAAAATGGATTGCGTGTTAATGCGAACAAGATCAACAAGACACTTCCCCCTCCTTAAAAAAGCATCGACAATCTGACATAAAAATGATTGCCATGTCGGAAACATTTTGTATCTTTGCATCGTCAAAGTGACAATGCAGAGGCTAGGAGAAAATGGGTTCTACTCCCTTCCGAAGCATAAAAGTAAAATAGAACCCTCATTTAAATCTCATCAATATGAAAAAAGCTTTAATATGTACGATGCTTCTTTGTGGTATTGCCATAATCAGCACCAGTTGTGAAAAAGAACCCACCGTCAATCCCGAGGTTGAAAATGGAACTATGGCGGTCGGAAATGAAACCGTCAACATCACCACTGCCAACGCAGTCAATTTCAACCAGAAAAATGCCATCGTCCTAGCCTCAAAGGCAATGACCGCTGCTGATAACAAGGGAATTGCTGTGATTTTCGACGGTAACATCGTCCCTGGCACCTATCAGATGTCCGACTCCAAAGCGGGTAATCCTCGTGTGGTAGGGCTAAGAAACTTCAATCTGGGCGAACTGCAGTTCGTATTTGATGCTGACAGCATCTTTTTCGGAGATGTTTATTACTGGACCAGCGGCGAACTCTCCATCACCGAGAACAAAGGCATTTACACCGTCATTTTGTCACAATGCACCGCGTCAAACGCAAACCATGCCAACATCAGCCTCTCCGTCAACTTCAATGACGTATTGCAACCCTTCATCATTCACAAAGACAACAAGTTTGTCATTGACGGATTTGCGAGCCCTATCGGCCTTGCCGGCATTACTTCCATTGGAGGAATGAACAGCATCGGTGAATATGCAGGTGTCCATTCCATGTTGTTCATGTCTGCCAATCACAAGAGGTCATTTATTGTCAGTTTCGTAGGAAATGAAACCGTCGATGGCGAATACCAGCTGGGTTATTTATTCACCCCATACCTACCGATTCTACCCTGTGTCCACGTCGCAACTGACTTTGATTTCTGGACCCTCACACCCCAAACCGGTTATGTCGCCAAGAGTGGCACTTTGAAGATTGTCACCAATGAAGATGGAACAAAGACGGTCACCATGAGAAATCTCAAGTTGAAGAACGTGGAACACGACAACGAGTTCTTCTTCCCCATTCTCGACGCCGAGCTCACCTATCATGGCATGATGTATGAGATAGGGCAATAAGGAGAAGGATTTGTCATTTTTGCAAAGATATAGCGCTACGTCAACAACGCTTATTTCTGTGCGCGTAGAGTTTGATTCTATTTTCTCAGCGTTTGATTCTAAAATGACAGCGTTTGATTCTACGCGCGCAGAATCAAACGCTAGCGAAATAGAAGCCGATTCTGTGAAAACAGAAGCTGATTCTACAGAAACAGAAACCCAAACTAACTACTCCACATAGAGCACCAACCCCTTAAGATATTCGCCTTCGGGGTGATAGATGTTGACGGGGTGGTCGGCAGGCTGATGGAGCTGGTGGAGGATGCGCACGCTACGGCCCGACTGGGCTGCAGCAGTGAAGACAGCCGTTCGGAACTGATCTTTATTGACTGCTTGTGAGCAGCTGAAAGTGAAGAGGATTCCCCCTGGACGGATTTTCTGGAACGCTTTGGCATTAAGGCGTCGGTAGCCCTGCAAGGCGTTGTGAAGGGCATCGCGGTGTTTCGCAAAGGCAGGCGGGTCGAGGACGATGAGGTCATAGCCTTCGGCATCGTCACGGCCTGGCATGGTATCCAAGAATCGGAAAGCGTCCTCGGCAAAGGCCTGATGGCGAGGGTCGTCGGGGAAGTTCAACTCGACGTTGGAGCGCGTGATATCAATAGCACGGGCACTGCTATCGACGGAATGGACTAGCGCTGCCCCACCCCGCATGGCATAGAACGAGAAACCACCCGTGTAGCAGAACATATTGAGCACACGACGTCCATGTGCGTAGGTTTCAAGCAAGGCACGGTTGTCGCGCTGATCTACAAAGAAGCCCGTCTTCTGCCCGCCCATCCAATCGACATGGAAGCGGAGGCCGTTTTCATAGGCTACATCGTCGGCTGGCCCACCCAAAAGATAACCGTTCTCGTCATGCAGCCCAGCCTTGTAGGGCAACGTGGTTTCGGACTTATAGTAGATGTTCTCCACCTTGCCGTTCATCACTTCTGCCAACGCCTCTGCAATGGCATGACGGCTAACATGCATACCTACGGAGTGAGCCTGCATGACAGCCGTGCTTCCATAGATGTCGATGACTAGCCCAGGAAGGTCGTCACCCTCACCATGAACAAGGCGGTAGCTATCAGTAAGGCCGAGCGTGCGACGCACATCATAGGCCACACGCAGACGGTGACGCCAGAAAGTTGCGTCGATGGGATCGGCCTCGTGGAACGTGAGAATGCGGACGGCAATGCTGCCAATCTGCACATGTCCCCAACCGAGAAAATCGCCCCCCGCAGAAACCACGCGGACGACATCGCCTTCGTCGGGCTGCCCCTCGATATGATGGATGGCTCCGCTGAACACCCAAGGATGGAACCGACGCAACGACTCCTCCTTTCCTTTCTTTAAGACTACGACCTTATTCATTTTCAGTTTCTTCTTCTAACAATTGAAAGCCTTCGGCTTGGAGACGTTCAAGCTCCTCATAGATGCGTATGCAAGCCCAGGCATCGGTGGCTGCATAAAGTTTCTGGGCATCCGTCAGCACATCAGCTTCCCAGTTGCTGAGCCGCTGCGACTTGGAGATTCTTCGCCCAAAGAGTATTGCAAAGATTTTCTGAAGGCTCTGTGCCTCGAAGCCCAACTGAGCGACATACTGCTGAAGTTCCAGATAACCGCGAGGCTCAAAGTCGCCTGCTGCATGAAGTCGTGCAAAATCGTCGCGTAACGACAATCCAATCTTAATGGGTGACGGCGATTGGAAGAATTGCTTCATGCCCTCCGTGAACCCCGTGCGAGATAGCCGAAAGAGGAAACAGGTATCGACCGTGGAAACTTGCAGAAGCGATACGCCAAACGACTGTCCTCGACGGAACGAAGGCCTTGTCTCTGTGTCAATACCGACGTAGGGTTGGTTGTTCAGGTAGGCAATGGCCTTCTCTGCCTCGCCAGCCGACTGCACCACGATAATCCGTCCGCCAAAGGCGGAAACTTCCAACTCAGCAATCTCGGCCTTGTCAATGTTACGCTTCAGTATCCTCATCATCCAAACTATATTTCACTTCATGTAGAGCGCGCAGGGTATTGACAAGTGTCTGTCCCCAATATGCTGCAAAGTTCTCACGACATTCTACAAGGGCGTCGTTCATCGTTTGATTGACACCCGTCCGGAATAGGCAGACGAAATTCTTGATGTCCTGCCAAATGTCTGCCAAGTCCTCAGAAACTGTCTTGCGAATGGGTGTGTCGCTGTACTTCATATCCGTCACAAAGACATCCAGGTAGTCGTCGCGATTGCCCATCACATCTGCCAGCGTTAGACGAAGCACTTCGTACTCATCCTCCGTAACAAACAGCCCAAGATCCTCATAATCAGCTATTCGCGAGCACTCAGGCAACATAATGCCTTTGAGATAAAGCAACGGAAGCAACTTGAGCAACGTATCAACGAACTCGGCACGTGCAGCACCTTCGCTACGTTCCAGAAAGCTGCAATACTCGGCTGCAACCGTCACAAACTCCACCACATTGCGGTCAAAAATCACTTCCGATTTGGCTGACATCTTCGAATAGCATCTCTAAACAGGGTGCAAATATAACCTATTCGTTTCGATTCCGAAAACAGAAAGTGAAAAAACTGTTATTTTAGTCTAATGCATGATTATTTTTCCCTAACTTTTATCAATTAATCCGCCAGAAAGTGCTACCTTTGCAACCAAATGTGGTTTTTAGAAAATGGCGAAGAAAAAAACGAACAATAAGCCGTCCGCCAAAACGCCAAAGACATCTTGGTTCTCGCGGATGTGGCAAACTCTCACAAGTGACAAAGCGCTGTTCATCACAGGACTTCTGCTTTTGCTGATCAGCCTTTACATGGCGCTCTCATTTGCCTCGTACATCCTCAGCAGCGGAGGCATCGACCAAAGCATCCTTGAGGCTGATGGAGCCGCTGCCGACTATAGCAACATGGGTGGTAAGCGGGGCGCATGGATAGCCGAAGTACTCATCAACCGTAGTTTCGGCGTTACGGCCTGCATCATCCCTGTCCTGCTTGCCGTCTATGGTCTTCAGTTGATGCGCATCCGCAAGGAGGGCTTCAAACTGGTGCGTTGGACCATCATCTGTTGCTCGTTGCTCATTTGGGGGTCGGTGTTCACCAACGTCACCTTCGGCAACCAGACCGAGCACATGAGCTATTACATAGGAGGCTGGCACGGCAAGTTTGTTACTGAATGGCTCACGAACCAGATCGGCTTGACAGGGGTTTTCATCGCCTTGCTTATCACCGCAATCCTTTTCTGTATTTACTTAACCAACGATACCATTACATTTATACGCAAGCTGTTCCATCCGAGTTCGTTCCTACCGGGAAAAGATGAAGAGGAGAAAAGCGTGACATCAGAGGAAGACTACCAGACGAACAAGTTTCAGACTTCAGTTGAAAGTCCGATAAAAGAAGAATCGAGTACCGAGGCATTATCTGACAGTCTGCAGTCTGATAGTCTGCAGTCTATAAAGGAGCCTGTATCCGATGAGGAGGAAGAGGAATTCGTCGAGGGACGCCCCACGAGCGACAAGCCGGGTTTCAATGTTACCGCCGCTTCAGAGACGGAAAAAGTGAAAGCATTGGAGCACGAAGAAGTGGAGAAAGGTCCCTACGACCCGAAAAAAGACCTTTCACGTTACAAATACCCCACGCTTGACTTGCTGAACAAGGGTGGCGATGACATCATTTCCATTGACAAAGAGGAGCAAGACAGAAACTACCACGATATTACCGAGACGCTGCGCTCCTTCGGCATCGAAATCAGCAGTATTAAGGGTACCGTGGGACCTACCATCACGCTCTATGAAATCACGCCTGCCCCAGGCGTCAAAATCAGTCGCATCAAAAATCTTGAAGAAGACATCGCCCTCAGCCTGAAAGCACTTGGTATCCGTATCATTGCTCCCATGCCTGGACGTGGCACCATCGGCATCGAGGTGCCTAACCGCAAGGCTCAAACCGTGTCTATGTACTCCGTGCTTGCCAGCAAGAAGTTCCAGGATTGCGACTACTCCCTCCCCGTTGCCATTGGTAAGACTATCACCAACGAGGTTTTTACCTTCGACCTTGCCAAGGCGCCTCACTTGCTTGTGGCTGGTGCTACAGGACAAGGTAAATCCGTCGGCCTCAACGCCATCATCACCTCGTTGCTTTTCAAGAAACATCCTGCCGAGTTAAAGCTGGTGCTCGTTGACCCGAAAAAGGTGGAACTTAGCATCTATAACACCATCGACCATCACTTCCTTGCGAAGCTTGAGGACGAGGAAGAAGCCATCATTACCGACGTGGACAAGGTCGTCCGTACGCTCAAATCGCTCTGCAAGGAGATGGACGACCGTTACGACCTGCTGAAGGCAGCCGGCGTACGAGGAATCAAGGAATATAATGAGAAATTCAAGAACCGCCAGCTCAATCCCAAGCAGGGACATCGTTTCCTGCCCTATATCGTGGTGGTGATTGACGAATACGGCGACCTTATCATGACAGCCGGTAAAGCCGTCGAACTACCTATTTGTCGCATTGCCCAGTTGGCCCGTGCCGTCGGCATGCACATGATTATTGCTACGCAACGTCCTACGGCCAACATCATCACCGGTACCATCAAAGCCAACTTCCCCACACGTATTGCTTTCAAAGTGATGTCGCCCATCGACTCGCGCGTCATTCTGGAGCGCACAGGAGCCAACAACCTTGTCGGACGCGGCGACATGCTTTATCTTGGTACGGGAGACCCTGTCCGTATCCAATGTGCATTTGTCGATACACCTGAGGTGGAACGTATTGGTGAGTATATTCACAAGCAACAAGGCTATCCGATGGTATTCCCGTTGCCTGAAGTGGTTGAGGAAAGTGAGGGCGGTCCTTCCGATGATTTCGACGCCGGACATCTCGACCCGCTTTTCGAAGAAGCAGCCCAGCTGGTCGTCAGCCGTCAACAAGGTTCCACCAGCACCATCCAGCGCCAGTTTGCCATTGGCTACAACCGCGCCGGACGTATCATGGACCAATTGGAACAGGCAGGTATTGTCGGACCCGCTCAAGGAAGTAAGCCCCGTCAGGTGCTCTGTCAAGATATCCTTGAACTTGCGAGCAAAATTGCCAACTTGAAAGAATAATTCACAATTAAAACATAAGATTATGAAAAAGATCATTATTGCATTTGCAGCACTCTTTTTGAGTATAGCCTCTTTCGCACAAAGCGACAACGAAACCACAGCGCTTCTTGAAAAAGCCATCGCCCAATTTGAAAAAGGTGGTGTGGAACTGAACGGAATTGTCCACTTCGGTGACGGTGCATTTGCCCTTACCATAAAGATGGACCATGAGCGTTTCCATGCAAAAGTGGCTGACTTCGCCCTCTGGTTCGACAAAAAGACCCAGTGGTTCCTGCGTTCTGGCGAGATTTACATCTCCGAACCTTCAGACCAAGAGCAGATGGCTATGAACCCCTACTTGCTCATGAAGAACGCCCAAGAGTATTTCAACATTCGTAGCATAGACAAAATGCAACTTCCCAAAGATGCCGTTGCCGGCTTACAAATCTCGCCCCGCAACTATTCTGAATTGGAAAATGCCAAGTTCTTTTTTGACAAAGACAACCGTCCTGTTTCCCTGAAAGCCACTCTGCAGGGGGGAAACTATGCGGAAGTTGAGTTCACCTCTTTCAAGAATGGCCTTAAGTACAAGGATAGCGATTTTGTTTGCGACCCCAAGAACTTCGATGCCGAAATCATTGACATGAGATAATATGGAAAAAACGAAATGCCTCATCATAGGCTCTGGCCCAGCCGGATATACCGCAGCTATCTATACAGGGCGTGCGAACATCCCCTCCTTACTCTATGAAGGCTTGCAGCCTGGGGGGCAGCTCACCACAACTACGGAAGTGGAAAACTTCCCCGGCTATCCCGAGGGTGTGGATGGTACACAGATGATGGAAGACCTGCGTCGGCAGGCTCTCCGTTTCGGCTGCGAGATGCGTAGTGGTATGGCTGTAAAAGCGGATCTTTCGGAAGCTCCCTATCACGTCACCATCGAAGACGGCACTGTGATTGAAGCCGATACTATCATTATCGCTACTGGCGCTACAGCCAAATACCTCGGGCTAGAGGATGAAAAGAAATACGCCGGCATGGGGGTCAGCGCCTGCGCCACCTGCGACGGATTCTTCTACCGCCGCAAGACCGTTGCCGTAGTGGGCGGCGGCGACACGGCCTGCGAAGAGGCTTCTTATCTGGCCGGATTAGCGGCAAAGGTATATCTCG
This sequence comes from Bacteroidaceae bacterium, assembly GCA_016291905.1. Classification (GTDB taxonomy): domain Bacteria; phylum Bacteroidota; class Bacteroidia; order Bacteroidales; family Bacteroidaceae; genus UBA1189. The sequence goes on from JAEEZS010000009.1 coordinate 155,069, forward strand.
TTGTACGCAAGAACTACCTCCGCGCCTCGGAAATCATGCAACAGCGTGTGTTTGACAATCCGAAGATTGAAGTTCTCTTTGAGCATAATGTGGAAGGACTCTACGGCACAGACGGCGTAGAGGGTGCCCATCTTGTCAAACGCCTTGGCCAGCCCGACGAGAGCCACTATGACCTTGCCATCGACGGATTGTTCCTTGCTATCGGACATCGTCCTAACAGCGACATCTTCCGTCCCTATGTCAAAACCGACGAGACCGGCTATATCCTCACCGAGGCAGGCACGCCTCGCACGGGAATACCGGGCGTTTTTGCCGCAGGAGATGTCTGTGACCCGCACTACCGCCAAGCCATTATTGCTGCTGGCAGCGGAGCCAAAGCCGGGCTTGAGGTTGACCGTTATCTTTCCGCAAAAGGATTGAAATAAAAAAAACGTCGTCCTTTGAATCTTTTTGGCTGTTTTTTTCGTCTAACATTAGATTCTATAAACATTACTTAAATACAATTCAAAAATGAAGAAACTTTTTCTGGTTGCAGCCCTTTTCTTTGGGTTTGCAGTAAGTGTTTCAGCGCAAGGTCAAATGCCTCCAATTCCCGTTGACCCGCAAGTACGAATCGGCCATCTCGACAACGGCCTTACCTATTACATCCGTCATAACGAGGAGCCTAAAAACCAAGTCCACTTCTACATTGCTCAGAAGGTAGGTTCCATCCTTGAGGAGGAAGATCAGCGCGGTCTTGCCCACTTCCTGGAGCACATGTGCTTCAACGGCAGCGAGCACTTCAAAGGTAATGGTGTGGTGAAGTTCTGCGAGAAAATTGGCGTGCAGTTCGGTGCCGACCTCAATGCCTACACCAGTATTGACGAGACTGTCTATAACATTGACAATGTCCCCACCACTGACCCGATGAACATCGACTCGTGCCTCTACATCCTCTACGACTGGGCCAACGGCCTACTGCTGGCTGACAATGACATCGACCATGAGCGTGGTGTCATCCACGAGGAATGGCGGAGCCGCAACAACGCTCAGATGCGTATGTATGAGCAGCTCCTCCCCAAAATCTATCCGGGCAACCGCTACGGCGAACGCATGCCTATTGGCCTTATGAGCGTAGTGGATAACTTCCCCTACAAAGCGCTGCGTGACTACTACGAGAAGTGGTATCGCCCCGACCAGCAGGGAATCGTTGTCGTGGGTGACATTAACGTGGACGAAGTCGAGGGCAAAATCAAGAAGATTTTCAGCCCCATTGAAATGCCCGAAAATGCAGCCGAACGTTTCTACGTGCCCATTGAAGACAACGATGAGCCCATCATTGCAATGGCCAAGGACAAGGAGATGCAGACGGCTATTACCTATATTTTTAAAAAGCACGAGGCTTTCCCCAACGAAATGAAAGGCGACATGAGCTACCTCATCACCATGTATGCCCTTAATATGGCCGACAATATGATTGCCACCCGTATGAATGAGATTACCATGCAGGCTGAGCCCCCCTTTATTCAGGGACAGATTGGCTTCCACGACGATTTCTTTCTGTCAAAGACCAAGAGTGCTATTTCCGGCGTTGCTGTTACTACGGAAGAGGGACTGACTAAGGGAGCTGCTGCTGTGTATCGCGAGATACTGCGTGCTGTCCGCCACGGCTTTACCGCCAGCGAGTACGAGCGTGCCCGTGCTGAGTATCTCACTCATCTGGAGAGCAGCTACAACGAGCGTGAAAAGACGAAGAGCGTCACTTACTGCAGCCAGTATGTCCGCCACTTCATTGACAACGAGCCCATCCCAGGCATCGAAAACCGCTTCACCCTGATTAACCAGATTGCACCGAATATCCCCGTTGAAGCCATCAACCAGATTCTCGGCCAACTGATGGACGACCATAACCTCGTGGTAGCCTGCATGTTGCCCGACAAGGAGGGTGTCACCTACCCCACCGAAGCCGAACTGGCAAAAGTGCTTGCTGACGTCGAAGCAGAGGAGATTGCTCCCTACGAGGACAAAGTCAGCGACGAACCGCTCATCTCCGCCACGCTGAAGCCCGGTAAGGTGAAGAAGGTTAAAGAGGACAAGTACGGTTATAAGAAGTTCACCCTCTCTAACGGTGCTACCGTCTATCTGAAGCCCACCGACTTCAAGGCTGACGAAATACACATGATGGTTTGGAGCAAGGGTGGTCAATCGCTCTACGACGAAAGTGAATACATCACTCTTGGCCAGTGCGACGATGTGGTGACCCTCGGCGGTGTTGGTAACTTCAGTGCTACTGAACTGCAGAAAGCCCTTGCCGGCAAGAAGGTTTCACTCAACACTTCCATCAGCAGCTACAACGAAAGCATGACTGGACGCACCACACCGAAGGACTTCGAGACGCTGCTCCAACTCACGTGGCTCCGCTTCACCTCTCCGCGTCAGGACATGGAGGCTTACCAGTCATACATCAACCGCAGCAAGGCCTCGTTGCAGAATCAGGAACTCAACCCCATGAGCGCTCTGCAGGATACCATTGCCAGCACACTCTACGACAACAAGCCCCGCTCGCTCCGCATGAAAGCCTGGATGCTCGACGAAATCAACTACGACCGAGCCATGCAGATCTATAAGGAGCGTTTTGCAGGTGCAGCCGACTTTGTTTTCGCCTTCACCGGCAACATTGACGAAGCCACTGCCCTTCCCCTCATCCAGAAATACATCGGAAGCCTGCCGAAGGGAAAGAAGAAGGAAAATTGGAAGGACATGCACATGGACATCAAGCCCGGCAAGATCAGCAACATCTTCGACAAAGAAATGGAAGTGCCACAGGCCACTTATCTGCAGGTGATGGATGGCGACATCGAATACAATTTGAAGAACGAACTCGCCTTTGACTTCGCTGGACAAATCCTTGACATCATCTACACGGAGGAAATCCGCGAAAAGGAAGGCGGCACCTATGGTGTCAGCGTTATGTCACAAATCAACAGAGTGCCGAAGAACCGCGCCACCATGCAGATTGTCTTCCAATGCGACCCCGACCGTCGTGAGTACCTCGGAGGCCGCGTGAAGGAAATCTTGGCTCAGTTTGCTGAGGAAGGTCCTTCGGAGGAGAACTTGGCCAAAGTGAAAGAAGTGACACTAAAGCGCTATCAAGAAAGCCTACGCGATAATGGTTACTGGACCAGTCAACTTATCCACTGGATTGATTCCGGCAAGGACAACGTCACAGACTTCGAGCAGACCGTCAACGGCATCACCGCTGAGGATGTTCGCCTCGCCGTGAAGAACCTTATTGCTCAGGGCAACGACATTGAAATCGTCATGTCGGGCAAAGTCAAGGCCGGTGCTGAGAAAAGCGAATAAGAAAAAAACGAAATATCCCTTTGTTCCACGTCAATGTTTAAACGTTTCGCAACATTACTGAAGGAAATCCGTCAACAGCGCAAGCTCGGCGCTAAGCGACATCCCATGTACCAGAACAACAAGTTCGGCAAATACTTCATGTACATCTTTGCTGCATTCTGGATAGCCTACCTTGTGCTGTTCGGATTCCTGCTCCCCACCATGTTCCGCGAGGAAATGCCCGGCATGGAGCCTTACCATGTTTTAAATAAAGGAATGTGGGTGATTCTTATCCTCGACTTCGGCATGCGCTTCATGGCGCAGAAACTGCCTGCAAGCGAAGTGAAACCCTATGCCCTGCTCCCCGTTCGTAAGCGCGATGTGCTTGACTGCAATCTCCTGCTCAACGGATTCGACACTTACAACTTCATCTGGTTCTTCCTGCTCTTGCCCTTTGGCTGTATGACCCTGTGGAAGTTCTTCGGCCTTGCAGGGCTCATTGGCTTCCTCCTCGGCTACTGGCTTCTCATCGTCGCCAACGGCTATCTTAGCGCCATTTTCCGTACACTCATGAACGAGCACATCCTTTGGACGTTGCTGCCCATTGCGGTCTATGGCGGAATGATTGCCGGAATGGTGGTGCCTTGGAAGCACAATCTCGGCTGGGTAGGCATGGAATGGGGCGAAGGATTTATTCAGTGGGAGCCGCTAGCCTTCCTCGCTGTCATTGCCGTGCTGGCACTGCTGTTTTGGCTGTGCCGTGTGTTGCAACTGAGCATTGTGGATAAGGAGATAGCCCGCACGAAAAGTTCAGGCAGCAAGCTGAAGCATGTCCGCGAGTATAAGTTCCTCGACCGTTTCGGAGAGGTCGGCGAGTTCATGCGCCTTGAAATCAAGCTGCTTACCCGCAACAAAGTGCCCAAGGTTCAATTCCGCACGGGCCTCATCCTGATGGTCATGTTCAGCGTCATGCTCGCCTTTTCGGACGTGTACGACGACAACTTCATGCGTTATTTTATCGCTATCTACAACTTCAGCGTGCTAGGCGTGATGGTGCTTTCGCAGTGCATGATGTTCGAAGGCAACTATCTGGATGGCCTTATGAGCCGCAAGGAAAGCATTCTCTCACTCTTGAAGGCGAAGTACTACCTGCAGTGTGTCATCTGCGTGGTGCCGTTGCTCATTATGATTGCCCCAGTTATCAAGGGCAAGCTCGACGTGCTCGACATGTTTGCAGCGTTCTTTATTACGACGGGATTTGTCTTCTTCATCATGTTCCAGCTGGCTGTCTACAACAAGAGCACCATGAACCTCAACGAGAAGGTGATGGGCCGCAACTCCACCAGCAACTGGTTCCAGACGCTGCTCATTATGGGCGGTTTCTTCCTGCCTGTGATTCTGATTATGGCTCTCAATGCCATTTTCCCAGATAACCACACCTCTGTATGGACAACGCTCTGCATTGGCATCGTCTTTACCCTTGCCCATCCTCTTTGGCTGCGCAACGTCTATAAACGTTTCATGAAGCGTCGCTACACCAATATGGAAGGCTTCCGTGCCTCACGCCCTTAACTTCTTAACGCATAAACCTATAAACTCATAAACATGATCATTTCCATCAACCATCTTCAGAAGAAATTCGGCAGTGTTGTGGCTGCCAATATCGATAGCTACGTCATCGGGCACGGCGACATGGTGGGCCTTGTTGGCAACAACGGTGCCGGCAAGACCACGCTGTTCCGCCTTCTCCTCGACCTCCTCAAGGCCGATGCAGGCAACGTCACCTTCAGCACACAGGACGGCAGCCTCATAGACGCCGATGTCACCTCCACCGAAGACTGGAAACGCCACACAGGTGCCTTCATCGACGAGAGTTTTCTCATCGACTACCTCACACCGGGCGAGTATTTCTCCTTCCTTGGCCGCATGTATGGCATGAGCAAGGACGCCGTGAACGAACGTCTTGAGCATTTCCGTCCCTTCTTCAACGGTGAAATCCTTGGCGAGAAGAAGCTTATTCGTGACTACTCCATGGGTAACAAGCAGAAGATTGGCATTGTCAGCGCTATGCTCCATCAGCCCGAGTTGCTTATCCTCGACGAGCCGTTCAACTTTCTGGACCCCACCAGCCAGTCTATCATCAAGCACCTGCTGGCTGCCTACAACCGCGAGACGGGAGCTACGGTCATCATCTCGTCGCACAACCTCGACCATACCGTAGAAGTCTGCCCGCGCATAGCCCTGCTCGAGCACGGTGTTATCCTTCGCGATTTGGCAAACATCGACGGCTCCGCCAAGACAGAACTCGACAGCTACTTCGAGGCCCCTACCGAAGCTACTGAAACCCTTGAAACGCCAATCGCTCCGGAAGCGCCAGTAGAACCAGAGATTCCTGAAACTCCGGAAGCTCCCGAAAACCTTGAAAACCCTTAACCTCTTATAAACATGTTAACTTTTAGAATCCAATACTACACCCGTTGGGGTGAAGAATTACACCTTAACATCGACGGCAACGAGTACACGATGGACAATGACGGCCATGGTAACTGGTTCGTCACCGTCCCTGCCCCGAAGACGGGAAAGGACACGACGTACATCTATCACGTCACCGAGAACGGCAGCGTCACCCGCCGTGAATGGCGTGCCCATAAACTCGATGTTTCCGCCTCAGACCTTATCATCAACGACTACTGGAAAGACCGCCCCGAAGCACCTTTCTACAGCGAAAACTTCACCCGCATTGTGGGTGCCGACAAGGTCTCGCGCTGGCGTGGCGCCGGTGTTGCCATCCCCGTGTTCTCCCTCCGCAGCAAAAAGAGTTTCGGTATCGGCGAGTTTTCCGACATTCCTTTGATGGTCGATTGGGCTGAGCATACCGGTATGTGCATCATCCAGCTGCTCCCCGTCAACGACACCACTATGACGCGCACGTGGACGGACTCTTATCCCTATAATGCGAACTCCACCTTCGCCCTCCATCCCGCCTACATCAATCTGGAGGCCGTGGGCAAACTGAGCGACAAGGACAAGATGAAGGAGTTCCGCGCCCTGCAAAAAGAGCTGAATGCGCTGCCGCAGATCGACTACGAACGCGTCACTAAGGCGAAGTGGGACTACTTGCGCCTGATTTATGCTGAAAAGGGTGTTTCCACGCTGGCTTCGTCCGCCTTCAAGACGTTCTTTAACGCCAATGCGTATTGGTTGCGTCCCTACGCCGCCTTCTGCTACTTCCGCGACATGTTCGGCACGCCCGACTTCAATAGTTGGAAAGACGTTACCTACAGTCCCGAACTCATTGACAGCCTCGACGGAAATACCGATGTAGCCTTCCACTATTTCATTCAGTATCACCTCCATGTCCAACTGAAGAAAGCCGTCAACTACGCTCATACGCACGGCATCACCCTCAAGGGTGATATTCCCATTGGTATCAGCCGCACGAGCGTTGATGCGTGGGTTTATCCCCACCTCTTCCACATGAACGGACAGGCTGGTGCCCCACCCGATGCCTTTGCCACGGACGGACAGAACTGGGGGTTCCCCACCTACAACTGGGAGGAAATGGCAAAGGACAATTATCTGTGGTTCCGCAACCGTTTCCAGAAGATGAGCGACTACTTCGATGCTTACCGCATCGACCATCTGCTGGGTTTCTTCCGCATCTGGGAGATTCCTATCCGCTATCGCTCGGGACTGCTTGGCCATTTCAATCCCGCCATGCCCTATTCCATGGGAGAGATTTGCTCCCGCCTCGGCATGACCATCGGACAATTGAATGCCCTCTCCACGCTGAACGTCAACCATAAGCCTGAAACTGACGTACTATTCGTTCAAGACGAGTATCACGAAAGCTATTTCCATCCCCGTATTTCGGGCTTCGATGCTCCCTGCTTCGACACACTCAACGAATGGCAGAAAAATGCCTATCGTGAATTGCACGAGGAGTATTTCTATCATCGCCACAACGATTTCTGGCGCAATGAGGCTATGAAGAAGTTGCCCGCCCTTATCGACTGCACCGACATGCTCGTCTGCGGTGAGGACTTGGGCATGATTCCCTCGTGTGTCCCCTCCGTCATGGAAGAGCTGCACATCCTCAGCTTGGAGATTCAGCAGATGCCGAAAGAAATCGGCGTCACCTTTGGCAACCCGGCACACTATCCTTACAACAGCGTTTGCACCACCTCCTCGCACGACATGGCCAACATCCGTGCTTGGTGGGAAGAAGACCGCAAGCTAACGCAGCGTTACTGGAACGAGATGCTTCACCGCCCCGACCCTGCACCCGAGAAGTGCGAGCCGTGGATTTGCGAGGAGATTATCCGCTGCCACATGGCCAGCCCCTCCATGCTGGCTATCCTGCCCTTACAAGATTGGCTGGGTATTGACGAGGAACTGCGTTTCCCCGACCCCTTCGCCGAGCGCATCAACATCCCCGCCAATCCCCGCCACTACTGGCGCTACCGCATGCACCTTTATCTAGAAGATCTCCTGAAAGCCGAGGCTTTCAACAGTCGCGTCAAAGTACTCGCCACACGCAATTCCTAATTATATGACTAGGAATCTGCTCCCTGCCCTGACAGGAATCACCGCATTGACGGCACTGACTGGTTGTGGAGGAAAGACAGCCAAGCCTGACGTCCCGGCCAAGCCCATGAATATCCTTTATATCATGTGCGATGACCATTCATACCAGACCATCAGCGCTTACGACCAGCGGTTTATCCACACGCCCAACATCGACCGTATCGCCGCCGACGGTGTGCGCTTCACCAACAGTTTCGTCGCCAACTCGCTCAGCGGCCCCAGCCGGGCCTGTATGCTCACGGGCAAACACAGCCACGCCAACGGATTTACGGACAACACCGTCACCTTCGACGGCAGTCAGCAGACATTCCCCAAGCTGCTCCAGAAGGCGGGCTACGAAACGGCGATGATTGGCAAGTGGCACCTTGTCAGTCAGCCTACGGGGTTCGACTATTGGGATATTCTCATCGGACAGGGCATGTACTACAATCCCGAGTTCATCTGCAACGGGCAAAAGGTGCAGCGCGAAGGCTATGCCACCAACATCACCACCGACCTCGCCCTCGACTGGCTGGAGAACAAGCACGACAAGGACAAACCCTTCTGCCTGCTGCTCCACCACAAAGCGCCCCACCGCACGTGGATGCCCGACAGTTGCGACATGGAGTTGTTTAGCGATGTAAATTTTCCGTTGCCCGACACGTTCTGGGATGACTACGAAGGGCGCCCCGCCGCTGCAGCCCAGGAGATGCATGTCTTGCAGGACATGGATTTGGTGTATGACCTCAAGCTGGCCGACAAGGAAAATGAAATCCGCAGCGGAAGCCTCGAAGGCTGGGGACGTACCATGTACACCAGCCTTCTCAGCCCCAATCAGAAAGCCTTCTGGGACAAGCATTACAACCCCGTCATCGAAGGCTTCAAGGACAGCTTTATGAGGCAGACAACGAGGCAACGGAGCAACATGTCAACAAGTCAACAAGTCAACGAGTCAACATGTCTGGAGGTCATGTCCCCCGCCAACGGCGGCATGAAAGCCGACAAGCAGAAACTCGCCCAGTGGAAGTACAACCAATACATGCGCGACTACCTGCGTGTCATCACCTCCATCGACCGCAATGTGGGCCGCGTGCTTGACTACTTGGAAAAGAACGGACTGCTCGAAAACACGCTCGTCGTCTATACCTCCGACCAGGGGTTTTACATGGGCGAGCACGGCTGGTTTGACAAACGTTTCATGTACGAAGAGTCCTTCCGCACCCCTCTGCTGATGCGTCTGCCTGGTGGAAAAAAGGGCGACGTTGCCCAACTAGTGCAGAATATCGACTACGCGCCAACCTTCCTGGAGTTGGCGGGCGTTCCCGTTCCCGAGGATATCCAAGGCGAATCGCTTCTTCCTCTCCTGCAAGGCCGTCAGCCAAAGCATTGGCGCAAAGCGCTCTACTACCACTATTACGAATATCCTGCCGAGCATACCGTTCGCCGTCATTACGGCGTACGAGACAACCGCTACAAGCTCATCCACTTTTACCCTGCTACCCTCGACGGCATCAAGGTGAAGGACAACATCGACTGTTGGGAACTCTACGACCTGAAGAACGACCCCAACGAGCTGCATAACATCTACGGCCAGCGCGGCACTGAACGCCTCACCCGCCGTCTCCAGAAAGCCCTTCACGAACTGCAGGTGCAGTACCACGCCCCCGAACTCAATTGGTAACGAGCCATGTCCTCCGTCCTCCCCTTTTCTGCAGCACAGAAGCTAACCAAATCGCAAGCATTCACCACGCTGGTCAAGCCCGTGGGCTCTGCCTGCAACCTGCGCTGCGACTACTGCTACTACCTCGGAAAGGCAGCGCTTTATGGAGGACGCGAGCCCGTGATGGACGATGAGCTGCTAGAGCTTTACATCCGTCAATACATCGACGCTGTCGAACTGCCTGTTGTCACCTTCTGTTGGCACGGGGGCGAGCCGCTGCTGGCAGGGCTTGACTTCTACCGCAAGGCCGTGCAATGGCAGGAACAGTACAAGGGCGACAAACAGATTGAGAATACCTTGCAGACCAACGGCCTGCTCGTCAACGAAGTGTGGTGTCAGTTTTTCCACGACCACCACTTCCTCGTCGGCCTTTCGCTTGACGGCCCCAGGGATTTGCACGATGCCTACCGCCGCGACAAGGGCGGACATCCCACGTTTGAGCGCGTCCTCCGTGCGGCGCAGTTCATGGCCATGTTGGGCGTCGAGTTCAACATCCTCTGCACCGTCAACGCCCGCTCCGCCGGCCGTGGTGCCGAGGTTTACCGCTTCTTGCGCGCCCTCACCCCCTTCATCCAATTCCTGCCCGTGATGGAGTACACCGACGGACAGGGCACGATTGTCCCGCCCCACACCCCCGATGCGCAGCCCACTCTCTACTCCACCCATGCCGCCGACTTCGGACAATTCCTGTGCGACGTCTACGACGAATGGGTGCGCACCGATGTGGGACGCATCTACGTCCAGCTCTTCGACAACACGCTGGCCCAGTGGTGCGGTCAGCCCGCAGCCCTCTGCACCTTGGCAGAAACGTGTGGCGAAGGACTTGCCGTCGAACACAACGGCGATGTCTATTGCTGCGACCATTACGTCTATCCCGCCTACCGCCTCGGCAACATCCGCGAAACGCCCCTGGCTGTCCTCTACCGCCTGCCCGAGCGCTTCCGCTTCGGCACCGGCAAGTTCAGCGCCCTGCCCCGTCTCTGCCAGCGCTGCCGCTGGCTTTTCCTCTGCCATGGAGGCTGCCCCCAGCATCGTTATGCCGACGGCCGCAACAGCCTCTGCAAGGGCTACAAGCAATTCTTTGCCCACACCGAGGCCGACATGCGCGCCATGCGCTCGCTGCTGGAGAAGCAACTCCCTCCCGCCCTCATCATGCAAACAAAGCAATCAACTTATAATAATGTAGTAGTATGAAAAGCAAATATGCGCTCCCCAAAGAAGGCGGTCTCATCGCCTCAACCGTTCCCGAAGACATCGTCTGCCGTTTCGAGAAAATCCCCACACAGGTATTCCCAGGCGAATACGAAGGTGTACAGTACGTAGCCGACAAGATTATCCGTGCCATCGTAGCCCACGAGGCAGCCGGCACCGGCCGTCCCTTCGTGCTCGGCCTCACCACGGGCCACACGCCCCTCGGCCTCTACCGCGAGCTGGTCGTCCGCCACATGGCCGGCAAGGTCAGCTTCCGCAACGTGGAGGTGTATAGCCTCGACGAGTTCTACCCCATCACCCCCGAGCACCAGCAAAGCCGCAACTACCGCATCCACGCGGAGTTCCTCAACCACATCGACATCCTCCCCGAGAACATCCACATCCCCGACGGCACCGTGCCCCTCAGCCAAATCAGCGAGTACTGCCGCCGGTACGGCCACGAGGCCAAGAACAAGATGGACCTCATGATCATCGGCGTGGGCGAACAAGGGCAGATAGGCTTCAACGAGCCCGGCACCTTCTTCCGCTCCAAGACGCGTCTCGTCCAGCTCTCCTTCAACTCCATCAAGACGCAGTCCGAGTTCTTCTCGTCGGTGAACGACGTCCCCAAGATGGCCATCACCATGGGCATCGACACCATCATGAAGGCCAAGCAGATTATCCTCATGGCCTGGGGCGAGGACAAGGCCGAGGTCATCCAGAAGATTGTCGAGGGCAACGTCACCGAGCAGACGCCCGCCAGCATCCTGCAGGAGCACCCCGAGATTGAGGTCGTCACCGACGAAACTGCCGCCTCCTGCCTCACCCGCTACGAGGCGCCGTGGGTCGTGGGCCCCTGCGAGTGGAGCAGCAAGCTCATCCGCAAGGCCGTCATCTGGCTCTGTACCCGTGTGGGCAAGCCCATCCTCAAACTCACCTACCAGGACTACCTCCAGAACTCCCTTGCCCCCATGCTGGACACGCTGGGCAAGCCCTACAGCCAGGTCAACATCGAGGTGTTCAACGACCTTCAGCACACCATCAGCGGTTGGCCAGGCGGCAAGCCCAATGCCGACGACGCCACCCGTCCCGTCAAGTCCACCCCCTTCCCCAAGCGCGTTCTCATCTTCTCGCCCCACCCCGACGACGATGTCATCTCCATGGGCGGCACCTTCTGCCGGCTCATCCAACAAGGCCACGACGTGCACGTCGCCTACGAGACCAGCGGCAACGTCGCCGTCTATGACGACGTCGTCATCCAGAACCTCGACACCGCCCGCGAGATGGGCCTTGGCGACCGCGTGGACGAGATTCGCGCCATCATCAACAGCAAAGTCCCCGGCCAGCCCGAGCCGCGCGAGCTGCTCAACATCAAGGGAGCCATCCGCCGCGCCGAAGCCCGCGCCGCCGACCGCAGCATCGGTCTCGACGACCGCACCAACGTCCACTTCCTCAACCTCCCGTTCTACGAGAGCGGCACCATCAAGAAGGGCGAGATGGGCATGGCCGACATCGACATCATCGTCCGCCTGCTCCGTCAGATTCAACCCCACCAGATCTACGCCGCCGGCGACCTCTCCGACCCGCACGGCACCCACCGCGTCTGCATCGAGGCCGTCCTCGGCGCCCTCGACGTGGTGAAGGACGACCCCTGGATGGCCGAGTGCCACCTCTGGCTCTATCGCGGCGCCTGGCAGGAGTGGCCCCTCGACCAAGTGGACATGGCCGTGCCCCTTAGCCCCGAGGAGCTCATCAAGAAGCGCCAGGCCATCTTCCGCCACCTCTCGCAGAAGGACATCGTGCCCTTCCCCGGCGAGGACCAGCGTGAGTTCTGGCAGCGTGCCGAGGAGCGCACCCAGCACACCGCCCACCTCTACAACCAGCTCGGCCTCCCCGAGTACCAAGCCATCGAGGTCTTCCTCCGTATGAGGTAGCCACCGCGTCGGGCGACGGGCGGCTGCCTGCCCTCGTCAGGAAAAAACCGTGTTTCCAAAAAAAGAAAAAAGGATACAAAGGATACAGGATACAAGGATACGGTTTAATATTTCCTAATGTTGGCATCTCCCAACGAAAGTGCCCCGAAAAAGCGTAACCTTGTAACCTGTAACCTTTTTCAGAAAACAGGAACGGCCGTCGGCCTGTTACATGGCTCCGGGACCATCGCCTTGCCAGACGGCTCCAGGACCGTCGCCTTGCCATGTCTCGCCCTCCTGCGGCACGATGACGGGCGTGGGCTGGCGGAGGTTGTCAAGGATGGGATGGTCGAGGCCTTCGATGACGGACGCCTGCGGCCCGATGACGTCGAGGACAACGATTTCGTTCTGCCCCCGCTTGAGCCAGCAGCCGGGGACGTAGAGCGTCTGCTGCGGACCGATCTCCCAGAAGCGGCCGAGGGCATGGCCGTTAACATAGACCTGGCCCTTGCCCCATGAGCTCATGTCGAGCCATGTGTCGCCCGCGGCAGAGACGGAGAACGTGCCGCGGTAGTAACCGCGCGTGCCAAAGATTTTCACCTCGTCGGCAAACCCCTCGTGGTATTCATCGACGCGACGGCCCGCGAAGCCGTCCAAAGCCCTGATGGCCTGTTCGTAATCGTCGGGGATGGGGTATCGCTCCCAGCCCGAGAGCGTGACGGTCTCGTCGGCATAGTGCAGGGTGACGTCGCCCACAATGCCCTTGAAGTCCTTGATGGCGCGGCCGTAGTTGATGCGGCCGGTGGCCTCAACGAGGATGCGTAGCACATCGCCCCTACGGGTGGGGGGAAGGGTGAGGGTGGTCTCGCGGACACGGCGGTCGAGCCTGCCGACGAAGCGGTCGTTGATGAACACCTGCGCATAGTCGTGGGCATCGAGGGTGAGGGTGCTGGGCACGGGCACCTCGGGCAGGCGGGTGATGTAGTACATCGAGCCCCAGCCGAGGTTGTTGTACTCGAAGGTGAGGTTGTCCGAATTCTCCGTCGTGCAGAGGCCGCCACAGCCGTAGGCCATCGGGGCAAACTCGGTCAGTTCAATCTTGGGGAAGGAGATCACGGGATACATGGCGGGCACGGGAGGAAGTGCCTTGTCGCTGAACTTCTGCAGCATGGCGCGCAGCTCGTCGAACTTGGGCGTGGGGTGGCCCGCCTCGCTGATGGGGGCATCGTAGTCGTAGCTGGTGCAGTCGGGCTGATAGCCTGGGCTGTTGGCGCCCGCCCAGTGGCCGAACGAGGTGCCGCCGTGCACCATGTAGAGGCTGAAGGAGATGTTCTTCTCAAGCATCTCGCGCAGCCCGGCCACCATGTCCTTGGCGTCGCGCGTCTCGTGGGCGCGGCCCCAGTTGTCGAACCATCCGCTCCAGAACTCCGAGCACATGAGGGGCGTGGTGGGGCGCAGCTGCTTGAGACGGCGGAACTGGCTGTCGATGTTGGAGCCTGTGCCGAAGTTCATCGTCCACAGCAGGTCGTCGAGGGCGTTCTGCTCGAAGTTACTGCTCCAGTCACACTGGAAGAGGGGGACGTCCGTCCAGCCCACCTCGCGCAGCACGTCACGCACGGCACTGACGTAGGGTTTGTCGGTGCCATAGCCGCCAAACTCGTTCTCCACCTGCACCATGATGATGGGGCCGCCCTTGGAGAGCTGCAGGTCGGCCAGCTGCCCCGCCAGCGCAGCCTCGAACTTGCGGACGCGGTCCATGAAGTAAGGGTCGAGCGAGCGGAGGTTGATGTCCTCCTTTTTCAGCAGCCACCACGGCAGGCCGCCCATCTCCCACTCGGCGCAGCAGTAAGGCCCCGGGCGGACGATGACGTAGAGTCCGTGCTTCTGGCAGAGCTTCACGAAGGCGCGGACGTCGGCCTGCCCCTCGAAGCAGAACTGGTCAGGCTGCGGCTCATGGAAATTCCAGAAGACGTAGATGCAGATGGTGTTCATGCCCTGCGCCTTGACCATCTGGATGCGATGCTCCCAGTATTCTCGGGGGATGCGGGGGAAGTGCACTTCGCCGGCCTTGACGACGAACGGACGGCCATCGAGGAGGAACGAGCCCTCGCCGACTTCGAACGACTTGCCCATGGGGCTTTTACAACCGACGAGGATAACCAGCGCTGCCGTGAGCAGCAAAAGGGGAATGGAGACTTTGTTTTTCATCATAAGGATTACGCTGAAGATTGGGTATTTTCATGTTCAGAGGTGCAAAAGTAGGGATATAATTTGGTTTTTCAAAACTTTTTGGCTTACTTTGCACGCATAGAAGTATAGAAAGGTATAATGAAAGATTTCACACATCCTGCGGAATATATCCGCCGCGTAGATATCAACCCCCTGTGGGGACGGAAACATATCGTCTGGGAACTGCGCCCCGACGTGAACATCTTGAGCGGTGTGAACGGCATCGGCAAGAGCACCATCATGCGTAAGATGGCGCAGCAGATGGAACACGGCGACCTGCCCAGTGTCACCATCACCTACGAGCCTGCCGAAGCCGATGGCATCCCCTTCGACGTGCTGCACGGAGGCGAGAGCAACGGGCTGGGACGGTTGCTGAGCCGCTATGCCTATTGCAAGGCCGACCGCCAGACGTTCTACCGCGTGGCGGACGAGCTGTTTGCCGTCACCGAGAAAACCATCGTCCGCACCCCCGACGAGATTCTCTTCCGTCAGGACGGCGAGGTGCTGACCACCGACCAGCTATCGTCGGGCGAGCGGCAGATGCTGGGCATCCTGCTCACCGTGCTGGTGCAGGAGGGGAAGCCCTGCGTGCTCTTCATGGACGAGCCGGAGATTTCGCTACACTTCGAATGGCAGGAACGCCTCATCAGCATCATCCGCGAGCTGAATCCCAACGTACAGATTATCCTCTCCACCCACTCCCCAGCCATCATCATGAGCGGCTGGATGGATGCGGTGACCGAGGTGACGGATATAACGGTTTAGTGGTTAAGGGTTAGTGGTTAGCGGTTAAAGATGGCAAAGAAGCTCACGGACAATCTGTCGTCGCTCTATGTGCAGGCTGCCAATAGCCTGCGCCCCAAAACGGCTCGCAAGAAAATTGTGGCCTATGTGGAGAGCTACGACGACGTCCCCTTCTGGAGCCATATCCTCAGCCAGTTCGCCAACGACAAATACTACTTCCAGGTGATGCTCCCCAGCAGCAGCACCCTGGCCAAGGGAAAGAAGGTGGCCATGATGAACCGACTGGGCAACTCGCTGGGCGAGAACATGATATCGTGCGTCGATGCCGACTACGACTACCTGCTGCAAGGCGCTACGTCCACCTCGCGCAAGCTCATCCGCAGCCCCTTCGTCATCCACACCTACGCCTACGCCATCGAGAACTACCAGTGCTACCCCACCACGCTCCACGACGTCTGCGTGCAGGCCACGCTCAACGACCACGAGTACATCAACTTCCCCGCCTTCTTCCGCCTCTACTCCAACATCATCTATCCCCTGTTCATCTGGAACATCTGGTGCTACCGCACGGGGCGCCACTCGGTCTTCTCCATTCAGGACTTCTCCGAGGCCACCCGCCTCAGCCCCGTCAGCTTCAACGTCCCCGTTACATCCCTCGAACAGGTGGCCGGCAAGGTGCGCCGCAAACTGGAATGGCTGAAGAAACGCTTTGCCAAGAACGACGAGCAGATTGAAGCCCTCAAGGCCGAGTTGCTGGGGCTGGGCGTCACCCCCGACAACACCTTCCTCTTCGTACAGGGGCACCACCTGAAGGACAACGTGACGATGAAAATCCTCATCCCCCTCTGTGCACGGCTGCGCCGCGAGCGTGAGGAGGAAATCAAGAACCTCGCCCTCCATAATCAGCAGTTCCAGAACGAGCTCTCGTCGTACCGCCATAGCGGCGAGACTGTGGAGACCATCCTCCGCAAGAACATCCACCCCGAAGCCGTCCCCACCTTCGAGCTCGTCAAGCGCGACATCGAACGCCTCCTGGAAGCCTGCCGCAAGCACGACGAGCGGAAAGCTCAGAAATCACTGGAAGAGCAAGAGCCAGCGAACTTGCCTGATAACCGAGACGCGACGAACGAAGAAAACAGTCAACTGAAGAATGAAAACAACAATAACATCCATCTGTAAACTCAACGAGCATCACACGATGTTCCGCATCGGCGATGCCACCCTGCCCTACTCCGAGCAGCTCCACGCCCTCATGGAGGCCTGCGCCGCCTGGCTCGCGGAACACGAGGGGCAGACACCCCTTTTCCGCCGTTTTTTCCTTAGCGATGCTGCCAACCAGCAGACCGCCTTGGAGCAGGCGCTTGACGGCGTGCCCTTCTGCGCCACGTCCATCGTCCAGCAGCCGCCCCTCGACGGCACCAAGATTGCCCTCTGGCTCTGGAGTGCTTCGGGGCTGACGGCCGAGCAGGGTTGTTTCACCCATAACGGCCTCACCCACTACTGGATGGGCGGCAGCATACCTTATAGCCGTGCCGACATCTCCTCCCTCGATGCCCGTCCCCGTGTCTCCGACAGCGAGCACCAGATGCGCGACCTCTTCGATGCCTGGCGCTGCGAGCTCAAGCCCATGGAGATGAATATTGCCGACAACGGCATACGCACGTGGATATTCGTCCGCGACGTGGACGTCAACTACCGCGGCGTCGTCGACGGACGTCGCAAATACTTCGCCCGCATCGGCCTCACACCCAAGACACACTTCCTTGCCAGCACTGGCATCGAGGGACGCCACGCCCTGCCCGAAGTGCTGGTTCAGATGGACGGCTATGCCGTGCGCGGTCTGCAGAAGGGGCAGGTGCAATACCTCTATGCGAAAGACCACCTCAACTCCACATACGAATACGGCGTCACCTTCGAGCGCGGCACGGCCGTCACCTACGGCGACCGTCGGCACGTCTTCATCAGCGGCACAGCCAGCATCGACGACAAAGGGCGTGTGGTCCACGAAGGCGACGTCTGCGCCCAGACGCTCCGCATGCTGGAGAACATCCGTGCCCTCCTCGCCGAGGCCGACTGCACGCCGAGCGACATCGCCTCTGCCATTGTCTATCTGCGCGATACAGCCGATGCCGAGGTTGTCCGCGCCCTGCTCGCCCAGCAATTGCCCATGCTCAACTACGTCCTCGTCCTTGCCCCCGTCTGCCGCCCCACGTGGCTCGTCGAGATGGAGTGCATCGCCGTGCGTGAAGTCAACCACCCCGAATTTCCTAACTTCTGATATGAAAAAAGTTTTCATTTCCCTCCTGATGGCCGTATCCGCCATCATGGCATCAGCCGAAAGCCACACCCAGTACGTCAACCCCCTTATCGGCACGCAGACCGACGACACCGGCGCCCTCAGCGGCAGCACCTTCCCCGGCGCCTGCTACCCGTTGGGCCTTGTGCAGCTCAGCCCCGACACCGAGAAGTACGTCACTTGGGACCCTTGCTCGGGCTACGACTACGACCGCAACCGCATCTACGGTTTCTCGCACACCCACCTGAGTGGCACGGGCTGCACCGACCTCTTCGACGTCATGCTCATGCCCGTCACGGTGCCGGCGACGACCGCGTATCTGGCGGAAGGAGACTTCTCGCAGACGTTCAGCCACGAGCATGAGACAGCCCGCCCCGGCTACTACGGCGTACGTCTCCTTGAGAGCGGCATCGAAGCCGAGTTCACCGCTACGGCGCACGCCGGCATCCATCGCTACACCTTCCCCAAGGGGACGGAGCAGGCTATCATCGTTGACCTCGACCACAGCAGCTATCGCGGCGAGGATGCCTACTATACCGGCAAGCGCAGCTACGACATCGTCCGTGCCCAGATGCGCATCGTCGACGACCACACCATCGAGGGCTTCCGCCTCATCACCGGCTGGGCACCCCTGCGCCGCGTCTACTTCCGTGCCGAGTTCTCGAAGCCCTTTGCTTGGACACGCCTCGTCGATCGCAAGCGTACTGCCGATGGCACCGTCATCAACGGCCGTTACCTGCGTGCCGCGCTCACGTTCAACCACGACACGGACGACGTGATGGTGAAGGTGGCTATCTCGGCTGTCGATGACGAGGGTGCGCGCCGCAACTTCGCTGCCGAGTGCCGCTCGTGGGACTTCGATGCCTACGTGCAAGCAGCCGACAAGGCTTGGGAAAGCCATCTCGCCAAAGTCGATATCGAAGGCTCTGACGAGCAGAAGGCCATCTTCTACACCGGCCTCTACCACACGCTCATTCAGCCCAACGTCATCAGCGATGTCGACGGGCGCTACGTCGATGCCACCCATCAGGTGCGCCAGCTGCCGCGCGGACAGCACTACTACTCCACCTTCTCCCTCTGGGACACCTTCCGCGCCGCCCATCCCCTCTACAACCTGCTGGAGCCCGAGCTCACGGCCGACTTCGTCCGCAGCATGATTCTCCATCAGCAGGCCTACGGCTATCTGCCCATCTGGACGCTGTGGGGACAGGAAAACTACTGCATGATAGGCAACCACGCCGTGCCCGTGCTCTCGCGCGCTATCCTCACCGGCATCCCCGGCATCGATGTCGAGGCCGCCTACCGCGCCATGGTTGAGAGCTGCACCCAGCCGCACACCAACTCGCCCTTCGACGTCTGGGAACACTTCGGCTACATGCCTGCCGACCTCCAGGGCAACAGCGTGAGCATCACCATGGAGCAGTCGTTCGACGACTGGTGCGTCGCCGCCACCGCCCGCTTCCTCGGGCACGACGACGATACCGCCCGCTTCCAGCGCCGCTCGCTATACTATCGCAACCTCTTCAACCCTGCCAACACCTTCTTCCACCCGAAAGACGCAAAGGGAAACTTCGTGGAGCCCTTCGACCCGCTTGCCTACGATACGCCCTACTTCATCGAAGGTAACGCCTGGCAGTATATGTGGTTCGTGCCTCACGATCCGCGGGGGCTCATCGACTTACTGGGAGGCAACAAGAGCTTCAATGCCAAGCTCGACA
The DNA here is from genome assembly GCA_016291905.1 of Bacteroidaceae bacterium. Taxonomy (GTDB): domain Bacteria; phylum Bacteroidota; class Bacteroidia; order Bacteroidales; family Bacteroidaceae; genus UBA1189. The sequence goes on from JAEEZS010000009.1 coordinate 174,767, forward strand.
TGTGCTTTACGCTTGAAAGCGAAGAACGCGACTCGGGTGGCAACGCCTCGGGCTTCATCGGACAGTATGCCCACGGCAACGAGCCCGCCCACCACACCACCTACCTTTATAATTATGCCGGACGCCCTTGGCGTACGCAGGAATTGGTGGATCAAGTGCGCCGCTCGTTCTACAACGCCCGTCCCTGCGGCTATGCCGGTAACGACGATTGCGGGCAGATGTCGGCATGGTACGTCTTCTCCGCCCTCGGCTTCTATCCCTTCAATGCCGGTTCGGACGACTTCGCCATCGGCACGCCACTCTACACCCGCGCCACTCTCCACCTGCCCGGCGGCAACGACTTCACCATCGTCGCTCCCCGCAAGACAGACCGCGCCATCTACATCCGCGACGTCCGCCTGAACGGCAAGCGCCTCGACGGTCTTACCCTCACCCAGCAGCAAATCCTCGCAGGCGGCACCCTCGAGTTCAAGATGTCCCCTAAGCACAAGTAAAGAACGCCCCTTTCACAAGGGCGACTTTCCACATTTGGGTTTTCAAGAAGATTGCTACATGGCTGAGCGATGTAGCAAATAAACAAACGAAAGAATGCAAGCACGGAAAATGACGCTGTCATTTATTTAAACGACCCTGTCATTTATATAAATGACGCCGTCATTTTCCACCAACGCAGTCAATCTCCCAAATAGGAGTTATCATTCCTGATTTCTAATCCTAAAATTCACCGTTTATTCCATGTCCATTCAGTTTGATTTCCGTCCTTCACCCCGTACCGTCACTATCGACGGCGAGGAAGTCCGCCCCCTCTACCCCAAGGCCGTCAACGTCGAGACCATCTCCTTCGATACGCTTGCGAAAGAGATTGAGGCCTCGGCCGGCCCTACCGCCGCCGATGTTAAAGGCGTCATGGAAGCTATCGTAACCTTTGCTGCCCGTCACCTCACCTGCAGCCAACACGTCGAACTTCGTGGCCTCGGCACACTCTCCCTCGGTATCGCCTGCGACAAAGATGCCGAAGGGCATACCCCCCTCATCACCTCTCCCGACCAAGTGAAACCCTCCGACCTCCACGTCAGCCGCGTCAACTTCGATGCCAAGCCCGAGTTCCTCGCCCGCCTTCAGACCACTTTCGAGCCAGCCGTCCAGAAGTTCCCCTCTAATCGCGACTACGCCATCCCCTCGCCCGACGAGCGCCGCGCCCTGCTACGCGATTACCTCACCCAAAACGCCACTATCAACATCCGTCGCTACGCCGCCTTAACCCATCTCCCCACCACACAGGCAACCGCCGAGCTGAAAGCTTTCGCCGCCTCCGGCTTCCTCGTCCCCTCCGGCCCCGCCACCCATCGCATCTACCTCTTAGGCAACGGAGAATTCTGATCTTTTCAGCGAAAAAAGTAGTTTATTTATTTGGTATAACACAGAATAATAAATGAATATGCATTAAAATATGGTTATGGATACTATAATAAAGTTTGAAGATAAAGCAATAGAATTTGCGAGATTACGAGGCTTTACAATTGTTCGTTATATTACAACCGAAAATGGGAAAGAAATATATCAATACACATCGCCTGAGTTACTTCACAAGAAACTTGGGCTCCCTTTGATTATTGCCATAGACAGAAACGGTGAGATTGTAGAAATAAATGATGTGGAATTGCTAATGAGTTACAGGTCTATTCTTTCTAAAAAATTAGTATCACAGGGTAACAATACAATTGGAACTATTTAACCAGTAGGGATATATTGATATAACGCTATCTTCATCTTAAGCTAAAGATAGCATCAATAATTGAGTTTAACAAAAAGAGATGATTGTCAGCGTTGGAGGCCGCCGACAAGGTCGAGGATTTCAGCCGTGATTTTCTGCTGGCGGCTCTTGTTATACTGGAGGGTGAGCTCGTCGAGGAGCTTCTGAGCGTTGTCGGAGGCAATCTGCATGGCAACGGTACGGGCTGCATGCTCAGCCGCATTGGTATCGAGCAAAACAGAGTATATCTTCAGCAGCAGCACCTTGGGCAAAAGAGATTGCAGAATCTCCGCGCCAGAAGGCTCAAGAATGCAGTAGGAATCGGTATCGGGGAGAGATGGTTTAGCGGTTAGCGGTGAGGGGTTAGAGGTCTTGGAAGGACGGGGAAGGACAAGAGGAAGGTAGTTCTCAAACACCGAAGGCTGGGAGGCGGTGGAGGCATAGTGATTATAGACGAGGATAATCTGATCGACTTTGTCATCGACAAAGGACTTGATGAGCCTCTGAGCTAACAAGGCCGCACCTTCGTAGTTCGGGTGCTCAACAAGGGCCTGGTGCTCCAACGTCGTGTCCTCACCTTCCGTAACCACGATGGGGCTGAACCCCATGCGACGGGAAGCATCGGCAATCTTGCGGCCTACGGCATAGAGGTCGATGTCGGCCGTCTGAAAGCCGTGCTCGCGAAGGTTCTTCACAATGGTTGTCAGCTGACGAATGGCATTGGAATTAAAACCTCCGCAGAGGGAGCTGTTCGATGAGAAGGCGACGATAGCCACACGCTTGGCATCGCTCTTGACGGGAAGCGTCTGCGTCGTAAAGCCCTCCTTGTCGGCCACAAGAGCGCTATCGAAGGTTTCCATCACCTGCTGCGAAGCAAGGAGATGGGTAAGGATGGCGTGGAGCTGCGCTTCGTAGGGCTGCATGCCGACAGTAACCTGCTGGGCATGATGAAGCTTGGCTGCCGCCACCATCTTCATGGCGGAGGTAATCTTCAGCGTGTTCCGCACCGAAGCAATTCGCGTCTTAATTTCCTTCAGACTAGCCATTTTGCTCTACGTCTTCCTTAACTTTAATGCGCTGGATAACCTCGGCTGCCACAGACTCGATGATGCGCTGGATGTCGGCGTCGATGCGGCCTGCAGCAAGGGGTTCGAGGGCATCGGCACGATGCATCATGCGCATACGGCTGAGGAACTCCGTCTGGAACTCCTGCACACGGCTGACGGGGATTTCCTTCATCAACCCACGCGTACCGCAATAGAGGATTGCCACCTGCTCGCCCACAGGCATAGGGCTATACTGCGGCTGAATGAGCAGTTGGTTGTTCTTACGTCCCTTGTCGATGGTGAGGCTGGTGACGGTGTCCATATCGCCGGAGAACTTGGTAAACGACTCCAACTCGCGATACTGCGCCTGATCAATCTTAAGTGTGCCTGCCACTTTCTTCATACTCTTCACCTGCGCGCTGCCGCCCACACGGCTGACGCTGATACCGACGTTGATAGCCGGGCGGAAGCCCTGATTGAAAAGGTCGGTTTCCAAGAAAATCTGTCCGTCGGTGATGGAGATGACGTTAGTGGGGATATAAGCGGAAACGTCGCCTGCCTGTGTCTCGATGATGGGCAACGCCGTGAGCGAGCCACCCGGACGCACTCGCCCCTTCAGACTGTCAGGCAAATCGTTCATCTGCTCGGCAACCTCCTGCTGATTGATAATCTTTGCTGCACGCTCCAGCAGACGGCTATGGAGGTAGAAGATGTCGCCCGGATAGGCTTCGCGCCCCGAGGGACGGCGCAGCACCAGTGAAACCTCGCGATAGGCAACTGCCTGCTTGGAGAGGTCGTCATAGACGACGAGAGCGTGACGGCCCGTGTCACGGAAGTACTCACCGATGGCGGCCCCGGCAAAGGGAGCATAGTATTGGAGTGCAGCAGGGTCGGCAGCCGTGGCGCTGACAACGATGGTATAATCCATCGCCCCACGCTTGCGCAGGGTTTCAACGATACCAGCCACGGTGGAGCCCTTCTGACCAATGGCTACGTAGATGCAATAGACAGGATGCCCAGCCTCGTAGTTGGCACGCTGGTTGATGATGGTGTCGATGGCAATAGCTGTCTTACCCGTCTGACGGTCGCCGATGATAAGCTCACGCTGCCCTCGTCCGATGGGAATCATAGCATCGATAGCCTTGAGTCCCGTCTGGAGCGGTTCGCTGACAGGCTGACGGTAGATAACACCCGGGGCTTTGCGCTCGAGGGGCATCTCGCACTTCTCGCCGAGGATTTCGCCTTTTCCGTCAATGGGGTTACCGAGGGGATCGACGACACGCCCCACCATCTTCTCGCCCACGTCGATGGAGGCGATGCGGCGTGTACGGCGGGCAGTCATACCCTCCTCAATACGGTCGGTAGGGCCGAGCAACACGGCACCGACGTTATCTTCTTCGAGGTTCATGACTACTGCCATCAGGCCATTGTCGAACTCCAGCAGTTCGCCAGCCTCGGCATGGGTAAGGCCGCTAAGACGCACAACGCCGTCGCTCACCTGCAGCACCTGGCCAACCTCCTCGTATCCGACATTGATGTCCACGCCCTGCAACTGCCGCAGCAGCACTTCCGTTATCTCGCTTGGTTTAATCTGTTCCATAGTTCTTAAATAATCCGCTTGTTCTTTTCAACGAATTCTTTCTTGATTTGCTTCAACTGCGACGTCAAGGAAGCATCGAGGCGCTGATCCTCTATCTGCAAGATGAAGCCTCCGATGAGGGAGGGGTCAACGGTGGTTGTGAAGTCAACCTCGGTGTAGCCTTTGTCGTGAAGCAGCGCCAACAGCTTTTTCTCCAGCGTGGGCATGGGAGCGGCGGAGACAAGCGATGCGGTGGCGATGCCCTTCTCTTCGTTGTAATGAAGGATGAACTGCCTGAGCATGGCGGGCAGGCTGTCGGCCCTGCCGTTCATAACCACCACGCGAAGGAACTGCTGCATCTCTGGGCCTAACTTGGGTATGCAGGCAGAGAGTATGCCGTCATCGCCCGACACCGACAACTCCTCGTGAAGGGCTTTCTGAAGCGTCAGCACATCGGAGTGGACACGCTCAAGAACACCCTGCTGATGCGCAAACTCCAGCAAGGCGCGGGCATAACGGTTGGCTACCAGTCCAGTGTTCATTTCGCTGCTTCGTCAATCAGTTTCCCAATCAGTTCGTCGGCCTTCTCCGGATCGGAAAGCGAGTTACGAACGAGTTTCTCTGCCACCTCCACGGAGAGATCGGCCACCTGACGGCGTACATCGCGCAGGGCACTCTCGCGCTGTGCCTCGATGTCCTCACGGGCTTGTGTGAGGATAGCCTCAGCCTCGGTGCGAGCCTGCTGACGTGCTTCGCTAATGATGTCGTCGCGTGTCTGGGCGGCTTCGTTGAGGATGCGGCTCTGCTCGCGCTTCGTCTCGTCGATAAGACGCTTCTGCTCTTCAGCGAGAGCGTCCACCTTACGCTGCGCTTCACGCGCCGACTCGAGGGACTTCCCGATGTAGTCGCTCCGCTTGTTCACCATGCCGGTGATGATGGGAAAACCGAACTTCGCCAAAATGAAGAAAAGGATGGCGAAGATGACGGTCATCCACACGAGCAGACCGAAATCAGGGGTTACGAGCGACATGGCTTACTTGTTGAGGGCCAGAAGACAAACAAGGATGGCAAACAGCGAAGCACCCTCGACGAGGGCGGCGATGATGATGGCTGTCAGACGATAGCCATTAGCCGACTCGGGCTGACGGGCTGAGGCATCCATGGTGGCCTTGCCGATTTTACTGATACCAAAAGCACCTGCAAAGGCTGCGAGAGCTGCACCAATGGCAATTCCTGCTGTTCCAAGGGCAGCGCCTGCGGCTGCCTGAAGTACGATTGCTGATAACATGACTTTAAGATTTATTATTTAACAATGTATATTATTCTGCGATTCTCATTCTTTTCTACTTATGTTCTGGTTCGGCTTCCTGACGGCTCATGCCGATGAACACAGCGCTGAGCATGGTAAACACGTAGGCTTGCAGGAAGGCGACAAGACATTCCAGAATGTCCATAAAGACACCGAACAGGACGGCGATGACGCTGAGCGAACCATTGATGGCAGGGCCCATCTTGGCCGTGATGAAGATGACGGCAACAACGCCCAACAGCATGCAGTGGCCCGCCATGATGTTCGCAAAAAGACGAATCATCAGGCTGAACGGCTTGGTGAATATGCCGATAATCTCAATCAGCGGCATCAGCGGCAGCGGAGCCTTGAGGAAGAGGGGGACATCGGGCCAGAGGATGTCCTTCCAATAGTGCTTATTGCCGAACAGGTTGACTGCGAGGAAGGTGCAGACAGCCAGCACCAGCGTGATGGCAATGTTGCCCGTCAAGTTCGCACCACCGGGGAAGAAGGGCACAATACCCATCAGATTATTGATGAAGATGAAGAAAAACGCCGTCAACAGGTAGGGCGAGTAACGCTTATAGTCCTTCCCCACTCCCTCCTTGATGATGTCGTCCTCGACCATCACGATGAGCATTTCCATGATGCCGGCGATGCCTTTGGGGGCCTCTTTAAGCGCATCGTGACGCCGATACCAACGGGCTGTGCCCAGCACAAGCAGCACGATGAGCGTGCAGTTTATCATCAGGCTGAACACGTTCTTGGTGATGCTGAGGTCGAGGGGGCGAACGAGTGTGCCATCGGCATCGCGCTCCACCACCTTGCCGTTGTATTGCTCTTCCTGCGAGATGAACAGTCCCTGATACTCCTCCCCTTCCTCAAGGTGGTGCGAGGAGAAGATGTGCCAGCCAGTGGTCTTTGAACGAACAATGACAAGAAGGGGGATACTGACAGGCTTGCCGTTCACCGTGGTGATGTGCCATTCATACGAATCGCCGATGTGGCCGAAGAGGTACTCCTGCATGTCAAGGTCGTCATCTCCTTGCTTCTCCTGAAGAAGGGCCGACTCACCTCCCTCCCTTTGAGGGAAGGCGGAAAACGCCATCAACAGCATCAATATCAACAGTCCGTACCTCTTCATCACGTCAATCCACACAAACCGTAATCACATTGTCGCGTACTTCAACGAAGCCACCATCTATCTCAAGCATCTCCTTTTCGTCATCTGCAGCCGATGCCATGGGCAGATAGCGTATGATGCCCTCATTGAGCGTCGAAATCAGGTTGTCGTGTCCACGCAGCACCGTAAAACGCCCTATAGCGCCTGGCAAATCCACCACGCTCACTTCCATATCGAGCAACGTCTGCTCAGGGGATAAAACCAACAACCGCATATTAACTTAGCATTTTTTCGCCCTTCTTGATGGCTTCTTCGATGGTGCCGACGTTGAGGAATGCCTGTTCGGGGATGTGGTCCACCTCGCCGTCGATAATCATGTTGAAGCCACGGACGGTATCGTCGATATCCACCATCACGCCCGGCACGCCAGTGAACTGCTCGGCCACGGCAAAGGGCTGTGAGAGGAATCGCTGCACCTTGCGGGCGCGGTTCACCGTCAACTTGTCCTCGTCGGAGAGTTCCTCCATGCCAAGGATGTTGATGATGTCCTGCAGCTCCTTGTAGCGCTGGAGTATCTGCTTGACGCGCTGCGCCGTGTCGTAGTGCTCCTGCCCCACGATGTTGGGGTCGAGGATGCGGCTGGTGCTATCCAGCGGGTCCACGGCAGGATAGATGCCCAGCTCGGCAATCTTACGGCTCAATACCGTCGTGGCGTCCAGGTGGCTGAACGTCGTGGCCGGTGCAGGGTCGGTGAGGTCGTCAGCAGGTACATAGACCGCCTGCACGGACGTGATGGAGCCGTTCTTCGTAGAGGTGATGCGCTCCTGCATTCGTCCCATCTCGGTGGCCAGCGTCGGCTGATAGCCTACGGCGCTAGGCATACGTCCAAGCAGGGCGCTCACCTCTGAGCCCGCCTGCGTGAAACGGAAAATATTATCAATGAAGAACAGGATATCGCGCGGTCCGTCGGTGCCTTCATCGCGGAAGCTCTCGGCCATGGTGAGCCCGCTCAATGCCACGCTCTGACGGGCGCCGGGAGGCTCGTTCATTTGGCCAAACACCATCGACACTTGGCTCTTCTCCACCTCCTTCTGGTCGACTTTCGAGAGGTCCCAATGCCCCTCCTCCATGCCGCGCTTGAACTCGTCGCCATAGCGGATGACATCGCTTTCTATCATCTCGCGCAGCAGGTCATTGCCCTCACGAGTGCGCTCGCCCACTCCGGCAAACACGCTGAAGCCGTTGTGGCGCTTGGCGATATTGTTTATGAGTTCCTTGATGAGCACCGTTTTGCCTACGCCGGCACCGCCAAAGAGACCTATCTTTCCGCCCTTCAGGTAGGGCTCCAGCAGGTCGATGACCTTGATGCCGGTAAAAAGAACCTCCTGTGTAGTGGTGAGGTCCTCGAAGCGTGGCGGCTCGCGGTGGATAGGCAGCGCGCCGCTCATCGAGGGCTGTGCCATACCGTCGATGGCCTCGCCCGTCACGTTCATCACGCGGCCTCGAATCTGTGCCCCCACGGGCATGGTGATGGGGCTATTGGTAGGTGTCACCTCGGCACCGCGTGCCAAGCCATCCGTGCTGTCCATGGCCACGCAACGCAGCATGTCGTCGCCCAGATGCTGCTGCACCTCGAGCACCACACGCCGTCCGTCCTTTGCTCGACGTACCTCCAACGCATCGTGGATGTGTGGAAGCAACTCCTCGCCACGCTGAAACTGGACGTCCACCACCGGACCGATAATCTGACTGATTGTTCCTGTCATATGTTTTTCACTTTTTCCGCTGCGAAGATACAACATCTTTTCGACACATGCAAACTTTAATGTCCGTTTTCTGAGGGAACGGCTATGACGACAAGGCTGTCGGAAGACGTACGGGCTGTGAGCCAACGGCGTAAACGGTCAGCATCGTCAGCATTGAGCGGCTGCCCCTCGACGGTGCTGACAAGGGCAACGACACGGGGCGTGGCGGCGGTTGCGATGGAGTCGGCACCGGCATGGGGCACAACAGCCTCGGTTGCTCGGGCAAGGCTCAGCGTCGCCACCTGCGGGAAGAGGGCCATCAGCTCGTCACCTACATCGGCTGCAAGACGGTCGTAGCGGGTATAGCCGTCGAGCTGCTGCGTGAGGGCATTCGCCTCGGCCGAGAGTTCCAGCAGGCGCTGGTGCTCGGCTTCTCGCGAACTGGCCATGCGGTTAATCTCGCCCTGCAGCAGCATCAGGCTGTCGCTCTGCGCGCCTTGGATAATGCTGAGGTCGTAGCGGCCCAGGCTGTAGTGCTCCATCCGTCGTCGTGCTTCGGCGGTGGAGGCTTCGTCGATAGCCCGTCCCACAGCCACCACGCGCAGTTTCTTCGTCTCCTTGTCCACGCTGCTCTGGATTATCTGCGTGCCCGTCTGCGTCAGTTCACCTTTGATGAAACGGTTAACATTACGTTCGAAAATACTCTCGCGCACGGTATGGACGGTGGTGAACGCGGCAGGGATAAGGATAACGAGGATGACGAAGGGCACTATGCGGCGTGCCTGCCGCATCCGCTCGGGCGAGAGGTGCTCGTGCTGTCGGAAGCGCAGCAGTCTCACCCCACCCCACGTGGCGAGGGCGATGAAAATGGTGTTGATGAGGAAGAGGTAGAAGGCACCGAAGAAGAAGTGGAGGTTGCCCGTGGCGAGGCCGAAACCCGCCGTGCAGAGGGGCGGCATTAGGGCGGTAGCGATGGCGACGCCCGGAATGACGTTGCCCTTACCGCCCGTACAGATAGCGATAATGCCCGCCGCACCACCACAGAAAGCGATAAGCACGTCGTAGAGCGTGGGCGAGGTGCGCGCTAGCAGCTCACTCTGCACCTCAGAGAAGGGCGACAGTAGGAAGTAGATAGTGGCCGTCAGTATGCTGATGAGTGTGGCAATACCGAAGTTCTTCGCCGCACGCCCCAGCAGTGCCAAGTCGTAAGTGCCCAGCGCAAGGCCCATGCCGATGATGGGCCCCATGAGGGGTGAGATGAGCATGGCGCCGATGATGACCGCCGTGGAGTTGACGTTCAAGCCTAGCGAGGCGATGAGGATAGCGAAGATGAGCACCCACAGGTTGGCGCCGCGGAACGACACACCACTGCTGATTTGTCGGACAACGGCCTCCTCGTCCTCCTTGTCGGGCATCAGGTTAAAGTACACCCACGCCCGTTCAAGCGTTTCTTTTATGTTCATACGCGTGTATTTTTTCGTTACGTTTCGGCAGCGAAGATAGCGTTTCCGGCCCGAAAATGCAAGCGAAACAACCATTTTTCAGTCACGACCGCAAGAAATGGTTATAAAAGTGCAAAAAACGCCGTTACCATCGACGGGAAAACGATGAAAGCTCCTACAGTGCTTACCGCAATATCATGGGTATACACTTTACACTTTTTTATGTATACCACGTCGGGGGGATCAGAGTCCCCGGGCGCTGAGGAGGCCTGAGGCATCGGGCTGCTCCATGCCCGTGAAGTCGCTGAACATCTTCATGAGGTCACCCGTGTTGCCCCGGCTCAGAATCTTGTCGCGGAAGTCCTGCCCTGTCTCGGGTTTCAGTGCGCCGCGGCGGGCAAACACATCGGCCACGTTGACGGCAAGCACCTCCGTCCAAAGATAGCTATAATAGCCGGCTGCATAGCCGCTGGCCCACACGTGGTTGAAGTAGCTGGTGTAGTAGCGGGGAGGAATCGGAATAAAAGGATTCAGAAGTCCCACCTTACGCAACGCCTCTGTCTCGAACGCCATAGCCTTGTCGGCTTCGGGAATATCCTTCGAGGCGAGCATGTGCCAGGCCATATCGACGCAAGTAGCCGCGAGGTTCTCACCCAGAGCGTAGCACGGCTGGAAGGTGATACTCTTGAGCATGCGCTCCTTCAGGTCGGTAGGCATGGGCTCTCCCGTGTCGCAATGACGGGCGTAGTTATCGAACACCTCGGGGATTGAGGCAAACGACTCGTTGAACTGCGAGGGCATCTCGACGAAGTCGCGGGCCACGTTCGCACCGCTCAGACGCGTGTACTGACAGTCGGAGAGCATGCCGTGCAGGGCATGGCCGAACTCATGGAACATCGTGGTGACTTCATCCCAGGTCAGCAGCGACGGCTGTCCCTCGGGGGCCTTGGCATTGTTGCAGACGTTAAACACGATGGGCAGCTGCTGACGCTGGCGGCTCTGCTCGACAAAATTATCCATCCACGCGCCTCCACGCTTCGTAGGACGGCGGAAATAGTCGCAGTAGAAGACGGCCTTTGTCGTGCCGTCTTTGTCAATAACCTCGAAGGCCTTCATGTCCGGATGGTAGGTAGGCAGGTCGGTGCGCTCTTTGAACGTCAGCCCATAGGCACGGTTGGCAGCGTAGAACACGCCGTTGACGAGCACGCTGTCGACATTGAAGTAGGGCTTCACCTCATCGTCGGAGACATCCAGGAGTTCCTTCTTCATCTTGGCGGAATAGTAGAAATAGTCGTAGGCCTGCAACTGGAATTCGGCGCCCTCACTCTTGCGGGCAAAGTCCTCGATGGCCTTTGTCTCGGCATCTGCCTTGGGCACATAGGCCTTAATCAGGTTCATCAGGAAATCATAGACATTCACTGGCGTCTTGGCCATGGTGTTCTCCAGCGAATACGAGGCGTAGTTGGGATAGCCCATGAGCTCGGCCATCTCAGCACGCAGCTTGGCGATCTCGCTGACGATGGGAAACGTATTGTACTTGCCGGTGCCGTCGGCACGGTGAACGGAAGCCTCGAAAATGCGGCGACGCAGGTCACGGTTGTCGAGGCTGGCCAGCAGGGCCTGCTGGGTGGTGTTGACGATGACGATGGCATAGGGGGCTTTGCCTCCGCGGCTCTCAGCATCCTTGGCACACTGGGCAACGTCGGCATCGCTGAGCCCAGCCAGGTCCTCCTTCTTATCCACCCACACCACGGCATTGTTGGTCGCCTCGGGCAGCAGGTCGCCCCACTGCTGCTGCAAGTCGGCGATGCGTAGGTTGATAGCCTTCATGCGCTCCATCTTATCCTCCGGCAACAGTGCACCCTTGCGGACGAACTCTTTGTATATTTCCTCCAGCAGTTTGCGGTCCTCGCCTTGCAGCGTGGCATACTCGTTGTCATAGACCTGCCTGATGCGCTCAAACAGTTTCTTGTCAAACATAATGCCGTTTTCAAGGTCGGTCAGCATCGGTGTCACCGTCTTCTCGGTCTCGGCAATCTCTGGCGTTTTGTCGGCCGACACCAGCGCAAAGAAGATGCGCGACACGCGGTCAAGCAACTTGCCGCTCTCCTCATAAGCCAAGATGGTGTTCTCAAAGGTGGCGGGGGCGGTGTTCTCAACAATCTTCTTTATGTCTTCGCGTTTCTCAGCAATGGCCACCTCAAAGGCAGGGAGATAGTCGGCAGGCTGAATCTTGCTGAAATCGGGTGCTCCGAATGGAAGCGTGCTCTCTTGCAGCAGCGGGTTTTCGCACTGGGGATTCTTACAAGCAGAGAACTGCGTCAAGGCCGTTGTCATCACGGCCAGCGTTCCTAAGGTCATAAGTATTTTCTTCATAGGTGATATGGTTGATTATAGCTGTTTGCGGCGGTAGCGCTGTTTGGACGAGAAAAGGTATTGGATGCGCAGACTGAGTTCTTGGATGGGGTGCCACACCTCCATTAGGGGCATTACAGGGCCATACGCTTTGTCACCCAAAGCATGGGCAGCACGGTTCCACACTATCCAGCCGAGGGCGTAGCGGACAGCCCACAGAACAGCCGCTGCGGTGAGGGGTATCCACCAGAGGCTGATGACTGAAGCCGAGAAGATACAGGCCAGGATGGTGGCAAGCGTAGCAGCGAGATAGAGGATGCGAGTGAGGGTATCGAAGCTCAGCACAAAGGGCTGGATGCCGCGCAGATAACGGCGAGTGGCCAGACGGCCCATACGCTCCAACCGCCAATGGCGACGCGTATTGTCGGTGCAGAGGATAGTGGCATCGGGACCAACAGCGGCACGGATGCTACGCGGACGGATGTGGGCATTGACGAAGATGTCGTCATCACCACGCTCAAGATGGAGATGCGACGAAAAGCCCTTGGCATCGAAGAAAATGCTGCGGCGGTAGAGCAGATTGGTGCCATAGGCCATGTGGGCTTTGCCGTGCGTCGCAAGCCCCAGCAGACGAAGCCCACGGAGCTGGATGTCGAAACGACTGCGCTCGTAGCCCGTATAGCCGATGACGGCATCAACGGAGGATTCCGTCTTTGGCTGACTGTTTTTCTGAAGTCTGCTTGCCAAGCAGCGAAGCCACTGGTTGGAAGCGGGACGGCAGTCAGCATCGGTGAACACGAGCCATTCGTTCACCGCCGCTTTGATGCCCAGCGTAAGGGCGAGCTTGCGATGGCTGATGCGCCGCGAGGTGGGCGGAACAAAGGTAGTGCGCAGACGGGGATAGCGGTATTGCAGCTGCTGGAGGATGTCGGCTGTCTCGTCGGTGGAGTTGTCATCGACGATAATCACCTCGAAGTCGGGGTAGTCTTGCTCAAGCACCGCAGGGAGGTTTTTCTGCAGCAGGTAGTCTTGATTGGAGACGGTGATGATAACAGAAAGAGGGGGAAGCGGCGACTCAGGTTGGCAGTCTGTATTTTTCTGAAAGGCGGAATATTGCCGTGCAGGGGCATTGTAGAGCAGCAGCAGATAAAGCAACTGAATGACGAATAGCAGCCCTGTGGCAGCTAGTAAGTAATAAATCATAATTCAGAATGAATCAATTCACGATTGACAATCAACAACACTGTGATTTTCGCAGCGGCAGGCACGGGCGGGATAGATGTCAAGCAAAGAGAGGTTATGGGTGCTCATGAGAACAGTACTACCGGTGTCACGGATACTGCGCAGGAGTTCCACGATGCGTTTACCCGTCTCTCCGTCGAGGTTGCCCGTGGGCTCGTCGGCAAGTATGATGTCGGGCTTGTTTAGAATGGCGCGGGCAATGACAATGCGCTGCTGCTCTCCCCCGCTCAACTCGTGGGGCATTTTGTATCCCTTGGTTTCCATACCTACCTGCTCCAGCACTTCAACGATACGGTGCTCACGCTGACTGCGCTCCTTCCATCCCGTGGCACGAAGCACGAAATCAAGATTATCATGTACATTTCGGTCTATCAGCAGCTGAAAGTCCTGAAAAACAATGCCGATGCGCTTGCGTAGGGCAGGAATCTGACTACGGCGAATGTGACGCATATCGTAGCCCAGCACCTCGGCTTGCCCGCCATGAATGTCAAGCTCGGCATACATGGTTTTCAACAGACTGGATTTGCCCGAGCCTACCGGACCGATAAGATAGACAAATTCGCCTTCCCCAATCTCAAGATTGACATTCTCAAGTACAATGGCCTCCTGCTGGTGAATATCGACGGAATGATAGCTGATGAGGGACATGTGAGTAAATACGTATTACGAATTGTGAATTAGGAAATTTTTCTGCAAAAATAAGCATTCCATGCGTAAAATGAAAGAAAAATCACTTATATTTGCAATCTGAAACACTAAAAACCACAAAATGTCAGCATTCGACCTTGTAACCATAGTGGGTCCTACGGCCTGCGGCAAAACGGCATTGGCCGTCAGCCTGGCAGACAAGCTGGGCACAGGCGTCATCAGCGCCGACAGCCGGCAGGTCTATCGCCGCATGGACTTGGGTACGGGCAAGGACAAGGCTGACTATGTGTTGGCCGACGGGCGACAGATTCCAGCGTATCTAATTGACATCTGCGAGCCAGGGTATAAGTACAACGTTTACGAATACCAGCGCGATTTTCTCGCTGTCTATGAACGGTTGAGGGCTAAAGGACAGACTCCTGTGCTCTGTGGTGGAACGGGTATGTATGTGGAGGCGGTGCTAAAGGGTTTCCGATTAATAAAAGTGCCGGTGAATGAGTCACTGCGCCGCGAGTTGGAGGGGAAATCGCTTGCCGAGCTTACAACCATTTTAAAAAGGTATAAGACGCTCCACAACACCACCGACGTCGATACGGTGAAGCGCGCTGTAAGGGGCATTGAGATTGAGACGTACTACGCCTCTCACCCTGCTGAAGCCGACGAGTTCCCCAAGATTCGCAGCCTCGTGGTGGGCATTGACATCCCCCGTGAGGTGCGGCGTAAACGTATCTCGCAGCGACTCTACCAACGGTTGGACAAGGGGATGGTGGACGAGGTGCGACGTCTGCTCGACGAGGGCATAACCCCTGACGACCTCATCTACTACGGGCTGGAATACAAGTATCTGACGCAATACCTCACGGGTCAGCTGACGTATGATGAGATGGTAACGAATCTGGAAATAGCCATACATCAGTTTGCCAAGCGGCAAATGACATGGTTCCGAGGAATGGAACGTCGAGGTATCTCCATCACGTGGCTGGATTACGCACTGCCGACTGAAGAGAAGGTAAAGAGAATTGAAGAATTAATGAATTAGTAATTAGGATTTAACGATATGGACAAAAATAACATGTCAGACCGCTGGGGAATCATCTACGTGCCTATGGCTGGAGTAAAGAAACGAGCACGACGCTGGCATCAGATAAAGACTGTGCTCGACCTGCGCGGGGTACAGTATGACTATGTACAGTCGGAAGACTACGGCTCCGTAGAACGTCTGGCGCGTATGCTGGTGGACAATGGTTATAAGACGATTGTCATCGTAGGTGGTGACCGTGCCGTTAATGAGGCGCTCAACGGCATCATGACATCGTCTGTTGAGAATCTTGACGACATTTCGTTGGCTATCATTGCCAACGGCGTAGGCAACGACTTCGCTAGTTTCTGGGGGCTGGGCGATGTGGATGACTACAAAAAAGCTATTGACTGCGTCATCAAGGGCAACCGTCGGCGTATCGACATCGGCTACTGCTCGTTTCAGGAAGAGGATAGCCTCGTAAAGCGCTATTTCCTTATGGCAGTCAATATTGGCCTCGGCGCCCGTGCCATCGAAATAAGCGACTTCTGCAAAGAATTTTGGGGAAAGAGCAACCCCACCTACATCATCAGCATGATTCGGCTCTTCGTAGAGCGTACACTATACAAAATGCACTTCAAAGTCAACGAGGAGGTGGTAAACGAGAAAATCATGACGCTTTGCGTGGGTAACTCGCGTGGCTACGGTATGACCCCCAGCGCTGTGCCCTATAATGGCTGGCTGGATGTCTCCGTCATCTACCGCCCACAATTCTGGCAGATGGTACAGGGGCTACGCATGCTACTCAAGGGCAGGCTACTCAATCATCAGCAGGTGCGCCCATTCCGCACAAAAAAGGTGACTATCTTCGACGCCCAAAACGCCAGCATCTGCGTGGATGGTAAAAAGCTGAACTATAGTTGCCCGCTGGAGATAACCTTGATGCCAGAGTTTTTGAACTTCATCGTGCCATAATAGCCAAATTTGTTTAACGAAATAGAAAAGCGGGCGCTGCCTTTCGGTAGCGCCCGCTAAATTATCAGTGTAGAACGAATCAACCCAACATGTTAAGTAAGATGCCTGCAGCGACGGCAGAACCAATGACACCAGCCACATTCGGACCCATGGCATGCATGAGGAGGAAGTTGGTAGGATCGGCTTTCTGCCCTTCAGTCTGACTAACGCGGGCAGCCATAGGCACGGCACTCACACCGGCAGAGCCAATAAGCGGGTTTACCTTCTCCTTTGAGAAGACATTCATCAACTTAGCAAGCAACACGCCACCGGCAGTACCGACAGCAAAGGCTGTAACACCCATCACAATGATGCCAAGAGTCTTCAGCGAAATGAACGTCTCTGCAGTAGCCGTAGCACCGACGGAGAGGCCGAGGAAGATAACAACGATGTTGTTCAGCTCGTTTTGGGCAGCCTTACTCAGACGCTCCACCACGCCGCACTCCTTCATCAAGTTACCCAGCATGAGGCAGCCAATCAGCGTGGATGCAGACGGCAGGATGAGGCTCACAACGACAGCTACGACGATGGGGAAGATAATCTTCTCCGTCTTGCTGACGGGACGAAGTTGCTTCATCTTGATACGACGCTCTTCCTTGGTAGTGAGCAGCCGCATGATAGGAGGCTGAATGACAGGCACCAGGGCCATGTAGCTATAGGCAGCCAAGGCAATAGGACCGAGAAGATGAGGTGCTAACTTCGAAGTAAGGAAGATGGACGTAGGACCATCGGCACCGCCAATGATACCAATAGAACCAGCTTCAGCAGGCGAAAAGCCAAGGCCGAAAGCACCGAGAAAAGCTATGAAGATGCCAAGCTGAGCAGCAGCGCCAAGCAGCAGGCTCTTCGGGTTAGCTATAAGGGGACCGAAGTCGGTCATAGCACCCACGCCAATAAAGATAAGGCAGGGATAAACACCGAGTTTGACACCAATGTAGAGGACATCGAGCAACCCACCTTCGGCTACCACATGACGATAGCTATGGAAAAAAGGGCTGTCGGGATTCAGGAATTCATCATTCCACATAGCGGTATGGAACAACCCTGCACCGGGGATGTTGCTGAGCAACATACCGAAAGCAATGGGCAACAGGAGCAGGGGCTCGTACTTCTTCACGATTGCCAAATAGAGGAAGAAGCAAGCGATAACAATCATCACCGCATTTCCCCAACCCATACCACTGAAGAACTGCAGGAAGCCCATTTCGCGAACGAACTTGCCAAGTGTCTCTCCAGCGTTGAAATCCTGGGCGAAGGTGGGCACGGCGACAAGAGTCATCAGGACGAATGTCGTCAGTAGTTTGATTGCACGTTTCATGTTTCAGTCAATGTCTTTCTTTCGGAACAGGGGTTATGCAATCTCTACAAGGGCGTCGCCACTCTGCACGGTCTGTCCAACCTGCACAAGGATGCGGCTGACGGAACCTTCTGACTCGGCTACAATATTGTTCTCCATCTTCATGGCTTCCATGATAACAAGGACGTCGCCGGGTTTTACAGCCTGTCCGACGGTTGCTGTCACCTTCACGATGTTGCCAGGCAGTGGGGCGTTGACAGTCTTTGCCCCGGCAGTAGGAGCCTGCGGAGCAGCAGGGGCAGCGGCAGCGGAAACAGGAGCAGCTGCTTTCGGGGCAGCGGGGACCTGCACCTTGACGGGCTTTGCCTTCGGGGTCTCGCGCTCCACTTCCACCGTGTAAGCCTTACCATTAACGGTCACTTCCACTTTGCCGTCCTCTTTTTCCACGACATTGGCTTCGTACTTTTTGTCGCCAATCTTAAATTTGATATCTTTCATTGTCTAATCTTTTTGCAATAAAAATGAGTAAAAATCGGAGAATTAATAGCCTTCAGGATGCCAAGCAGTATGATCGTGATGCTGAATGGTGAGGACGTATGACTCTTCGTCATGCACCTCCTGAAAGTATAGACAGAGTGCCGTGGCCACGGCAGCAATGTCGTCAGACTCTCCCTTAACGTCCTGAAGAAGGGGCGTTACGACGTCCTTCTTCTCAAGAGCAGGCTTGGAAGAGACTGCGGGTGCTGCGGATTTCTTCTTTGCAACCACATTGAAGATGCCCAGAATCAGCACCAGCAATAGCAGGATAACGAAGACGGTGCCGAAACCGATTCCCGTCATGGCCCACATGTCGGACCAGTTTGTTGCTAATACCATAGTGCGTATCTCTTTTTGCGGGTGTTACAAAGGAATGTTACCATGCTTTTTGTCAGGCAATGAAAGTCGCTTGTCGCGCAGTTGGTCAAGGGCACGGATGATGCGGAAACGCGTGTTACGCGGCTCAATGACATCATCGATATAGCCATATTTAGCTGCGTTGTAGGGATTGGCGAAGAGATCAGTGTACTCTTTCTCCTTCTCGGCAATGAATGCTTTCGCCTCATCAACCTTGCCTTCGTCCTTGAGTGCCTTTGCTTCCTTGGCATAGAGGACGCTAGCAGCACCACTGGCACCCATAACGGCGATTTCTGCCGAGGGCCATGCGTAGTTCATGTCACCGCGCAGTTGCTTGCAGCTCATTACGATGTGGCTACCGCCGTAACTCTTACGCAGGGTGACAGTCACCTTGGGCACAGTGCACTCGCCAAAGGCGTAGAGCAGTTTGGCACCGTGCAGGATGACAGCATTGTACTCCTGACCCGTGCCTGGAAGGAAACCCGGGACGTCAACCAGCGTGACGATAGGGATATTGAAAGCATCGCAGAAACGGACGAAGCGGGCACCTTTGCGGCTAGCATTGCAATCCAACACACCGGCAAGTTGCTTGGGCTGGTTAGCTACAACGCCCACGCTTTCGCCATTGAAACGGGCGAAACCGACGATGATGTTCTTTGCATAGTTAGGCTGCACCTCAAAGAACTCTCCGTTATCAACAATAGCGCTGATGACCTCGTACATGTCGTAGGGTGCATTGGGATTGTCGGGAATAATCTCGTTGAGGTAGTCCTCGCAGCGATTAATGGGATCGTCGCAGGGGATAATGGGTGTCTTCTCCTTGTAGTTCTGCGGAATATAAGAAAGCAGCTTACGAATCATGGCAAGGGCCTCTTCTTCCGTGCTAGCGGTAAAGTGTGTGACACCGCTCTTGGTGCTATGCACGCTGGCACCACCCAGTTCTTCCTGAGTGACGACCTCACCCAGCACCGTCTTGACAACAGCTGGACCGGTGAGGAACATATAGGAGGTGTTCTCCATCATAAGCGTAAAGTCGGTAAGGGCAGGGCTATAGACTGCGCCACCTGCGCAAGGGCCAAAGATACCGCTAATCTGCGGGATAACACCGCTTGCCAAAATGTTACGCTCGAAGATTTCAGCATAACCAGCCAAAGCGTTCACGCCCTCTTGAATACGAGCGCCGCCAGAGTCGTTGATGCCAATGACGGGAGCCCCCATCTTCATGGCAAGATCCATCACCTTACAAATTTTCTGGGCAAGAGTCTCGGAGAGCGAGCCTGCGTTCACCGTGAAATCCTGGGCGAAAACATAGACGAGACGTCCGTCAATGGTACCGTAGCCCGTTACCACACCATCGCCGTCGTACTGTTTCTTCTCCATGCCGAAGTTGTGGCAGCGATGCTGCATGAACATGTCGAATTCCTCGAACGAGCCCTCGTCAAGCAGCATGGCAATACGCTCCCGTGCCGTGTACTTACCTCTCTCGTGCTGTTTCTCGATGGCTTTCTCGCCACCGCCGAGACGTGCTTTCTCGCGTTTCTCGACCAGCTGTCTGATTTTGTCTAATTGATTACTCATCGTGTAGATTTACTATTTGACAATTTTACGATTTACGATTTGGAAAAGAGCTTACTGGGCTTTCTCGCAAAGCTCCGTCAACACGCCCTGTGTGGATTTCGGATGCAGGAAGGCTATCATCATACTATCAGCACCTGGACGGGGAGCTTTGTCAATGACACGGACTTCCTTCTCAGTACATTCAGCAAGCGCATTTGCTACACCATCCTCAATGGCAAAAGCCATGTGGTGCAGGCCGCCCTTGCCGCCTCTGTCAGCCATGAACTTGGCAATAGTACTCTCTTCGCTGGTAGGCTCTAGTAGTTCCAACTTCGTCTGACCAACCATCAGGAAGGCCGTCTTCACCTTCTGATCTTCCACGACCTCGGTCTTGTAGCACTTCAGCCCAAGCACGTTCTCATAGTACGGAAGAGCCTCTTCGATACTCTTCACAGCAATTCCCAGATGTTCAATGTGAGAAATTTTCATGATGCAATTATTTAAGTTAAAACAAAGGTTTTTTAAATTGTTTGCAAAGATAGCGCTAACCAAATGAAAAACCAAATTAATTTGAGTTTTTCTGAAATGATTTTTTTACCTCTTTGTTTGCCGGCTTTGCGGGGAAGTGCTATCTTTGCAACACGAATTATACTCTAACAACAAACCACTCTCTCACCATGCCAAGACCAAGAAACAAACAGGACATGCTTCTGGCAGCCCAAGAAGGCTACGACAAGCTCTTCGCTTTTATCAACGAAATGACGGACAAGGAAATGAACACCCCTTTCGACTTCTCCGACGACCCTCAGAAGAGTGAGGCACATTGGCAGCGCGACAAGAACCTTCGCGACGTACTCATCCATCTCTACGAATGGCAACGCCTGCTGCTGCGCTTTGTTGAGAAGAACTATACGTCGGCGGGCGGCATCGTATTCCCGTTCCTGCCCGAACCCTACAATTGGAAGACTTACGGCGACATGAACCGTGTCCTCTGGCAGCAGCACCAACAGACGACACTCGACGAGGCCACATCCATGCTTGCCGACTCGCACCGAAAAGTCCTCGCCCTTGCCGAAAGCTTTTCCAACGAACAGCTTTTCACAAAGAAGTTCTATCGCTGGACAGGCACAAGCGACCTTGGCTCGTACTTCGTCAGCACACTATCGAGTCACTACGACTGGGCGCTGAAAAAGCTAAAAGCGCATAGAAAGAAGGTTATGTAACCGATATAGGAAAAGATTTGCCTGCGCTGGGTTGTCAGCCCAGTGGAATAAATCCGTAGCCCAGTGGATTAAAAACACAGCCCAGTGGGTTAATTCTACAGCCCAGTGGAATAAAATCACAGCCCAGTGGACTATTATAGCGTTATCCACCAACAATCTTTTTGCAGAACTTACCAGCTTATAACTAAAATGAACTCACGCTAAACAAAAGAGCCATCCCCCTGAGATGTGGGAGATGTCTCTTTTCAGTTGCGTGGGAAACGCGAGAGGATGTCTGCTCTTAAGCCTTGGCTTTCTCGACGATGGCCTTGAATGCTTCAGGGCTGTTCATGGCGAGGTCGGCAAGCACCTTGCGGTTGATTTCGATGCCGGCCTTGTGGAGCATACCCATCAGCTGGGAGTACGACAGACCTTCCATGCGAGCGGCTGCGTTGATACGCTGGATCCACAGAGCGCGGAAGTTGCGCTTCTTATTCTTACGATCGCGGTAAGCGTAGGTAAGACCCTTCTCCCAAGTGTTCTTGGCAACGGTCCACACATTGCGGCGGGCGCCAAAGTAACCTCTGGTCAGACCTAAAATTTTCTTTCTCTTTGCTCTTGAAGCAACATGATTTACTGATCTTGGCATAGTTTTGTAACTTTTTTTGAATGTCAGCGCCGGTTAAGGTCTTTTAGGCTGACAATTCGATGAATAACTGTTTGTTGGTAAAATCTCTCGTTTTCGTTTACTGGTTAGGACTACTTCATGGCCAGAAGTTCGCGCACCTGACTGCGGTTGGCCTTCTCAAGAATAGCAAACTTGTCGAGGTTACGTTTACGCTTCTTTGTCTTCTTGGTCAGAATGTGGCTGTGGTAAGCGTGTTTACGCTTGATTTTACCCGTTCCGGTAAGAGCGAATCTTTTTTTAGAACCGGAGTTCGTCTTGATTTTTGGCATGTTTTTAATTGTTTAATTGGTTATTATTAATTGACACCAAACGCACTATACCAGAGGCGCAGGCGCCGTTTTCTTCTTATTTTTCCTCCTCGTCAGACTTGGGTTTTGGAGCAGGCGTGGGTTTCTTGCCTGCGCCCTTCTTGGGACTGATGAACATGGTCATACGCTTTCCTTCGAGCACGGGGGTCGAGGTGACGGTGCCATAGTCCTCCAGGTCGGCTGCAAAACGGGCAAGGAGCGTTTCGCCCTGTTCTTTATAAAGAATTGAACGTCCGCGGAAGAATACGTAGGCCTTCACCTTGTCTCCGTCGGAGAGGAAACCCTGAGCATGCTTGAGTTTGAAGTTGTAATCGTGGTCGTCGGTCTGGGGGCCGAAGCGGATTTCCTTCACGTCAATGCGTGCCTGCTTGGCTTTCTGTTCCTTGGCTTTCTTCTTCTGCTGGTAGAGGAACTTCGAGTAGTCGATGATGCGGCAAACCGGGGGAGTAGCCGTGGGACTGATTTCGACGAGATCCTCCTCGCGTCCCTCGGCAATACGAAGAGCTATGTCAAGAGGAACGACGCGCGACTCAATGCCCTCGCCCACAATTCTCACTTCCCTCGAACGTATCTGCTCGTTGATACGATACTGGTCTTTTTGGTTGTCACCTTTCATTCAGTTGTTTTCTTGTATTTGCTGTTTATGAATACTGTTTTTTCGACTACTTTGGGGTTCTATTTTCAAAAGCGGGCGCAAAGATAGTGCAAAATCACCGACCCGCAAACTTTTTTATCAGTTTTTTTCTTTTTACCACTTGCTTATCTGTTCGCTGACTTCGTCGGTAATGAGTTTTCCGAAGGCTTCGACAGTCATGTTGCCCATATCGCCGTTGCCGCCCTGACGACGGACGGATACGAGACCCTCGGCAGCTTCCTTCTCACCTACAATAAGCATGTAGGGAATATGCTTGACCTCGGTGTCACGAATCTTACGCCCGATCTTCTCGCTACGGTCGTCGATGATAGCCCGTACATCCATACGTTCCAATTCGGCCTGCACCTGCTCGGCATAAGGGATAAACTTGTCACTGATAGGCAGAATGGCCACCTGATCGGGAGTGAGCCAGAGGGGGAACTTACCGCCCGTGTGCTCGATGAGTACGGCGACAAACCGTTCCATGGAGCCGAAGGGGGCACGGTGAATCATGACGGGACGATGACGCTCACCGTCGCTACCGACGTATTCAAGTTGGAAGCGCTCGGGCAGATTATAATCTACCTGAATGGTGCCGAGCTGCCAACGGCGTCCGAGGGCATCCTTAACCATGAAGTCAAGCTTTGGACCGTAGAAGGCAGCTTCGCCGTACTCCACCTTGGCCTTCATGCCCTTTTCGTTGCAGGCATCAATGATGTTCTGCTCGGCAGTCTGCCAGAGCTCATCACTCCCCACATACTTCTCATGATCGTTGGGGTCGCGGAGGGAGATCTGCGCCTCGAAGTTATCAAAGTTCAGCGCCTTGAAGATGATCTCGATAATGTCCATCACACGGCAAAACTCTTCCTTCACCTGGTCGGGACGGCAAAAGATGTGAGCGTCGTCTTGCGTGAACGAACGGACGCGTGTCAGCCCGTGCAGCTCACCGCTTTGCTCGTAGCGATAGACTGTGCCAAATTCTGCCAGACGTAAAGGAAGCTCCTTGTACGAACGAGGCTGGTTCTTAAATATCATGCAGTGGTGGGGGCAGTTCATGGGCTTCAGCAAATAGACCTCGCCTTCCTCAGGCGTGGTGATTGGCTGAAACGAATCTTTACCGTAGTGATCCCAGTGTCCACTGGTAACATAGAGGTTCTTACCTCCGATGTGTGGGGTGATAACCTGAAGGTAGCCAAAGCGTTTCTGAATGCGCGAAAGGGCATCCTGCAGACGCAGACGTAGAGCTGTACCCTTTGGAAGCCAAATGGGCAGTCCCTTACCCACCATGTCGGAGAACATAAAGAGCTCCATCTCCTTGCCAATCCTACGATGGTCACGCTTCTTAGCCTCTTCGAGCAACGTAAGGTAGTCGTCAAGCATCTTCTTTTTCGGGAAAGTGATGCCGTAAATGCGAGTCATCATCTTACGATGCTCATCACCACGCCAGTAAGCACCAGCTACGCTGAGCAGCTTTATAGCCTTGATGGGGGCGGTAGTCATGAGGTGTGGTCCGCGGCAGAGGTCGGTGAAAGCACCCTGTGTGTATGTGGTGATGGTGCCGTCCTCGAGGTCACTAATGAGTTCGCACTTGTATGTCTCACCACGCTCACCAAATGCCTTTAGGGCATCGGCTTTGCTGATTTCGCGACGCTGCAGCGGTTCGCCTTTACGAGCCAACTCCTCCATCTTCTTCTCGATGGCAGGGAGGTCGCTTTCCTTGATGGTAACGCCCTCGCCCGGGTCAACGTCATAGTAGAAACCGTTCTCAATAGCAGGGCCGATACCAAACTGGATGTTCGGATAGAGCTCCTGCAAAGCTTCTGCCAACAGGTGAGCCGATGTATGCCAATACGAGTGCTTTGCCTCGTCATCCTCCCACTTGTGAAGTTTGATTGTTGCGTCGGTAGTTATGGGGCGATTGAGTTCGACAATTTCTCCGCTCACACTACATGCCAGCACTTCTTGTGCCAAACGCTGACTGAGGCTCTCGGCAATTTCCAAGCCGGTAATGCCCTCGCGATACTCCCTTACAGAGCCATCAGGAAACGTGATTTTAACCATATTCTTCCTTCGTTTTTGTAAAATTGGCTGCAAAGGTACTACAAACCAATAGGAAAAGCAAGAAAAACTTTGTTTTTTTGTGCTTTCAGGGACAAAGGAATAGGAATTGCAAGGAAAAAACGGAATTTGACAGTAAAAGCGGCAATAATTGCGGAAAAAGATACGGGAAAAACAAAAAAGAAAATGATAGGGAAGGCGGTTATTCTCCAAAGCGTTTAATGAGATTGTAGGCACCATAAAGTCCCAGCTCACCCGCCTTACTAAGGTCACGCGTCCCCTCTTCGTCCTGCCCTAGGAAAAGGCGCGTGAGCCCCCGGTTATAATAAGCCTCAGCAAAAGAGGGATTCATGGCAATCACCTCGTTGTAGTCGGCTATGGCAGCCTGATAATCGTGCATCATTGCATAAATGTTAGCGCGGTTATACCACGCAAAAGGGAAGTCAGGCGCCAAGTCGATAACCTTCCCCAAATCAGCCAGACACAACTGATAAGCAGCATATTGGGGAGCCTCCGTTGTAGAGGCGTTACCACCTGGGCCTTCGAAGGATGCCTCGCCGTCAATTTGCGTCTGCTTGTAGCGCGCTACGGCACGGTTGAAATAGGCTATCCAGAGGCTACCGTCAGCAGCAATGGCGCTGGAGTAGTCTGCAATAGCGCTAATGAGGTCCTGTACAAGGTAGAAGTCGAGCCCACGCGCAAACCAATGCACGGCAGACTGGCGCTGGGCTTCCGCATCGTCATCATCCGACGCGCTACCTGCTACCAGCTTCGTCTGCTCGTTGATGTCGGCAAAGTGGAACTCAATCTGTTGCTCGGTAAGAGCCGACTCAGTCGCGGTAATCAACAAAGGACGAGGCAATCTTCCGCTACGGTTGAGGGCGTCCAAATCGTGATGATAGAGGATATTGCGCGTTAGCATGTTGTCGCGCTCATAGCAGGTGACAACGTAGAGAGGAAGGAGCTCCACATGGATATTACGGTTTTGCACCTTCCCACGATAGGACGAATCATACTCGTTCCCTTCCAATGCGATATCGTCATCGGCAATGACAAGACGTTTGTATTTCTTCACGTTACGGTCGGATTTACGACGCACGTCGGTATCCTCTTCCTTCTCAGCATCGTCTTTTTCGTCGGCGTTGCCCTGACGGCTGTCTCCCCCACCCCACGAAGCAAGCTGCGACTTAAGTACAACCAGACGGTCCTCCTCTGCCAACCTGCGCTTCCCCAGTTTGTCGCGCACATCAGCACGGCATTCGTAGCCGTAGATAAAGTTCGGATAATCCTTCAACACCGCTGTAAAGTCTTCCTCAGCTCCTTCGTAATCACCTGTCTGCACACGCAGCAAAGCTCGGTTGAATACGGCAATAGTGTTGTCAGGCTCACGACTGATAACAAAATCGAAATCCTCAATAGCACGATTATTGTCACCCACCTGAGCCCGCAGCAGGCCTCGGTTATAGTGCCCGAGGAAACTGTTGGCATCCATGTCGATGGCGATATCATAGTCGCTCATCGCACCACGTAGGTTCTGCTGGTGATAGCGGGCAAGCGCACGATTGATGTAGTCGTTGGAGGCAGGCATGAGGTGGATGGCATACGTGAGGTCTTCCTCCGCCTCAGCATAGCGCTCCTGCTGCATGTAAAGAATGGCACGCATGGAGTAAGCAGAAGCGTTATACTTGTCAACCTTCATACTCTCCTCGATATCTTTCAGCGCCGCTATAGTATCCTTGCGTTGGATGTTTACCTGTGCGCGGATAGTAAGGGCTGGTGTATATTTCGGCGCAATGTTGTGAAGCGTGTCAAGCACGCCAAGCGCCTCGTCGTAGCGCTCTGTATGACCGTAACAAAGGGCCATGTTGTGCCAGACACCCTCGTTTTCAGGATCGAGATGAATTGCTTCACGATAATCCTCGATAGCCCCATCAAAATCGCCTTGACGCATTCGGCATAGCGCCCTCACCTGATAACTGTCTGCCACAAAGGGGTTTCTATCGATAGCCTGCGTACAGTCAGATTCAGCCCCACCAAAATCGTCGAGATAAAACTTCGCCAGCCCACGGAAGAAATAGGGCTCAAAGAGGTAAGGCTTAGCGTTAACGACCTGATTGAAATATTGAATGGAAAGAACATAGTCCTTGAAATAGAGCGCATTGCGCCCTACCATCATCATATGGTCGGTGTTGATTTGCGCTTTCAGCCCAGTACTGAAACCAAAGACTAAAACCACGACTCCAAAGAATGCCCTTAAAGCCGCCCGAAAAGAGCTGACAGAATGTTTTAGTCTTTGTTTCATCAACTCAATTCTTTCTCACCGTCTTCACCTTGTATTCACAATGGGCTTTGCCGGCAAGCAGGGCGTTGAGCTTGCCCTTATTCATCTGCCGACGGAGAGGCGAAATACGGTCTATAAACATACGCCCCTCAAGATGGTCGAACTCGTGTTGCATGACGCGTGCCAGATAGCCCTCGGCCCACTCTTCGTGCTCTACGAATTGCTCGTCCATGTAATGTACGTGCACCCGTGTGGGACGCGTCACCTTCTCGTGAATGCCGGGCAGGCTGAGGCAGCCCTCCTCAATGACGTCCTCCTCGCCTTCCGTTTCCAGAATGTGGGCATTGATAAACGTCTTGCGGAAATCAGCGAACTCAGGCATATCGTCAGCCAAAGGACGCAAGTCAATGATAACAACGCGGATGGGCAGACCAATCTGAGGCGCAGCCAATCCCACGCCGTCGGCCTGGACGAGTGTTTCCTTCATGTTCTCAATCAACTGGGGAAGGTCGGGGTAATCTGGGGTGATATCCTCAGCCACTTTGCGCAGCACCGGCTGCCCGTAAGTATAAATCGGTAAAATCATATTCCTTAACTCTGTGAATTTATTCCTTAACTCTAATTTTTTATTCCAGTGCGCTGAGAAATTATTCCTAAGCGCTGTCGTTTTATTCCTTATCTATTTCCGAAGCGTTTTGATTCCATATAACTCTGTAGAATAATGGTGGCGCTGATTTCGTCGACAAGTGCCTTGTTCTGACGGGCTTTTTTCTTGAGCCCTCCGTCTATCATAGCCCGATGTGCCAGCACAGAGGTAAAGCGCTCGTCGACATACTCAACAGGAATGTCTGGCAGAATCTTCCGCAAGCGATTCACGAAGGGCGTTATGCGGCGCATATTTTCCGAATCCTCCCCGCTGTTCTGCACGGGATGGCCTATAACGATTCGTTCCACCTCTTCCTTTTTTAAATACTCCACAATGAACGCCTCCAGACACGGCGTTTCCACCGTTGTCAGTCCGTTCGCAATCAGCTGCAGAGGGTCAGTCACAGCTAGACCCGTGCGCGCCTTCCCGTAGTCTATGGCAAGAATCCGCGCCAAGGCCTTATTTGTATTTCAGGCTCAGCCCGATGTAGATTCCAACAACTACAGCCAGCAGCAATAGCCACACCCATATGGGGAAGCCACGCCAAGGTTTACGCTTTGGCTTATGCTGGAAGTCAATCTTCTTCTCGTCGTCTTTGTTTTCCATCATTCTATTGAAATTCGTTAGTTTCAGAAATTCCGCGGTAAAATTACGGAATATTTTTTGAAAGTTACGGAAAACAGCCCATTTTTGCTCCAAATTTATTATTAATTAATGATACCATGTGGAAATTCACCTCTTTTTACTCATATTACTGAGGCTCTCGGCAGCTTCCAGCACTACCGACTCCCTAACGCAAATACTCTTTTCTGCATTGGAAGTAAAACTATCAAAACGGTTATCCGCTAACGCGAGAAACACCCCTCTCGTCAGAGGTATTACATGCCCTTTTCTTGCATGGAGAGGACGTCTTTTACGTAAAGATTTCTACTTCTTCAGATTGTCTAAAAAAGGGCTTTTTTCTGAGCCATCGAACGTAAAACAGAAAATCCTGATAGAGAGAGAAGTTTCCCAAATTTCACAACAAAAAATCACCAAACGGGATAAAAGTTTCCGAAAAGCCTCTCCAAACGACACTCTCAATTGGGGTATTCGAAAAAAAGTTTCCAAAATGAAAAATTATTTCATTTTTATTTTGTCAGTTCCAGAAAAGATTCTACCTTTGTAGCCGTTTTGCCGCTGCACGATTCAGAAGAGCATCGGAGCACTACAAAACCACCAGAAAAAGCATACATCAGAAAAAAAAACAAATAAACAAAAAACCATGAGCAGTTCAGAATTTAAAATCGTGAAAAGAAACGGTGCGATGGTGCCGTTCTCCATTGAGAAAATCAAGAATGCTGTCCGCAAGGCTTTCCTTTCGGTCGGTACGTTTGCCACTGAGGAAGACCTCACTAACATCCTTGCGCGCGTACATATTAGTAATGGTATGAGCGTGGAGGAAATTCAGAATCAGGTGGAGATTGCCCTGATGGCTGAAAAGTATTTCGCCGTAGCAAAGAGTTATATGCTCTACCGCCAGCGCCATACCGAGGACCGCGAAACAGTAGAGAAGCTTAACTTCCTCACAGGCTATGTAGATGCTGCCAACGCCGCTACCGGCAGCAAGTTCGACGCTAACGCTAACGTGGAGAACAAGAACATCGCCACCCTCATCAGCGAGCTTCCCAAGCAGAGCTTTATCCGTTTGAACCGTCGTTTGCTCACAGACCGCCTGCGCGAGATGTACGGACGCGAGCTGCCCGACAAATACCTGCGACTGCTCAATCAACACTTTATCTATAAAAACGACGAAACCAGCCTTGCCAACTACTGCGCCTCCATTACCATGTATCCCTGGCTGCTGGAAGGCCTGAGGCCGCTGGGTGGCATCTCTACAGCCCCCACCAACCTCAAGTCGTTCTGCGGAGGATTCGTTAACATGGTGTTCATGGTGTCGAGCATGCTGAGCGGCGCCTGCGCCACGCCCGAGTTTCTAATGTATATGAACTACTTCATCGGTAAAGAATACGGCGACGACTACTACCTTCATGTCGATGACGTCGTGGACCTCTCGAAGAGACAGCGCACCATCGACAACATCATCTGCGACTGCTTCCAGCAGGTGGTCTATACACTTAACCAGCCTGCCGGCGCACGCAACTACCAGAGCGTTTTTTGGAACATCTCGTACTACGATCGCTACTACTTTGAAAGTCTTTTCGGCGAGTTCCGCTTCCCCGACGGCTCGAAGCCTCAGTGGGAGTCACTCAGCTGGCTGCAGAAGCGCTTCATGAAGTGGTTTAACAAAGAGCGCACAAAGGCCGTTCTGACATTCCCCGTGGAAACAATGGCGCTACTCAGCAAGGACGGCGATGTAATGGATGCTGAATGGGGCGACTTTACTGCCGAAATGTACTCTGAGGGACACTCCTTCTTCACCTACATCAGCGACAATGCCGATTCGCTTTCATCGTGCTGCCGCCTGCGCAATGAGATTCAGGACAACGGCTTCAGCTACACCCTCGGTGCCGGCGGTGTCAGCACTGGCTCGAAGAGTGTGCTCACTATTAACCTGAATCGCTGCATACAATATGCCGTCCGAGGCGGACTGAACTACATGGACTACTTGGAAGAAATCGTTGACCTTGTCCACAAAGTACAGTTGGGCTACAACGAGAACCTTCGTGAGCTGGACCGCAAGGGTATGCTTCCCCTCTTCACAACGGGCTACATCAATCTCTCACGTCAGTACCTCACCATCGGCGTAAATGGTCTTGTGGAAGCAGCTGAATTCCTCGGCATCACCATTAACGATAACCCTGATTACGAACGCTTCGTGCAAGATGTGCTGGGCCTCATCGAGCGCTATAACAAGAAATATCGCTCGAAGGACGTCCTCTTCAACTGCGAAATGATTCCTGCCGAGAATGTGGGTGTCAAGCACGCTAAGTGGGACCGCGAAGACGGTTACCAAGTGCCGCGCGACTGCTACAACAGCTATTTCTACATCGTCGAGGATACCACGCTGAATGTTCTTGATAAGTTCCGCCTACACGGGCGTCGCTATGTGGAGCACCTCACAGGCGGCTCAGCTTTGCATTGCAACCTAGAGAGTCATCTCTCGCAGGCACAATATCGTCAGTTGCTGCGCGTAGCTTCTGTCGAAGGATGCAACTACTTCACCTTCAACATCCCCAACACACTCTGCAACGACTGCGGACACATTGACAAGCGCTATCTGAAAGAGTGCCCTGTCTGCCACAGCAAAGACGTGGATTACCTTACCCGCATCATCGGCTACATGAAGCGCGTCAGCAACTTCTCCCTCCCGCGTCAGAAGGAAGCTGCTCGCCGTTACTACGCCAGCAAGGACAAAGCACCTGAGTGCGTGGAAGCTTAAGGTAATGCTAAAATACGTAGACTACGACATTGTCTTCGACGAGGTTCCGGACGAAGTGGCATTGGCTGTCAGCCTTTCCCTTTGTCCGAACCGTTGCGAAGGCTGTCACAGTCCCCATCTGCGTGAGGACATCGGCGAAGAACTGACATTGGAGCGGCTCGCTTCCATCATCCGCATTTATCGTAGTGGCATTACTTGCCTCTGCCTGATGGGCGGCGATGGAGACACAAAAACATTGGAACTTTTGGCCCGCTCGCTCCGAACAGCCTTCCCCACCCTACGTCTTGCCTGGTATTCGGGTCGTCAGCAACTGCCAGAAGGAATGGACGTCTCTGTGTGGGACTACGTAAAACTCGGTCCCTACATTCCAACTCGCGGCTCGCTGAAAAGTCCTACCACCAACCAGCGTTTGTTCCGCGTTCTTTCTGACACCACATTGGAAGATCTCACGTTTCGTTTCTGGAAAAAGTGACGCCTTCCAAGAGACAGGTTCATTTCTCTGCAACGTACATCCGGCAGACACCGAATGTCAGACTGCGAGCACGAGCCCTGGAAAAACCTGCCTCACGCAACATGGGCAAAAACACAGGTGGTTTGGGGAACTTCAAAATAGAATCAGGCAGATAGGTATATGCACTTCGGTTGCCTGTCAGGCGTGTACCGATAGCTGGGAGTATTTTCAATGCGTAGAGTTTATAACCCCAGAACAGGAAACGGTTATCTGGGTAAGAGAGTTCTAGGACAACCAGCCTTCCATTAGGCTTCAAGACGCGACACATCTCTCGCAAACCCTGCGAGAGATTCTCAAAATTGCGCACGCCGAAAGCAACACTAACACGGTCGAAACTGGAATCGTCAAAAGCCAGCGCCTCAGCATCACCCTGCTGTAAAGTCACAGGTAGTCCTACAGCTTTCACACGCCCTACTTCAAGCATATTCTCCGACAAATCAATACCCGTTACCTGTGACCCGGCAGCCGCCTTTTTCGCTACAGCAATAGCAAGGTCTGCCGTCCCCGTAGCAACATCCAACATGCAAATAGGCTGCTTAGTATTGACAATCTGACGCACAGCCTTTCGTCGCCACCCCTTGTCGGCATTCAACGACGAAAGATGATTGAATCGGTCATAGCCCAAAGCTATGCTATCAAACAAGGCTCGAATTCCTTCTTTCTTTGGCATTATCGAAATACGCTTGTATAAATACTACGCCAAAAGCATTCCCACGCCCAACAGCAGAGCGAGCAAAAAAGTGGATATGACCAACAAGGGAAGCATAGGGTCAAGATCATGTCCATGACGTTTCCAAACGCCAAAGAGATGCTTTATATATAAAGGCAATGTCAGCAGGAACAACAGATTCCATAGCGAAGTATAGCGCAAGATAACAAATACAAGCAAAGCCAGCCACCCAATTACAATTAGCGCCGTCTGATAAATCTTCGCCCGATGTTCCCCCATCAGAAGGGGAAGAGTAACACGCGTTCCTGCATCAGACTTCATGTCGCGGATATTGTTGACATTGAGCACAGCCACACTAAAACAACCTATGCCTACGGCAGGCAGGATAAGCAGCCACGAATCTACTTCGTGACAAGCGACATAGTAGCCCCCCAGCACAGGCACCAGCCCGAAAAAGATGAAAACAGAGATGTCACCCAGCCCACGATAGCCATATGGATTCTTGCCCAATGTATAACGCATTGCTGCCCAAATAGCACAAGCACCCAAAGCGAGAATGCAAAGAGGTTCTGTTTTCCACAGCGTACCCCAAGACAGCCACGTCATTACTGCACCCGACAAGCAACATAACCCCACTAACACCGCTATGCTCACACGAAAATCACGCTCCGTCAATAGCCCTTCAGAAAGACTATATAGAGGGCCTTCGCGTCCCTCACCATCCGTACCTTGCAGATAGTCTCCCAGCTCGTTCGACATATTTGAGAGGATTTGTAACAACACCGTCGTCAACAACGTAAAAACAATTACTGGCCACGGCACTCGATATTGCTCACAAGCCAGCAAAACGCCAAGCACCACACCTGCCAACGACAGCGGCAGCGTACGTAGCCGCATAGAGAAAATCAACGATTTCGTCTTATTCATTTATTATTCGATTAAAAAGGATTATTAATGTAGGTTTGTCTCCGTCTCAGTCAAGGATTCTCCATTCACCCGTAGCAAAGTCTATTTCGAAACGTTCAGCATAGTGCAACTCACACTTGCCCTCCTGAAAAGTCACAGGGAATATAATGGTCTTCGATTCGGGCAGTCCAGGATCCATCCAGCGATCGCCCACATAAAGATAAGTGGTCTGTTTCGATCCGTTCACTGTCAGAATGGAGGCCGCCTGCGTATCGTAGCAGATGCTGTCGCCCACATTCTCCAAGGGACTCCATCCCTCCGTGAGTGAATGTGAACAAGAAAGTTTACACTGGTTCGGGTCCCAGCCCGTGCAAGCCGACGAGAGCATATAATACATCTCACCTACCCTTGCAATAGCTGGTGCTTCGCGGCTCTGATGGGCAAAAAGGATATTGCAAGACAACGCCTCGGTATAGTCGTCCGACAAGCGGAAAAGCCCCAAATGCTGGTTTTCCTCAATTGTAGATATAAAGTATGCTTTACCGTCAGCGTCTTGAAAGACATTGCAGTCACGGCTCTTGATATTTAACGGGCGTCCTGCATGATGCAGACGATAGGGACCGTCAACCTTGTCACTTACAAATACAGCCGCCTCAGAAGCGCCATAGTTGCGCCCCTCCCAGTGGCACCATACCACATATTGTCCCGTCAATGCGCAATAGAGCAATTTCGGACGTTCAATGAAACGTCGCTGCCCTAAGTCGGGCGTCGTCTCACCATTCTTGATGATTTTTCCAACAAAAGTCCAGTGTACCAGGTCAGGCGAGCTGTACATGTTGACATCCGGCCTCCACGAATCACTCCGGTCCTCGCCAATCATGTACCACAACCCGTTCTGATACAAGAAGCCTGCACCATGTGCCTGGACGACATTGCCATCAGTGTCTTTCCAAAGGCCTCCGTTCGTTATCACTGTCCGCCCACTTTGCCCAAGCAAATACAGAGGAGCAATACAAAGAAAAGTCAACAAAAGAATATAACCCTTTTTCATAGTTTCACGTTTTTATGATTTTCGCGACAAAAATACATAGAAAAATGACAAAATGCAACAAAAAGGCACAAAGAAAAAACAGTTTTTAGGAAACGAAATGGGTTCAAAGGAACAGACGACACCAATTATCAAAAACAACAAGGCCGTCAGGACCAAACTTCTCAAGACTACGACGGGCTTGGGTTGGGCTTTTCTCTTCATTAAGTCGAGTTTTGGAAAAGAACTTGTCTGCAAAGCAGATTAACTGTTCTTCAATAGTAACGGGACGCATATCACGATGAGGCATTGGCCAATGATTCTCTTCTATCTGACGAAGGGTAAGACCCGTGCCCGTATGGCGTTCACAAACGAGAGCGTGACGGGGATAGCCTTCGGCACGCAGGATGTCAGCACCAATAATGCCATGACAGATATAAGGTTCCGTACCGAAACACTGAATGCCTGCGGCATTGGTGCGGAAGATACCTATATCGTGCAACATGGCAGCCTCCTCCACAAAAGCAACATCGACATCCAACTCAGGATGACAAACCGCCAAAGCAAGAGCCTTGTCTGCCACACTGCGACTATGCACAAGCAAAATGTGGCGCAAGGCATTTTCTTCGGTATAGTATTTGTTTATGATTTGCAGCGGATTCATTAAAAAATGCGCGTTAGGAATGATGAATTAGGATTTTTAATGTAACTTTGCAGCCGCAAAAATAATAAGAATATGGATATTGAACAAATACTAAACTACAAAATTCTTGGCATTCGTGCTGGCGACCCGCTCATTTTCGCCTTAAAAGTTTTCCTCATTGTCATTGTTGCCAAAATTGTGCTCACGGTCATTGGCAAACTCTTTAGGAAGTCGGAAAAAAATCCGCGTAGTGTCATGGACACTACGACGCGCAAGTACTTCGAACGTATCATTAAGTTCATCATTTACATTATTGCCATCACCTCCATCCTCTATCTCATTCCGGGCATGGAAAAGGTAGGAAGTTCCATCCTGACCAGTGCAGGCATTATGGCTGCAGCAGTAGGTCTTGCAGCACAAGACGCCCTTTCCAACTTCATTGGCGGACTATTCATCGTCATTAGCAAACCTTTCCGCGTAGGTGACTACATCCATGTGGAAGGTACGGTAACAGGTACAGTTAAGGAAATCACACTACGCCACACCGTCATCACCAATAACGAGAACCGCACCATCTTGGTGCCCAACAGCGTAATAAACTCCAAGACCATTATCAATAGCACGGTCATGGACTCCCGCACATGCGCTTTCGTAGAAATAAACGTCTCATATAATGAAAATCTCGACCATGCTATGGAAGTGATGCGCGATGAAATTATGCGTCACCCCCTGCTCATCGACTACCGTTCGCCAGCAGAGATTGAAGCAGGTTTGCCATTAATTAAGACCAAGGTTATTTCTTTAGATGACTCATCCGTGAAACTTAGGGCATGGGCATGGGCATCCACGTCGGCCAATGCCTTTAACATGAAGTGCGACCTGCTGAAGAACATCAAGGAGCGTTTCGACCACGAAGGCATCGAGATTCCGTACCCATACTTCAACCAAGTGCTGGTGAAATAAAGAAACGGCCTTGCCCCTGCGGGTAAGGCCGTTTTCATTGAGAACGTTTACTTCTCCACTTTCACGTCGACATGGCGCAACTTGCGTTTATCGGACGAGGGGCCGTAGTAGATGCGGTAAGTGCCAGGTGTGCATGCAAGGCCGCCAGCGTTGTTGTCAAAGACACACAGCTCCTTGTCCGTCAGCGTGAAGGGCACCTCCACTTTGCTGTGGGCGGGAACCTCCACACGCTTGAAGCCGCGCAGCGCATAGCAGGGGCCCTCTTTCTCGCCGAGTTTCGTCACGTAGAGCTGGACCACCTCTTCGCCATCACGATGGCTGCGGTTTTTCACGGGAATGGTCAGAGTCACACCGTTTTTCACCTGCTCCTGAGCCACCACATGCTTTTTGGAAAACCGGATGGACAGCATACCGATCGAAAGGGAGAAGGACTTCTTCGTCCCCCCCCAGAGGGCACTTCCATATTTAAATGTACTGTAGCTGAGTCCGTGGCCGAAGGGGAACAGGGGGTGCTCTTTCGTATAGCGGTAGGTATGGCCAGCACTCATGTTGTAGTCTTCATAATCAGGCAGCTGAGCATCACTTTTGTAGAAGGTGACGGGCAGACGACCTGCAGGATTGTATTCGCCAAAGAGCACGTCGGCAATGGCAAGACCTCCATTCTGACCACCATACCACCCTTGCACAATGGCATCGCAGCTTTTCGTCTCAGGCTCCAAAGCAATTGCTGAACCAGACAGATTAACATAGACCACATGTTTTCCTGCCTTACGAAGTACTTGCAGCGTATGGCGTTGGATAGCGGGAAGCTCAATGCTGGTTCGATCACCACCCTTAAATCCTTCGTAATCCACCCGCATCTCCTCGCCTTCCAACTGAGGCGATATTCCGCCTACATAAATGACATCGGTAATACCTTCGAGGGCAGCCAGCAGTTCTTCATCCGTGATAGCTGCATCTTCCACCAGCCCACTCACCTTATGATAATAGATAGCATCGGGATTGGATAGCTTTGATTGGATGCCTTCAAGAACGCTGTAAGTATGGCGAGGTGTGCCGTTGTAATTGCCCCAGTGAGCCACAGTATCTGCAGCATTGGGTCCAATGACAGCCAGTCGACGGCTACTTGAATAGCTAGTCGCATCCAAGGGCAACGTGTGGCGTTTGTTTTGCAGAAGCACAATCGTTTCGTGAGCCATACGCAACGCAAGTGCATCGTGTGCCTCACAAGCAATGACTGATGAAGGAATCTTTGTCCACTCCACTAAGCTATCGGGATCCATCTCGCCCAACTGGAAACGGGCACGCAGCAGACGAAACAGGGATTTATTTACCTGCTCTTCTGTCAGAAGGCCACGCTCCACAGCCTCGGGTATACGTCTATAAGTGCCTCCACAGTTGAGGTCAGTACCATTTATGACCGCGTCTGCCGTAGCACTAGCGCCATCGGGATGAGTACGGTGGTTCTCGTAGCTCTTGGAATAAAAGTCATCAATAGCTCCACAATCACTCACGACGACGTCGTCATACCCCCATTGATTGCGGAGGATCTGCACCAGTAGCGTGTTGCTGCCGCAGCAGGGATCGCCCTCAAAAGCATTGTAGGCACACATCACCTCCTTCACATGCCCCTCACGCACCAGTCGTTCAAAGGCATAAAGATAAGTTTCCTTCAGGTCGCGCAGAGAGATATCCTCGGCGTTGAATGCATGGCGCTTATACTCCGGGCCACTATGTACGGCATAGTGCTTAGCACACGCGTGGAGTTTGTCATACTTGCTATCCTCAGGACCCTGCAGACCACGCACGACGGCAAGTCCCATCATAGCCGTCAGGTAGGGATCTTCGCCGTAGGTCTCTTGCCCACGTCCCCAGCGGGGGTCACGGAAGATATTGATATTAGGTGTCCAAACGGTAAGGCCCTGATACTGCCCCGAACCGCCAGACTGTTCGTATAGTGTATGCTTAGCGCGGCCTTCATCGGAGGTAGCTGTGAAGACTTGTTCTACCAATTCATCGTCAAACGATGCCGCCATACCAATAGATTGCGGGAAAACGGTGGCAAGACCCGAGCGGGCATAACCATGAAGGGCCTCGCTCCACCAGTCATAACGACGGATACCCCATTCAGGGATAGCCGCTGAGCTGTTAACCATTAGCGAAGCCTTCTGCTCCAACGTCAGACGCGAGACAAGGTCGGCAGCCCGTTCGTCGGGCGAGAGATTGGGATCCTGATAGGGATAACGTACCTGCGACATTATACCCAAGGCGCTGCAAAGTAGCAACGAAAAAAGCAAAAATGAACGTCTCATACTATTCTGTTTTTTTATTTCTATTTCTCTCTACTTTATTAAATCAATCTTTTGACTCCTCCTGAGCAGAAGGGAGGCAAAACGACAAAACACAGTCTTCGACAATGTTGAAACTACAAAGGACATCATATTCCTGAGCGTTTG
Source organism: Bacteroidaceae bacterium (assembly GCA_016291905.1). Classification (GTDB taxonomy): domain Bacteria; phylum Bacteroidota; class Bacteroidia; order Bacteroidales; family Bacteroidaceae; genus UBA1189. The sequence goes on from JAEEZS010000009.1 coordinate 213,143, forward strand.
CAGAGCAGTGGGCTGTGGTTTTCAGCCAATCAAATGATGTAGGTGACATCGGCACACTCACCGTCAACTGGTTTTGGCAATCCAACAACCGGATGCCGACAGCCTTGTATAGCGCCTCCTTTGCCGTCCACAACAGCAACTCGCCATCAGGGGATGAAAAACAGGACGATTGCAGGAAAGCCTTTTCATCGGCATTGACATACCTGCTTACCACGCGCATCACCCTGTCCGTCCGTCGCTCGATGTCCACGCCCACAGCTTTCGATGGATGCCAAGCAAGGGCAGCATACCCTTTCGTATGGGAGATGCTGATTTCAAAGGAATGGTCTGTCAGCGAGGGACGTCCGTCGGCATCGTACGAAACAACTTTATCTCCGCCCAGGCATCGAGCCACTAACATGCGGACAGCCAGCCATTCGCAACGGCGCGAAGGATTATGGAGAGTTTCAAGTCGTGTCTGCATCGTAGTAAAGGCTTCCATCGTCTGCGTCGCAGTAAGTAAGGAAATCAGTTCTTCCTCAGTCTCAACAATCTGCCAAACAGCGACGTGGACATTTGTCCCTTCGATGGTACATTCACTCCGTAGCATGGACGATTACTTTCACTTTCATGATACGACGGGCATCCATTTCCAACACTTCAAACGAATAGTTCTCGTAGTCAATGGTTTCGTTGAGTTTAGGGAAGTCGCCCTTCAGTTCCAGCAACAGCCCTGCCAGCGAGTCGGCATCGCCCGACACCTCGTCGAATGTTTCATCGTCGATACCCAACACCTTGCAAAAATCGCTAAGCAGCGTCTTTGCCTCGAAGATATAGGTGTTGCTATTGAGTTTCGTATAGGACTTGTCGACTTCATCGTACTCATCGTTGATTTCACCGACAATCTCCTCCAAAATATCCTCCATCGTGACGATACCCAGCGTGCCGCCGTACTCATCCACCACGATAGCAATGTGGCACTTATCGCGCTGAAACTCGCGCAGCAATTCATCAATCTGCTTCGTCTCGGGCACGAATACAGCCTTCCTAACCAACCGCTGCCAATGAAAGTCAGCCGGACGGTCGAGGTACGGAAGAAGATCCTTAATATAAAGGATACCGCGGATGTTATCCACCGTGTCTTCATAGACAGGGATACGCGAGAAGACATTCTCAGCCACGAAGCGAAGCACTTCAGCATAGTCCTCCGAAATATCAAGTGCCATCAAATCAAGACGCGACGTCATCACCTCCTTCACCGTTTCGTCGCCAAAGCGGATAATGCCCTCCAGAATGTTCTGTTCCTTCGACAGTTCACGTTTATCCGTCAGCTCCAGCGCCTGCTCCAAGTCATCGACGGAAAGATTATCGCCATGCGTAGGCATTTTGTCTACTATAACGGACGACCTTGCCAGCATCCCCGCCAAAGGCGAGAACAGCTTCGTCAACGCATAGATGACAGGCACCACCCTACGGCAGAACTTCAGCGGGCGGTCTGCCGCATAAAGCTTCGGCATTATCTCACCAAACAACAGCAGCACGAACGTCAGCAATACCGTGATGCACACGAATTCCACCCATGCCGCAGCAAAGTGGAAAATGTTCATCAACGCATAGTTCGTGAGCAGAATGATGGTGACGTTAACCAAGTTGTTTGTTATCAGTATCGTAGCAAGCAGACGCTCTGGCCGCTCAAGCAAGCGCAGGATAGTGCGGTCTCGCAGGCTGTCGCTCTCTTCCAACGTCCCTTTGTCGGTAGGCGACAAGGCGAAGAAAGCGAGTTCGGAAGCAGACACATATCCTGAGCAGACAAGCAGTAGCGCCGTGAGCACCAACGCAACAATGGCACCCACCGAAGGTGGTGTCACAGAGATTACGCTACAAGGAATAAATAGCATAAACAACATTCTACGATCACTTCAGGTCATCGGCAGTAAGATTCTCATCGACGGGCACGTCCTGCGTGCGTTCTCCAGCTGCAGGACGGGGCAACAGCTCCAGCGTATCGGCATACACCTCGCAGACGGTACGATGGATGCCGTTCTGGTCGTCATACGAACGGTAGCGCAGCTTGCCCTCCACATAAATTCTGTCGCCCTTGTGGACATACTTCTCCACCGTTTCGGCAATCTTGCCCCAAAACACAATGTTGTGCCACTCCGTACGGTCGGGTATGGTGGTACCGTTCTGCATGGTGTAGCCGCGCTCCGTCGTTGCCAGCGTGAAACTTGCTACGGCATTGCCCGTATCAAAATAACGAACCTGAGGCTCACGCCCCACATTTCCAATCAGGATGACCTTGTTGATAGACATACGATTCTTCTTTTCAATTGAGGGTGTAAAGATAAGCCTTTTTTCTCATTCCGGCAACAAATTCGGCGTTTTTTTCGGATAACGGGTTACAATTCCACAGCCCACTACGTTAATTCCACAGCCCACTACGTTGTGAGCGCAGCCCAATGGGCTGTGAGCGCAGAGTAAGGGGCTACGCGTGCAGATGTAGCTTCCGCCAAAAGACCTACTCCCCATGCAGCAAAAGGGTAATAAGCCGAGGTAGTGCATAGTCGTCCAGCTTGTCTATCCTTATTATATTATAGGGGTTTAGGGTGGGAAGCTTGCCTGTAATCTCCACCTCGTAGAGCGTGGCATGTATGACCTGATGCGAAAGGATATGACGTCGGCTGCAGCGGAAACGGATTTCCTTCTTAAACTGTCTGAATTCAGCAGGTAATATCGCTGCCATGTCGTCTTCCGTGTTTTCTTCTGACGGCTGCTCCACCATCGGAAGTTCATAAAGGCCTCGCCAAATATCGTCAGAGGTACGCTTGTGGAGATACATGCTTTCGGCGTTGTGAACGTAGAAGTAGTTGAACCAACGATCCGTCACCTTTGTGCGATGACTTTTGACAGGGAGTTCATCCACTAAACCCCGAGCCAATGCAAGACATTTGTCAGCCAAAGGACAAGCGTCGCAATTGGGTGAATGTGGCACACATTGCAAAGCACCAAACTCCATGACGGCCTGATTGTAGTGGGCAGGAGCCTCATGAGGAAGCAGCTGAGCAGCCAGCGCAGCAAAATACTTCTGCCCTGCGGTTGTATCGATGGGTTCCGTCACAGCAAACAGACGGGAGAGCACACGATAGACATTACCATCAACCACAGCTACAGGAAGGCCAAAGGCAAACGACCCGATAGCAGCCGCAGTATATGCCCCTACGCCACGCAGGCGAAGCAGTCCTTCATAAGTGTTTGGGAATCCGCCCTGTGCCACCACCTGACGGGCTGCAGCATGGAGATTGCGTGCACGACTGTAGTAGCCTAAGCCCTGCCAAAGACGTAGCACGCGGTCCTCATCAGCCTCAGCCAACGCCTCCACCGTAGGAAACTCTCGCATGAAACGCACATAGTAGTCATACCCCTGCGCCACGCGCGTCTGCTGAAGGATGATTTCCGATATCCACACGGCATAAGGATCAGTCGTTTCGCGCCAAGGAAGCTCACGACGATGGCTATCATACCAGTTAATCAATATCTCAGCAATTACATCCATTTTTCACTCAAAAAGGAGCATTTTGCGCCTTTTCGGGGGCAAAAATAGCCCATAATCACCAAGAAATAAAAAAAAATGATAAAAAAAAGTAGAATTTTTTTGGGGGGAACTGGAAAAGATGTAAATTTGCAAACCGAAAATAGCATTTACCATCGTATAACCAATAAATTAACTTAACAAAAAAATGACAAAGCAAGAAGTTGTAAGCGAAATCGCAATGAAGACTGGTGTTGACAAGCAGGATGCCCTGAAGTGTGTTGAAGCCTTTATGGAGGTCGTCAAGGGTTCTCTCATCAACGGTGAGAATGTGTACCTGCGTGGTTTTGGTAGCTTCATCTTGAAGAAGAGAGCTCAGAAGACTGCCCGCAATATCTCCAAGAACACCACTCTGGTTGTTCCCGAGCATAACATCCCCGCCTTCAAGCCCGCTAAAGTCTTCATGCAGGGTGTGAAGGAATAATATTTTTCTTATTAATTAATTGACAATCACCTATGCCAAGCGGAAAGAAGAAAAAAAGACATAAAATGTCTACGCATAAGCGCAAAAAACGCTTACGCAAGAATCGTCATAAGAGCAAGTAAGCTCTTGTGAGCAACAGAACAAAGAACGAACTTCGGGGATAAATGCTCTTCAGGGGTTTGTTCTTTGTCTTTTTTAATCAAGCATACCATACCCCGTGACAAGCGAACTATATATTGATGTACAACCCAAGGAGATACACATCGCCCTGACGGAGGATAAGCAACTGGTGGAATACCAGCGTGAGGGGCGTGAGGCATCCTGCACCGTGGGCAACATGTATCGGGGGCGCGTGAAAAAAATCATGCCCGCCCTCAATGCCTGTTTCGTCGATGTCGGTACTGAAAAGGAGGCCTTCCTGCACTACTACGACCTTGGGCTGCGCTTCAATTCCTACGACAAATACTTCAAACAACTCACCAGCGACAAGAAGAAAACCCCTTCTTACGCCAAAGCCACCATACTGCCCGAGTTACCCAAAGAAGGAAGCATCAGCGAATACCTTACGCAGGGACAGGAAATCCTCGTCCAGGTAACCAAGGAACCCATCAACACGAAAGGTCCACGCATCACCTGCGACATTTCCTTCGCCGGGCGGTTCCTAGTGCTTGAGCCATTCTCTGATCGTGTTTCTGTATCCTCGAAAATTAAGTCATCTGAGGAACGGGCACGACTCAAACAGCTCCTCCAAAGCATCAAGCCGAAAAACTTTGGCGTCATTGTACGCACAGCCTGCGAAGGCAAGCGTGTAGCAGAACTCGATGCGGAACTCAACGTACTCGTTAGCCGTTGGGAAGATGTTGTCAGTAAAATGCAGCTTGCAGAAAAGCCCCCCAAACTTGTCTTTGAGGAAACGAGCCGAGCCGTTGCCATGCTGCGCGATCTTTTCAATCCCTCCTACGAGTCAGTCTATGTGAACGACAAGGATGTGTTCTATCAAATCCGAGACTACGTGTCCCTTATTGCTCCTGAGCGCGAGCAAGTCGTCAAGCACTATACGGGCAATCTGCCCATCTTCGACAATTTCGGCATCACCAAGCAGATTAAATCATCCTTCGGACGCATCGTGCCTTACAAAGGAGGCGCCTATCTCGTCATCGACCATACGGAAGCCCTCCATGCCGTTGATGTAAACAGCGGACACCGCTCGCACGGACGTTCTGACCAGGAGGTAAACGCCATCGAAGTCAACCTCGGAGCTGCAGATGAACTGGCTCGTCAGTTACGACTGCGCGACATGGGCGGAATTATCATTGTCGACTTCATCGACATGGATACTGCCGAAAACCGACAGAAGCTCTACGAACGTATGAGTGAGAACATGAAGCGCGACCGTGCAAAGCACAACATCCTCCCGTTGAGCAAATTTGGACTGATGCAGATTACCCGTCAGCGTGTACGTCCCGCCATGGACGTGGAAGTCGAGGAAACCTGCCCCACATGCTTCGGCACTGGTGTCATCAAGTCATCCATTCTCTTTACCGATACACTTGAAAGCAAGATCGATTATCTTGTCCGCAAGCTGAAAGTTAAGCGCTTCGACCTTCACATCCATCCCTACGTAGCAGCCTACGTCAACCAAGGCCTGCCCTCACTTGCCATTCGCTGGCGCATGAAATACGGCCTCGGCTTTCGCATCGTCCCCAACCAATCCCTTGGCCTACTCCAGTACACCTTCTACGATAGCCGTCACAACGAAATCGACATGAAGGAGGAGCAGGAAATCATGGAAAAAAGCGAAAAGAAATAGCACCTTGTGCTAACGAAAAGAAGCACTCACGGACTGACGTTCGTCACACTTTAACGGATTCCCCTCGCATTCAGCGCAGCCTGATAACGTCGAGCATTGGCATTATGCTCAGCGAGGGTGACGGCAAAGTTGTGATATCCGCTGAAATCCTCACGCGCACACATATATAAATAGTTGTGACGGGCAGGATTAAGTACAGCCTCCAAAGCCTGCACCGAAGGAATACGGATAGGCGTCGGGGGGAGACCCGTGTGGAGATATGTGTTATAAGGTGATTCCACCTTCAGATGCTCAAAAAGGATGCGTTTAAGCGTAGGGTCGCCTACAGCATACTTCACAGTTGGGTCTGCCTGAAGCAACATGCCCTTGTTGAGGCGATTTAAATAGAGCGCAGCCACAAGGGGTTTCTCGTTCGCCTGCGCTGTTTCCTCATCAACAATCGAGGCCAGGACCGCCACTTCATCAGGCGTAAGTCCGACAGATTCTGCTTTTTTCTTTCGGTCATCGTTCCAATAGTGCTCATACTCACGTTCCATCCTTCGTAGGAAATCATCGGGCGTCATTGTCCAATAAACCTCGTATGTATTGGGAATGATACGCGCCATCTGTTCAGGACGGATAAGTACTGCAGCAAAGTCTGCCGAGTCGGCCATCAACCGATGTCCCAGCGCTCCTGCCACAGGCGCGAAGGTTCGTGCCGAAGGGACTACAATCTTAACCGGAGTCTGATTGCCCGAAAGCAACCGATGCCAGATATCCCTCATGCTGTCGCCCTTGCGAATTGCATAATTTCCAGGACGGAACGCATCGGAACGATGTGCCAGCCAGCGGAGTCCGCGCACGTCACACTGGGCAGACTCTCCTACCCTGTCAACGATGGTCTGCGTCGGCTCATTCGGCCATACCTTCACCGTCTGTTCCTCCTCCACATTAACAAGAGGACTCATCACATAGTACCATCCAAAGGCGACTGCAGCACCGAGAAGGACCACCACAACGCCACAGACTGATAGAAAAATCTTACCCTTCTTTTTCATAATGGCTGCAAAATTACTATGTTTCTTTAACAAACCAAAGGTTACGTCCGTTTCATTTAGAAAAATGTAAATATATTTGCATTTTCGCTCGGCTCTCCTTATCTTTGCAAACGTAAAATCTAAAAACCCGAACAATGAAACGAATTATCACCGCTTCCCTTGCCGTCATGCTGATGGCGCTTCCTTCCCTTGCCCAGCGCGAGGCCAAACTCACCATCCACCCTTCACAGGGCAAGTATGTCATCAACCGTAATATCTACGGACAGTTTGCTGAACACCTCGGCACCTGCATCTACGGTGGCCTTTGGGTAGGCGAAGGCTCCCCTATCCCTAACACCTACGGTTACCGCAACGATGTTGTCGGTGCCCTGAAAGAACTCCATATCCCCGTACTGCGCTGGCCCGGTGGTTGCTTTGCCGACGACTATCATTGGGAGGACGGTATCGGTCCCCGCAGCGAGCGTCCGAAGAAAGTCAATAGCACGTGGGGAGGCACGGTGGAAGACAACTCTTTCGGCACCCATGAGTTTCTGAATCTTTGTGAACTGCTTGACTGCGAGCCCTACGTTTCCATGAACATCGGCAGCGGCACCGTGCGTGAAACTGCCGACTGGGTGGAATACATGACTGCCGACAATGGTCCGCAGGCTGAACGTCGCGCTCGCAATGGACGAAAAGAGCCTTGGAAGGTAAAGTTCATCGGCATCGGCAACGAAGCCTGGGGTTGCGGAGGCAACATGACACCCGAATACTATGGCGACGAGTATCGCCGCTATGCCACCTACTGCCACGACTTCAGCGGCAACCACCTCTTCAAGATTGCCAGCGGCGCCAGCGACTACGACTATGCCTGGACCGAAACCTTGATGAAGAACGTTGGCAACCGTGCCAATGGCCTCTCGCTCCACTATTACACCGTCCTCGGCTGGAATGGCAGCAAGGGTAAGGCCACCCGTTTCACCGACGAAGACTACTACTGGTGCCTTGGCAAGTGCCTTGGCATTGAGCCCGTCATCCAGCGTCACATCGGCATCATGGACCGCTACGATCCGCAGAAACGCATCGGACTGATGGTTGATGAATGGGGTACGTGGTGGGACGAAGAAGAGGGTACCATCCCCGGCCACCTCTTCCAGCAGAACACCATGCGCGATGCCTTTGTGGCAGCCCTCTCGCTCAACGTGTTCCATAAATACACCGACCGCATACAGATGACCAACATCGCCCAGATAGCCAACGTCCTGCAGTCGATGATTCTTACAAAAGACGACAAGATGGTGCTGACGCCGACATACTACGTCTTTAAGATGTACGTCCCCCATCAGAATGCCACCTTCCTCCCCTTCGAACTGACTTGTGATCAGATGGACGTCCGCAACGAACGCTTCAACCCTGGACGCAACAACGACGAAGAGCCGTATCGTCACCTTCCCATGCTCTCTGCTACCGCCTCGCGCAGCAACGATGGACTTATCCATATCTCGTTGGCTAATGTTGATTTGGAACAGAAACAAACGGTAACCATTTCTCTGGACGACGTAAAGGCTGCATCCGTTTCAGGAGTTATCCTCACCTCTGACAAAATCGCTGACCACAACACCTTCGCCAGCCCCTCAAAGGTGAAAGACGCCCCCTTCAAAGGCGCCCGCATCGACAAGAAAGACAAATCACAAATCACTGTCACCCTTCCTGCCAAATCCATCGTCACGTTAGAAGTGAAGACCTCAAAGAAGTAATCGTAGTTCTGCGTTGCTATGCTTTACCTCCTCATTGCAGCGGTGTGCGGAGCGCTGTTCTCCATCATCTTCAAGGTTTGTCAGCGCCGAGGTATTGACACCATGCAGGCTATCCTGTTCAACTACGTTACAGGCATATTGGTAGCATGGATTCCCCTGTTTGCTAAACAGCTATCGGGGGGTCCTGCGGTTGTCAATCCTTTTGCACAAAGCTGGATAGGGCTGGCATTGCTGCAAGGATTCTTCTTCATGAGCGGCTTCATCGTCATGGCTCAGAGCACACGCCATTGCGGCGTAGCTCTTACCACTGTGGCAGCCCGCGCAAGCCTCATCATCCCTGTCATTCTTAGTTGGATACTCCTTGCCGGCCCTGCGCCGCAGTGGATTCCTGTTACGCTGGTCATTGCCGCGCTGGTTATCATTGCTTTTGGTCGGGGCTCCGATACTGCGTCAAAAAAGAAAACGGAAGGGAAAGCCTACATGCTGTTCTTTTTTGTTTTTCTTTTTTACGGCATCGCTGACTTCTCGCTGAAAGCTGTCCAGAATACGGTTTCCCTGCAATGTGGCAACGATAGTGCTCTAGTCAGTCGTCAGCTCACGGCCCTCACTGGTACTATCTTCCTCATGGCTGCCTTGCTCAGTCTGCTTGTCATCCTTTGCCGCCCCAAGAGCCAGCGCAGCCCATGGAGTTGGCGTTCAGCAGTAGCTGGCGCCCTGTTGGGACTGGCCAATCTCGGTTGCACCACCTGCATCCTGCGCAGCCTTACCATCCTGCCCGCAGGCACCTTCTTCCCGCTCTATAATATCGGCATCGTCATCCTCGGCACATTGGCTGGAATTCTTCTCTTTAAAGAAAAGATACGCCCCCTTCAGTTCCTTGGACTGGCCATTGCCATCGTAGCCATCATTCTCTTCTTCCGCTGATTATAACAAAAAGAAGAAACTAAACACAGAAAAAGCGCTTCTACTAGTTAAAATGAAGCGCTTTCTTTGTGATTTGCAAAAAAAAGCCTACATTTGCGCCCACATATAGATTATCTATTTCGTTGAAATTGTAAGTTTATGAAAAGTCTATTCATGAAATTAGCCTTCCTGTTGATGGTATTGGCTGTATATCCCGTGACTTCAAATGCAGAGAGTAATGCCCTGCCCAAAGCCCTGAAGAAAGAGTTCAAAGCAAAGAAGAAGGAACTCAAGAAAGGCAAATGGGAGATCTATGGCAGCGACCGCACAGCCGATGTAGTCTTAATGAACCACTACAAGAAACTCAACGAACTAGGCGAGGATGCCGTTGTCATCATGGGCACAGCCACTTCGCCCGTCAAACGTATTCTTCGCATCCAAGCCCAAACCGATGCCGGACAGCGTTATGCCCAACAGGCTGGCAGTGAAATTCAAGGACGCGCCATACAAGATGACCAGCAGTTCGAGGAAGATCCATCGCAATCATTCTCTCATTTCTGCTCTGTCTATGAAACCAAGATCCAACAAGAAATCAAGGGCGAACTAAAAGAAAGCTACTCTATCATCCGCACCATAAAGGGAACTGTAAATGGAAAAAAGGGAGACGTGTATGAAATGCAGACATACTACATCGTAGATCCCAAAGGCGCTTCCCAAGCCCGTATTCGTGCATTAGAGGCAGCAGCCAACGAGTCTGAAGCTGCCCGAAAAATTGCCGAGAGAATTTCCTCCTTTGTAAAGGATGATTCTGACGACGAACAATAACCAAGGAGCAAGAACAACCCATGAGAAGCAACGCTGTTATTTCTTCCGTCTTTTTTCTACTTTGTTTGCTTTTTTCCACCCTCACCCTCACCGCTCAGGACATTGAGGAAATCAAATACAGCCCTGACTACCTTTGTGGGGAAGGTCGTGGGGAATCGCTACGTGAAGCCGACAACGAGGCGCTTCGTGACCTCATAAGCAAAATCTCCGTTTCTGTTCAAAGTGATTACTCCGACGTCACCTCCACCATTATTAACGGAAATGACTATAACGTCAATTCTGCCGTCAAAATGGTGGTCAACACCTACTCTCAGGCCACTTTGCAGAACACCGAGCGCGTTGTCATCAATGATGAGCCCGATGCCTACGTTGTTCGCTACGTGAAACGCTCGGATGTGGAAAAGATCTTTGAAAGTCGCAAGCACAAACTGATGGACATGGTAGCAAGCGCCGAAAAAGCCGAGCGTAACGCAAAAATTGACGACGCCCTGCGCTACTATTATTGGGGCTACTGCTTGCTTCAGAGCCTTCCCAACGAGAACGAAGTCGTCACGCCTGGCGGCAAGCTGCTTATCAATTACATTCCCGAGAAGATGAACGCCATTTTCAACGGGCTACGCGTCAACAAGATCAAGGAAGAAGGCAATTACGTTGATCTTGAAATACTTTATAAAGGAATGCCTGTCACAAGCATCGACTATACCTATTTCGATGGTCTCGACTGGAGCAACCTTTACAGTGCCCGCGATGGCAGGGGAGTCTTAGAAATGCGCCCGGGAGCAGCCACCGACAATCTCCGCATCAAGTGTGAATATGAGTATGTCGGTGAAGCGCATATTGACAAAGAAATAGCCACTGTCGTCAGTATCATGAAAGGGAAGGTCTTCCGCAATTCCACCCTTGGTGTCACTGAAGGCACAGCTTTTTCAGAGGATTCTGACCTGATTGCCGGTTCCACAACGGAAGAAGGAGACAAAGCATCTGTGACTGCTGATGCCGACACGCCCGACTTCTCTGAAATATCCTTATCTGATTTCGAAAAACTGATTCCCAAGCCAGAAGGTGAACTGTTATTATTGTCCGACGAAGAGGCTGCGCCCTATAAAGAAACCATTGAGCGCGTCATCAAAGCTATCGAAACCAAGCGATACCGCAGTGTTGACGATTGCTTCACAGCTGATGGACTGGACATTTTCGACCGCCTTGTTCATTACGGCAATGCGCGCATTGTTGGAGAGCCCCAATACTCCTTCTTCACCATCGGCACCGAAGAAGTCACATGCCGTAGTATCCCGATGAACTTCTCGTTCAAAGGCAATGGCCGCCAATTTGTGGAAAACATTACATTCACGTTCAACGACAAGAAGAAAATTGATTGCCTTGCTTTCGGACTTGATGAAAAAGCCGCTGAAGATATCCTCCACCATGCCAAATGGGGCGAAGAAGCCCGCAAGATTCTTACAGAATTCCTTGAGAACTACAAAACAGCCTATTCCCTCAAGCGTCTCGACTACCTGCAGCAAATCTTCGACGAGAACGCCGTCATCATTACAGGCAAAGTGGTCAAAAAAGCCCCGCCCAGCGGTGATAACCAGAAATTCTATGCCAACAACAGATTCGTCCAGTTGACGCGACAGTCCAAGCAGGAATACATGAAAAATCTTGAACGCAGCTTCAACAGCAAGGAGTTTATCAACATCCGCTTTGCAGAAAATGATGTCGTCAAGGCAGGAAGAGGCGGCGAGATTTATGGCATTCAAATCCGTCAGGATTACTACTCAAACAACTACGGCGACACGGGTTACCTTTTCTTGATGGTCGACCTTAACGATCCGAAGAACCCCATTATCAAAGTTCGCGTGTGGAATCCCGAGCGTGATCCCGATTTCCAAGGCGTCGCAAGTTTCTGAGAAGGAAAAAACAACATCAAATTGATATTCTATAAAGCATGAATCACACTATGAAACCAAAGTCGCTACTGATTTCTTTTCTTCTATTCGGTCTTTTCGTCCTACCCGCAAAGGCACAGAACGACGATTTCAAGGCTTTCCGCGAAAAAATGCTGGGAAACTACAGCGATTTCCGAAAAGGACTGCTTGATGAATACGCCGATTTCCTTGACCAAGCCTGGACGAACCTTGAGGAATTTAAGAAATTCGAAAAGAAAAGCGAGCCCAAACTGGATAAACCGCCTGTGGCTGACCCTGCGGCAAAAAAGCCCACATTCAAGCCCATGGCTAAGCCTAAGCCCAAACCAAAGCCAGAGCCTAAGCCTGTGGTGAAGCCCGAGCCACAACCCGAGCCTCAAAAAAAGCCTGTTATCGACGAGCCTAAGAAGGAACCCGAAAAGGAGCCCGTTATCGACGAGCCTAAGAAGGAACCCGAAAAGGAGCCCGTTATCGACGAGCCTAAGAAGGAACCCGAAAAGGAGCCCGTTATCGACGAGCCCGAGAAGGAACCCGAAAAGGAACCCGTCATTGAAGAACCAGAGAAGGAACCTGAAAAGGAACCCGTCATTGACGAGCCAGAGAAGGAACCTGAAAAGGAGCCTGTCATTGAAGAGCCAGAGAAGGAACCTGAAAAGGAACCCGTCATTGAACCTGAGCCAAAGAAGGAAGAGCCAGTTGTTGAGCCCAAGCCAAAGAAGGAACCGAAACCGAAGGCAGAGCCCAAGCCAAAGAAGGAACCGAAACCTAAGGCAGAACCTAAGCCTAAGAAGGAACCCAAGCTTAAGGCAGAACCTAAGCCCAAGAAAGAACCGAAGCCTAAGGCAGAGCCCAAACCAAAGAAAGAACCGAAGCCGAAGGCAGAACCTAAGCCTAAAGCTGAACCCAAACCCAAGGCTGAGCCAAAGCCGAAGGCAGAACCTAAGCCTAAGGCTGAGCCAAAGCCAAAGGCTGAGCCTAAACCCAAAGCAGAGCCGAAACCTAAAACTGAGCCAAAGCCTAAAGCTGAGCCAAAGCCTAAAGCTGAGCCAAAGCCTGTGGTGAAGCCTGCGCCCACTCCCGACCCCCTCACCATAAAGAAGCCCCAACCGCCGGTAGAGTTCTCCCTTTACGGTATCCCCTTCTCCATTCCACAGGTGAAACTGGAAGGAAACCTCGGCTCGGGCGACCGTGCCAAAGTAGTCAAGTATTGGAAGATGCTGCTGAAGGCCGACATGCAGAAAAGCGTCGAGGCCCTTTCGCAAGCCTCCAAATCCTATAGCCTCGGAAGCTGGTGCACGCTGAAGGCCGTCGAGACCTTCGCCTCAAAGTGCGTCCAGCCTGGCGACATCGCTGCACAGCGCACCCTCACCCATTTCCTCATGGTCAGCCTCGGCTACGACGTCCGCATAGCTACAGGCGGCAATGCCGTTGCCCTGCTCGTACCCTTTGACGAGATGGTCTATGCCAATCCCTACTTCAACATCAACGGGAAGCTCTACTACATGTATCCCGCTGATGCCATCCCACAGAGCGTAGGTGTCCAGACGTGCTCCATCCCCAGCGACAAGGACCTCGGCAGCACCTTCGACCTCGTCATCAATCCCGGTTATCGCCTGCCCGCCGACCCCCTGCCCTACTCCGTCAGTCACGACGAGCTGCGCCTGGAGGGAAGCATCAACAGGAACCTCATCAATCTGATGAAGGACTACCCCATGACGCTCATTCCCTGTTACGCCTCCTCCAACCCCGACGAGGACGTCCGTCACAACATCCTTGAGCAGCTGCGCCCGCAGATTGAGGAGATGGACCCCCTCACCGCCGCCAACGAGCTGCTCCACTTCGTGCAGAAAGCCTTCCAGTACAAGACCGATGCCGAGCAGTTTGGCACAGGCATTGAGAAGACATTCTTCTGCGAGGAGATGTTCTACTATCCCTTCTGCGACTGCGAGGACCGTGCCGTTCTCTACTCCTACCTCGTCCACAACCTTCTCGGCTTCGACGTGGTGCTGCTTGAGTATCCCGGCCACGAATGTACGGCTGTTGCCTTCCCCGAGCCACTCACCGGCTCAGCCACGTCCATCACCTATCAAGGCCGCACGTGGTACATCTGCGACCCCACCTACATCGGCTCCGACATCGGCATGTGCATCCCCCGCTACGTCTCCGTCCAGCCCCAAGTCTCCACGTGGTATTAAGGAGGGAAGCCTATCAATCATCAATAACAACAAAAGCAAAGGCACGGACGTTACTTGTTCGTGCCTTTGTTCATCTAAGAAATAAGGAAAAGGAAAAAAGTTGTTCTTTTTCTTGCAATTCCATTTTAATCATACTACATTTGCAGCGAAATTTGAATTACATCTTAATAGAAAAACTGCATTTTAGTTCAAAGATAAATGTTAAATCAAAACAGATTGCCTATGAGGTAAAATACAATAGGACATAGGAAGAAGCGTCCACTTTTATTCTTGTATTCCGACAATTGGGGAATTTGAAGAAACAATCAAGAACTTAAGTAGATGGTTCACGCTGATGGCGTGGGCATTTACGAGTTTAAGATTGTCAGGTTATCCCCAATACCTCGGAATACGTAGACGAAGTAAAATGTCCACGTTTTTATTTACATTCAAAAACATAAAGAAACAAAAACAAATAACACTATGAAAAAAGTTTTCTCTCTATTTGCTACTTTAGCATTGCTACTCTTTTCCTGTCAGCAGGAGCCTATGATTGAAGACGATGGTCGTATTGTCCTTAGTATCCAGAAAGAAGGCAAAAAAGTTGAAACATCCTCCATCGACTTCATTGGCGAAGGAGGAACTATTGAGGTAGGTCTTACTTGCAAAGGAGACTGGACAGTTAATGCAGCTCCTTCCTCATGGCTATCTGTTAGCCCCACATCTGGTACGGATGATGCCACGCTCTCCGTTAAGGCACTTGTTAATACCGACCGTGATTCCCGTCTTGGAGCCGTCATTGTCACTT
This sequence comes from Bacteroidaceae bacterium, assembly GCA_016291905.1. Classification (GTDB taxonomy): domain Bacteria; phylum Bacteroidota; class Bacteroidia; order Bacteroidales; family Bacteroidaceae; genus UBA1189. Next base: position 228,356 of record JAEEZS010000009.1, read on the forward strand.
GCGGTGATGAAAACACCACACTAACTGTTACACAGAGCGGCACATGGCTCGAACTTTCTACCGACAGTCTGCTTTTTGCTTCTGCAGGAGGAGCTGACACCTTGAAGCTTTCATCTAATGTGGTATGGAAGGTTATCACAGAAGAAAGCTGGTTGAAAGTCTCAACTGCTTCTGGCAAAGGTGATGCCACGCTTGTCGTTACAGCTGCCGACAACGCCTCTCCGTCTTCCCGCAAAGGAAATATCACTATTTCTTCCGACGGCTATAATTTGCCAATAACCATTATACAAGATGCCCGCTATCTTATAATAGAAACGGAGACTATTCATTTTGCCAATGAAGGAGGTCGCTACGAAGTTTCTGTTGATGACGATGGAACCTTCGATGTCACATCAGATGTGGAATGGCTAGCATTTGAAAAACAAGAAAATGGCTTTACCGTCGTTGCAGCTGAAAATGCCACGCCCGACACTCGAAATGCCACCATCACCGTGTTTCTTTCCGACCTTACTGAGGGAACAATGGAGCGGACAATATCTGCCTCACAGGATTCACGCTACCTGAATGTTGGGACATCCTACACTCATTTCGACAATGCCGGGGGAAGAAGCGAGGCTATTGCTGTTGATTGCAACGGAACATTCGATGTTAGAAGCGATGTGGACTGGCTAACGTTTGAGAAGCATGAAGACTATTTTATTGCTACTGCAACTGATAACGCCACGCCTTATACCCGCAATGCCACTATAACTGTGTATCTCTCCGACCTTGCCGAAGGTACTTTAGAACGGACAATTTCTGTCTCACAGGATGCACGTTATTTGAATGTGGGAACTACCTCTATTCGTTTTGTCAGTACGGGAGGAAGTGAGTCAATTCTGGTCGAATGCAACGGCGTATTTGATGTAAAGAGTGATGCGGAATGGTTAGAATATGAGAGGCAGGAAGGTTCATTCATTGTTATTGCAACAGATAATGCCACTCTAAACCTACGCAATACCACTATTACCGTGTTCCTCTCTGACCTTCTCGAAGGAACGCTGGAGCGCACAATCAGCGTCTCACAGGATGCACGTTATTTGAATGTGGGAACAACATCGATTCGTTTTGCCAATGCAAAAGGAAAAAGCGAAGTAATTTCCGTCGATTGTAATGGCATATTTGAAGTGAAGAGCGATGCAGACTGGCTGACTTTTGAAAAGCAGGAGAACTCATTTTTCGCCATTGTCGCTGAAAATACTACGCCTTATAGCCGCGATGCCACCATCACTGTATCCCTATCCGACCTTACCGAGGGGATATTGGAGCAAAAGATTGTTGTTGTTCAGGATGGAGCCCCTTTAGGAGAAGAGAATGGCCATGAATGGGTTAACTTAGGGCTTCCGTCAGGTTTGCTTTGGGCTGTATGCAATGTCGGAGCCAACACTTCCGAGGACTATGGTTTCTACTTTGCTTGGGGCGAGATTACAACGAGGGGAGCCTATGGCTCGGCAGAAGAATACAAATGGTGCGAACTATTCTCTGAAAATCTAACGGAAAGACTAACGAAATACAATACCATTGGTTCCTATGGCATAGTTGATAATAAGACCGTCCTCGATCTTTCCGATGATGCCGCCCATACCAATTGGGGTGGAAGCTGGCGTATGCCCTCCCCAGAAGAGTGGAACGAACTTCAGAATAATTGCACGTGGACCTTTACAAGGCAAAACGATGTGACAGGATATAAGGTTACAAGCATAAAAAACGGCAACTCTATCTTTCTCCCCGCTGCAGGCTACAAAAACAACAATAGCATTTTCCAAGATAAACGGCGCGGCCTTTATTGGTCGTCGTCTATTTGCGAGAGTGACCCGCGCAATGCGTGGTTCCTTTTCTTTGATGCAAGCACCATAGGCTGCTATGGTAAATTTGAACGTTGGAGTGGTATCACTGTGCGCCCCGTCTGTCGCCCGTAGTCAAGTTTCTTCACCGACAGGTTAAAAACGCCAATAATTGTTCGTTTTATGGGAGGGACATTTTTGGGAAAATGGGAAAAACTTCACCAAGGCTTGTACATTGATATTACTAGGGACGAGAGAAACACTCTGGAACTGAAAAAAGACAAACAGATTACTCAACATTCATTATGAATATGGGGAAAAAAATATTTGTCGATGGTGGAATATGTATTAATACACAGTATTTTACGTGTGTCAATATAGGTGCTGGGTATGGTAAAATGGAGGATGCCGAAATCCTAATGCCCAAAACATTTCTGGATGGAGAGAGGTGCTTAATAATCGATGATGAGCACCCACAATCCATGTTTAACGAATACTATGCCCGATCTTTTGTTGTATCTTCTTATATTGGAGCAGAATTAATCACAAAAGACTATTCTTTATGTTTTTTAGAATTACAGAAGGGATTAAATGATATTAAAAGAATCGCTGAGGTAGATTTGCCAATTATTGCAGAATTAAAATCGTCATTGAGAAGAATGCTTTACATCAATGCAATAACAATACTTGATTCATTCATCTGCTCTATCATTATAGCTCGAATAATAAGGAATGAAAATGCTTTTATCGGTTATTACAAAAAATTGATTTCTAATAATGTAAAAATGAAATTGGAAAAATATCTTTTTCAAGAGGAGAGAGGCAAATGGGAAATGGAGATTATAAAGGAGATAATGCATACTTCTTATGAAAATATGGATAGAATAAAGGAGAGCTTTAAAGCCATGGATCTTTCATGCCCACAAGACAAGAGGGGAGTAATGTCGGCACATTTTCGCAACAGGAATCTTTTTGTCCATCGAAATGGAAAAACAAAGAATGGCACGATAATGGAAGTAGATAATATAAAAATGAAGGCAGTTGTAAATGATGTGGAGAATTTTGCAATTCAGATAATGGAAATAGTAAATGACATGTGATATTGTTACTCAGCTTACCCTCTTTCTTTTAAAAAGATTACAACTGATTGTTAACTATGTTTTAACGCATTACAAGAAGAATGGATTAAACATAATCGGTGGCATATTCTGTCGTTCCCTTTGCCATGTAAGTAATAATAGTATGGGAAATCTTTTTTTATCTAATTTCGATTAACGCCATCTACTACGGGCATAGAGAGCGTTATTCATCATTTTTATCATATTGAAAGGCAGCAAATAAAGTTTACTTCTTTGCTTACATATTTTACACAGCATTTGATGATTTCCTTAAATCCCTATTGAGATTTAATTAAGTCACAGCCGGGATTTTATTAATTCACAATTATGAATTAAGAAAAGGGAAAGCAAAAAAGGAAGACCGAAGTCTTTCAGAAAAAAACAGCATTTGCAATGCTTATATGGAAATACTGCGTCAGAGTAATCCCATTTCCTTGACAATGGCTTTCATAGCATTATCCTTTTTCACTTGATGCGTCTGCTTTATCGTTTATATAGAGGATTGCTATCACCATGTCGTTCATCGAAATGATGACGTTGCAGGTGATAGCTCTTGTTGCTGCCTGAACGGATACGCTGGGCTTTGCCATCGTCCTGAAATTCGTGTTTTTTGATGTTTTTTGCGAAAACAGGCCAACACCTACCTTTTTGTCCTTAACATGCATGGAAATAGCGCCTTAAATACGGTAAGTGTTGCTTAAACACTTACCTAACACTTACCTAACACCTACCTAACACTTACCTCAACACCTCATTTTTGTTGATTATAGAGCAGAAGTTTTCGTGGTAGGAGTACGATTAGGAGTAAGTTCCATTCTTTGTGCCCAACTTTTCTGGTTCAGGGTTCATGGTTGTACCTGTCGCGAAGACGTATGATGGATGGTGACCTGCAATTGAATCACGAGGGACAGGTCGATTAATACGCTGAATCAGAGTTCCAGTCCATTCGTCTACAGCTTGCCTGTGGCAAGTTCTCGGTCAAGATAGCTGAAGATGTAAACAGGGCTTTGGAAATAGAGACCCGTTGCGGGATTCATTAATTTGGCATAGGTCTCGGAGTTATAGACCGAGTCAAGTGCTTCGTGAAGCGTTAAACCACGCTCTTCCATCAGCATGAGTACGAGGTCGCGTACGGTACATTCGTTCATATAGTCTATCGTACTCATAAGCGCTTCAGCATTTGAATGGCTTTCTCGCTTCCGAAGAAATACTGAAAGGTAATGCCTTTCATGTATTTCAAACGTTCGAGAAAGGTGTCCATGTTGATGTTCTGTTCCATGACATTACGGATTTGTGCCCCGACTTTATCGTTCGCAATAGGGCCATAGACGATGTCATAGTCGTGGATGTTGTCTGCATTCTTGTTCTGGCGATTGGCAAGGATGAACGTGGCCCAATCTCTGGAATAGCCATCGAAATGCAGGAATCGCAAAGTCCCATCGCTCAGATGAGCCTCGTCGAATTCGTAGCGTTGAATTATGGATTGCCCACCAAACAATTGTACCTTGAATTTGGCCATCTCCTCTGCTTGCGTCTCCGATTCTGACAGATAGAAGCCACAACCAAAATCCTTTCCTCGCCGGGATTGGTTTAGGTCAATCGCCATGAAGTCCGCGTTTGTTCCATGATACAGTATCATACGAGCGCCCCTCCATGACGTTGGCAGTAACCCGCCATATTCTGCACCATATCCTCAAAACTTTGTGTATGAGCGACGTTATACTGATCATCCAAGAAATCAATGGCCTTGTAACGGTTCAGGTAGCGATAAGCCTGTAGCGCTGACAAACCAAAGCGGCGAGCAAATTCGCTGATGAAAATGACAATATATTCAGCTTTATTTTGAGTCTCTTGTGGCATGGCGTGTAACGTTTTCTATAGGAATCCGAGTGCAAAAGTAACAATAAGTTTGGAAAGAAAAGAACCTTTTGCCAATTTTTTAAAGAAAGCAGTACTTTTATCGGAAAGGGAGTTCTTTTCGCGAATTTCGTGTTTTGTGATGATTTTTGATGTTTTTTCGCGAAAACAGGCCAACACTTACCTTTTTGCTCTTATCGTGCAGGTAAATAGCGCGTTAGACAAGGTAGGTGTTATTTAAACACTTACCTAACACTTACCTACCACCTACCTCATTTTTGTAGATTATAAAGCAGAACTTTTCGCGGTAGGAGCACAATTAGGAGTAAAAACCATTCTTTGTGTCCAACTTTTAGGGTGCGACACAATGTGTTAGGTAGGTGTTAGGTAAGTGTTTCACAAACACCTACCTATCCTAACACATTAATAGAAAACCATTTGCAACGGGAAAGGTAAGTGTTTGGGGTGTTTGTGCAAAAAAACTCAGTTCATGTCACAATGGATGGAACGGAGGCTTCGGCGAGGTCGAGAATGCCGCGTTTGACGCTAGCGGCACAACGTCTGATTCTATTAGCGTAGCGTTTGATTCTATCGGTACAGCGTTTGATTCTGTCAGCACAGCGTCTGATTCTGTCAGTACAGCGTCAGACGCTGTGGAGCCGAGAGTTTATCGTTTAACCTTTAACAAATGACGTCAGGCCCGGTGTTTGCCGGGCCTGAACGTGTCTTCGGGGTGGAGCTGGAGGGAGTCGAACCCTCGTCCAAACGAGGAAGCCATATGCTTTCTACATGCTTATCCCTGCATTGGTTTTCGAGCAGCGGCAGGCGCAGGGCGGCCAACCGATGCCTTATCCTCGAAAAAGTTTAACCGTTGGAGCGAGGCCTCCGCAGGCGATTCCCGATTTTCCTGCACCACCTTGTCGACGAGCTTCGGGACGAGAGCTTCCGGGTGATGTCTCGTCTCAGCACCTTGTGCCGAGATTAAGCCAATGATCTACTATACTTCAATCAAGCAGCGAGAGCGTAGTTGTTTTCGCCAATTAATTGTCGACCGATGATATTTAAGTGCTACCTGTCAACGCACTGCATGCTTACATACCTCTTCTGCCCGCTGTCAAAACCGGTCAACCCCGATGTGAGTGAGCGCAAAGGAAACTTGTTTCCGTTTGCCGAGCGAACAAGGGGAAGGTGAAGCCAACCCCGATGTGAGTGAGCGCAAAGATTATGTTTGCGCGGCAAAGGTAATGCAATGCGGGTTATCGTGCAAGGTTTTTTACATTTTTCTTCGTCTTCCCTACTCTTTTGCCCGCACCAGCTTCAGCTGCTCGTTGATTTCAGCCACGCGTTTCGTGGTGAGGGGATAGAAATAGGTGACCGTGATAGCCAGCACGGAGACCAGGGCGGGAATGAAGCTCATGAGCATCTTCAGGCAGGTGATGGCACTGGCGGGCTGCACGAATCCGGCCTCTGCATCAGCCACATAGCCGCAGGCAGCCAGCAGCCACATGACAGCTGCACCTCCCACAGCTCCGCCGAACTTCTGCGCCATGGAGGCCGACGAGAAGATAAGCCCTGTGGATGCCGTCTTGTACTCCAGCTCGGCATAGTCGCTGACATCGGCATACATGCTCCACACCAGCGGGCTCTGAATGCCGGTGAAGATGCTGATGATGACTTGCAGCACGAGCATGGTCCACACACCCCCGTTCGTCACGGGAACAAAGAAGAAGAGCACACTCAGCACTATCAGGCAGGCGTTCACCATGATGAATGTGGACTTCTTGCCCAGCTTGTTTGTGATGGGCACAGCCAGTGCCACGCCTACCATGTTGCTGATTTCGCCAATGGTGAGGAACAGGCCGGCAAAGAGCAGCAGGCTCACACCCAGGGCAGGAATCGTCAGCTGGTACTTTGTGCCCAGCACATCGGTGAAGAAGAAGGCCACTGTGGAGCCACGCACGGTGTTGAACAGGTTGCTGCACAGCGCGGCACCAATCATCAGCCACCAGGGCTTGTTGTGCACGAGCATCTTCAGGTCCTTCCCTACCGACACCTTCGAGACGGTGTGCAGGTGTTCCTTCGTCATCAGGAAACAGAGCAGGAACAGCACAAAGACACCGCCTGCCACACAAATCATGGCCCACTGCCAGCCACGCGTGGTGTCGTATCCGCCAAAGGCGTTGCAGAGCGGCTCCCAGATGAGCAGGCTGATGAACGAGCCGGTGTAGGCAAAGAACATGCGGAACGACGAGAAGACGGTCTTCTCCTTCGAGTTGTCGGTCATCACACCGAGCATGCTGCCGTAGGGGACGTTGATGGCGGTGTAGATGGTCATCATCAGGATGTAGGTGACGTAGGCCCACACGAGCTTGGCAGCATAGCCCCAGTCGGGGGTGGTGAACAGCAGGATGCCGCAGATGCTGAACGGCGCAGCAATCCACAGCAGATAGGGACGGTATTTGCCCCAGCGGGTATGGGTACGGTCGGCAATGATGCCCATCATGGGGTCGGAGACGGCGTCCCAGATACGGGTGATAAGCATGAGCAAACCTGCATCCACCATGCTGAGTCCGAAGATGTTTGCATAGAAGAACGGAAGATAGTAGGAAAAGACTTTCCAGAACGACGATGACGCCATGTCACCAAAGCCGTAGCCGATTTTTTCTTTCAGAGTAGCCATGAGGGGGAATGAAAAATTAGGAATGAGGAATGAGGAATTAGGAATTAGAAATTGGGAATGATTCTGAGGTTTTTGTCAATCAGCGCCTTGAGGGTTTCGACGGAGGAGGCTGTCGTCAGGCCGTCGGCAGGGGTGTTCATGCAGTAATCGACGAGCTTCTCCACCGTCGATGTGGCCACGTGCATCCGTGTGTCGCTGGAGGCATAGTAGATAAACACCTTGCCGTCGTCGTCAGCAATCCAGCCGTTTGTGAAAAGGACATTCGACACATCGCCTATGCGTTCCTCTCCCACAGGGGCCATGAAGTAGCCGGCAGGCGATGCTATCACCCGTGTGGGGTCGTCAAGTGCCGTCATATACATATAGAGCACGTAGCGCAGCCCTGCCGCACAGCCTCGTACACCGTGTGCCAGATGCAGCCAGCCCTGTGGCGTCTTGATGGGGTGAGGGCCTTCGCCGTTCTTCACCTCCTTGATGGTGTGGTAGTAGCGCGGGTCGATGATGGTCTCCTCACGGATTTCGGCATGTGTGATGTCGTCCACCAGTGCCCAACCGATTCCCCCACCCTCGCCTGCATCGATGAAGCCATCCTGCGGACGGGTGTAGAGGGCGTACTTGCCGTTCACAAACTCAGGATGAAGCACCACATTGCGTTGCTGTGTCCGCGTCTTGAGGTCTGGCAGACGTTCCCATGTCTTGAGGTCCTTCGTGCGGCAGATGGCAGCCGTAGCCGTAGCCGACGAGAGGTCACCTGCAGGCGCCTTATCGTCGTGCCGCTCAGCACAGAAGATGCCATAGACCCAGCCATCCTCGTGTGCCGTCAAGCGTATGTCGTAGATGTTGGTAGCAGGGACGACGTCCTCAGGCATCGTGACGGGATAGTCCCAGAAGCGGAAGTTGTCCACTCCGTTCGGACTCTCAGCCACAGCGAAGAATGACTTGCGGTCGGCTCCTTCCACACGGACAACAAGCAGGTAGTTGCCGTTCCACTTGATAGCCCCGCTATTGAACGTGGCGTTCATGCCGATGCGCTCCAGCAACAGGGGATTCGTCTGTTCATCCAGGTCGTAGCGCCAGAAGACAGGCGTATGCTGTGCCGTCAGGATGGGAAATCTGTATCGGGTGATGATGCCGTTGCCGCCTTCGACGGGCTCGTTGGGACGACAAATCAGCGCTTCGTGGGCTGCAAACAGCTCAGCAACCCGTTCTTTATAGGCTTTCATTGGATATCTTTTGCAAACAATGTACGGGGATTCTTATAGAACTCAATGAAGTCGGCTTCAGACTCATGCCCTGGGTAGATGCCGTAGTGGTGCGTCTCCCTGTCCCAGGCATTACGCCACACGAGCACATAGGCTACGGGGGCATCGCCTAAGGCGGGCAGCAGCGTACCCGTCCACCATGTCGGGTCGGGTGTACTCTCAAAGCCTGTCTCGGTGACGGCAGCCACCTTGCCATGCGTCTTTGCCGCCTCCACAAGGATGTCAAGGCTGCGCTTCATCGTTGCCAGATAGGGTTCGCGCGGGCCATACTGGTAGGTATCAAAGCCCAGCACATCCACGATGTCGTCGCCCGGATAGCGCTCGAAGTACTCCTCCTGCGTCGTAGGCTCGGTGCCCGGACTGTAAGCCCAAAGCAGGTTGGTCAAGCCACGCGCCTGCATGAAGTCGTAGGTCATGCGCCACAGCCCTTTGTACTGCTCGGTGGTGCAAATCTCCTGTCCCCACCAGAACCAGCTGCCCGTGTGCTCGTGCCAAGGGCGGAACAGCATCGGCACGGGTGTTCCGTCGGCAGTCTTGATGGAAGCAAGGAAGTCAGCCACACGCCCCATGCGCGTCAGGAATTCCTCGTGCAGCTTTCCGTCAGGAAGGATGGAAGCCGCCGTTCCCTTGTCGTGAAAGTCCCACGCATCATTGCCCGTCAGCGGATTATCCAGATGCCACGAGAGGGTCACGATGCCCCCACGCTCATAGTGGGCAATAATCTCACGCCGCATCTTGTCGAAGAGCACACCGTCGAGGTTTCGCTTGTGCCCCAGTTCCAGACGCCCGAGGTCGAAGCCGATGACAGCAGGATAGTCGCCACAGACCTCCTTCGTGTCTGAGCGCCCCTCCGTTGAGGCGTCAGCATCTTGTTCCTGCGGGGCTGCAATCCCTGCCCACGTGTGGCCGTAGGCTGTATCGTCCTGATGACCGAACATCACCTTATGCCCCTCAGCAGCGGCTTTCATCTTGGCCAACATAGCCTGTGCTTCTGCACTACGTGACGGAGCCGGCTCACCCTTCTTCGGGCCGCATGCCGTCAACAGCAAAGCCCCCATCAGGGCCAGAAAAACTATAGTCTTTTTCATGTCGTTAGGTTTTAATAGCTATTTTGCTGCAAATATAATTCCTTTTTCCAAAATCGCCAAATCTTGTGGCTCTGATTCATCGTATCCCTAAATCTACACGTGCTTATTCCTTCACATAAGGCTCCAGATTCTTTGCCTCGACAGCATAACCTTGTTCGTTGGGATGGAGTCCGTCGCCGACAAAGAGCGACTCTATCAGACGCCCGTCGTTGTCAAGGAATCCGGCTGACATATCCACGTAGGTCACGTCGGTGCCCTTCAGTCGTTCAGCCACACGAGCGTTGATGGCTGCCACGCGTTCCTCAGCACCTCGACGCGGCATGATGCCCACCTGATAAATCTTTGCCTTCGGCTGATGGCGTTGGACGGCATCAATGAGCATCATCATGCCCTTGACAATCTCCTCGTCGCTGTTGACGCCGATGTTGTTGGTGCCGAGCAGGAGGAAAACCTTCTTTGCCTCGAAGCCGTCAAGCTCGCCATGAGCGATGCGCCAGAGTCCGTTTTCGATGCGGTCCCAGCCAAAGCCCTGATTGTGCACCACATAGCCCTTGAACAGCTTGTTCCAACTCTTGGCATACGCCTTGGCCTGCTTCGCGTCCTTACGCACGACGTCAGTCCAGAAGTGGGTGATGGAGTTGCCGAGGAGCACGATGTCAGGCTGCTCGTCGCGGTTACGCTGCAGCATCAGCTCGTGGCGTGTTCGCCAGTCGTACCAGTCGCGTTGCTGCGTACGAGGCCAGAAGGTCTTGTCGCCCATGCCCGCTTCGGGGAAGATTTCATGGATTTTCCTGTTCAGGGCATCGGCATACTGACGCATTCCCAAGTCGTTGGGGTGACAGCCTTCGACCATAAAATCAATCGTAAAGCCCATCTCGTCATAGGGCAGATAGTAGAGGTTCTTGACGCCCTGTTCAAGCAACGTATGATAGGCACGCCGCTGTTCGAGGTTGGAGTTCATATACCAGTCAATAGCCTGCTGCGAGGCTGAGCCGTTGGAGTAGCAATGCTCAATCAACAAGATGGGCACGTCGCTCTTCTCGCGCAGGAGGGCAACGCCACGCAACATACGGTCGTAAATCAACTCCGTGCGCTCGGTAGCGAGGTTGGGAAGGCAGTCAAGGATATAAAGTTTCGCATCAATCTCCGCCATGAGGTTGAACACCTCCTCCTCAAGCAAGCCGTTGCCGGAGAAGCCCAAGTTGATGACGGGATAGTCCGTCTCGCGATGTACGATGTTGGTCCAAGCCATACCTGGACGTGAGGCGCAGGCACCTTGTGCTACCGACGTGCCATAGACGACGATGGGAGGCTCAAGCGAGGCCGGCAGGAAGCGCAGCTCGCACTCCTCAGGCACGCCCACCTCAAGCCATGTCACCTCGTTGTAGAGCGGAAGGAACAGCTCGAAATCATAGCCGCGCCCCTCGCCCGTAAAGTAGGTGATATCCTTGAACTCGTAGTTGATGGTGTCCTTAAACGAAAGATTGAACCGGCTGGCACACCAGCGCAGCTGACCATCGGCATCTTTGGCAAAAAGATCAAGGCCCGACACCCCCGTTGAGGGCATGTGAAACATGCTGAGTCCACGACTCACCTTGTACCTGACCTTCACGCTCGGCGCATTGGTGTGGAAACAGATGGACAGTCCAGCCGATTGCTTCGAGAGAGTCCACACCACATCGCGCACCGTTCCTTCGGCCCTCGGCGTCAGGCGGTGATAGCAATCCTTCAGCTCGCTGTTCCACCAGCGGCCATGCACCATGTTCTCCCCCTGTTCCAGCGGGTTTATCCACTTTGTCTGCGCCATCAGCGGCAGCAGGCACCACACACACACTAAGAGCAAAAACTTTCTTTTCATGTCGTCTTTTTTTTATAAGGTATTAAAAGGTTATCGGTCACCCAAAGGAGCGGCCTCGTAGTTGGTAAGGGGAAGATGGAAGCGCATAAGGCTGTCGAGGGTATGCGTAGGAGCAGGACTATTGACAGGGAGGGGCTGACGGCTGAAGGTAGCGAAGTAGAGCAGGCAGGCATCGCGCCACCAACGGGCATCAATGGCTTGCTGGTGGAATCGTTGCAGCTGACGCTCATAACGGAGGGCATCGACGGAGGGCTTCATCTTTTGCCAAATTTGCAGGAAATCCTCTGCTTCGCTGACACCCCTATCATAATGCCAGCACAGACGCTGCCAAAGGTTTTGGGGATGCCCGTTGGCGTCCTTCCAATCGGGACGAGTAAACGTCCAGGGAAGATGATGGAACCAAAGCAGATACTCTTCGGGGCAAGTCATGGGGTCGTCATAGAGGGTACAAAGGGAGTCGCCATACTGCGCAACAGCACCGCTGCCACGCATGGTACGGTCGAAGCCAATGCCCAATGTGTCTGCACGGTGGTAATAAGGGGGCGTCCAATCGGGACGTGCACCGCGTGGGCTGCACCAAGGCTCGGGCCCATAGTGATGTCCCCAGGCGAAGAGATGATGGAGCCCCATCGGCATCATGTAGTCAACGGCAGCCTCATAGGAGCGAAGCAGGACATCCGTCATAGGCTCCACAAAACGAGGGTCAGCGGTGAACGTCTTCGTCAACCATTCGCGTGCAATCTGGGCAGGTGAAAGCGTAGGGTCTTGCGCCAACCGTCCAAAAGCATACCAGTTTGCCTGCGCCATATCGCTTCCGCACCAATTCGTGTCGTCGCCGATGTTTGCAACGCCCGCAATGGCAGGGAAATTCTTCGAGGGCAAACGCTTGAAGAACTCGCTCCATTGCACAGCGAGGAACACCGTGTGAATGCTCTCGCCAAGATATTCCTGCGTAATCTGCAATTCAGGCATGACGCGCGTATGCTTCATGGAGAAAAGCAACGGACTGAGCGGCTCGCGAGGCTGAAAGTCAACGGGGCCGTTCTTAATCTGCAGGATGACATTGTCACGGAACTTTCCGTCAAGGGGCATAAACTCATCGTAAGCCTGACAGGCACGGTCGGGGCTATCGGGAGCATAGACAAAGGCGCGCCACATGACGATGCCTCCGTAAGGAGCCAACGCATCGGCCAGCATATTGGCTCCGTCAGCATGGGTGCGTCCGAAGTCCATCGGGCCTGGCTCTCCCTCGCTATTAGCCTTTACGAGGAAGCCTCCAAAATCAGGGATGTGGGCATAGATTTCTGTCACTTTCTGCTGCCACCAGGCTATCACCTGCACATCAAGAGGATCTGCCGTTGGCAATTCGCCCAACGCTTTTGGCGTGGCAAAGTTCACCGAAAGGAACACGCGGATGCCGTAGGGACGCAGTTCATTGGCAATGGCTACCGCCTTTGCCAACATCGCCGAAGTGAGCATGACGGGCTTGGCATTCACGTTGTTAAGCACCGTTCCGTTGATGCCAACAGAAGCGCATGCACGGGCATACTCGGCATAGCGCGACGAGATGGAATCGGGCAATTCATCCCAAAGCCAGATAGAATGTCCGGCATAGCCGCGCTCTATGGTGCCGTCAGGATTATCCCAGTGGTTGAGAAGAACGAGCGGGAAAGCCCCTTTCTCCACTTTCTCATCAGAGGACGCGCTTCGCAGCCACAAGGCATGGCCGTCTTCATCGGGCGGAACAGCTCTCCCCGTGCAAGACAATAATAATAATGAAAAATGAAAGATGAAAAATGAAAAACAAATAGCGCTGCAAATGGACGACCTTGCAGATGGGAACGAGGACAGAAATCGGCAGGACACTTTATTCTTCATTTTTCAATCTTCATTTTTCAGTTAATACAATCAATCAGTCAAGACCCTCAATAGTCTCGATGGTGCCGTCGTCGCGATAGGTCAACTCACAAACCTTGAGGCTGCGGAGACGGTTAATGCCCTTCGAGATGCCACTGTCGTGGTGGAAGAGCCACCACTTGCCGCCAAACTCCACGATAGAGTGGTGAGTGGTCCAGCCGTACACCGGGGTAAGGATAACGCCCTTGTAGATGAAGGGACCATAGGGATTGTCACCGATAGCGTAGCAGAGCTTGTGGGTGTCGCCGGTGGAGTAGCTAAAGTAGTATTTACCCTTGTATTTGTGCATCCAACTGGCCTCGAAGAAGCGACGCTCGTTGTCTTCAACCTTGATGGGCGCGCCACTCTCGTCGAGCAGCACCACCGGTTTGGGTTCCTCGGCAAACTGCAGCATATCCTTGGCGAGTTTCACCACGCGGCCCGGGACAGCCGGCTGACCGTCGGCAGGATAGGAGGTACCGCAGTCCTTGGCAAGATTGTCCTCATAACGCTGGAGCTGTCCTCCCCAGATGCCACCGAAGTACATGTAGTATTCGCCATCAGCATCATCGTGGAGGATAGCGTAGTCGATGGAGTAGCTGCCGCGAATTGGATCAGGTTGTGGGATGAAGGGGCCAGTCGGTGAATCGGAAATGGCCACACCGCAGCGGAAGATGTCCGTCTTGTCCTTGGCCGGGAAATACATGTAGTAGCGGCCATCAGGTCCTTTCACAACCTCGTTGTCCCAGAGCTGACGGCGTGCCCAGGGGACATCTTTGATGTCAAGAATGACGCCGTGATCCTTGACGGGTGAGGTCATCGGATCGTTGCCTTCAAGGGTGAGGACATGGTAATCCTTCATGTCATATTCGCTGCCGAAGTCGTCGTCCGGTGCAGCAGACTCCCAGTCGTGCGAAGGATAAATGTAGAGCTTGCCGTCCCATACGTGGACGGAAGGATCGGCCATGTAGTCGTCTGGCCACAGGTAACGCTTTTGAACTTTCTTTGCCATGATATTATAGATTGATTAGAAATTAGGATTTGGAAATTTGAAATTAGGAATGAGAGCCTATTCTTTTGCGCGTGCCTCGATGGCCTTGTTTATTTCATCCATCTTCTCGTCACTAAGCTCATACTTGCTGATAATCCAGATGGCCAGGAGAAGCAGCAAGGCGGGAATCACGCATACCAGCCACAGGATACCCTGCTCAGCAAGGGGTGTCTGCTTGGACAGTTCGGCATTGAAGCCCACCCATGCCAGCACGAGTCCAGGCACCACACCACCGAGAGCCATGCCAGCCTTGAAGAAAATACCTGTGAGGGCGTTGACAATACCAGCGATACGACGTCCGGTGGTGTATTCACCATAGGCCACCACCTCGGGAACGAGAGCCCACATGTAGCCGGTGGCAACAATGATACCGGTACTTTTGACAAATTGAGCCACGCAGAGCAGCCAGAAGTGCTGCTTAATGGCAGGAATACTTACGAACAAATACATCAGCGCCATACCTGCGATGGCTGTGCCAAGGAAAAGGTAGAACATCCCTTTCTTGCCAATCTTGCGCTTGATGGCAGGCACGAGAGGCATGAATATGAAAGCAGGGATGGTGCCCAGCCACATAAACACGGTGGTCATAAAGGGCGTAGCACCAATATTATAAGTCATGAAGTAAGCATCGGCAGCATTACCCACGCTCATCATGGCAAAGGCAGTAACGAAGAAGAAAGCGAGAACGCGGAGAGGTTTGTTACGTCCAAACTCCATCCACAGGTCGCTCACCTTCACATTGGCAGCCTCCTTCTGGTCCATCACCACGCGTTCTTTCGTCTGCGAGAAGCAGAACACAAGCAGCAGCAAACCGGCAAGGGCAAAAATGGTCATCGTGATGAACCATGCAGGTGCAGCCTCGGGCGTATTGATAACGGCCTCCATCTTACCCGTCTCATTATTCATTGCCTTGGGAGCAAAAATAGCAATGATGAGTGGAAGGGACTTCACGCACAACGCTCCGAGATTCGCCATGAACATACGGGTGGAGGTGAGGATAGTGATTTCATTGGTGTCGCGCGTCAGACTGGAGTTGAGGGCGCCGTATGGCACGTTGACCAACGTGTAGCACATGCTCATTCCCACGTAGGTAATGTAGGCATAGAGCAACGAACCGCTGAAGCCGTTCCAGAAGCAGAGGATAGCCAAACCAACAAGCGGAATGCCGCCCAAAATGAGCCAAGAACGATATTTGCCCCAGCGAGGATTGCCTTTGTCAACGAATGTGCCTACAAGGGGATCCCACAATACGTCCACAAGACGTACAATGAGGAACATCAAAGCAGCAGCACCAGGGTCGAGGCCGAACACATTTGTGTAATAGAACAGCAGCCAAATGCTGATGGTCTGGTAAATGAGGTTTTGGGCCATGTCGCCGGATCCGAAGCCGATGCGTTGTAGCCACGTGAGTTTGTAAAAACCTTTGTTGTTGTCCATAGTGATTTTGATTTAATGGTTTATAGATTTATAAGTTTATTGAAATTGTTCGGCGGGAAGATGTTTTCGGATGCGCTGAATAGTGCGAACATCAAAGGGTACAGGCGAGTCGCCAAGGTCGGGGATGTTGTAGGAGCGCAAGAACAGACGGTCGTGCTCAGGGTCGCGTTGAGGCAAACAGAAGGGAGCTGAGACGTTTCCCTCATCATCCACATGTGACAGCCACACGCGTCCAAACATACCATCGCCACGCTTTGAGGCAAAGGCAATCCAACGTCCGTTCGTGGACCAGCTATGGTAGGTTGAGGAGGCATCCTCAGACCGCAGCACTTGTAGCGAATCTACCACACCTGTTTGCATGTCCATCATCATCAGGCGCGTTTCGCGATGCCAGATAGGGAACGTGCCATAGTCGGAACGGCAGAACATCAGCCATCGTCCATCAGGCGATAATTTCGGCAGCGAAGCGGAACCGCCCTGCTGCTCAGCGTCCCAAACGACCTCGATGCTGTCACCCTGCATCCCCGTCTGCTCATCAAACGCTACACGAACAAGGCTGTAACGCGTCTGCCTGACGGAATCGGGCAACGGATGGAAAGGAGCGAGGCAGAAGTAGATGTAACGGCCATCAGGCGAGAACGTGGGAAAGGTCTCGTAAGCGTCTGTGCCTGAAGTAAGAGGCGAAAAGCGCATTTCATTGGTGTCGAAGTCAGCAACGAGCAAATCGCTAGCAGTATCGTAAACTTCCATGCGATAACTATCAAGGGCGCGCAAGGCAGGGATGACATTGTTCCATGTATAGACGGCATAGCGCCCTGAAGGGTGGAAATCACCATAGGTGGCAGCTACAGGCATGTTGTCATTTTTAAGAGTGAGCTTACGGAGGGAACCGTTGCGATTAAGGATAGTGCCGCCTTGCGGCCCACGCAGATGAAAGAAACTGAGATTGCCTCGTCCGGCGCC
Source organism: Bacteroidaceae bacterium (assembly GCA_016291905.1). Taxonomy (GTDB): domain Bacteria; phylum Bacteroidota; class Bacteroidia; order Bacteroidales; family Bacteroidaceae; genus UBA1189. The sequence continues at coordinate 245,389 of JAEEZS010000009.1, forward strand.
ATGAATGTGACAGTTCATGCAGCTGTTGTCTGTGTGGCGCCAGTCGGAGAGGACGCGCTCGCGGAAACTCGTAAGCTCTCTTTCCCGTATCTCAACCCTGTGCCAAACCTCAAACGAGGGGTCGATGATACGGTAGGTAACGTAGGGGTCAATTGGATCGGGAGAGACGTAGAAGTTATAGTTTGCTGCTGTTTTTTTGTCGTTAGATTTTGGAGTAATCGTAACCTGCAATGTATTTCCCTTCTCAGCTTCTAAAAGGCGATGCCACTTTTTCGCAGGAAACATGACACGCCCTTGTCGGGCTCTAACAGTAAGGGACGACGTAACGCCCTTCACTTCTACCTTGGCACGAGCATACCCTACTCCATCAATACAAAAGTTGAGCGGAGCAATATTATATGGAACGACAGCCTCAGCATAGTCAGGAGAGAAGACCACCTCATCCTCCCACATTGACGTATGCTCTGCGCAGCCAAAGAATAGGGCTACGGCGAGCATCGCAATCACTCTATAGCGAAGCGTCCTGCCGGGCATAGCCCTTTCTAAAGCATAGCGTCCCAATTTCCTCATTGTTTTATCTGTGCAAAATGATAGAAGAACCAATAGGTCTTGCCGAATTCTTCTTGAATACGACGATAACCCGACGGGATACCCGTCTCTACTGACTTATACAGCTCGTTATACTCCCTGAAATCGGCAATGACAGCAGGAGGAATGCCTCGTGCAGCCACTTCCTCGTCGGGACGGCCGTGAGCAACCAGCCAAATCAGCATAGCCTCAGCCCATGTGCGTTGTATAACGGCCTGGCTAGGTAAGTAGCGGTCATAGTCTTTAACAAACGACTCCACATCCTTGTCAAGAAGGTCGTAACTAAACAAGTAGTCACGTGCAAAAACGTTGTCAGGATTGTTATTCAACAGATGACGAAGTGATGTATCTATATCCATCGGCGTCCTTACGGTGTCGGTCATAACGGTCAGAGTTCGTTTCATTTCCATCCAACGCAGCAACCCTTTAGGACGTTCAGCAGGCATGTGCATTCGTGCCCAACGGCGATAGAAGAGCGTCTTTTCAAGCACACGCAGGTATTTCATGGCAGCCGCCTCGTCACCGCGTATTAAGCTGATTTCAGCCAAGCGCATTAGCGGACGACTGCCCACGCTATTGGGTGAAAACAACATACCCAACAATACTGAATGTTCAGCATTCGTCAGGTCGCCCAACTGAAACCACATTTCGCCAGACATATAAATGAGGGGATAAGATGTCGTGGCGCTCACGGGCAGAAACAATCCCAATTGGAATGGCTGATAATAATGCATTAGCTCGTCGCCCATGCGGTACTGCGTCGTCAGCAGAAGGTTCTGGTAATAGCTGTTGAAACGATTGGGATGGTTACTCTGTTCATCAAGGCGTTGTTGCATACGATCCAAGCGGCCATGATACCAGTCATTGTCAATGGTTAGCATCCGCTCAACGTTCATTTCAGGCGTCACGACGGCACGCTTCTCCCAATCACCCCAGCCGAACAGCCACAGCCCAAGAGATAAGAACGCTACGCTAAAGAACGCACTACACACTATAGAACGCTTCGCTGTAGAACGGGTCAAACTCTGAAGAATACAACGTTCGATTATGAGCAGAGTCGCTACAATTCCCACCCACTGCAACGTGCTACTGAGGGGATAGGTCAGTCCACACTGACGTCCTGTTTCCAATACTACTACAAGCACGGCGGGAATCAACGCCCACACCCCCAAAAAGCGAGCCAGCAGTCTATAAACCAGCATACCCAACAACGTCAGCACAACTGACATAATGAGCGGCCCCACTATACGAATTCCTAAGAATTGTGTCAGCATATCGCCCGTCAACTTTGCCAAGGGAGCCGGAGCCAGCCAATATGCCCGCAGGGGTTCTGCTGCCCAAAGGAACAGCGAGAACTGCTCCCGATGACAGAGATGGCCTCGATAGAAGAACTGAAAGAACACAAACAACACCAGCAGGCTAGCCACAGCCAACCCACAGGCGAGGTACGTTCTTCCCTTACTCTGTTGACGCAAAGACTTCACTCCAAACTTCAATCTCATGCTTTTGCGCCCCAAAGATAAGGAAAAAAAACGAGCTATTGCTCGTTAGCCGCGTTTTTCTTCATTTTTTCGCAAAAATGATAGTCGGTAGTAGGAGTAATAACATGAACGGCCCATCGTCACCTTTGACGGACAATGGGCCGCTCATGCTAACGTGTTTGTAGCTGCTGTTGCTTAGACCTCGTCGGGACCGTCAAGTTGCTCGCCGAACTCCAGTTCGCCAGCAACAATCTGAATCATTTCGTCAAGGTCGAAGTCACCTACGCCGTGTTTCTTGGCCTCTTTGACCAGATAGGTAGCCACAGCTTCCACATCGACATCGACACAGCCGTCGGCATCAGGCTCCTGATCAAAAACACCATGGTCGCAATAATAGTCGCTGATGGTGTCGAGGAAGAACTCCAAGTCATCGTCGCTGAGTTTTTCCTTCAAGTCCGTTGAGATGTAATTACGGACGAACTCGATGGTTTTGTCGTCATCGATGTCTTCAAGCAAGAATTCGTCGTTCATAGGGCTAATAAATTAGAGGAGGGCATTAATTTTATCCACATAGACCTGCTTAGGGGCAGCACCGACCTGCTTATCAACAAGCTGGCCGTCCTTGAAGAACATAACGGTGGGGATGTTGCGAATGCCGTATTTAACGGGCAGGTCAACAGCCTCATCAACATCGCATTTGCCAATAATGACGCGGCCTTCGAACTCAGCAGCCAAGGCCTCAATGGTGGGGGCAAGTGCACGACAGGGGCCGCACCAGGTAGCCCAAAAATCTACTACAACAGGCTTGCCCTCGGCAAGAACCTGATCGAAATTGTTGTCTGTAATCTGTAACATGGAATAAATGATTTTATAGGGTTAATGGGATTATTAGTTTAGATGGAAATCAAAGCCGGGCTGATTCTGAATGAAAGTAATGAGTTCGTCTGTCACATTCATCCGATAGGAACGGGAACTTAGCTCCGCCTTCATAGCACTGCCGGCATCACGGACTTCAAAATGGAGTACCACCTTGCCGGGATTGTTTTTCACCAACCCGGCAAAATCGAGGATGGCCGATTCATCGAGTGCGCCCAATTCGGCCTTCACCGTCATCTGATGAATGAGAGTATCTTTCACCTCAGGCAACAAGCGAGCAGAGAGAATGGCAAGTTCCAGCTCGTTTTCCTTGAACTTTCGCGGTCTCACCTCTGCTTCAATAAAGAGGAAATAGCCAACGCCGAACTTGCCTTTGTTGTTCATCCAGTCGTTGCCAAAGAAGGTAAACTCGTAGGTACCCGTAAAATCTTCCAACATTACCTTGCCGTAAGGCATGTCGCGTTTTGTGCGCAGTTCCTTCTGGTCCACAACAATGCCACCCAGCGTAAGAGTACGCCCCTGCAGCGGCTGAAGGTCTCCAAGATCAGACATGTGGGTATTGCAGACATAGTCGAGGATAATGCGGTATTCATCCAGCGGATGAGCAGAGAGGTACATGCCCACCAGTTCGCGTTCGCGGTCAAGCCGTTCAAGGTCAGTCCAAGAAGGAGTGTCGATGAGAGGAGGGTGAACACGCTCAATCATACTAGCCTCGCCAAACAACGAGAACTGTGATTCGGCCTTGTCGGTCTGGCAGAGGGCACCATAGCGCATCAGTTGGTCAAGATATATTTCTTCATTACGCCCTGTGGGAGCAAAGAACTGTTCACGGGTGATAGTGCCGAAGCTATCGAAGACACCGGCAAGCGCCATGTTTTCAACCGCCTTGCGGTTGCATGCCTGCAGGTTGATACGTTCCATGAAGTCGTAGATGTCTTTATAGGGACCATTTTGATCGCGTTCGGCAATAATTGCCTCGACGGCGTTCTCCCCTACTCCCTTGATGCCAGCCAAGCCAAAGCGGATGTTGCCTGCAGCATTGGAGCTGAACTTTCGCCGACTCTCATTGATATCAGGACCCAGCACCTTAATGCCCATCGCCTTGCATTCAGCCTGCAGTTTGGTGATTTCATCGAGTTTATCGAGGTTTCGGCTGAGGTTAGCGGCCATGTATTGAGCAGGATAGTGGGCCTTCATATAGGCAGTCTGATAGGCAACCCACGAATAGCAAGTGGCATGGGATTTATTGAAGGCGTACGAGGCGAACCTTTCCCAATCGGCCCAAATCTTCTCCAGTTTCTTCTCGTCATGGCCGTTAGCCTTGCCATTGTTGATGAACTTAGGTTTCAGCTTGTCCAGTTTATCCTTCTGCTTCTTTCCCATCGCCTTGCGTAGGGTGTCGCTTTCGCCGCGGGTAAAGCCAGCCAGCAGACGGCTGAGGAGCATCACCTGCTCCTGATAGACGGTAATGCCGTAAGTTTCCTTCAGGTACTTCTCCATGATAGGGATGTCGTACTCGATGGGTTTGCGCCCATGCTTACGGTCAATGAAGTCGGGAATGTAATCCATTGGGCCAGGACGATAGAGGGCATTCATAGCAATGAGGTCCTCGAAGGTGCTGGGGTGGAGTTCGCGCAAGTACTTCTGCATGCCGGGCGATTCAAACTGAAAAGTGCCTATCGTTCGGCCTTCGCAGTAGAGTTTATAGGTGAGCGGGTCGTCAATGGGAATTGAATCAACATCGACATCGATGCCCAATGACTCCTTAACATTCTGCGCAGCCTCTTTAAGGATGGAAAGGGTTTTCAGTCCAAGGAAATCCATCTTGATGAGCCCCGTGTCCTCGATGACACTACCTTCATACTGCGTGACGATGAGCTTTTCCTTCGAATCCTTATCCTCGGCAGTAGAGACAGGCACCCAGTCAGTGATAGGGTCACGACAGATGATGGTGCCGCAAGCGTGGACGCCCGTATTGCGGACGTTGCCCTCAAGCATTTTAGCGTATTTGATGGTATCGCGCAACAATGGGTCAGGCGAGATAGCCGCCTCCTGCAGCTCGGGCACAGCAGCAATGGCATTGGTGAGGTTCATCTTTGGCGTCTTGCCGTTCACATCTGGCAAGCGATCGGGGATGGCCTTACAAAGACGGTTAGAAACATCAAGTGGGACTTTCTGCACGCGCGCCACGTCCTTGATAGCCAATTTAGTTGCCATCGTGCCGTAGGTAATGATGTGGGCCACCTTCTCCTGCCCATACTTGTCCGTTACCCATTGTAACACACGCCCACGTCCGTCATCATCAAAATCGACGTCGATATCGGGCAATGAGATACGGTCGGGGTTAAGAAAGCGTTCAAACAGCAGGTCGTACTTAATGGGGTCGATGCGTGTTATTTGCAGGCAATACGCCACGGCACTACCCGCTGCAGAGCCTCGGCCGGGACCTACCCACACGCCCAACTCCTCGCGGGCTGCGCGAATGAAGTCCTGCACAATAAGGAAGTAGCCAGGGAAACCCATCGTCTTCATGATGTGGAGTTCGAAGTTCAGCTGGTCCTCAATTTCTGGAGTCATGTTGGGATAGACCTTTTTAGCGCCGTCGAAGGTAAGCTTGCGCAAGTAGTCAGCCTCAAGTTTAATGCGGTAGAGCTTGTCGTAGCCACCCAGTTTTTCAATTTTCGCATTGGCCTCCTCATCACTCAGCACCACGTTGCCCTTCTCGTCGCGGGTGAACTCGTTAAAAAGGTCTTCCTTCGTGTATTTCTGGCGATACTCCTCCTCCGTGCCGAAATCGGCAGGGATGGCGAAGTTGGGCATGATGGGGGCATGGTCGATGCTGTAAGTCTCCACCTTGTCGAGGATGGCGACGGTATTGTTGATAGCTTCTGGCACATCGCCGAAAATGGCGTTCATCTCCTCCGTGGTCTTGAACCACTCCTGCTTGGAATAGAGCATACGGTTAGGATCGTCAAGGTCCTTGCCCGTACTGAGACAGATGAGACGGTCGTGCGCCTCAGCATTCTCCTCATCAACGAAGTGAACGTCGTTGGTGCAAACAAGAGGAACGCCATACTTGAGGCTGTACTCCTTCAACTTGGTGTTAACGTCGAGCTGCAGGTGATAGACCTCGTGATTGGCGCGAGGCACGGTGGCTTTATGGAGCTGGAGTTCCAAGTAATAGTCATCTCCAAAAACTCGTTGATACCACTGGATGGTCTCCTCGGCTTCGTCAAACCGTCCCGACAATATTTTCCTCGGCACCTCACCGCCCAGACAAGCCGAGCAGACAATCAATCCCTCGTGGTACTTCTCCAGCTCGTAGCGGTCGGTACGTGGATGACTATAGAAACCCTGCGTCCACGCTTTCGAAACAAGCTTCACAAGGTTGTGGTAACCCTTTAGGTTTTTAGCCAACACCAGCAGGTGATAGTTAGCGCCATCGCCCGATGATTTGTCCTTGTCTGTAAGGTGACGCGGAGCAACGTACATCTCGCAGCCTACAATGGGCTTGAAGAGCTCGAGGCCTTCCTTTTTCCGCTTGTCATTCACCTTGTTTACATAGTTCAGAAACTCCTTGATACCCATCATATTGCCATGGTCAGTGACTGCCATTCCGGGCATACCGTCAGCGATGGCCTTATCAACGAGCTTGGGGATAGCTGCCTGCCCGTCAAGGATGGAGTACTGCGTATGGACGTGTAGATGAACGAAACGAAGCATTATAGAAGAAAATAAAAGATTAGAAATTAAGTATTATCCTGCCCGTCAGTCCCATTTTGCTTGTTTGCCTCAGCCTTCCTTTTCCAAAGGAAAAACCACACGGCTGCCACAGCGAGAGCCGCCAGCCCAATGACATAGCTGACCATTTGTGGGAGACGAAAACCCTCCTTGGCAATGCATATATAGGTGGTGCAAACGCACGTCATGAACAACGAGGGCACCAGCGTAACCCAATACGCTTTACCACGTCGGGCGAGGAACACCGTCGCCGTCCATAAAGCAAAGCAGGCCAGCGTCTGGTTGGCCCAACCGAAGTAGCGCCAAATGACGTTGAAGCCATTTTCATCAGCCACATTGTACCACAGCAGAAGACATGCCACCACAAACACGGGCAGGGCAATGAACAGACGATTGCGATATTTCTTCTGCTCCAAATGGAAAAAGTCAGCTATGATGAGCCGCGCGCTGCGGAATGCTGTGTCGCCACTTGTGATAGGGGCTGCCACCACGCCCAAGATGGCCAGTACACCGCCCACGACACCCAGCCACGCCTCCGACACCTTCGTCACCACCGTCGGGGCAGCTGCAGTCAAGTCGGCACCCACTTCGGCCGCACCGCCGTCGAAGAAGAAATAGGAAGAGACTGCCGCCCATATGAGCGCCACGACACCCTCTGTAATCATCGCTCCGTAAAATACAGGTCGTCCCATTCGCTCGTTCTTCAGACAACGGGCCATGATGGGGCTCTGCGTGGCATGAAAGCCACTCAGTGCGCCGCAGGCAATGGTAATAAACAAGCAGGGGAACACCGGTTGTGTGTCGAGCCCCTTCAATCCCTTTGCCGCACCCAAGTTACCGAGACCGTCCCATACCTCAGGCAGCGACGGCCATTTAACAAACAGCCCTATCATCAGTGCTGCAGCCATAAATAGCAGGGCAAAGGCAAACAGCGGATAGACCTTGCCGATAATCTTATCAACAGGCAGCAGCGTAGCGATGATGTAGTAGGCAAACACTATCAGCACCCACATCATGATGCTTCCTTTTGCCGTTGGCATGAAACCAGCAATGTCGCCCAAAATAAGCGCCGGACTATAGACGAACACCGTGCCGACCAACAGGAGCAGTACAATACTGAAAACCAGCATCACCGACCGTGCACCCCGTCCCAGATAGTTTCCCACCAACTCAGGAAGTCCCGCTCCGTCGTGACGCATGGAGAGCATGCCAGTAAAATAGTCGTGTACCGCGCCTGCGAAGATGCAGCCAAACACTATCCATAGGTACGATGCAGGACCGAACTTCGCGCCCATGATAGCGCCAAAGATGGGGCCCGTGCCTGCGATATTGAGGAACTGGATCATGAAAATCTTCCATGTCGGCAGAGGAACGAAGTCCACGCCATCCTGCCGGCTGACAGCAGGCGTCACGCGCTTTCCATCGGGCGCAAATATGCGCTCAATCAGTCGCCCATACACCACGTATCCAACTACCAACGCCACCAACGAAAGAATAAACGACACCATAGCTTTTGCTTTCAGTCAACCTTATTAATATGTTAAGCCGGACACCCCGCATCAGAGGTGATTCCGACGGCGAAGGTAATACATCCCTCGCGAATAAACAAGGAAATCCGCCAAAAAAGCACCTTTTTGTGTATAACAAAATATGCCCTTTTGCCCAGCGCATCGAGGAACCTCCACGCAAGCAATTTCGTCCGCAACGCAGTGCGTTATCTTCACAACGCAGTGCGCTATCTCCACAACGCAGTGCGCTATTTTCTCAACGCAATGCGCTATTTTCTCAACGCAATGCGCTATTTTCTCAACGCGGTGCGATAAGACGCAAAGATGAGTTTTCTTTATATACGAGTAAAAAAAGTATGTGGCGTAGCGTTTTTACCCTTTTATTAATACGCCAAAACACTACCATCTGAACTGGCAGATGCTTTTTTACATGCCTTTTTTTGAAAATAATTTGCAGCATCCGCATGCTTGTCGTACCTTTGCTGCATGAACGAGTCCTCCCGTCACCAGTTCCTCCTCTTCTCCGTCCTGCTGATAATGATAGGATGCCTGCCCTTGCGTGCGCAGTGGCTATCGGCTCCTACGCCCAAGCGGGAATACCGCGCCGTGTGGCTGACGACAATAAAGAACCTCGACTGGCCTTCAACACCCGCTTCGACGCCGACGGGCGAGGCTCTTCAGCGAGCCGAACTCTGTGCCATCCTTGATACACTACATGCCGTGGGTATCAACACGGTACTCATGCAAACACGTCTGCGTGGGGACGTCATCTATCCTTCTGTGCGCGAACCCGTCTCGGCCTTCATTACAGGTAAGGAGGGGCAGCGCACGACGACATACGACCCACTGCAGTTTGCCATCGACGAGTGCCACAAGCGCGGTATGCAGTGCCACGCGTGGATAGTGGCGCTACAGGTAAAGGACAACAAGTACGTCGAGCCAGCCGAGCCTGCAGTGGTCAGCCACTTGTGTGACATGGTGCGCGAGGTTGTGCGTGGCTATGAGGTGGACGGTATACATCTCGATTACCTGCGCTACCCTGAGAAGACCAAGGGACGCGACCAATGGCGACGCGACAATGTCACCGCCTGCCTACGAGCCGTCTATCGAACCGTGAAGGCCGAAAAGCCCTGGCTGTGCGTCAGCGTTGCACCCCTCGGCAAGTACCGCAACACCGCCCGCGCCTCATCGCAGGGGTGGAACGCCTACTACACCGTCTTCCAGGAAGCCCAGGAATGGCTGCGCGAAGGCATCTGCGACGCCCTATTCCCCATGATGTATTACGATGGCCCACATTTCTACCCCTTCGTCGAGGACTGGGCAGCCCACACCTACGGACACCACTTTGCTGCGGGACTCGGTATCTACCAGCTCGACCCTACCCAACTGGACTGGGACATCAGCACCATCCGCAGCCAAATAAGCCACGTACGTTCATTCGCCCACGAAGGTGCCTGCGGCTATGCCCTCTTCCGCGCTGGCTTCATCATGAACGACACAAAGGGCATCCGGCGTGAACTGCGCCACCTCAACACTTCGCCTGCCCTTGTCCCTGCCTTGGCGGATGAGAGTCACGGCCGTCCCGACAGCCCCTCGGCCGTCACTTTTACCCTCATTGGCGACAGCATCCAAATTAGCTGGGCAGCAGCAGGCGGACAGACAACCCCACCTATCCGCTACAACCTCTACCGCAGCATAGGCACACCTGTCGATACGACCGACAGTAACCATCTTTACCTGACCTACCTCAATGGCACGACGGTTACCATCCCCCGTACGACACGCACCGCCAGCGCTTCATATGCCCTGACTGCTATTGACTCCTATGGACGCGAAAGCCGCCCCGTAGTCTGGAACTTGAAAAAAAGCGTTAGTTTTTTATCACCACTTTCCGCCCGCCGATAATATATAGACCTGGTGCAAGAGGACGTTTCGAGCTGATGCGTCGTCCAAGCAGGTCATAAACGGGTCCTTCTTCGACAGAAGCGGGTTGAATGATGCCGGACGTTTCATAGACAAACTTGACACCAATAGCAACGCTCGCACTCCCCGCCGTGAGGCTCAGCGTGGTTTCCACCACACCATAGTTGGAGGCATTGCCGAAATCTACCTCCCAACGGGCCGGAACGGAGTTGCCAGAAGCAAGCATTGCTTTCTTCACAATTCGTCCCGTCCCCTGTGTGTCGCGCGTGCAATCGCCGCCGGCACAGAGCTGGACAATGACAGCCGAGGGCGTGGTGGTACTCTCCACCTGACCGACGACCGTGAGCTCGGTCGTCATTGAGCCCTTGTTGAAGATTTGCAGGTTGTTCCCGCCTGTATTGGTGCTTCCCTCTACGATGACGAAGCCGCCACCATAGTCTTCAGCCACCACAGGCACGCTGATAACATCGCCGTCTTTAAGCGTTTCACCGTTCCACGTAAACCCTATTTGCTGCGCAAAAACCGAAGGGACAAACAATAGGGATAGTTGAAAAATAAAGAAAGATAGATAAAATGCCTTGTTTTTCATAACTATCAAGTTCTATTTGCAGATTCCTAATTCCTTAATATATAATTATAATATTTCTTTTTCCACTACTTGTTCCACGCCGGCCTCATCCGTTACGAAAGCCACAGCAGCCATATTCGCCACATTCCATGTATCCTTAACGGGCAACGAGAGTTTGACCACCTCTGTTCCTCCAACAGACGAGATCGTCAGCATCCGTCCCTCCGTTTCCGTCATCGAAGCACGGAACACATGATTGTGGACATACGATGTATTGCGGCTGCCGTCAGGCATGAATTGCAAGGCAGTGATGCCACTTTCTGTGAGCCAAACGGTTAAACGACGTTCAAGCGATGGATTCGCCGAAGCCGAAAGCGAAACAAATACGGTGACATTGATTTGAGTCCCATCTGTCGTGGCCTCACAGGCAATCTCCACCGCAGGTATGACTGTCATGCGACTCACCACTCTCGACGTCCACTCTGAGTAGCGGCAAACACCGCCCCTACGGTCCACCACACCTGCTGGCCAGGCATCGATGCCCAGCGCGGTGTGCATCGCGTCACCCTCAGCGGTCGCCAATCCCATAGGATATTCGTCAGAGATGGCCATACTGCCGCCATGTATAGCCACAGCTACTACGTGGCCAGCACCATAGCGGCTGCTAATTCGCTCCTGAAGTTCAGCGATAGTCGCCGTTGCATCTGGGCAGTTTACGCAGCGCTGCCCTGTGAAGTCCTCCACAAGCACATTCTTCGTCGCTGCCACCTCTTGCGGACCAAGCCAGCGCTCTTCCTCTGCCACATCGCCGCACGAGAAGAACAGGAAAGCAGCAAGAATTATGAAATAAGCTTGATTTTTCATTGTCTAGAATACATAGTTATACGACAACGACCATCCCTTACTTTCTGGCACGTAGCGGCAGACGCCACCAGCACAGTTATAACCCGCACGCGTGCGGCCGTAAGCAGCCATCACACGGTGCGAACCACCCGTCCACGTTATTCCAGCACGGGCATAGTGTTCCGCCCCTTGCGGATTGTACATATCCGATACCGACACCATCCACGCCGTTCGAAGTGACAACTCTGCCAACGCATACCACCAGTCACCTTCGTCCTGCTGTGTGTGCAGGTATTGTCCCTCGCAACGTAGCACAATGCTGCGGTCTAGGCTGAAACGACCTTCGGCCACAAAGATGTGGCTGTGTATCATGCCTCCCTCTCCTTCCACGATAGTCTTGTCGTAGAACTGGTTCATGTACATGAGGTTTATCTTCGACCCGCGACTGATGCGTTTGGAGAGCTGCACGTTGACATCCTGATAAAACAGCCGCTCACCAGGCCAGAAATCCGTCGGCTCACCTGCAGTTCCCATCCCTAATGCTGCGTCTTTACCGTCAGCCATTGTTTTCAGACTACGGATGTGCGAGGCATGCATGGCAAGAGCCGTACCGTATCGCCCGCCAAGGAGCGATCCTTTCGGAAGGGTATAAGCGACCTCCGTCTGAAACGCCCATTCGCCAGGAGCGTATTGTGTGGCGTAGGGATAAAGAGCGGCCAAAGCATAGGTATGCTGCATGGTGAATGCAGGCAGATGATTGATAAACGAAGACAACCCCACCATATTGCGGCGGCTTCGGAAGGCCATATCCTCGCTGCGCTTCACCTGAACCAGCGCACTCATTCCTGTCTTCGACCACGACGAACTGAGCAACAACGCATTGCCGTGGCGATACAGATAGCCGTTGTCTGCCGAGGGGTCGTGGCTCTTTAGTGCATACTCGGCGAGCAAGTTCCAGCCGCCATGTCGAAACTGGACGCGCACATCTGCTGCCTGCACGTCCTCAGGGACATGCAACGTGTAAAGGTTCAGCTGTGGAAAACCTTCTGCATCCGTTTCTGTGCGAAGCAGGGTAGGTACTCCATCAGCCGGCTCATGCTTATTCACACCTGAAAAGCCCAACGTCAGCTGCGAATCATGGGTACCCATACTACTTATCCATTGGTCGATGCTCAGGGTGATATCTCCGCCAATGACGGCACCTTTGTTATGTTGCCAATAACGACGCTGCGCTCCACCAAGCACTTTCAACGTCACGCCTGGCAGTGCTGACACCACCAACCGCCCTCCTCGCAAAGCATTATCGATACCTAACGGTCGACTCTCGTAGGTACGGAAAATAAGGCCTGAGCCGAACTGGTCATACACATCTCCGACGGTGAGTTCCACACTTTTCAAATGCCCTGTCAAGTGTAGATGCGGCAGTCCCCATCCTCGGAAATCCTTTTCAAATCCAGGGAGAGGGTACTGCAAATACTCCAGCCGGGTGCCTGCCTCGAAATACTGGCTACGCAGCGTAAGGTCGGCATAGGTATTCGAGAGCAGGCGCGAATCATACGCTTCAGGATTCGAGGGCATCAGTACGTCGCTCTGCACGCTACCAGTCAGCCGCCCGTCCCATGCCTGCATGGAAAGAATAGCTCCCAACAGCGCTCCCACAATGAGAAAGCTACGACGTCCAACCCTCATACCGCAAAAACCTTTAGACTATCGACTATTAATCCGATTTACTTTTTCTTTGCCTTGCGAGCGGCAGGTTTCTTTTCCTTCGTGGTGCTCAGTTCCTTCACTTTCTCCAGCAACTCTTCCTCTGCACCGTCTGTATAGCCCAGATGCTTATAGGCAATGTTACCTTTACCGTCAAGCACCATCACGTAGGGGATGGACTGGATGCCCAATGCACGTGTGAGCTGGCTGTTCGGGTCAAGTAGCACCTGCCATTTCCAGCCGTTTCGGTCGGCTAAAGGACGCACCTTGCTGGCGTTCTGCCCTTCATCGATAGCGATGGCTACGAGACGAACGTCCGCTTCCTCCTGCCACTCGTCCCAGACCTCATGGATGGCAGCCAATTCGCGCAGACAGGGATGGCACCAAGTGGCAAACACATCGACGATGACTGGACGCCCGTCAGCACACAGGGTATCAAGGCAGACGCTGTTTCCGCGAATGTCGGTGAGCGTAAGTTTTGGCAGACGTTGGGCACTCGCAGTGAGCGTCACGAACGCAGCCATGAAGACAGCGCACAAGAGTTTCAAGTAACGATTTGTTTTCATTAGTGTATCCATATTTTCTTTCCTTTTTTAATATACATTCCTGACGTCGGCATTGTGCCTGGCTCAATCTTCCGTCCCCAAAGGTCAAAAAGGGGAACCTCCTCCTGTTCCTTCTGAAGGAGGGGCAATTGAATGTCAAGTGTCTTTTGCGTCAAGCGCATGCTGCCGGCGTTAAGTACATAATTTGCCGTTAAATCCACCTTGTCAATGCGATGAACGAATGCCACAATGTCGCAGTTCTCCCACTTCCAGGTATCGTCGATATAGACGTTGCCAAAAGTGAGGTCGAAAGTGCAATCTTCTCCCACGGTGATATCCAGTGGGTCACCTGAGGCACGCGTGCAAAGGTTCTGGCGAATGACACCATTGTGGCGGAAGGTTTCCTTCAGGTCGCTAGGCGCCGTTTCATCATCGAGTCCTTGCTGCATATACTCATCGGCCGAGATGCCATCCTCAATAATATACGCAGAGAGATAAATGGGAATTTCCTCGTTAACATAGCCCTTATTCACCGCTCCATAAATGTGGACATTCATCGTTCCGTCATCGTTCGCCGTGGCCTCTACATTCACTTCCGCCATGGCCGCCACGGAGGCAACCGCCTCGATAGCTTCGCTGTACGGGGCACTGTCGGCCACACGGGCAGAATGCACAGGCACATCCTCACCCACAAAAACACGGCGGTCGTACATGACAGCAGGATTATAAGTTTCGGGTCCACCAAAGAGATAGAGCAGTTCGCGGTCAACAGGCTGCGTGAAGGCATCCTCGGCAAAGCCCGAATGATGCGTCACATAAAGCACATTCTTTCCCTCCTCGCGCCACGCATCGATGGCTCTGTCGAGGAAATAAATCATGAACGGGCAGTTCACGCAGCGCTGCGACGTGAACTCCTCCACCAGCGGCACACGGACAAAGGCATCGCGCATCACATAGAGCATCCGCGTATAGCCTGCCGTCGGCGTGGCTTCGTGGCCGTTCACGGTTGTCACTTTTAACGTCAAAGGTACAGCCGTACCTTCCGTACTGCCGGTCACAAGGCTGTAGGACATAGCCCGTCCATCGAACGCGGCAATTGCCTCTTCAAAGTCAATCGTATAGGATGTTGTCTCGCTCGCTCCATCACCTGAAGTGAAGGTCAACGATGTCAGCGGCTCAGCCATCAGATTATGCACATACAATGTGCAAGGAAAAGGAGCCGAAGGTTTCACCACCTGCGGATAGCTCGAGAAACTCACCGTGGCCGCACAAGGGAAGCCGTCTTCCTCGCCGTCGGTTTCCACGATGGCCTGCAATAACAGACAGCCTCCTTCTCTCACCTCGTTCCAACCCGCTCGGTTAGCATTAGTGTAAAACGGCACCGACGCCGCCGTGAAAATCCCAAACGGATAGGGTGTTCCCTTGGTTTCATAAACCTGTGCTCCAATGAAGAGTTCCTCATCGCCAATCTCAATGGGAGTGTCGAACATCACCTCGTTCCAACCCGCATCGAAGTTGACGATCCTTTTTTCAGGCTCAGCCGTCAAGCGTCCCTTTCGTGCCGTAATGTAGCTCCATCCCTTTGCACGTTGGTGGTAATCCTCACGCAGATAGACACGTATGCCAACGACACGTCCCACCTGCTTCAACGATGCTACTAGCGGATCGTTGGCTACAGAGAGACGGATGGCCACCTCCATGTAGTTGTTCTTTCCTGTTCCGTAACCGCCCACCAGCGTCGTGTCGGGGTCAAATGGAGCAGAACCGTAATAACGCGTACCGCCCTGCGCACTCGTTAGCGCGAAAAACGCTATCAGAAAAAAATATATCAGTCGTTTCATGATATAATATGTGTCTATGGCCTATTGTCTATCGTTTGTTGACTATTTATTTCACCATGACTTTTTTCCCGTTCATGATATATAATCCCCGCGGGAGTTTGCCCGAAGTCTCCACCTGTCTGCCCAAAAGGTCAACTACTATACAGTTCTCTGAGTCTAAGCGTAAAACAGGAATACCCGAGAACCCAGCGAGCGAGCACTCCGCACAGTTCATCACGTTGGCATTCCGATAGCCCTGTTTCAACATATCGCGGGAGATGACAGCCACGATGCGCATGTCCTCCAGTTTCCACTCAGGCTCAACGAAGAAGTCGAACGAATTGTGATAAGCGCCAGCCGGAACACCAACTTCTTGTTCGCCCCAATTGAGCGGTTCTCCGAACATCGGCGTCAGACGCAGGCGCACCACGTTATTATGGATATAGTCGCCCTTACCCAGGTCGCTCTGTTCCTGCGAGTCGGTATAGACGTTATCCTCCAATAGATAGACAGTGACGTTAAGCTGTTCATCGCCCATCCCAGCTTCAGCAACATGTCCGCCAACGCGAACGACTCCCTCACCTTTTTCCACATCGTATGTAGCCTCCACATCGACACTGACGCACGTAGGCCGTGCCAGCGCCTCTTCATAGAGCACACCTGAAAAATCCGGGAACACGATAGACGTGAAGGGGATGTCGCAACCGAGGCCGGAATACTGGAATTGCGGTGTGCGGTCAATCATCTGCGAAGGCAGATATATTTGCGAGCTGTCACCCCTTGCAAAAGCCAGCATCATCGCTGTCTCCTCATCGTCGCCTGTCATGAACTGATCATTCAAGTGATGGGCAACAAGCGACACTCGGTCTTTATACTTCGCATAGCCTGGATAGAAATAACTATCGTAGTAGGTAGGAACATAATAGGACGATTCACTCTCGAAAAACTCAGCGAGCGAGCGGCGAGTATAGTTGGCCGCCACCTCAGGAGAAATGGAGAGCACGGGGCGGGTGACGGAGGTGCTCACCCCATTAGACTTGCCGTTAACTTTTGTAATGCTGACAGAAACATTTCCTGTGCCGACGCCGTAGATGGGTACGGCAGCGGTTCCCTGCGCTCCTACGGCCACAGCTGACGAGAGGCTCACCGTCTCACTTCGCTTCTCGTCACCCAACGTGGTGGTCACCTCAATGGTGTTAATAGCATTCGTACCTTTGTTAGCCAAGACCATCAACCCCGACGAACGGGCTCCTGTTTTCTGCACAGGGTCGACGAAAAGGGAAACGATAGAAGCCTTGTTCTTGTTTGCCTCCGTATCGACGGTCAGCACCAATTGGATGGCCAACGTGCCGTGAGCGCTCTGATCCTCCCAAATCTCATGGCCGTCAGCATCGTAGTTGTAGCCCGCTTCGTCGCGCCAGAGGTAGGCTGCCCCCGCCTGATTGTGAGGATAGACAGTTGAGAATGCATACTGGTTAGCCTTCAAGTCGGCATAGTAGCCTACATAGAAATCACCCAGTGAGTCAGTCAGAACAAATGGTTCCGTAAAAGCACAAACATTCCACGAGCCGCGGTTGTCATTCTTGATGGTACAGACGTCCGAAGTGGCGAAATTGGTTTCAGGGTCTTTCAACACAGTACGGGCAAAGAGCGTTGCTTGACCGGCACTCCCCGGGTCGCCCCAACCAATGCGGAGACTTTTCACCGTTGCGCCGATATAGGCCGAATACATCGACTTAGTCACGCGTATGGCAGCACCGGCCCGCATGTTGGCAGTAACATAGAATCCGTCATACTGCCAGATGTAGTCATCCGTCACCTTATAGCCCAGATTTACGGTAGTCTGTGCCTGCACGGCAGCAGGAATGCACACAAATAATAACAGGAACAATAAATTCGCCTTGTTTTTCATACCTTTCGATAACTATAAAAATTGTGCAAATATAACGAGGCGCAATGAATTCTCCAAATATGTTTTGCGTTTTTAAGGGTTTTTTGCTACTTTTGCCCGACAAAAAACGTTTTCCATTATGAAAAAAGGCATTTTACTGGCAATCGGGCTGATGACAGCCCTGTACACTGTGGCCCAAGAGCCCAAACACACACTCACGCTCGATGAAGCGATGAATAGTTGGCAACTTGTTCGTCCCAAGTACCCCGCAGGGGGCTGGCAGCAAGGCAGCAAGGGCGAAGACATGCCCTATGATGCTGCCCGTGCCGACGACGATGGAGGCACCTTCAAAAATGGTACCGACGAAGCCGCTTTCACGCTTGAGTTCACCAACCGCCGACGTGTCTGGCGCTATGCCACACGAGGCGATTACTGGCTTGTCAACACTGCCACAGGCGAGAAACGCCAACTCGGTGCCTCACTACCCGAAGCCAGCCTGATGTTCGCCAAAATCTCGCCCGACGGAAAGCGGGTGGCTTACGTTTCGAAAAACAACATCTACCTCGAAGCATGCAGCCTCACCGACACCTCCATCCGCCCCCTCACCACCGACGGCAGTGAGACAATCGTCAACGGCACTTTCGACTGGGTGTATGAGGAGGAGTTCGATTGCCGCGACGGTTTCCGTTGGAGCAGCGACAGCCGCTACATCGCCTTCTGGCAGAGCGACACCGAGGGCACGGGCTGGTTCGAAATCATCAACAATGTCGACAGCCTCTACCCCACCGTCAACCGCTTCCCCTATCCCAAGGCCGGCACCACCAACTCGGCTGTCCGCATCGGCGTGATTGATGTCAACAAGTCAACGGGACGACAAGCAGGCGAGCAGGAGGCCATCCGTTGGCTCCCCATCCCAGGTGACCAACGCGAGAACTACCTCCCCCGCATGGAGTTCATCCCAGGCACCAATACGCTGATGATTCAGCAAATGAACCGCGCCCAGAACACCAATCACGTCTGGACCACCTCTGCCGACGTCGAGGCTCCCCTCACTCTGCTCTGCACTGACGAGGACGCCGCCTGGGTGGAGACAAACGACAACATCCACTGGCTGAAGGACAACAAATACTTCATCTTCACCTCCGAGCGTGAGGGCTGGCGCCACCTCTACCGCGTCACGGCCGACGGCAAGAAGTGGACATGCATTACCCAGGGCGACTTCGATGTCATCAACGAGGTGGCCTACGACGAGCGCCGCGGCTACATCTACTTCACCGCTTCGCCCGACCACGCCACCGACCGCTACCTTTTCCGTACTCAAGTCATGGGCAAGGGCAAGGTGGAGAACATCACCGCCCAATGCCACGGAACGCCTGAGAGTGGGCAGTACTCCTACAACTTCTCGCCCAACTACGACTATGCTGTTGAGCGCTACTCCTCGGCATGGCGCGAGCCGCGCTACACGCTGGTAAAGTGCGACAAGCGTGGACGCTGGCAGACCGACCACGTGCTCGAGGAGAACATCGAGGCACAGGCGGCTTGGGAAAACCTCGCCATTGGCCGTAAGGAGTTTGTCAAGTGCCAAGGCGGCGACCGTGAGCTGGATGCCTGGATTATCAAGCCCTACGACTTCGACCCCACGAAGAAATATCCCGTCATCGACTTCGTCTATGGTGAGCCAGCCTCCGCCACCGTGCAGAACGACATGGGCAGCCTCTTCTGGTACTACCTCGCCAACCAGGGCTACATCATCGTCAGCGTCGAGAACCGTGGTGCAGCAGCCCCTCGCGGACGCGAGTGGCGCAAGTGCATCTACGGCGAGGTGGGCGTAGCCGCCAGCGAGGATCAGGCACGCGGCGTCATTAGTCTCTGCCGCCAGTTCGAGTGGATGGACTCCACCCGCATCGGCGTCACCGGCTGGAGCGGCGGTGGTTCACAGACGCTCAACTGTATGTTCCGCTACCCCGAAGTGTTCAAGACGGGCGTCGCCGTCGCCTTCGTGTCCGACCAGCGCCTCTACGACACTATCTATCAGGAACGCTACATGAACACCCCGCAGGCCAACCCCGACGGCTATTTCCGCGGCAGCCCCATCAACTTCGCCGAGGGGCTTCAGGGCAGTCTGCTCCTTCTCCACGGCACGGGCGACGACAACGTCCACTACCAGAACTGCGAGATGCTCGTCAACCGTCTCGTCAGCCTTGGCAAGCGTTTCTATCAGGTCAGCTACCCCATGCGCACCCACGGCATCAGCGAAGGCCGTGGCACCAGCAAGCACCTCCGCGAAACCCTTATCGACTTCTTCAACAAGAATCTCTGAGTCAGACGTTCAGACCATTGCAGGAGACTACCAGACTTCAGACTACCAGACTTCAGACAGATGAAAACCAAGGCCCTATTTTGTTCCCTTTTCATTTTTAGTTTCTCGTTAAGCGTCTCCGCCCAGAGCTACATCCACGAGCAGAGCACCGGCTATGTCTGGCCTGACGACCCCGCCGTCGTCAGCCACCTCAAGGAGTGGCAGGACCTCAAGTTCGGCATCATCCTCCATTGGGGTGTCTATTCCGTCCCGGGCATCTGCGAGTCGTGGACCATCACCAGCGAAGACTGGATAACCCCCGACACCACCCGCACCTACGAGGAGTACAAGCAGTGGTACTGGGGGCTCAGCAGCCAGTTCAACCCCACCCGTTTCGACCCCGCACAATGGGCATGTGTTGCCCGCGAGGCCGGCATGAAGTACGTCGTCTTCACCACCAAGCACCACGACGGCTTCTGTCTCTTCGACTCCCATGAGACCGACTACACCGTCACCCACAGCGGCTTTGCGGGCGATCCCCGTGCCGACGTTGCCCGCTACGTCTTCGACGCTTTCCGCGCCGAGGGCATGTTGACCGGCTGCTATTTCTCCAAGCCCGACTGGCACAGCCCCTACTACTGGTGGCCAGCCCGTGCCACGTACAACCGTCTCCACAACTACCCCATCGCCCAATACCCCGAGCGCTGGCAGAAGTACCGCAGTTTTGTTTACAACCAGGTTGAGGAACTTATGACCGGCTACGGCTCCATCGACATCCTCTGGCTCGACGGCGGCTGGTGTACCGCGCCTCGCGAGGACATCGGCCTCGACAGCATCGTCGATATGGCACGCGGCTACCAGCCAGGACTCATCGTCGTTGAGCGTGCCTGCCCGGGCAAGCATGAGAACTACCAGGCGCCCGAGCAGAAGATTCCCGACGGCCAAATCAACACCCCGTGGGAGAGCTGCATCACCCTCACCTACGACTGGGGCTGGACCGACCACCCCGTCTTCAAGTCGCCTGCCACCGTGTTGGCCATGCTCAGCGAGATTGTCGCCAAGGGCGGCAGCCTCCTTCTCGGCGTCGGCCCTACCCCCGAAGGGCTGATTGAGGACGGCGCCGTTGAGCGCCTTCAGCAGATTGGCAAGTGGCTTGATGCCAACGGCGAAGCCATCTACGGCACCGTCACCACCCCCATCTACCGCAATGCCGAGGGCAACGTCTGGTTCACCAAAGCCAAGGCTGAAAATTCAAAGAAGGGGAATCCTTCCCTCTACGCGCTTGTTGTCCGTCCCGACGACAGCACTACCCTGCCCGAGGTCGTCGAATGGGAGGGCAACACCCCCCGCAAAGGCTCGAAGCTGCGCCTCCTCGACACCGGCAAAGCCCTTCGCTACGAGGTCACCCCCGACGGCCGCACCCGCGTCCATATCCCAGCTGCCCTCCGCACCGCCGACGCCCTCGCCCTCCGCATCATGCCGTTGTATTAGCCATTCCATAATCTTATTCGCGCGCGTGCGCGTAGAAAAAAGTTTGGTCAGAGGTCCGTCATCCGTCATCGGAGTGACGGACAATGATTTAGCGTTCTTTTTTGACCCCTTCAAAAACAAACCGCAGCTACGCCCGTAGAATCAGCTTCTATATCGCTAAAAGCTTGGTCTGAGAAATTAGAATCAGCTTCTACGGAAATAGAATAAGCAACTGAGAGAATAGAATCAAACGCTAAACAAATAACGTTTGACGTTGTAAGAATAACGTCAAACTCTGTCGGCTGGACGTCAAACGTTGGCGAATGGACGTCAAACATTTTCAGCGAAATGACGGATGACAGACCTCTGACCAAACATTTTATTCGTGCGAGAAACCGGCATTCAACGAAGGAGTCCGGACCTGATTGGTCCGGACTCCTCCACTGAAAAGGTAGGCCTTTTATTTCACGACGACCTTCTTTCCGTTCACAATGTAGATGCCCGTTTCCGTTGGCCGGCCTTCCAGACGGCGTCCGCTAAGGTCGTAGTAGTTGGCGTCGAGGACATTAAGGTTCTTAAGGTCGTAGATGCCGGTGGCGTCGCCAAAGCGGAGGCCAATGGCATTGCTGTCTACATCTCCTACCTCGATGCCCGTGAGCTGGAAGTAGGCGTGCTGAGCGTTGACGTAGGCACCTTCCAACGGATAGTAAAGGGTGCTACCTTCGCCTACGAGCAGGGCGCTCTTGTCGGTCTCGGCATAAGTTACAGGAACATAGGTGCCCTTGAAGGTGACGGACATATCATCGCCGAGGTCGCAAGTCTTGTTGTTGCTTTCCGTGGCGCTGATGGTCACACCTGTAAACTGAGGATCATTGATTTCAGGATTTTCAGTATCTTTGGTCCATTTAATAATGTAGGGCACGCCGGCTTTGATTTCCGTCACCTCGGTGAAGTTGAGTGTCAGCGTGCCCGTGCCATTGGTATAGGAAGCGCTGCTCAACTCGCGCACATCAGCACCAGCCAGCGGGCTGTCGGCAATCGTTACGTCGAAGGGCAGGCAGATGGTATTCCAGTGGCCATCCTTGAAGAATGTGTGACCACTGAGTGTCACATTGGCCATACCGCCGTAATTGTTGACAATAGTGCTAATAACAGTTGCATTATCATCTCCATCGTCAATCAACGAGGCATTATAGTAGCTGATGGAGGCGGTAGCCGTCGTCTGCTGTCCGGTGGCTGCGAGCACGTAGTTGCCTGCGCTCGTTCCTCCCAGCGTCAGGTCGGTGATGTTGACGGTTTTGTTTTCACCGGCACCAGCGTCCGCGAAGGCGCCGGTGGCCGTCACTGTCAACACGTCATCTGCCAGCTTGCCGCTGAAGGTCACGCCAGTGTAGACCAGCGTGGCGTCGACGGTGCCGTCATACGGCTTGTCCGAGGCGGTTATGCCGGAGATGGTGATTTCGGCTGCAGTGATGGAGGCGGTGGTAGTCGCCTGCTGACCTTCAGAGGCGAGAGTGTAGTTCGATGCGCTCGTTCCTCCCAGCGTCAGGTCGGTGATGTTGACGGTTTTGTTTTCACCGGCACCAGCGTCCGCGAAGGCGCCGGTGGCCGTCACTGTCAGCACGTCATCTGCCAGCTTGCCGCTGAAGGTCACGCCAGTGTAGACCAGCGTGGCGTCGACGGTGCCGTCATATACCTTGTTTTCTGCAGTTATGCCGGAGACCGTGATCTCGGCTGCAGTGATGGAGGCGGTGGTAGTCGCCTGCTGACCTTCAGAGGCGAGAGTGTAGTTCGGTGCGGCCTCTCCTCCCAGTTCCAGGTCGGTGATGTTGACGGTCTTCTCCGTGCCCACGTTCTTGTTATCGAAGGTGCCGGTGGCCGTCACTGTCAACACGTCATCTGCCAGTTTGCCGGTAAGCGTCACGCCAGTATAGACCAGCTCGGCATCGACGGTGCCGTCATACGTCTTGTTCGCGGCGGTTATGCCGGAGACCGTGATCTCG
Source organism: Bacteroidaceae bacterium (assembly GCA_016291905.1). Taxonomy (GTDB): domain Bacteria; phylum Bacteroidota; class Bacteroidia; order Bacteroidales; family Bacteroidaceae; genus UBA1189. The sequence goes on from JAEEZS010000009.1 coordinate 268,652, forward strand.
GCTGCAGTGATGGAGGCGCTGGCCGACGTCTGCTGCCCTTCCGCGGCGAGCATGTAGTTCGCTGCACTCGTTCCTCCCAGCTCCAGGTCGGTGATGTTGACGGTCTTTACACCGACACCAGCGTCCGCGAAGGCGCCGGTGGCCGTCACGGACAGGTCGTCATCTGCCAGCTTGCCGGTAAGCGTCACGTTAGTGTAGACCAGCGTGGCGGTGACGGTGCCGTCATACACCTTGTCTTCTGCCGCTATACCGGTGACGGTGACGGACTTCTTGCTGATGGTGGCGGTGGCCGACGTCTGCTGGCCGGTGGTGGCGAGCACGTAGTTCGATGCGCTCGTTCCTCCCAGCGTCAGGTTGGTGATGTTGACGGTCTTTACACCGGCACCAGCGTCCGCGAAGGCGCCGATGGCCGTCACGGACAGGTCGTCACCCTCCTCCTTGCCGGCAAACTCCACGCCAGTGTAGACCAGCGTGGCGGTGACGGTGCCGTCATACACCTTGTTTTCTGCAGTTATGCCGGTGACGGTCACGGACTTCGCGTTCACGGTCAGCGTGCCGGTCGCGTAGGTGATGTTATAGTTCGACGTCACGTCCGTGCCGCCACTCATGATGACCGCACTAGACGGAGTGATGACGCCGTCGCCGGATGTCAGCGTGTCATCCGACAGCTCGTCGCCGTCCACAAGGCCGGACACGGTGACATTGTACTTTCCCGTCGAGATGGAGCCGCCGTAGGTGATCGTCTGGGCAACCGCCGAGGCGGTCACGGACTTCGAGTTGACGGCCGGCGTGGCCGTTGCCGATCTGATGTTATAGTTCGACGTCACGTCCGTGCCGCCACTCATGATGACCGCACTAGACGGAGTGATGACGCCGTCGCCGG
>JAEEZS010000042.1 GCA_016291905.1 Bacteroidaceae bacterium
AAAGGCACCGTTCTGGATGACCATCTTCAGGTCGCTGTGCGAGTTCTCGCCGTTGCCGTTGGTCTGGTAGAACTCGATGGCCTTGACATGCGTGTTGCCCTTGATGGCATTGCGACCCAGAGCCAGCGTCTTGTAGTTGTAGTTCGAGCCCATGTCGTTGTAGATGCGCATCACGCCGTCGGCACCGTCAATGGCATTGTTGTTAACACCCACTATGTAGGTGTAGTAGACGGTGGCGTCGTCGTTGGTCTGCAACAGGTCAGCGGCATTGAAGTTCTTGTAGTCGGCATTCCAGATGCGCAGATGGTTGTCCAGCATCTCCTGCTTGTCCTCGTCCTTATTGGTCAGCGGCCTGGTTTCCGTAGCGTCGCGGTAATAGTGGTATTTCACACCGTTCACCGTCTCGTCACTCACCGTGGCATCGTAGATAATAAAGCGATTGCGGTAGGGTGCCCACGTCTCGCTGGTCAGGAAGTTCTGGTACTCCGAACGGTGACAGCTGATCCTGGCCTTCGGCGAACCGTCGAAGACATTTTCGCCGATGCTGAACACCTGCCCAGGCTTCAGCGCCTCCCAGTGGTTGCTGCCACGTGTGGTGTACTGCATCATCTTGATTTCCTCCAGGTTCGGACAGTCCTTGAAGGCCTCCTCGTCGATGAAGAAATCGAAGTCTGTCAGTGCGTTGAAGAACGTGCCGTCGGTATCCTTGAAGTAGAGGCTCTTCAGCGCCTTACTGCCCTTGAAGGCGCGCGGCGCAATCAGTCCGAGGTGCGTGTGAGCACGGATGTTCTTCACCAGGTCGTTGTGAATCTGCACACCGTCGCTGTCGTAGTCGTCCTCATCGTAGCCGGTGATGGCGGTGATGAGCGAGGCGTTGCCGTCACCGTCGTAAACCACGAGGTTGGCATCGCTCTTATCACTCTCGAAGACCCAGTTCTTGGCCTTGCACATCTCGTCGCTCACGTAGTAGTGGTAGTCCAACCTCGAGAGGTAGCGGTATGTCACACCCCAAAGCGTCTTCTCGTCCTCGGGATCCGGGATGCTCTGTTCGCTGATATTGAGGAAGACGGGGCCGGTGACGTCCTGCAACAAGTGAGTGCCGTTCTTACGCCAGGGGTCGCTGATAAAGGCTCCCTTGTCTCTGTTGGTAGTCCAGTGGTTGAAGGCAGTGCCCTCGGGCACGGTCAGCGTCACGTGGTCGCCGCTCTTCCAGTACGGCTTGCCGTCGAACTGCGCAAAGGGTTCCTCCATCATCTTGTAGCTGCAACCCTCGGGAAGGTTCACCTTATTGAATACGCAGACGCCCTGCTGGATCTCCAGATAGCGGGTGCAGTAGCAGTCCTCGAAGGTCGCCTTCGCTCCCTTGGCCAGATTCACAAAGGTAGCGTTACCCTGATAGTCGGCATTCACCGGGTCGAACATACAGTTCTTGAACGTGATGTCAACCTCGCTCAAGCCCACCAGACCGCCAATCCGGTTTACCCAGCCACCGAATTCGCCGTTGAAGACGCACTTCTCCAAGACGGGGGCCACGGTGACGTTGCTGTTGATTTTGCCGATAAGGCCGCCAGTGGTCAAAGTGCCCTTCTGAAGGGTATAGAAATGGATGTCCGAGCGACAGTCCACAAGCGTCGTGCCACGGGTGGCACCCTCGCCGTCGATACACACGGCGATACCGCCGTTCTGCGTGTTGTCGCTAAACACCATGCCCGTGGTCTTGACATGGCGCACGATGGCTCCACGCAGGCAGCCGAAAGGCGCACAGGGCTCCTTGGAAGCGTTGTCGCCACCGCCTTCTCCGACGGTAAATGTCAGCGTGTGGTTGTCGCCGTCGAATGTGCCGCAGAACGGCTTGTCCACCGAGCCCACCTGAATGCCCTTGGTGTCGATGTCGGCCGACAGCCTGAAAAACTGGTTCTGGAAATTCTTACCCTCGGCCACTTGCTTGGCCAGCGCCTCCCATTCGTTGCTCGACTTCAGGAGGTAGGGGTCAGCACTGTTACCGCTGCCCAGCCACGCAGTCTGTGCCCAGGCCGTTGCCGTAGCGCAAAGCAGTACTGCCAGTAGCATGAATAGTTTCGTTTGTTTCATATTCATTGGTTTTATTGTTTTAATTATTGTATCAGTTAGTACATATTCTGAGAGCAAAGATACGGAGTATTTTCGCCATCTTTGATGGCAAAGATACAAAAAAAGTCTGCACCGCAATAGTACAGACCATTCTTTTTGCCTTTTTCAGACAAGATTTAAAGGTTTTCAGACGAAATCTGAACTCCGAAAGACGAAATTTAAAACTTTAACATGCCCCTACCCCGTGCCAGGTAGGCTCGGAATCCCTGTCCCAACGGCTCTTGCACCCTACTCGGACGGGCCCTGTACCTTTTGCTATAAATTGCATTCAATGAGCACCCGATGAAGAGCTACGATGAACGTTTTGACTCCTACACTTTGGGATTCCCCAACCGAGAGGTAGAGCAGGGCTTCATCAAATATCTGTTGCCATTCTATACACCCAAGACAGATAATAAGAATACTTTTTCCATCGCTCGTTTCGTCAAAGATGTGGACAATGGCGATGCAGAAGGCTTCAAAGTGAGTGGGGGTCGGTTCTACTGATCATTTTTTACGTTGAAAATTTGGATGTTGGATCATGGGGAGTTAAGAACGATGTGTAATACAGAAACTTCAAAAAGTGATCAGTAGAACCGACCCCATGATCCCGAAAAACACCTTCGGGCGGGCGAGTGTCAGGGGGCGAAGAAGAATGAGGAAAAGGACACGAAAAAACGGAAGCCGCGCGGACTTCCGTGTAACAGGGGGACAGTCAGAACTTATAGCGCAGACCG
>JAEEZS010000043.1 GCA_016291905.1 Bacteroidaceae bacterium
GGATGCCGGTGTAGTCCTTCTCGGCCCTCATGATGCGGTCGCTGCTGAGGATGGTCTTCAGGTCACAGCAAAGAATCGTGTTCTTAAACATAATAAATAGTCCTTCCGGGTTTGTCCTCGGTCTCACACGAGGAGCCCTCCGCACGACCGGGGAAGTGAGACTGGCCTACGGTCCAACGCTTGACCTTTTTCCCCGTCGATTGGTGCTACAAAGTTAAGCAAAAAAAACCGCTCCAGATGGCCTGGAACGATTTGGGAAGGATTTGGGAAGGATTTGGGAAACTCACTCCTGCGGAAGGTACGGTTTTCCGAGTTCATCGGCAAATTTCAGCGCTATTTCCCTGCATTGGGAAAACATGCCCTGGTCGTTTCTGCTCGCCCTGACAAGGTCCATGCGCCGAGGGTCATAGTCCATAAACGAGAGCGTGCAGATCTTCCTGATGCTCTCGTAGCTGCATTCATAGTCGGCAGCGATGTCCAGCTCCAGACTGGCAATCTTCGCGCAGAACTCCTCATACACAAAAAGAACCGTCCCTTTTGTGTAGGGGACGTTGCTATTCGAGTCCGTTCTTTTTCATCAGATTACGCAACTCGCGGTCGGAGATGCTAGTCTGGTCGGACTTGTCATAGATAGTGACGAGTGTGATGTCGGCACCATCGCTTTCGACGAGCACGGTGTGGGTGATGACTCTCGCGCCACCACTCTTGCCCTTGGCCTTCGAGGCGATGGGAAAACGCACCTTACGCAGGTGCTTGCCCAACAACTTGCCCATGAGGGGCGATTTGCGCAGGGCGTCAAGGAAGTCACGGTAGTCATCCTTCATTGAGGGATAGCGCTTCGCCAGCCGCTTCAGATCGCGGGCGAAGTCGGGTGTAGTAACAATCTTACAGTTCATTGAGCAGGTCCTCCGCATTGATACCTTCGAGCTCGCCGTCTTTCATCTGGCGGAGCTGTCCGAAGGCATGGTCAACCTTGGCAAGTGCCTGTTCATGGGGCGTGGAAGCCGAGCGCACCACGTCAGCCTCGCTGTACGACCAGCCCATCTTTGCAATCATTTTCTTGAAGAAGCTGACCTCGTGATTGGGAATGTTGATTGTAATTGCCGTCATATCTTAATTAAGTTTGATTTACCCGTTTTCGCACACTTCGTGTGCAAAGATACGCATTTCCCGATAATTTCCAAAACTTTTCGCTGATTTTTTATGAAGCTACCTACCTAAATATGACTGGTACCAGGTACTGTCATGAACCGAAAATATCCTTGCAAAAAGAAAAAAACGCTTCATGTTTGGTGGTTTCATAAAAAAGGTGTATCTTTGCAGATTGAATGATTAAAAAAATTAAATTTGTGGTATGAAAAAATTGTTTTTCCTTTGCCTGATGACGCTGCTGACATGGGGCGCACAGGCGCAAACGCTGGAGGGTTCATGGGCCACCCTACTGAGTAATGACGACGACGAAATGCAGGCGACACTCGTTCTCGCTTTCGTCAAACCGAACGATGCAGCCATGGTTATCTCGTTTGAAGGTAACGACAAGGACATGGGTAAGATGGAGTTCCAGCTTGCCATGGGCGGTACGTACGTTCAACATGGTAACAAGCTGACGCTGAACCTCGACAAGGATTCGAGCGAGGTGGAAATGAAGAACTGGGAACCGACGGAAGAGGCTGCTGCTCTCTTTGAGCAGGACCCTGATACGAAGAAGGCTATGATTAACGCGATGACGGAACTTCTGAACACTCAGAAAGACTCGCTGGTATCAGCGTTCGGCAGGGAGGAGATGACCATTGTCAGCCTGGAGGCAGACGAGATGGTCCTGCAGTCGGTTGATGAAAAGATTACTTTCAAAAGAGTTGAGTAATTTCGTTTGACGGGCGATTGATGTCGTATAATAATATAAGGTATAAGGGAAGATGGTGGCTGACGGCTTTGTCGCTTGCCATCTTCCTGTTTTCATTCACTACTGCCGAGGCGCAGAAGAAGGAGATGGCTCAGGCACGTTCTTACATTAAGAGCGGCAAGAACCTCGACAAGGCCGAGCAGATGCTAACCGCCCTGCTGGAGAAAGACTCTGCGAATAGGATGAATCCCAAGATTCATGCGCTGCTCTATCAGGCCGTACAGCGACAGTACGACATGGGCAACGAGAAGCTGTACCTGGGGCAGAAATACGACACTACCGCACTCTTCAACCTCACACGGCGCATGTTCTTCATCTGCCAGCGGCTGGACTCCCTTGACGCCCGCCCTGACCAGAAAGGACGCGTCCGTCCGGAGTACCGCCAGAAACATGCTGAGGCCCTCCACGAGATACGCCGTAACCTGTATCTGGGAGGACGGTTCTTCCTGTCGCACAACCGCCCGGACGAGGCATTCCCGTTCTTCGACTGTTACTTGGACTGCGCCCGCCAGCCCTTGTTCACCGACTACCACTACAGCGAACGCGACACGCTGATGAAGGAAGCTGCCTACTGGGCCACCTACACCGGATTCCGCGAGAGCCTGCCCGAGCACACGCTCAAGTATGCCGACTGTGCCCTGCAGGATACCGCCAAGCTGTCGTTCACGCTGCAATACATGGCCGAGGCCTACAACCAGCTGCACGATGACAACGGCTACCGCAACACGCTCAGCGACGGCTTCCACCGCTTTCCGGAGCATGCTTATTTCTATCCCCGCCTGCTCGACTTCTACAACGCCCGTGGACAGTACGACGAGGCACTCCAGCTGACCGACAGCGCCCTGACGGTCAATCCCCACAGCGAGATCTTCCTCTTCGGCAAGTCAACCGTGCTGCTCAACATGGGGCGCAACGAGGAAAGCCTGGAGGTGAGCCGTCAGCTCATCGGCATCAACAACACGCTGGCCGAGCCTTACTTCAATGCCGGAACGGCCATCCTCAACCTCATTCAGACGCTGAGCCAGGACACTCCGCGTGCCACCCTCAACGCCAAGCGCAAGACCTACTACCAGCTGGCACGCCCCTACATGGAGCACTACCGCAAGCTGGCTCCGCAGCAGCAGCACAAGTGGGCACCGGCGCTCTACACCATTTATCTCAACCTGAATATGGGCCGTCAGTTTGAGGAGATTGACCGCCTTCTGAAAAACTGAAAACGTTAAAAAGTTAAAAAGTTAAGGAGTGAAAGGGTCAATATTGGCTCTTTTTTACTAATTTTGTAGGTCAGAGAATAACTCTCAAACTTAGAAACTCAATAACTTAAAAACTCAATAACTTAAAAACTCAATAACTTAGAAACTCAATAACTTAAAAACTCAATAACTTATATAACTTAAAGTATAATTATGGAAAATAACGCTCAACTCATTGCTCAGTGCGAGGCACGGGCAAAGGAATGGCTCTCTCCAGCCTTTGACGAGGAGACACGTAAAGAAGTACAGGCCATGTTGGACAATCCTGACAAGACCGACCTCATTGACGCTTTCTATCGCGACCTGGAATTCGGTACGGGCGGACTGCGCGGCATCATGGGCGCAGGAACCAACCGCATGAACAAGTACATTGTAGGCATGGCCACACAGGGCTTCGCCAACTACATTCTCAAGGCGTTCCCCGGCAAGCAGTGCTCGGTGGTGGTAGGTCACGACTGCCGCAACAACGGTCGCATGTTTGCCGAGTCGGTAGCCGACATCTTCTCGGCCAACGGCATCAAGGTGTATCTCTTTGAGAGCCTCCGTCCGACGCCCGAAATCTCGTTTGCCATCCGTCATCTGGGCTGTCAGGCAGGTGTCAACGTCACCGCCTCTCACAACCCCCGTGAGTACAACGGCTACAAGGCTTACTGGGACGACGGCGCACAGGTGCTGGCTCCGCACGATGTAGGCATTATCGACGAAGTGAACAAGGTGAAGATTGGCGACGTGAAGTTCGAGGGCAACAAAGACCTCATCATCCCCATTGGCGGTGAGATGGACTGGGACTACCTGCAGGCCGTCAAGGAGGCTATGGTCGATCAGGATGTCATCCTGCGTCA
>JAEEZS010000044.1 GCA_016291905.1 Bacteroidaceae bacterium
CTGCCTCATGGCGGAGGCTTTGGGCGTAGCGTGGCTGTCGAGGAATTCAAATACAACGAAGACGGCTCCTTCCCCACAATTCTGCCTACAGACGAGGGCGTGAAGCCTATCGAGACCTTCAATCCTTATCGAAAGGTGGAGGCCGAGACGATGGCTTTCAGTCGTGGCGTAAAGACGGAGCAGAACGACGAGGTGGGCGTCTATGTCGCAGACATTCATAATGGAGACTACATAAAGCTGCAGAACGTCGACTTCAGCGGGAACATGCCGAAGCAGTTCGTGGCTCGCGTGGCAAGCGGATTGCGCGGCGGACAGATTGAGTTGCACCTCGACAGCGTCAAGGGTCAGCTGCTTGCCCGCCTGGAAGTGCCTGGCACAGGAGGCTGGGAGAAATGGCAGACAATCACTGCGGAGTTTGACAACGGACAACGGACAACAGACGACGGACAACGGTCAACAGACAACGGCCAAAATAAAATGGTAAATGGTAAATGGTCAAATGGTCAATGCCGTGACCTCTACCTCGTCTTCACGGGTCGCAAGGGCCCGAAGCTCTTCAACTTCGACTGGTGGGAAATACGCGGCCTGCAGTCTCTCGTTGTTGAGGACGGCGGCACAGGACCATACAAAGCCATCATGAAAGAGGAGGCAACGCTCCCTGCCCACACCGTTTTCGTGCCGCAAGACATGTCCGTGTTCAACAAAAAGAAGCCCCTGCCCGTGCTCGTCTGGGGCAACGGCGCCTGCACTAACTCGCCTTGGGAGCACTTCAAGTTCTTGGGCGAGATAGCATCGCACGGCTATATCGTCTTGGCGACAGGCTATATCCCCATGGAGGAGAAGCCCTATCAAGGCCCGATGTCCACCACGGAGCAACAGATAGAAAGCATCGACTGGGCAATCGCACAAAATGCCGACCCTGCCTCTCCCTATTATGGCAAAATCGACGTGAAGAACATCTGCGTGGCAGGCATGTCGTGCGGAGGTCTGCAGAGCCTATACAACTGTGCAGACCCGCGCATCAAGACCCTGATGATTTGCAACAGTGGCCTCTTCAAGGAGAGCAATCGCAGGCAGGCTGTAGGCGGTATGCCGATGCCCGACAAGTCGAAGCTGAAGGAGATTCACTCCAGCGTCATCTACATCCTTGGCGGAAAGGAAGACATCGCCTACGAGAACGGCATGGACGACTTCCACAAGATACAGCACGTGCCCTGCTGTGTAGCGAATTATCCTGTAGGTCATGGCGGCACATACCGCCAGCCTCATGGTGGCGAGTTTACGGTAGTAGCGTTGAACTGGCTGAACTGGCAATTGAAGGGCGACAAGCAATCGGCAAAGATGTTCAAGGGCAAGGACTGCGGACTCTCGAAGCGCGAAGGCTGGACCATCGAGAAGAACGCCAAGTTCGACAGCCTGAAGTAGCAGACAAACCAATTCATACAGGAAACCACCCTTCTGTCGCAGGACAAGAACAGAGGCGTGGCGTGGTGTGTCGATATAATCCTTATAAAAAAGACACAATGAAACAATTATTTGTTCTTACTTTATCCCTGCTCTTGGGGGCAAGTGTGTGCATGTCTCAGCCCGTGAGCATCAACCCCCGCACCATGTGCCCGCCCATTACCCCGGCTTGGGCATTCGGACATATCGTGTGGGAGGACAGTATTAACACCACGCAAGGCGCCGAGCGCATCGTAAACGAATATCTCGAACGCGGAATACCTGTGGATGCAATCATCATTGACAGCCCTTGGTGTACCGCATATAACGATTTCAAGTGGGACACCCAGCGTTATGCCGACCCTGCATCGATGATAAAGGGCTTCATGCAGAAAGGTGTCCGAACCATCCTTTGGCTGACAGGATTTGTGAACGAGAAGTGCAAAGACACGCCCAGTCAGCGAAGCGCCGCCTTCGACGAGGTCGGCAGAAACAATTATGGAGCGAACAGCAACCGGTCTGTTGACTGGTGGAAGGGCAAAGGCATACATATCGACTTTACCAACGAAGACGCCGTCGCATGGTGGTACAGCCAGCTTGACAAAGTCTTCACGGAAGGAGTCTATGGTTGGAAGGTGGATAATGGGGACACCTATCTGCCACCTTTCTTCGACACCTCCAAAGGTACGATGGCAAACAAGGATTTCTGCCATTATTACTATGATGCCATGTTCGACTATACCGTGAAAAACCGAACCGATGGTATCACGATAGCTCGCCCCTACTCTTTTCAAGGCGGCTTGGAGTCCAATATTGAGAAAAACAACATGGGTTGGTGTGGAGATTTCTCAGGCAGTTGGGACGGCCTATGCCGCCAGATAAATGATATCTATCGCTCCTCACGTTATGGCTACGCTGCTGTGGCCTGTGAGGTGGGCGGCTTCTTTTTCCCCAAGTCGAATGCTGCCCAGCTGGCACGTTATGCCCAGTTCGGATGCATGACAGCCTGCATGATAAACGGAGGGGAGAACGGTCCCTTCTCGGCTCACCTGCCCTGGAATCATGGGACGGAAGTGGAGGAAACCTATCGCTGGTGCGTCAACTGGTTGAAATCGCTGGTTCCATACAAGTTCTCCACTGTCGTAGATGCCCATCTGCATGGCGGCTCATTGATAAAGGGGACGAATCTGGAGGAGCGTAGTCACTTGCTGGGGAATGATATCTTCACTAAAGCCATCACATCCGACAACAACAAGGTGACATACCATCTTCCCGATGACGGAGCGTGGGTGGACTACTGGACGGGAGAATCCTTCCAGGCGGGGACCGAGGTGACAAGAGAATATCCCCTTGGCAAGTTCCCTCTTTTCATCCGTTCTGGCTCTATCATTCCCATGACAGACCCCTCCATGCCGGGGAAACGCATCTTCCGTATTTATCCGAACGGAAAGACATCGCGCCGCTTCCACCTTCCCAAGGGCGATGGCATTGAGTATTTTGACTGCACCGTCAGCTACGACCAGCGAAAGGGACGTGTCACCTTGGATGCGGACGTTTCTGCCGATTTCGTCTTCATCATAGAAAAGAAGAGCGTTCCGGCCACAGGTAAACATATAGAAAAACGAATATGAAGCAGCAGCTCAAACTCTATATTCTACTGGCTATGATAGCAGTAGCCTGTGCTTCGACGCGTGCATGGGCTCAAGTGAACTACGATGAAAGCAAGGTGAAACCATATACCTTGGAAGACCCACTGCGCTTCGTGAACGGGAAGAAGGTGAAGAACCTGAAGGACTGGGAACTCCGACGACAGGAGATACTCGGCATCTTCCAGAAGGAGATGTATGGACAGATGCCGCCAAAGTGCGACATCGTGCTGGAGAAACTGGAGGAAGGTGTCACCCTGGCCGGATTCGGTTTGAGAAGACAGGTGAGGATGTGGTTCCGCAGCGACAAGACGGGGCCCTTCGTGGACTGGCTCATTGTGACACCTCGCCACGCCAAAGCTCCCGTGCCCGTCATCATGCTGCTGAACTATTGCGGTAACCACACGATGCTGAGCGATGAGGCTATTTTCATAACGGAAAGCCTCGATGTGCCACATCAGCTGTTCCGCGAACTGAAACCTCGCGGGACTTTTGCCGATGCAAACCAGCGGACCTATTACCCCATCAGTATGATGCTGGCACGCGGATATGCCTTGGTGACAGCCTGCTATGCCGACATTTCGCCCGACCCCGACCCTGCTTCCCCCGAAGAGCAGGACGAATATGCTTATCGGCGATGCTTTGAATTGTGGCCGCCACGCGACCCGAACCGTGATGACAACACGACATCCTTGGGTGCCTGGGCATGGGGGCTGATGCGCGGTATGGACATGATAGAACAGGACTCCCTTCTGGATGCCAAAAGGGTAATCCTGACCGGTTCCTCACGTCTTGGAAAGGCTGCTCTGATTGCAGGAGCCTTCGACGAGCGTTTTCCCGTGGTAGTGCCCAATCAGACAGGTGGTGGCGGTGTGCCCTTGGCGAAACGTAACTATGGCGAGAACATTACGACCGAGACGAGCACATTCACCCATTGGTACTGCAAAGCCTATAAGAAATATGCCGGGCATGAGGATACAATGCCTTTCGACCAGCATCTCCTAATCGCATGCATAGCACCGCGTGCCTTGCTGGTAGAGGGCTTCGACGACGGTTGGTTCGACACGAAAGGCGAGTTCCTGTCTGTGCAGGCTGCAAGTCCCGTATGGGAGAAGTTCTGCAAAGCGGGGCTCCCGAAGGTGGGATGGCCCAATGATTATGAGACCAGTGCCATCGGTTCCAGGCTGGGCTATGTGCGCCGCAATCAGCAACACGGCCATTCGGCTTTCGATTGGATTTGGATGATGGACTTCGGCGACAGAGTCTTCAACCAGAGAAAATAGAAAGGCATTACCTCGCTCCTGCCCCGCAACTGCCGACAGGAGCTTTTATGTTGACCGGATTTGTTTGTTTGGAGGCATCAATCGAGGATTGAGCCACTGATAAATATAGGCGTATAGGTCATTTTGCAGGCTGGAAACAACCATATGTTGTTCTATAGGTCAAATTGCAGGCTGAGATTTCGCCTGCAATTTTGCCAAGTCAGAAGTAATGTGTACCTTTGCACCGCAGTCTGAAGCATAGTGGGGC
>JAEEZS010000045.1 GCA_016291905.1 Bacteroidaceae bacterium
CCTCTCTGAACCGTATCGAGGGCAACACGTTCTACGACTGCAAAAGCCTTCAGTCCATCGTCATCCCCGCCGCTGTGGATTCGATCGGCGGCTCGGCGTTCTACAACTGCAACAGCCTGGTGAAACTGACGATTGCCGACAGCGACCGGGAACTGAAGCTGGACGGTTCGTTGGGCAATCAGTGGGGCATGTTCGACACCTATTATAATCACCTCAATTCGCTTGAAGAGGTGTATGTCGGCCGTAACGTCGTGACGGCTGGCGGTCATTCTGCCTTCGCCAATGAGCATATCAAGAAGCTGACGCTGGGTGACAACGTGACTCGTCTGGAGAAAGAGGCCTTCCGCAACTGCCGTGGCCTTCGCTCTGTAACGCTCGGTCCGAACCTGACGTCGATAGGCCGTCAGGCGTTCTACCAATGCGACTCGCTTCCCTCGCTGGTCATCCCCGACGGTGTGAATGAGATAGGGTATGAGGCTTTCGTCTATTGCAATGCGTTGGAGACCATCCATCTTCCGGCCTCTCTGAACCGTATCGAGGGCAACACGTTCTACGACTGCAAAAGCCTTCAGTCCATCGTCATCCCCGCTGCTGTGGATTCGATCGGCGGCTCGGCATTCTACAACTGCAACAGCCTGGTGAAACTGACGATTGCCGACAGCGACCGGGAACTGAAGCTGGACGGCTCGTCAGGCAACTACTGGGGCATGTTCGACACCTATTATAATCACCTCAATTCGCTCGTAGAAGTGTATGTCGGACGAAATCTTTCCGTGACGGGTGGGCATTGTCCTTTCTACAACGAAAACATCGCCACCCTTATACTGGGCGGTAAGGTGACGAACCTCTATGGTGAAGATTATGGTTATTGCAACCCCTCGGAACTCCATTGTAATGCCGTGATTCCGCCAGTTTGCTCAAGTCCTAATGTGTTTAAGAAAATCGATAAACAGATGTGTAACCTTTATGTTCCTGAAGCTAGCATCGACGCTTATAAGGAAGCCCCTGTATGGCTGGAATTCTTCAATATCCATTCGGGAATCGAAAATGTGGAGATGGAGGATGAACTTGGTGCTTCATCCGTTGTCGAAGAGATGGAGCGTTATAGCCTCGACGGCCGCGTTGGAGGATCCGAGCATGGAGTGAACATCGTACGCATGAGCGATGGAACCGTGCGCAAGGTACTTGTGAAATAATAATTGTAATCTTTATTCTTTCATCGTTCAGCCGGATTTTCTCATCTGGCTGAACGTTTTTTACGTGGAATACTCAAATTTGTTTTTTCGCTCGGCTTGTACTATCTTTAATCCTTCTTCGGAGGCTTTTAGATAGGGGTCGCCTCGGAAAAAACCAAATAAATTTGTTTTTTCGCTCGGCTCACCCTATCTTTGCAAATTCAAACCTACGAACAAGAAACAATGAAACGAATAACTCTGCTACTATGGCTTACCGCAGTCACGATTCTGTTGCAGGCATCACCTGACTATTACCCTTCTGTGGCTCCCACGGGCACCTTCATCAATCACGATGGCGAGGAGGAGGAACTGACGGTGGGTGGCACCTACGATGCCCCGCTCACCGTGACGTTTACTGCCAACCCTACCGACACGGCGGGCTACATCGTCTATTACGAGTGGAAGATTCTGAAGAAAGACGACAAGGAGGAGACCACCCTTGCCGTCCGCAACGACGAGGTGACGGAGTTCACCTTCCGCGAGGGAGGTGCCGGCGTCTCGTACCGCATCAGCCTCTCCATCACCTACCGCTACAGGGAGACGGGTGTCGAGGGCTCGGTGGAGCAGGACGAGGAGGACATGATGCGCTTTTCGCTGCGCAGCTCGTCGATGACGGTCTATAATGCCTTCTCGCCCAATGGCGACGGCATCAACGACACCTATCGGGTGAAGACGCAGAGCCTGCTGAAGTTCCGCATGGCCATCTTCAACCGTTGGGGGCAGCGTATCGTCAGCGGCGACGAGACCACCCTGGAGAAGGAGTATGAAGGCGACTTCACCTACTACATCTGCTGGGATGGCACCTGGCATGGCCAGACAGCCGACGACGGTGTCTATTTCATTTCCATCGAGGCGCTGGGCTCCGACGGCATTGAGTACACCGAGCGAAGCGACATCAATCTCTTCACCCGCCAACGCGAGAAAACCAAGGAATGACATCAGATGCCGACATCAAGATAGAAGACGCGACGGTTCTTCAGCCCGATATTGAGGTGTATGGTGCCCGTGAGCACAACCTCAAGAATATCGACGTGACCATCCCCCACAAGTCGCTCACCGTCATCACGGGGCTGAGCGGCTCGGGCAAATCGTCGCTGGCTTTCGACACCCTGTTTGCTGAGGGGCAGCGCCGCTACATTGAGACCTTCTCAGCCTATGCCCGCAACTTCCTCGGGGGCATGCGGCGGCCCGACGTGGACAAGATATCCGGTCTCAGCCCCGTCATCTCCATCGAGCAGAAGACCACCAACAAGAATCCCCGCTCCACCGTCGGCACCACGACCGAAATCTACGACTACTTCCGTCTGCTCTTCGCCCGTGCCGGCGAGGCCTACTCCTACGAGTCGGGGCAGCGTATGGTGAAATACACCGAGGAGAGGATCATCGACCTCATTCTGGGCGACTACGAAGGCCGTGCGGTGATGATACTGGCGCCACTGGTGCGCAACCGCAAGGGCCACTACCGCGAGCTCTTCGAACAAGTGCGACGCAAGGGCTATCTCTACGTCCGTATCGATGGCGAGGTGCGCGAGGCGGTGCCCGGACTGAAGGTGGACCGTTACAAAAACCACGACATCGAGGTGGTCATCGACAAGCTGAAGGTGCAGGCCAAGGACGACAAGCGGTTGCGCGACAGCGTGGCAGCGGCCATGGTGCAGGGCGACGGCCTGCTGATGATACTCGACAAGGACAGCGGCGAGGTGCGCCACTACAGCAAGCGCCTCATGGACCCTGTCACGGGGCTTTCGTACCGCGAGCCCGCGCCTCATAACTTCTCCTTCAACTCGCCGCAGGGAGCCTGTCCCAAGTGCCGCGGCCTCGGCATTGTCACCCGTATGGACACCGACAAAGTCATCCCCGACCGCACACTCTCCATCCGCCAGGGAGCCATCGTCCCCCTCGGACCCTACAAGAACACCCTTATCTTCCGTACGCTCGACGCCCTGCTGCAGCGCCACGACTTCACCCTCGACACCCCTGTGGAGGAGCTTGACGAGGACACCTTGAACGAGGTGTTCAACGGCACCCCCGACCGCATCAAGGTGCAGACCACGCTACTGCAGGAGTCCGACATGTTCATTGCCTTCGACGGCATCGTCAAGTACTTCATGAGCCTGCAGGACGTGGAGCCCTCGGCAGCTC
Organism: Bacteroidaceae bacterium; assembly: GCA_016291905.1. Taxonomy (GTDB): domain Bacteria; phylum Bacteroidota; class Bacteroidia; order Bacteroidales; family Bacteroidaceae; genus UBA1189. The sequence goes on from JAEEZS010000045.1 coordinate 3,378, forward strand.
AGCAGAAGTGGATTGACCAGTTCTCGGCCACCTGCACCTGCCCCGCATGCGGCGGTGCGCGGCTCAACAAGGAGGCACTCAGCTACCGCATCCTCGACAAGAACATTGCCGACCTCTCCGCCATGGACATCGGCGAGCTCTACGAATGGGCGGGCAGCGCCCTGGAGCAGCTCACCGGCAACCAGCAGAAGATTGCCGAGGAGATACTGAAGGAAATCCGCGTCCGGCTGAAGTTCCTGCTCGACGTGGGGCTCGACTACCTGGCCATGGGCCGTCCGTCGCAGTCGCTGTCGGGTGGCGAGAGCCAACGCATCCGTCTGGCCACGCAGATTGGCTCGCAGCTAGTGAACGTGCTCTATATCCTCGACGAGCCCAGCATCGGGCTCCACCAGCGCGACAACGAGCGGCTCATTCATTCGCTGAAGGAGCTGCGCGACCTGGGCAACACGGTCATCGTCGTCGAGCACGACAAGGACATGATGCTCAGTGCCGACTACGTCATCGACCTCGGCCCCTTTGCCGGGCGCAAGGGCGGCACGGTGGTCTTCACGGGCACCCCCGACGAGCTGATGCGCGCCGACACCCTCACCGCCCGCTACCTGCAGGGCAAGGCCAGCACGCAGGCTGTCCAGATGGGCGACGGCCATGCCGAGGCCGCTGCCGCTCAGCCCCCTGTGAAACCCCGCTTTGCACGGCGCACCGCCGACGGCACCGAGATAACCCTCTTCGGCTGTCAGGGCAACAACCTGAAGGACATCACCGTCACCTTCCCCCTGGGGAAGCTCGTCTGCATCACCGGTGTCAGCGGCAGCGGCAAGTCAACCCTCGTCAACGACACCCTGCAGCCCATCCTCTCGCAGCACTTCTACCGCTCGTTGCGCGAGCCGCTGCCCTACGGCCACATCGAGGGCATGGAGAACATCGACAAGGTGGTCACCGTGGACCAGACGCCGCTGGGACGCACCCCCCGCTCCAACCCCGCCACCTACACTGGCATCTTCTCCGACATCCGCAATCTCTTCGTGGGGCTGCCCGAGGCGAAGATGCGCGGCTACAAGCCCGGACGCTTCTCCTTCAACATCAGCGGCGGACGCTGTGAGGCCTGCTCGGGCAACGGCTACAAGACCATCGAGATGAACTTCCTGCCCGACGTGATGGTGCCCTGCGAGGTGTGCCAGGGCAAGCGCTACAACCACGAGACGCTCGAAGTCCGCTTCAAGGGCAAGTCCATTGCCGACGTGCTGGACATGACCATCAACCAGGCCGTGGAGTTCTTCGAGAACGTCCCCACCATCCTCAACAAGATAAAGGTGCTGCAGGAGGTGGGCCTGGGCTACATCAAGCTGGGGCAGCCCTCGTCGACGCTCTCCGGCGGCGAGAGCCAGCGCGTCAAGCTGGCCACCGAGCTGGCGAAGCGCGACACGGGCAAGACGCTTTACATCCTCGACGAGCCCACCACGGGCCTCCACTTCGAGGACATCCGCGTGCTGATGTCGGTGCTGCGCCGGCTGGTGGATCGCGGCAACACGGTCGTCGTCATCGAGCACAACCTCGACGTCATCCGCCAGGCCGACCACATCATCGACATGGGCCCCGAGGGCGGTCGTCGCGGCGGCGAGGTCGTCGTCACCGGCACTCCCGCCGAGGTGGCCGCCTCGGGCAAAGGCTACACCGCTGCTTTTCTGAAAAAAGAAACACTAAGCTAATTTTATAATTATTCCCATGGACCATCCCGAAAACTCAGCTGAATACAAAGGTCTCACCGTCAATGCCGGCATCGAGCAGCCCGAGCGCGTCAACCCCTACTTCCGTCGCGCCAAGCGCCGCCAGATGACAGCCAACGAGTACGTCGAGGGCATCTTCAAGGGCGATGTCACCATCCTCTCGCAGGCCGTCACCCTTGTGGAGAGCCTGCTGCCCGAGCACCAAGCCATTGCCCAGGAAGTCATAGAGAAGTGCCTCCCCTTCACCGGCAACTCGGTGCGCATCGGCATCAGCGGCGTCCCCGGCGCGGGCAAGAGCACCAGCATCGACGTCTTCGGCCTCCACGTGCTGGAGCGGTACGGCGGCAAGCTGGCCGTCCTCGCCATCGACCCCAGTTCTGAGCGCACCAAGGGCAGCATCCTGGGCGACAAGACGCGCATGGAGCGTCTCTCCGTCCATCCCAAGGCCTTCATCCGTCCTTCGCCCGCCGCAGGGTCGCTGGGCGGCGTGGCCCGCAAGACGCGCGAGACCATCGTCCTTTGCGAAGCCGCCGGTTACGACAAGATTTTCGTCGAGACCGTGGGCGTGGGGCAGAGCGAGACCGCCTGCCACTCCATGGTCGATTTCTTCCTCCTCATCCAGCTGGCGGGCACGGGCGACGAGCTGCAGGGCATCAAGCGCGGCATCATGGAGATGGCTGACGGCATCATCATCAACAAGGCCGACGGCGACAACATCCAGCGCGCCGAGCTGGCCGCGCGCCACTTCCGCAACGCCCTCCACCTCTTCCCCGCCACCGAGAGCGGCTGGGAGCCCCGCGTGCTCACCTACAGCGGCTTCTACGGCCTCGGCATCAAGGAGATATGGGACATGGTGTACGAGTACATCGACTTTGTGCGTCAGAACGGCTACTTCCAGTACCGCCGCAACGAGCAGGCCAAGTACTGGATGTACGAGACCATCAACAACACGCTGCGCGACCGCTTCTACCAGAATCCCGCCATTGCCCGCGCCATCGAGGAGATGGAGCAGCAGGTGCTCCGCGGCGAGCTCACCTCCTTCGCCGCCGCCGCCCGCCTGCTGGACATGCAGCGCTGAAAACCATCTTCTTTTTGTAAAAATCCTACATTCCTACACCAGCCGGTCTAACATTCTCTTCCATAGTGCGTTGCTGGTGTAGGAATGGGGTTTTTCCTACATTTTCCTACACCCACAATGGTTTATATACCAGCGGAATAAGGCCATTGGTGTAGGAATGTAGCATTTTTTTATGTTTTTTGTAGTGAGAGTTCCCATGTTTGATGCCATTCTCTGCACGTAGTGCGATGTTTATAAACAGCGCCCCTGTTTATATAAACACGGCCCCTGTTTATATAAACGCGGCCCGTGTTTATAAACCGTTGCTTGGGCTGCGCGATTAAATGCTTGGTCTGAACGCATAGCGCACGGCATTACGGATAATTCAGATCTTTCGCCGGCAAGAAACTTTCCGATAGATAAGGCTTTCTTCGCCGCTGCCAACCCAAATTTCAACTTTTGCGTATAGTATTTCGAAAAAGTTGTTCTTTTCCTTGCATTTCCTTTTTATTCGTACTATCTTTGTCCCGTCATGCATCGTAAGACCGCATGGCAGACATTTGAAATAGGAAGCGTTTTAGCTTTTTTCTTTTGATGGATCTCGACAATTCATTGTAATCAAAGAAAGCCCAAAGCGCTCCAGTTGGTTGTAATTGTTTGGGCGACAGCTCACATTATACACCAACGTGTGAGCTGTTTTATTTTTACTTTGGTTACAGGCAGTCGAGAGCCCATCAAAAGAGGTAAGTCTAAATTAGGCTCACACTTTCTTTTCGTATGTCTTTTGTTAAATACAAAACCCAACCCGCGCCATAGAGCCGAAACGCAAAGAAAAAAGTATTTATGAAAAGCAAAAAACTACTTCTGCTCGCGCTTTTAGCGCCGCTCTTCGCCCTCCCCGCTTTAGCCGACGACCCCGTCGAAGTGGGTGGCATCTACTACAATCTCGTTCCAGAAAATAGAGTTGCTACTGTAACAAAATGGGGAAGACAATGGGGAAATTATTCTGGCCCTATCGATATCCCTAACACCATAACCGTTGGTGGTCGACCTTATTCCGTGCAAGGTATTGAGGAAGAAGCCTTTGGCGGTAGCCTTATCACCTCAGTTATCATTCATAATTCTGTTACGACCATTGGTCAGTCTGCCTTTTCTGGCTGCTCCATTCTTACCTCAATCATTATCCCTAGTTCGGTTACTTATATTGGCCAGACTGCCTTTTCAGATTGCGGTCTAACCTCCGTCACTATCCCAAATTCATTAACCAACATTCCCATTGGTTGTTTTTTTGGCTGCGATAGCCTGACCTCCGTTATCATCCCCAATTCCGTAACGACCATTGGTCAATATGCTTTTGCTTTTTGTGGCCTGACCTCTGTCATCATACCTGAGTCGATAACGTGCATTGAACAAAGAGTTTTTGATGGTTGTGGAAATCTGATTTCCATTGCCGTAGATGAGGACAATACGGTATATGATAGCCGCAATGGATGCAATGGTATTATAGAAATCGCTACAAGAACATTAGTTGTTGGGTGCAGTACAACGATTATTCCCGAGTCAGTTATCGGTATTGGCAGCTATGCCTTTGAAGGGTGTAACAATATAGCTTCCATCACTATCCCCGATTCAGTCACAGACATTGGCGATTATGCCTTTTTTCGTACCCACCTAACTTCCGTCACTATATCCAATTCAGTTACCAGAATTGGCAAAGGTACCTTTTTAAGTTGCAGTAGTTTGACTTCTGTCGTATCGCTTATTCAGAAACCTTTCAGTTTCGGTGAAGAAGCTTTCAAAGGCATTTCTGATGATTGTGTTTTAACGGTTCCTTTTGGGACAAAAGAAGTGTATATTGCTGCAGGTTGGACAGAGGAGGTATTCAAGGGCGGCATCGTGGAGGCTGAACCTGTACCTGCCACGGTTTCCATTACCCTTGGCAATGCTGGGGTAGCGACCTTCTGCAGCGAGGAAGCCCTTGACTTCTCAGGTACGGACGAAGTGAAAGCTTACATCGTTTCAGCCTTCCGTCCCAGCACGGGCAATGTGACGCTGACGCGCATTACGGACGTTCCCGCAGGGACGGGAATAATACTTCTCGGCAATGCAGGCACATATGAGATTCCTGTCGGAACAGGCGAAACCGTTGTTTCGAATCTATTGACTGGTGTTACCTCGGCAGAGACGCTTAATAAAGTGGAAGGGGAGAATACGAACTTCATCCTTGCCGACGGCGAGAATGGCGTAGGCTTCTATACCGTCGTCGATGGTTCTACGTTAGCGGCCGGTAAGGCCTATCTCTCCTTGCCTACGGCTGCGTTACCGAGTAATGCCCAGAGCATCGGCCTCCGCTTCGACGGAACGACGGGCATTCGTTCAATGGAGAATGGACAATGGAGAATGGCCGGTGCCGAGTGGTACACTATCGACGGCCGTCACTTGGACGCTGAGCCTACGGCAAAGGGCATCTACACCGTGAACGGCAAGAAAGTCTTTGTGAAGTAAAACGTTTATCTGTCGGCGAAAGGTTCGAATTAAACGAATACCTGCGGCGATAACTCTGCACGCCGAATGGATAGAAAATGGCGTAGCCAAATAATTCGTCAAATTCGCACCATTCGCCGCAAAAAAAAACATATTCGTCGACAAAAAGATATGACAATGAAAAAGAGATATACCGTTCCTCAGATAGAGGAGATACAGATTAATACCATCACGCTGCTTACCCTTTCTGGCGGAGAGCAGACGGAAGTGGGCGTTTTCACAGATAAAGAGAAGGACGCAAGCAATGCCCTCGCCAATCCTTTCCGAGGTCGAGGCTTCTAACATCAATCCCCACTTCAACTTGAGGTGGGGATAAGATTGTTGGCCGTTTCCTTAGCTTGCACTCAGATCAGTACGGCTGTGCCGCTGGTGGCGACCATGAGCATGGAGCCGTTGTTGCCGATGGTCTCGTAGTCGATGTCGATGCCGACGATGGCGTTGGCGCCGAGAGCCTGGGCACGCTGCATCATCTCCTTCAGCGACGTGTCCTTCGCCTGGCGCAGCACCTGCTCGTAGCTGTCGGAACGGCCGCCCACGATGTCGCGGATGCCGGCAAAGAAGTCCTTCACAATGTTGGCGCCGATGATGGTCTCGCCTGTCACCACACCCCTGTAGTCGCGGATGGGGTGCCCTTCGATGGTCGGGGTTGTTGAAAGTATCATAGTCGTATCTCCTTTTAAGATGTTTCTGTACATTAGACGGTGCCCGGACGCAAAAGGTTGCACTCGGACGCGGAAAAAATGTTACTTTGTTACCTTGTTAGCTTTTTGCCTTCTGGGGGATGGAGGCCATGAGGCCCTCGATGATGGCTGTGGTGAAGCCGTTGCGCTCCATGGCGTTGAGGCCGCGGATGGTGAGGCCCGAGGGGGTGGTAACCTTGTCGATCTCGGACTCGGGGTGTGAGCCCAGCACGCTCAGCAGGCTGGCGGCGCCCTTCATGGTCTGCGTGACGATGCGCTGGGCGTCGGCGGGGGTGAAGCCCAGCTGCACGCCGCCCTGAGTGTTGGCGCGGATGTAGCGCAGGGCATAGGCGATGCCGCACGAGGCCAGCACGAGGCCTGAGTTCATCAGCCGCTCCTCCACCAGCATGGCGTCGCCCAGCTCGCGGAACACGGCCAGCAGCGCCTCGTCCTGCTCGGGCGTGGCACCCGCCGAGGAGAGGAACGTCATGCTCTGGCAGGTGGCGATGGCGGTGTTGGGGATGAGGTAGTAGAGGACGGGGAGCGAGCCGTCAGGGCGCTTGAACAGCTCCTTGAGCTCGTCGAGGCCCACGCCGCCCACCATCGAGCAGACTATCTGGCGGTCGTAGTCGAGCAGCTCCTTCAGCTGGTCCACCAGGGGCGGCAGCTTCCACGGCTTCACGGCCAACACCACCACGTCGGCGTCCTTAGTGCAGACGCGGTTGTCGGTGGTGGTGCGGATGTCAGGCTCGCGCGACTTGATGCGCTCGAGTTTCTCGGGGTGGGTGTTGCTGATGCAGATGTCGGTCTTGCGCACCTGCTTGCTCTGCGCCAGGCCGAAGGCCAGCGCACTACCGATGTTGCCGGCTCCGATGATGGCGAAGCGGAGGGCAGGGTGTTCTGTCTTTTCCATACTTTTTTACCTAAAAAATTTTACTAATACCTGTTTTCTTGTCTTTGAAAGCCCCCGCGCGGGGCGGGGGGCTCTCGGGGGGGCGTTATGCCAGCAGCTCGCGCACGATGGCCTGCATCTGCGGGTACTGGGCCTCCATCGACTGAAGGAGGCGGTACTGCGCCTGGGTGCGGACGAGGGTGTGCGTGGGGTACTGGATTTTCCAGTACGTGCTGCCGTCGATGTAGTCCATGAGGAAGCGCAGCACCTGCTCGAAGGTGATGTAGATGGCGCTGAAGGCCAGCCACTCGCGCTCGCAGTCGTTGAGCGAGTCCTTCATCTCGCTCAGGTAGCCTGCCACATAGGCGCGGAAGCGGTCGATGTCCATGGAGACGCGGCTGAGGTCGCGGTCGTCCTCGGCACCGGTGTTGGTGTAGCTGCGCAGGGCGTCGCCCACGTCGTTGAGGGCGGTGCTGCTCATGCAGGTGTCGAGGTCGATGGCGCAGAGCACGTCGCCGTTCTTGTCGAAGAGGATGTTGGAGAGCTTGGTGTCGTTGTGGGTGACGCGCATGGGCAGGCTGCCGTCCTCGACGAGGTGCCAGAAGTCAAGCATCTGCTGGCGGCGGTCCTCAACCCACTTGATTTCCTCCTGCACGGTCTTCACGAGGCCGAACTTGTCGCGGCGCAGGGTGTCGTCCCATTGCTCGTAGCGGAAGCGGATGTTGTGGAAGCCCTTGATGGTCTCGTGGAGGGGTTCGGGGTAGTCAGCAAGCATCTTCTGGAAGCGGCCGATGCCCTGGCCGCCCTTGAAGCAGAGGTCCAGCGAGGTGGCATTGTCGATGGTGACGGAGCCGGCAATGAATATGCACACGGCCCAGTAGTTGCCCTCCTCGGCGTCGAAGTAGTAGGGCAGTCCGTCCTTGGCGAAGACGACGGTGAGGCTCTCGCGCAGGGGGTCGCCGCCGGCACGGATGATCTTGGCCTTCATGTGGGCGGTGACCTTCACGATGTTGTCCATCATGGCGGGGACGTCGGGGAAGACGTTGTGGTTCTTGCGCTGGAGGATGTAGTCGGGGGTGTCGCCCGTGGTGCGGACGATGAAGGTGTCGTTGATGAAGCCTTCGCCCAGCGGCTTGATGCTGGCAACCTCGCCCTCATAGGCAAACTGGTTGAATATATTCTCGGGGGTCATGGGGGGACTGGATGGTTAACGGTTTTTAGAGTTTCTTGGCGATTTTGGCTGCGGGAAGTTCGCCCTTCATGTAGAAGTGGAGGCCTTTGACTTTGTTCCAGTCGCCGCGGGTGAAGTCGGGCACACGAACGGGCATCGACTTGTTGGCGTGGCTGATGGCGCTGAGCTCGCTGATGCAGCACCACTCGGCAAGGTCGTAGACGTCCTGGTCGAGGGGAAGTCCGTTCTGCAGGCAATAGATGAGGCGGTAGTCCATGACGAAGTCCATGCCGCCGTGGCCGCCCACCTGCTTGGCCTTCTCCTCAATCTCCTGATGGATGGGGTGCTTGTAGTACTGGAGCAGCTTGTTTTTCACCTCGTCGGACACGAAGCTGTGCTCGTCCAGACGGGGGATGTCGGGCAGGGCGTCGCGGTCAATCTGGCTGTTGTGGAAGGTGAAACCGGTGATGGGGTATTTGTTGGCAAAGCCCTCGGTGCCGGTGAGCTGATAGAGGCGGTTGTAAGGACGGGGGGTGAAGACGTTGTGCTGAATCTCCATGCTCTTGCCGCTCTTGGTCATGACGAGGGTGACGATGTGGTCGCCGCAGGCAAACTCATCGACGCCCATCTTCGCCTTGGCAACCTTGAGGCCGTTGACGGACTTCGTGGCCATGCTGACGAGGTATTCCATCTTGTCGCCGCGATGGATGTTGAGTGCCTCGCAGCAGGGGCCGAAGCCGTGGGTGGGATAGACGTCGCCGCCGTGCTTTTGGTTGAAGTCGAGGCGCCAGTTGTCGGCATACTCGTCCCAGTAGGGGGTGAGGTTGTGGATGTAGGCGCCCTCGGTGTGGAGGATTTCGCCGAAGAGCCCCTGCTGGGCCATGTTGAGGCAGGTGAGCTCGAAGAAGTCGTAGACGCAGTTCTCAAGCATCATGCAGTGGCGGCGGGTGCGCTCGGAGGTGTCAACAAGGCGCCAGCAGTCCTCGATGCTGGTGGCAGAGGGCACCTCGATGGCCACGTGCTTGCCGTGCTCCATGGCGTAGAGGGCAATCTCGACGTGGGTTTGCCAGTTTGTGGCGATGTAGACGAGGTCGATGTCGTCGCGTTCGCAGAGTTGCTTGTAGCCTTCTTCGCCGCTGTACTCGGCAGCCTCGGGCATACCGGCGTTGGTGAGGTAGCGCTGGCAGGCATGGGCACGGTCGGGGTATTTGTCGCAGAGAGCCTTGATCTCTACGCCCTCAAGATGGGTGAAGCGGTTGACGGCACCCGGGCCGCGCATGCCAAGCCCCACGAAGCCCACGCGGACAACGGGGATGGGGTCGGTATAGAACTCCAGCATGCTCTGCTGTCCGGCAGCACGACGGGGTTCGTTGGTGACGATGACGCCGTTCTCGACGTGCCAGTTCTGCCCCGCAAGGGGTTTGTCGCTGCTCTTGCAGCTTGTCATGAGCGCTGCCACGAAAGCCAGCGCAAGGATGAGTTGTTTCTTCATGTGATGGGGTTTTTATGGATGATATTGTATTGTCGGATTTATTTCTTTTCCTCTTCTTCTGGTGCGGCAAAGACGTGTTTGCCGTAGTTCCAGCCGTAGGCATCGAAGTAGGTGCGGAGGTGGTTCAAGCGGCGCAGGAAGTCGTCGTAGTCCTTGTTGCCGTAGCTCCAGCCCACTTCGGCAAGGGCGCTGAGGCGGGGCAGCAACATGTACTCGGCATAGTCAAACGTGGCGATATACTCCGTCCAGACGTTACCCTGGACGCCGAGGATATACTGCTGCTGGTCCTTGGTGAGGCCGTTGTAGGGGTCGAAGCTATAGCACTGCTCGACGGGCAGATAGCCGCCGATGGCCAGTGGCTCGTTCTCCTTGTCGCGGCTCTGGTAGTAGTCGAGGTAGCAGTAGGAGTTGGGCGTCATGATGACCTTGTTACCTGCTTGGGCGGCTGCGATGCCTCCCGTCGTGCCGCGCCAGCTCATGATGGTGGCGGTGGGGGTAACACCTCCTTCGAGGATTTCGTCCCAGCCGATAATCTGGCGTCCGTGGGCATTGAGGAAACTCTCGATGCGGCGGTTGACGTAGCTCTGCAACTCAGCCTCGTTCCTCAAGCCTTCCTCCTTGATGCGCTTCTGGCAGAGGGGGCACTTCTTCCACTCGTCCTTGGGGCATTCGTCGCCGCCGATGTGGATGTACTTCGAGGGGAACAGCGCCATCACCTCGGTGAGCACCGTCTCCCAGAACTTGAACGACTCCTCCTTGCCCGGGCAGAGCACTTCGGGGAAGACGCCCCACGTCGTAGCCACTTCGTAGTGGTCGCCGCGGCAACCCAGCTCGGGATAGGCAGCCAGCGCAGCAAGGGAGTGCCCGGGGATTTCAATCTCGGGGATGACGGTGATGAAGCGGTCGGCAGCATACTGCACAATCTCCTTCACCTCGTCCTGGGTGTAAAATCCGCCGTAGCGCACACCGTCGTTGGAGTTCCAGTTCTTGCCCACCATAGTGCCCTCGCGATAGGCACCCACTTGGGTGAGCTGCGGATAAGCCTTGATTTCGATGCGCCAGCCCTGGTCCTCGGTGAGGTGCCAGTGGAAGCGGTTAATTTTGTGCATGGCGAGGATGTCGATGTAAGTCTTCACCTCATCGACGGTGAAGAAGTGGCGGCAGACGTCGAGGTGGGCACCGCGATAGGCAAAGTGGGGCGCGTCCTTGATGGTGCAGCAGGGCAGCACGACAGCGGTCACCTTCTTGTCGGTGATGGCCTCGGCGGGAATCATCTGGCGCAGTGTCTGCTTGGCATAGAAGGCTCCGGCGGGGGAGGAGGCGCTGATGGCGATGCCACTCTTGCTGATGGTGAGGGTGTAGGCCTCTTCACCGAGCGTCTTGTCCTCAGTGAAGTCAATGCGCTTGAGTGCGCAGTTGACACATTCGCCTTTGGCGATTTTCAGCTTGTAAGTGCCGTTCTGCATCTCCACGCTGATGGGGCGGGGGACGATGTCGACGGATTCGCACTTGACGGTCTTGCCGCACGAGGCCAGCAGGAGCATCATCGTAGCCGTGCAAAGCAGGGCAGGGATGGTTCGTAATGATTTCATAATCTTGATGATGGTTTGGTTGTTATTGATGTTGAGTTTTGTCATGGATACATTTGGGCGAACAAATATACAGCTTTTTTGGGAAAAGAAGAAAAAAAAGAAAAAAAAACATGCTTCTTTCGAAAAAGGAAGCGCCATGTTCCATTATTCAAATAGTTTGTACGTGGTGCGGAGCACCTTGAACTCGGTGCGGCGGTTCAGCTGGTTACAGATTTCCTGCTGCTCCTCGGGCAGGGTAAGGATGAACTGCTCCGTCAGCACGTCGCCCTCGTGGAGGAAGGGGTACTTCTCCGTCAGCTTTTTCCGCACCTGCTTGGGTTGGCTCTCGCCATACCCCTTTGGCGTCAAGCGCTCGGTGTCGATGCCGTGCTCGATGAGGTAGTTGACGACACTCTCGGCACGGCGCTGCGAGAGGCGTTCGTTGTATTCATCGCGTCCTTTGTAGTCGCAGTGGGCGCTGAGCTCGATGGTTACGTTGGGGTTGTCGTTCAACAGGGTGACAAGCTGGTCGAGGGCGGCCGTAGAGGCTTCGGTGAGGGTGGCTTTGTCGAACTCGTAGAAGATGTTGTCGATGAGGACGGGTCGGGTGATGGACGAGAGGGGAAACAGCAGCTCGTACTCGCGGTCCTCGACGGTGCTGTCGCAGGTGAGTTCCTGCTTATAGTTGAGGAAACCCTTGCAGGTGCCCAGCAGCACATAACTGACGCCGGGTGTGACGCGCTGCACGAACGAGCCGTCGTTCTTGACGCTGATTTTCTCGTTGGTACCGTCGTTACCGATAAGATAGACGATGCCCTCGGGCAGCTCGTAGCCGTCTTTTTCATACACCCAACCCGTGAGGTTGTGGATGGTCTCGGGCAGCTCGAAGGAATAGATGTGATCCCACCCGCGTTTGTCGTTGCGGTTTGAGGAGAAGAAACCTCGGTTGTAGGGGCCTTCGAACGTCATGCCGAAGTCGTCCTGTGGGGAGTTGACGGGGTAGAGCATATTGGTCACCGTCCAGTGTCCATCCTCCTCGGGATGGGCGCAGAAGATGTCGAGGCCGCCCATGCCTGGACGTCCGTTGGACGAGAAGTAGAGGTCGCCGTTCTGCCGGAAGGTGGGGAAGAGTTCGTCGCCTGGGGTATTGATGTCGGGGCCGAGGTTCTCGATGCCTCCGAAGCCCGAGCCGCCGATGCTGATGCGGTAGATGTCGTATCCTCCGTAGGCATCCATACCGATGTCGGAGACGAAGTAGAGCCATTGTCCATCGGGGCTCACAGCCGGATGGGCGTAGGAGGAGACAGAGTCGGTGATGAAGTCGCAGACGGAAGCGGCGCCCCAGGCAGCATCGCTGCGCGAGGATTTATAGATTTGCGCCGTGCGGGGCGACGATTCGTCCGTCACACAGCGTGTGAGGTACATGGTCTTGAAATCGGGTGAGAATTGGCAGGCACCGTCCTCAAACTCGGTGTTAAGCTCGCTCTCAATCTCCTGCGGTTTCTGCCACTTGCCGTACTCGTCTTTGGCAGCGTAGAAGATGTCGGGAGCCTTGACACCCGTGATAAGGCTACGGTCCTCGCCCTTGGCTTTGTCGCGTGTAGAGGTGAAGTAGAGCTGCGTGTAGTCCTCGTTTCCGAAGGCGGGGGAGTACTCGCTGCGGCGCGAGTTGAAGAGCTCGGCTTTCTTGACGATGTGGCGCGTGGGATTCTTCTTCCATTCGGGAGCCAATGAGCACGACTTCAGGCCGTTTTGCGCCAGAAGGCTTTCGGGGTCTTTCTCGAGGAAGAGGTTGTAGTTGATGGCGGCGTTCTTGGTGTCGCCGTTCTGCAACAGCAGATCAGCCAGATAAAGGTAGGCCATGCTGTCGGGGTGATTGTAACGGATGGCGTTCTTGTAGGCACCCTGCGCCTTGCCGATGTTTCCGATGCGGCGGTAACATTCACCCATCATGAATGATTCATCGGCGCGGCGCTCCTTGTCCTTCGCTTTGGTACCGTTGTAGGCTTTCTTATAGAAATTGGCTGCCTCGTTGTATTCGCCCAGCGCGTAGTGCTTGTCGGCCTTGCGTAGGGCCGACTCCACACCGCATCCTGTCAACAACAACAGCAACAGGAAGGGGAATGCGCTATGCCGCAGAAATCGTTTCATCTGTATATATAACGCACGCCCGCGTGAATTATTGTTCGGACGGCGCGTGAATTCCTTTATGCGGTCAGTTTATTCGGCGGTTGGAGGCGTCGTTGAGAACTTGGCTGACGATGGTGCCAAGCATCTGTTTGAGCTCGTCGAGGAACTGGTGCGGCTCGTAGGAACCCTTCTCGATGTCGGGCAGGTGTTTTTCCCAGATGCCTGTCAGTTCGGCGCTCTTCAGCACCTCCTCGTGGATGAGGTGGATGAGTTCGACACCCGTCTGGGTGGGCTGTAGGGCTTTCCGCTCGCGCACGATGTAGTTGCGCTTGAAGAGGGTTTCAATGATGGCGGCACGTGTGGAGGGACGCCCGATGCCGTTCTCCTTCAGGGCATCACGCAGCTCCTCGTCCTCAACGGTCTTGCCAGCCGTCTCCATAGCACGCAGCAGCGAGGCTTCGGTGTAGGGCTTGGGGGGCTGTGTCCATTTCTCCTGCAGTTCAGGCGTATGAGAACCGCTCTCGCCTTGCGTGAAAAGGGGGAGTGTGCGTTCGGGGGCAGCATCGGAGTCTTTGCCGTCTTTAAGGTCCTTATTGTCTTTATTGTCCTTTGGGTCGTCGAGGACAGCGCGCCAGCCGGGGTCGAGGATGGTCTTGCCAGAGGTCTTGAACTCGATGTCGCCCGCCTTTCCCAGCACGGTGGTGGTGGCAAAGAGACAGTCGGGAAAGAAGACCGCCAGGAAACGCCGCGCTACGAGGTCAAAGACGCGCTTCTCCATATCGCTGAGTCCCGTGGGGTTGATGCCCGTGGGGATAATGGCGTGGTGGTCAGTGACTTTCGAGTTGTCGAACACCTTCTTTGACTTCCGCAGAGGTTTGCCACGCAAGGGTGCGAGCAAGGGCTGGTAGTCAGTGAGGCCGTTGAGGATGGTGTGGCATTTGGGATAGACGTCGTCGGGCAGGAAGGTGGTGTCGACGCGCGGATAGGTGGTGAACTTCTTCTCGTAGAGCGACTGGATGAGGCGCAGGGTAGTGTCGGCCGAGAAACCGAACTTCTTGTTGCACTCCACCTGCAACGAGGTGAGATCGAGCAGGCGAGGAGGAGCTTCGCGCCCATCCTTTTTGGCGACGTCGGTGACGGTGAAGGGCTCGCCCTGTATGGCTTCGATGAGCTGCAAGCCCTCCTCCTGCGATTTGAGACGTCCCTTTGTGGCGTTGAAGACGGTGTCGCGGTAGGTGGTCTTGAGCTCCCAGTATTGTTCGGGGACGAAGTTAGTGATTTCCTCGTAGCGCTTGACGATGAGGGCGAGGGTGGGGGTTTGTACGCGCCCGATGGAGAGCACCTGACGGTTCTGCGCATATTTGAGCGTGTAGAGGCGTGTGGCATTCATGCCCAGCAACCAGTCGCCTATGGCGCGACAGAGTCCTGCCTCATAGAGCCGCTGATAGTCAGAGGCTTCGTGCAGCGTGTCGAATCCCTCGCGGATGGCTTCTTCGGTGAGCGACGATATCCACAGACGCTTGACGGGACATGTGGCAGCGGCTTTCTGCATCACCCAGCGCTGGATGAGCTCGCCCTCCTGGCCGGCATCGCCGCAGTTGATAATCATGTCGGCCTTCTGCATGAGACCTTCGATGATGCCGAACTGCTTGCGGATGCCCTCGTCGTCAATGAGCTTGATGCCGAAGCGCGGAGGCATCATCGGCAGAGCGGCCAGCGACCAAGCCTTCCACTGCGGGAAGTAGTCGTGGGGCTCTTTCAGCATACAAAGGTGTCCGTAGGTCCACGTCACCTGGTATCCGTTTCCCTCGTCGTAGCCTTGGCGTCGGGTGTTGGCACCCAGCACCTTGGCGATATCATGCGCCACGCTTGGCTTTTCGGCTATGCAGACTATCAAGCTGATTTACGGTTTGTCGGTTCTCGATTCGCCGGCAAAGGTACGAAGAAATTTGGAATAGTCGGCAACGAGCGCCCCTAAAATGATAGCGATGGCGGGAAAAGCGAGGGGATTGGTGTGCCAGGCGTCGGCCCAATGGCCCTGCAGGATGAGTATCGTGGCGGTGGTGATGCCACATCCCGGACAGCGGACGTGGAAGAGCGTGGAGTAGAGGCAGGGGGGCAGGATGTTGATGCCGGCAAAGGCTCTGAGCAGCAGCCCCACGGCGGCATAAACAAGCACGACGGCCAGTAGCCATCGTGCCCGAACGTATGAAAGGAAAGGATGTAACAATTCGTTAGTTGTTGTACGAGATGACGTTACCGTCGTCGTCGCGATACTGGTTGGTGGCAATCATGATGACGTCGATGAGTGTCCAGATGCCGCAGCCGCCGAGGGTGAGGAGCATGAGCACGCCGGTACCGATCTTGCCCGTATAGAAGCGGTGGATGCCGTTGATGCCGATGATGCAAGGCAGCACGCAGAGCATCAGGGTGATGAGCCAGCGCTCGTTGAGACCCTTCTTGATGGGCTCTGACTGGAACTGCTGCGTGGTGGTGTACTCGGTCGGTTGGCGGACACCGCACTTCGGGCAGACTTCAGCACGTGCATCGATGATTTCACCGCAGTTGATGCAATACTTTTCGTTTTCAGCTTTCATAGGACTTTGGAATTTTAGGGTTGATATATTGTTTTTTTCGTCTCTCGCAAGTTAGACGTAACCAAATCAGGAAAAGTTGCAAACCAAAAAAAAAATTTCAAAAAATCCTTGAGGGCCCGGACGGTGCCGTATTACAAACTGCTGTAGCTGGGGCTGAAGGTATCGCCCTGGGTGATGTCGCCCGTGGTGAGACCCTTCTTGAGCCAGCGCTGACGCTGTGCCGAGGTGCCATGGTTGAACGACTCGGGCACCGTGTAGCCCTGTGCCTGCTTCTGCAGGTAGTCGTCGCCAATCTTCGCCGCAATGGCCAGACCTTCCTCGACGTCGCCGCTCTCCAGCGAGTTGAACATCTTATTGTCGTTATACGCCCACACGCCTGCGTAGAAGTCGGCCTGCAGCTCCAGACGGACGCTTATCTGGTTGCTCTGCGTCTGGTTGACGCGCGCCATCTGGTTGTGTGCCTGACCCAGGGTGCCCAGCAGGTTCTGCACGTGGTGACCCACCTCGTGAGCGATGACGTAGGCGTAGGCAAAGTCGCCTGCGGTGCCGAACTGCTTACGCATGGTGGAGAAGAAGCTGAGGTCGAGATAGACGCTCTTGTCGGCCGAGCAGTAGAAGGGGCCTGTTGATGCCGAGGCGCCTCCGCAGCCACTCTGCACGCTGCCGTGGAACAGCACCAGCTTGGGGGGCTCGTATCTGCGTCCCAGTTTCTTGAACTCGCTTGTCCACACGTCCTCGGTGCCGGCAAGGATTTGGCTGGCGAACTTCGCCAGTTCCTCCTCCTCGGCGGTGGGTTCGTAAGTACCTCCGTCGGCCGAGGTGTAGGTGAGGCCGCCTGCCTGCTGCAGCACGTCGAGCGGGTTGCCGCCCATCACCAGGGTTATCAATGCCACGATGACCAAGCCGCCGATGCCCATGCCCGCTGCCTTGCCTGCACTGCCGCTGCGCCGGCGGTCGTCCACGTTCGAACTTTCTCGTCTTCCTTCTAATTTCATGTTTTAATGGTTTTAGGGGTTGTTTTTTGTTTTTCGGCTGCTAAGTTACGACTTTTTTTGCATAACGCCACAAAAGACGCCGTTTTTTTTCGTGTTTTTTTACCTCCATGGTGGATAACTTTTTCACATGCGCAGTTTTAACTATTAGAAGGGTGCGTGGCGAGCGCGAAAGAGGGCGTCGCTGTCACGACAGGGGGCTTAGCGAAAATAGTAGCTTGGGCAGGAATATTTGTTCACTATTCACTATTCACTTTTCACTCTAAGCTCACGCGGTTAATTGATGCGGATATTATATGGTTAGGATATCTGTAGTATTAAATTCTAATATATATATAATAATATATCCATATAATATATGTATAATAGACGCGTGTGTGAGGACAAAAGTGAAAAAGTGAATAGTGAATAGTGAATAACTCGGCACGGAAATGGATTTCTTAAAGGAAAAAAATGTGGAAAAATGGGGTATAGGTTTTCATTTTTGCTTCCCGTTATTTGGCGGTTTGGGTAATTGTTCGTAACTTTGCAGGGTAAATGAAAAGTTGATTTCCTATGATAAACAAATCATTGAAAACAATCCTTATAGCCGTGTTTTCGTTGCTGTTGGCCTTTGGCTTGGCGAGCTGTGGTCAGCGTGTGACCGAAACGGCGCATGGCGTCATCGTCAAGGTGACAGGCCGGTCGTCCGCAGAGAATCAGGGCGTTCCCGTCCGTCAGGTGCGCCTGGAAGTGGTGAACGACAACGTCGTCCGCGTCAGCGCTACGGCAGAAAGAGACTTCTCGAAACGTCAGAGCCTGATGGCCAACTTCGCCTATCCGACGGAGAAGACGTGGACCGTCACAGAGCGCGAGGACGGCATGGTGGTGCTCGAGACACCTTCGCTGCGTGCCTATGTACAGACAGACGGCACCGTCAATTTTACCGATGCCGACGGACACACCCTGCTCAGCGAGCAGCGTCGCACCCTCGTGCCCATGACCGACCCGCAGGCCAACAAACAGGGACGTCACAAGGAGGCCTACACCCTGCGCCAGCTGTGGCGGAGTGGGGAAGGGGAGGCCTACTATGGCCTCGGGCAGCATCAGAGCGACGAGTTCAACTACCGCGACAAGAACGAAAACCTCTTCCAGTACAATACCAAGGTCAGCATTCCCATGATTGTTTCCACGCGGGGCTACGGCATCCTGTGGGACAACTACAGCGAGAGCCGCTGGGGCGATGCACGTCCCTACGCCCGTCTGAACGAGGTGTTCACCGTCTATGACAAGGATGGCATTGAGGGTGGCCTCACCAGCACCTGGCTCTCTTCCAACATTAAAGACTTTAACGACCTTAAGGACCTTAAAGACTCTAAGGCCCTCCTTGTCCGCACGGAGCCTTTCGTTAACTTCGACAACGAGCAGAACAACCGCCGCTACCTGCCCGACTTTCCCCTCTTCGGGGCAAAAGTAGTCTTCGAGGGCTCACTGGAGGCACAGGAGAGCGGATTGCACCGCTTCCTGCTCTACTATGCCGGCTATACCCGCGTGTTCGTGGGGGACAACGAGGTGGTGCCCGAGCGCTGGCGCACTGCGTGGAACCCCAACAGCTATAAGTTTGCCTACCCCATGGAAGCCGGCAAGCGTGTGCCTGTGCGCATCGAATGGGAGCCCGACGGCGGCAGTTCGTACTGTGCCCTTACTGCCCTCACGCCCCGTCCGGCCGACGAGGAGAACACCATTGCTTTCTGGAGTGAGATGGGAGACGAGATAGACTACTACTTCATCAGCGGACAAAACGCCCCTAACGACTTTAATGACTTTAAGGACCTTAAAGACCTTAAAGGCCTTAACATCGTCAATGTTTCCCCCCTCGACCGTGTTGTCAGCGGCTACCGCGCTGTGACGGGCAAGGCTCCCGTGATGCCACGCTGGGCGATGGGCTTCTGGCAATGCCGCGAACGCTATCAGACGGCCGAGCAGATAACGGGCATTGTGGCAGAGATGCGTCGCCGGCAGGTGCCCCTTGACGTCATTGTGCAGGATTGGTTTTACTGGGAGGAAGACCAGTGGGGCAGCCATGAGTTCGACCGTGCCCGCTACCCCGACCCGAAGCAGATGATCGACAGCATCCACCACATGAACACCCGCTACATGATTTCCGTCTGGCCGAAGTTCTATGCCAACACCGAGCACTTCCGCGAGTTCGACGAGAAGGGCTGGATGTACCGCCGAGCCGTCGAGGACAGCATCCGCGATTGGGTGGGACAGGGCTACGTGGGCTCGTTTTACGATGCCTACAGCGCGGATGCCCGCAAACTCTTCTGGCAGCAGATGAACGACCACCTCTACAGCCGCTATCCCATCGACGCTTGGTGGATGGACGCCAGCGAACCCAACGTGCGCGACTGCCAGGAGATGCCCTACCTGAAAGCCCTCTGCGGCCCCACCGAGCTCGGCTCATCGACAGAGTATCTCATGGCCTATGGCCTGATGAACGCCGACGCCATCTATAACGGCCAGCGCAGCGTCAATCCCAACACCCGCGTCTTCCTCCTGACCCGCAACGGCTATGCCGGCCTGCAGCGATACAGCACCGCCATCTGGAGCGGAGACATCGGCACCCGCTGGGAGGACCTGAAAGCACAGATTTCGGCAGGTATCAACTTCTCCATGAGCGGCATACCCTTCTGGGGAATGGATGCTGGAGGATTTTGCACTGAGCGGCGTTACGAGCGTGCCTGGAACTTGTTCCAACAGGTGGGCAGTGAGAGCGATGACCTCGATGAGTGGCGCGAGCTGCAGGCACGCTGGTTCCAGGTGGATGCCTTCGTACCCCTTTTCCGCGTGCATGGGCAGTTCCCGCCCCGTGAAATCTGGAATACCTCCCCCGAGGGCCATCCCGCCTACCAGAGCATGCTCTACTACGACCGTCTGCGTTACCGCCTGATGCCTTATATCTACTCCCTCAACGGACTTGTGCACTGGAGCGACTACACCCTTATGCGCGGCCTCATGATGGACTTCACCGCCGACACGCACACCTATAACGTCAGCGACCAGTTTATGTTTGGCCCTTCGCTGATGGTTTGTCCCGTCTATACCTACGGTGCACGGCAGCGCGAGGTCTATTTCCCCGAGAACACGGGCGGATGGTACGACTTCTACACTAGCCGGCATGTTTCTGACGGAGGTGATCGCAATCTCGTCGAGGCACCTTATGAGCGCATTCCTCTCTATGTCCCTGCCGGCGCCATCCTCCTCACGGGGCCCGATATGCAGTACAGTAGCGAGAAAACTCTCACGGAGCTCAGCATCGATGTCTATGCGGGGCGCGACGGGAGCTTCTGCCTCTACGAAGACGAGGGTACCAATTACGACTACGAGCGCGGATTCTGCTCCTTCATCCCGCTGACTTACGACGATGCCACGCACACCCTCACCGTGGGCAAGCGTCAAGGCTTCTTCCCCGAGATGGTGGCTGAGAAGCACCTCCGTATCGTCCTCCACACCCCCGACGGCACCCAGCGCGAAGCTTCCGCCCGCTACGTGGGCGATACCCTCAACGTTAAACTATGATAACCCTATTGTCCCTCAGAATATGAAGAAATTATCATTCGTCCTGCTTGTCTTTTCAAGCCTGTTGATGTTGACATCCTGCCATTCGCAAAAGCCACAGGTGTCCCCCTTCATCCACGTGGAGAATGGGCAGTTCGTCCGAAACGGACAAGCCTACTACTTCGTCGGTACCAACTTCTGGTACGGCGCCATCCTCGGCTCCACTGGGCAGGGGGGTGACCGCGCACGCCTTGCACGCGAACTGGATTACATGAAGAGCATCGGCATTGACAACCTACGCGTGCTTGTCGGCGCCGACGGCGAGCGGGGCGTTCCTGCGAAGGTGGAGCCCACGCTGCAGATTGCTCCGGGTGTCTATAACGACACCATCTTCGACGGGCTCGACTACCTGATGGCCGAGCTAGGCAAGCGCGATATGGTGGCTGTGCTCTATATGAACAACTCGTGGGAATGGACGGGAGGCTACTCCGTCTATCTTGAGTGGGCTGGGGCAGGGAAGGCTCCCATCCCCGCTGTCGATGGCTGGGAACCCTATCGCGAGCGTGTGGAACAGTATGCTCAGAACGATAGCGCGAAAGCGATGTTCAAGCGTCACGTGCAGCACGTCGTCACCCGCACTAACCGCTACACAGGCCTCAAGTATATAGACGACCCCGCTCTGTTTGCTTGGCAGATTGGCAATGAGCCGCGTCCCTTTGGCGAGAAGAACTTCCCGGCTTTCGAAGCATGGGTGCTTGATGTGGCGGCGCAGATTAAGTCGCTCGATCCCAACCACATGGTGGCTACCGGTAGCGAAGGCAAATGGGGATGCGAAGGCGATGTGGCCATGTGTGAGCGCATCCATGCGGACAAGAATATCGATTATCTCAACTTTCACCTTTGGCCTCTGAATTGGAAGTGGATTTCCGACAGTACCGTCTGCGAGAATCTGCCCGTTGCCAAGCGTGAGGCGAAAGCTTATATCGACCTTCATGCAGGTATGGCGGCTCGCATTGGTAAACCGATGGTGATGGAGGAGTTCGGCTTCCCGCGTGATGGATTTGAGTTCTCGAAAGCCTCCACGACGCATTGTCGCGATGAGTTCTATAGCTATATATTCAGCCTTATCGAAGCCGATAAGGAGGCGCACGGCTACTTTGCCGGATGTAATTTCTGGGGTTGGGGCGGATTCGCTGAGCCCTCCAAAGAGCACATCTGGTGGGCGGTGGGTGACGACTATACAGGCGACCCTGCGCAAGAACAACAAGGCTTGAACTCCGTCTTTGCCTCCGATGTCTCCACCTGTGAAATCATCCACGCTGCTGCGGATAAGCTCAAATAACTCTCCCATTATGCTCACCCCCCAATCGATGCTCGTTGAGCACATCCTCCCTTTCTGGATGATGCGCATGCCCGACCCCCGAGGAGGTTTCTACGGACGTATCGACGGACACGGGGTCATCCATCCCGAAGCGGAAAAGGGAGCTATCCTTAACGCCCGTATCCTTTGGACATTTGCTGCTGCCTACCGCCTTCTCGGCACTCCCGCCTACTTGGATATGGCCACGCGAGCCAAACGTGCCCTGCTGGACGACTTCTTCGACCCTGAGTACGGGGGTGTCTTTTGGTCGCTCAACCCCGACGGTACGCCGCGCGATACGAAGAAACAGATCTATGCTGTCGGCTTTGCCATTTACGGCCTTTCGGAGTATGCCCGTGCCACAGGCGATGAGGAGGCTTTGGCGCATGCTGTGAAGCTTTTCTTCGATATTGAGAACCACAGTTTTGACACTGAGAAGAACGGTTATTTCGAGGCGTTTACGCGCGAGTGGGGAGAGATTGCTGACATGCGCCTCAGCGACAAGGATGCCAACGAGCACAAGACGATGAACACGCATCTCCACATCCTTGAACCCTACACCAACCTCTATCGCATCTGGCCAGACGCTCGCTTGAGGGCTGCTATCCGCAACCTTATCTCAATCTTCATTGACAAGATTCTTGACCCGCAGACGTTCCATCTCCGGCTTTTCTTCGACGACGACTGGAACTCCATAGTCGAAAGAACTTCTTATGGACACGATATCGAGGCATCGTGGCTTCTGCATGAGGCAGCACTTGTACTTGACGATAAACCCCTCCTTACTCGCGTGGAACCCGTTGTTCGCTCTATTGCCCAACACGCTGAGTTTGAGCGGCTGTTTACCCAACCTTCTCAATGGTGGGAGTTTGCCGAGACGGTGGTAGGTTTCTACAACATCTGGCAGTATTGGGGAGATAAGGAATCCTTGCAGAAAGCGCAGAAAGCCTGGGACTTTGTTTGCACGTATCTGCTTGATAAGGAACAGGGAGAGTGGTACTGGGCAGTACACTACCCTGACTACTCTCCCGACCTTACGGAGGACAAAGCAGGCTTTTGGAAGTGTCCCTATCACAACGGGCGAGCCTGCATGGAACTAATCCAGCGCCAAGACAGTGTTATTTTGGGAAGTTGTCTGTCCTGAAGGGGATAACGGGTAAGCCGGAACCGCCCTTGAGATTGCCTAACTCGAAACTCTTGAACGCATAGCGCACAGCTACGGGTTCCTTCACCTCGTCGCTGCGTACGGTCAACTGGCGTCCGCTGGTGCCCACAGAGGCTTTGTGCCAGACGCTGTCGGGCCCGCAGATTTCAAACCCCTCAATGCCCACATTCCGGTTGAAACCGTCGTCGGCATAGTCGAAGGTGAGGCGAATCTGCTTTCCTCGATTCGTTTCTTCCACTTGCATGGAGCGATAGACGGGGTAGCGATAGTCGATGCCTTCCACGCCGTAGGTGTCGCCCAACGCCCAGTAGCACAAGCGGTCGCCCACTTCCTTCTTCATGCACGGATGGATTTGCCAGTATTCATAGTCTTTCACCAAGTCGTTCGTGCAAACCATACCCATGTGGGGAAGCATCTCTGAAGCTTTATATTGTGCTTCGCGGGTGAGAGCCGCTGTCGCTTTGTCTCGTGCCCAGAAGTAATCGTAGGGGCAAATCTCCACATAGTAGAACGGCAGGTCACCCATACCCCAGCGTTCACGCCAACTGCGCACCATATTCACGAAGCGCTCGGTGTACCACTGCGGGTCGTTGACGTTAGCTTCGGCTTGATACCAGAGGAATCCCCGTAGGCAATAACCCTCAAACGGATGAATCATACCGTTATAGAATACACAGGGCAGCTCGCGATTGACGTTGTAGGCGGGTCGCACGAGGTGCGATTGCAGGTAGGTGTCCGATGTGAAATCCTCGCCAGCGTAGGTGCTGACGATGCTGCGGGGTGTCCAACCCTCCACGCGTGTGGCGCCTAACGAGCTGTTGATGATACCTACGGGGCAGTCGAGTGCCTCTGTCAGCTTGATGCCGAAGAAGTAGCCTACGGCGCAAAAATCGCGTGCCGTAGCAGGTGTGCAATCTTGCCAGACGGTTGTCACCGTATCCACCTCCTCGGGGTGGGGAGAAAAGGCAACCGTACAGAGATGCAGACGTCCCTTGTACTTCATGCTCTCGTTGATGTATTGTGCGCTGTTCTCCACGGGACAGCCTTCGAAGCCGTGCAGCGGCATCTCCATGTTGCTCTGTCCGCTCGCCAGCCAAACCTCTCCGACAAGAACGTTTGTCAGCACGCGCGTCTCGTCCCCGTCGCTCAGGGTGATGGTTTGGGGGGTAAAGGAGGCGGCAGGCGTTTGTACGGTGAACTCCCAGCGTCCATTATCGTCAGCCTTAACCTTCTGCTTTGATTTGTTCCACGACGTGCGCAGCGTTACGGTCGTCTGCGCTCCTTTATCCGTCCAACCCCAAAGGCGGACTTCACTCTGCTGCTGTATCACCATGTTGTCTCCCATCAGCGGGCCTGTAGTGATACGCGCCAATCCCTTGTGGGGCAGACAGAGAGCAACAAACATCAAGATGAAAAATGAAATACAATACCGTTTCATGACAATATCTTTTTTAAAAGTTTTATTTATTACCTACGTGAGTCGCAATCCTTTATAGCACGAACTCGGCAGTAAGCCCCCACTTAACCATATTACCTTGTTTTAAAGGTTCCAAAGACTTGAGAGCGCTACACTGAAAAACAAAGCACAAAGAATAAAGAACTTTTTTTTCATGTTATTTAAGTTTAAATATTTAGTGTTCAACATATTTGCGCACACCAAATTCCTTGCGATAATCATCGTTGATGATACGACTGGCCTTGTGACCATTGAAGCGAGTGGGACCAATGATGAACTCAGGCACATTGAACGAGAGGAAGCGGTTACGATAGAAGCGGCGCGGATTGCGTTGAGGCAGCATAAAAGGCCTGCCGACAACGCCCTTGGCATCGATGTGGCAGAAATAGGGCCGTGTGAAGAGGCCGTCGTCTCGACGGGAACTGAACACGAGCCAGCGCGAGTTGGAACTCCAGTTGTGGAATGATTCGGTGTCGTCGGAGTTTGCACCAGTCATGGGGCGGCTCTCTCCTGTGGAGAGGTCGAGCAGGTAGAGGTCAGCCTCATGATGCCAGATGCTGAATTGTCCGTAGTCGGAGAGTGTGTAGCATAGGAAACGTCCATCGTAGGAGGGACGGGGGAAGGAAACCGATTTGTGCCGTGCTGCGGCATTGACAATAGTGTCGATACGACTTCCGAAGGTGCCCGTCGAAGGGTCGAAGTCGATGCGGCAAAGACTGTAGTGTATCGAGTCGAGCTGATGACTGCCTTCAGGGAGGGCGCGTGCCGCACAATAATAGAGCGAACGTCCGTCGGCCGAGAAGACGGGGAAGGTTTCGTAGATGGAATCTTGCCCCAGAAGGGGTGAAAGCAGCAGCTCATTCGTGTCGATGTCATAAACCAAAAGGTCGGAGGCGGTATCAAAGACCTCGATGCGGTTGCCGTTGGCACTATGGAACAGCTGGCTTGTGGCGTTGGTGGAATAGGCAATATAGCGGCCCGAGGGATGCCAGTAGGGATAGACGCAGAAGCCGAGCGTCTTCGAGGTCTTGGTGTTGAAAGCGGTGAGGGGGCTATCGTTATGACGCAGCAGCGTGGCTCCATGCGACCCGCGGATATGGAGGCTCATGTCGGCAGGGTTGCCGCGGTTGAAGCTATGGCAGTTGACACAACCCTCGAACTGTGTGTTCTCGATTAACGCACGTTCGTCGAACGAGGAGAGATTTCGTTCGTAAATACCCATTTTGCTCCATACTTCGTAGCCAGGCTCAATCAGACGGTAGCAGATACCGTAGTCGATGCTGTCAGGGCTTACGTAGATTGTGAATGGGCGATAGGTGTGCCAGCCATCGTCATATTTTGCCGAAACGGTAACGCTGAGCGAATCTCCGCAGTTCTGACTGAGTAATGTATGCCAGTCGTTAAGGTTGAACTTTAGGGATTCTCTACCCTGGCTGTGGAGGTTGTGTCCGTGGCTGTCAGTTATGACGGCATCGATACGCAAAGCCGCCTCGTCAGCCATGCAAAAGTTGAGAGGTGCTACATTCGTGGGTATAGTAACGCCAAGATAGTCGGGATAAATCTGAGGTGGAACAGTCTCCTGCCTCGCATCGCTAATTGTTTCGGAGCAGGCAGAAAAGAGCAAAAGGGAGAGGAGTGTATACAGAATCTTTTTCATCGGCTAACGGAGTGAAGTAGTAGGTTGGTATAGCGTTTTCGATCGCCTGTGAGCATATAGTAGGCCTTCAGATATTCAAAGGCCAGACGATTGTCTGTGTTGCTGAAAAAGAGATCTTCGAGCATCTCGGGAGTCACATGGTCGCTGAAGTAGAAGTCTTCGGCGTAGGCCCACTGGCGCAGACGTCCGTATTCGGGATGCTTGGCTATCGCCTCTTCGTTTCCCAATAGCGACATCGTTTCTTTGGCCCATTCACGATAGAAGAGTGTTTTCTGGAGCGCCGTGAGGTATTTACGGGCCACTTCGTAATGGCCGATGATGAGATTGGTTTGTGCCAGTCGCTTGTAGCATCGGCCGCTTTTCTGGAAGTCAAGAATGGCTTCCTGTGCCTCGAATACCGTTCGCTGGGCGACATAAACCATACCCAGTTGATAGAATACCTCGGATGTAGGCAAAGGACTTGTCGCATCGCGCTCGACATCGGGCAGAAGACCTGCAATGCCGTTCTGGTGATATTCGAACAGGTGGTCAGCGAGCATGCCGCGCATCGCCAGGGCGAGGTTCTGTACTGTCACACCAATTTGATTGTTAGGCTTCTCGGCTTTGATGGTGGATAGTATGCGGTTCCATTGCTGATGTCGAGCCATGAAGTCATATTGCATTACCCTCTCTGCCTTGAAATTGGCGTTTTTCCAGACAAGAAGTCCCATACAGAATGCCACCAATAGAAACGACAGGTGAGAGAAGAGGGTCGAGAAACGTGTATCGTTGGCCCTCTTTTTGCAGGCGTGGACAGCGAGTGGAAGGATGATAGCACAGAGCCATGCTGCATAGAGGAGCACAGGAACGACTGTCGGATAGCGATGGTAATGGCTGCCGTTCCAGGCAGGGCCCACCATCCAATAGAGGATAGGAATGGTAACGAGGATTACGAAGCCTCTCCCTTTAGGGGGATGATGGACGAGGCTCCAAATGGCTAGTAGCGTGAGAATGACTGCCCAGACACCACCCAGCAGCGCATTCTCGTCGAGCAAGAAGAGCCAGAGTAGAAACGAAGGCACAAAACTCAGACCAAACAAACGTCCAAAGCTGACCAAGCGGAGCATCAGCAGCTGCACCACCACAAGCAGCACAGCCACGATGGCAGCCCCCACCCATGCAAAGAGGAAAAACTGCGTGCAGAACCGTCCCAGCAAGTCGGCTACGCCCCCAGGCAACCTTATAATCTCCCAAACGTAGGTACTGTCGAAGAGAAAAAGCTGATACTGCTCCTGATAATGCAGATGGTGGGGATAGGCCAATCCGAAAAAGAGGAAGACCGCCACACCGAACAGAAGCGTATAAAGCGCTTTGATAGTGAAAAGTGAACAGCGAAAAAGTGAACCCTTCATTTGCACGAACAACATGTAACAATTTGGTTAAAACACTCTTGCGAACTCGCCTGCGCTGATTTTGACAGGTTCAACCATGAACTCAGGACGGTTGTAGCTTTTCAGGAGCGTGACGTGCATTTCGGGGTCTTCCTGCGGTAGGAGGAAGGCCTTTTCAACTTTCCCGTTGTTGAAATAGGCGAAATAGACGCGGCTGTAGTTGTCATCGTCACGACGGCTGGCGCACATAATCCAATGGCCGTTGCTCGACCATGTGGGATAGCTGTCTGAATGGCCCTCGCTGTTGAACAGGGTGAGGTCGATAGGCGAAGAGGTCTCTGCCGTGAGGGCATCGCCAGTATATTGGTCCATCGGGATACAAACGATGTCGGCATCGTGATGCCAGATATGAAAGCAGCCATACTGGCCCTCTGCAAAGAGCAGATAGTGCCCGTCGGGGCTGATGCGTGGCAAGGTGACACTCTTGTCAGCCGAGACGGCATCATAGACGAGTTCCTCCTCGCCGAAGCTCTGGGATGAAATCTCGAACGAGCGACGATAGAGGTTGTATTGCACTTTCGGATAGGTGGTACGGATGTCCTTGTCGCGCATCTCTTCAGGAAGCGGAACCGACTTGCAGTAATAGAGATATTTGCCATCGGGCGACCAAGAAGGGAATACCTCCAAAAGGTCAGGGTCATTAGAAATGATGCTCACCGAGTCTTTCACCACATCATAGAGAATGAGGTCGCTGGCTGTATCGAACACCTCCACTTTATTGGGATGAGCCGTATGGAACACTTGGTGTGTCAGGTTGGTGGAGAAGGTGACCAGCTTGGCGGCAGGGTGCCATGCTGGATAGACTCCGGCGGAGATGGTATTGTCGCGCTTCAAATCCACTTTCGATACTTTGCCGTCGTTCACAATGATTGTGCCTCCTCGAGTCACACGCGCATGAAACAGCATGTTGTCGGTTTTGTAGTTCTGATAGCTATGGCAGTTGATGCATTGGCCTT
Organism: Bacteroidaceae bacterium; assembly: GCA_016291905.1. Classification (GTDB taxonomy): domain Bacteria; phylum Bacteroidota; class Bacteroidia; order Bacteroidales; family Bacteroidaceae; genus UBA1189. The sequence continues at coordinate 31,792 of JAEEZS010000045.1, forward strand.
TGGGATCGTCACAGCTAACTTTGTTGTTGAAAACCTGTGTTTCTTCAAACGAGGTGAGGTTGCGCTGGGCAATCTCCATGTAGTCGTAAACAATATATGAAGGTTCGATGAGGCGATACGACAGATACTCGTCGATGGGTTGCTCGGCCACATGTATTTCAAACGGATTGAACGACATCCATCCGCCTTTTTCCTCGTTCCCGGACTTTGCTTGACCATTTGTAGCCTTTCCCCAAACCTCTACCTTGATGTTCTTACCCTTGGAGACATCAAGCATAGCATGCCATTCCGATTCGGGAATCTGCACCTTCACTCCTTCGCCGTAGGTCTGCTGTCGACCATCAGGTGTGGTGAGTCGTGCCACGCATTCTTCATACTGGTCTGCAGGGAGCATGAAGTTGAGTGGTGCAATATTGCAAGGCACGGTGACATCGCAATAATCGGGAAAGATGGCGGGCAGGCACTTCGCCTCGCGGCTTGAAGCTGGCACGTCGGGGTGATGCGCACACGATGACAAGAGCAGCGAGACGGCAGCCTGAAACAGGAAATATGGGCGGATATGTCTTTTCATTGTTTTCTTGCGTTTCGATTTCAATTACAGCCAGTCATCATATGGCTTTTCTTCCAAAGATGTTGTAGTACCAATAGGTGTCTTTCCACTGATTACGCATTTTCGCACTTATCTCTTCTGGTTTCAAACCACGTTTTACAAAGCTTTCAAGCGTCTCCCAGAACTTTTTGTAGCGGTCGTAAACGGCCTGCTCGACCGGAAGCATGATTGGCTTTTCTTCTGGTGACTTGTCCATGTACATGATATAGGCTTCCTGAGCATGCAAAGGGAATTTAGCATCCGGGTTCATCTTCACATATTTGCGTAGCGCTGCCCAGAAACGGCCGGAGTCGCACCGTATCATGGAATAAAACAAAGCCTGTTCGGAAGCCGCTTTGCTGACCGTATCAGTGGAGTGGCTGAAACTGTCGATAATAAAACGCTCGCTATTGTTCTCAACGCCATTTAGTTCATCTGTGAAAGAATTCTGTAACTCGCTTACCGTTTTCGTGATGGGGGTCGGTTGCCAATTGCTATAGAACATATTGTGATGAAGCAGGGTGTTGTATCGTTTTGCCAGTTTCTTTTCTCCAGTAGCGCAGGCGCAGCGAGACAACATCTTCATGTAGAAGGGAGAGAACCCTGTGGCAACGGCATTTTCATAACACAGGCGGATGGCGTAGTTCATCTTCCCGTAGTTGTAATACACTAAAGGAGACGCAATGTTCAGCAAACCGATGTGTAGTGAGTCGGGGTTGTAGATGTCTACACCAGGGTTGCCTAACTTGAACGAACGGTCGAGCAGCCCTCCTTCGTTCATCAAGGCAATATTCTTTAGCATGACCATAGTTTGGGTGGGCTGCTTGTTCACTTCTGCCATATGAACCACCTCCTGCCAGTTGTCGGCTTCTGCATGGCGTATCATACGCATTTCGTCGATGTAGTTCTGGTTGCGGAACATGAGCGAAGAGATGAAGACAATGCCTACAATGGCACTTAAAACCGGAACGAACCACATCAGCTTAGTTTGTGTCGCCTCACGCTTGGACATGAACCAGCTATACAGAGCAATGAGCACGGAAACTGCACCTAGCACCCAGAACGGGATGGAGAGTTGCCCGCTTGAATCGACAGGGGTCACGAAGCGGGGAAAACCAGCCATCATAACGTCATCGGGGTTTTGATTCGAATAGAGCAAAGTACGCCAGATGCCGGCTGTGATGACGAGCAAGACCAAGCCTATCAGTTCACGCCAGGTGGGTTTTTCTGTCAGCATCAGACAGAGCACGAAAAGCAAGGCAAACCACCCCAGCAAAGGATAGAAGCAGAAGCCCAACAGGTACCAGGCAAGATGCCATTTGCGTGGAGTGCAACGGGCAGCCCACAGGAGCAGGAGCATGGCAAGATAGCCTAACGACTGGGAGAACCAATATCCTCTGATTGTGAAGATGTAAATCCAATAGCCAAGGTCGATTATCGATGTAAGCAAACAAGCTATAGGCAGTAGCATCAGGGCGGAAGCATTCCCCTTCAAACGGAAAGCCTTGGCACCTACCAAGAACACGAGAGTCCAGATCGCCACCAACGCACTTGTACCTAAGGCCGGATGATAGAATAGCTGTGTGAGCCAGGCTCCCACATACTGCATTAGGCCAAAAGGTTTTGACAAGAGGGTATGGAAGAAAGGTGCTCCAAAGATGAATTCAGAACGGTCGTGTGCCGTATAGAGCACCTCTTTGTTGATATGCAGAGTATATACTACAAATAAAATGAAAGCCAGCAGACTCACATAGAGAAAGACTGCAGACACTTTGTTTCTTTTCTTCACTTCCATACTACAAAGGCATAATGGGCTGACCCATTTGATTGAGCCAGCCCATTGTTGATTATACCGTCAAGGAATGATTATTCCTCATAGTAAACACTTGTGAAGGTCGCAGAACCGTTTGTGATCAGGAGGTTCAGGTCACGGCCTTCACCGCCATTACCCTTGGCGCACTCCTTGGCAATCTGCTCAGTAAGCTGAACTTCCCACTTCATACCAGAAGTAAGTGGAATATTTTCTGCATAGACAGTGCTCCACCAACCATTCATGATACGTGCCTGACAACCTTCGCTGGCCTCCTTGACGTCAAGGATGAGGGTCTTGAGACCAAAGTAGATGTCGTCAGAAAGAGTCGGGAAATTCTGACCTTCGCTGTCGCTGAAACGCAGGGGTGCTGAATCCCATCCGCCAACGGTGAACTCACCTTCCCAGAGGGTGTACTTAGTGAGTGGGTCAGTAATCTCATTGCAGGATACAGGATAGTCTGCTGTGAGGATGGTTCCGTCAGCACAGAGAGCGGTGATGGTGACAGTGTAGTCGCCAAGTTTCATCTTCTTTTTGGCAAAGTTGCCGACGATTTCCTTTCCGCCAATATTCCACTTCGCATTGACTGGTGCGGAGGTCGTACAAGAGATAACGTTGCCATTCTGGCCACTGGCTGCCTTGTCAACAGTGACGGAAGTCTTCGCCTTGAGCTCATCAAGAGTAATGTGACCGGCATTGCTGATATTCTCCGATACAGGATCGCAGGCTACAAGCATACCTACTGCGGCGATAAACAATAATATCTTTTTCATATTGGTTACTTAATTATATTAGTAAAGTACTTTATATTGAGTCTCGGCATTAGCTGCATCCCAGCCAGGATTCTGCTTAAGTTTGCCGTTCTTAACGGTAATCTCAGTCTGAGGCTTGGATAAGAATCCGTTGGTATCGATATAGCGCTTGGTCCAAGAACAGGTCATGTGTGCCATCGTGCGCTTGTTTGACTTGTCGCCAAGGCAGACAATCTGCTTGCCAGCCTGAGCCTGAAGGGCTTTAGGAGCGTAGGAACCCTCGTTAGGATTGTTGCCTGTCCAGCGGCGCATGTCGTTGAAACGCAGACCTTCAAAAGCAAACTCCCAACGGCGCTCATCCTGAACCGCCTTCAAAGAGTATCCTGTCAGAGGAACACCAGCGCGGGCCTGCACTTGGTTCATGTACTGTGCGTCACCGGTAAGCTCGGTAAGCATCAGCAGGACGTCGGCATAACGCATCAGGTAGAAGTCTTCGAAGTGGTCGCCCTGCATCTTGTTTTCGAGTGAACTGCCGGTATAACCCTCACACATGGACCACCAAGTGTCGTTGTTGGCAGCACAAGCGTCGAGATTGACCTCGGCGTACTTCTTGACTGAATAGCCAGACTCCTCACAGTCGTCCTTCTCGTAAACATAACCTACGAGTTCGTTATCGAGGTCAATCAAAGAAGCCTTCTTGCGGAGATCGGTATAAGGATTGCTCTGATTATTCTCTGCTGCTGTCCAATCGTCCCAGATATTGCAGGAAGGAGTTCCCTGACCCCAACCTTGGTTGAAAGGATAAGTCTTTTCACGGTCACCATTCATAGCAGAAGCACCATTACGAAGTCCCCAGAATACGGAGACATAGTTGGAGTACATACGCTGGGCGTTATAGGTACCACTGATGCTCCAGGAGGAGGCATTCATAAACTGAACCTGGAAGATTTCCTCAGTGTTGCCATTACCCATGCCGGGCTGGTCGAAGCAGTTCTTGCGGTCCATGTCTGCGATGAACGTATAAGCATGGCCTTCGCCATCGTGAGCCTCATCCCAGAGTAGGCTGTTAGAGTACTGCCAGAGTGAGCGGAAGTCTTCGCATAGCTTGTAACCGCCGTTTGAAACGACATCCTTCAGGTAATTGACAACATCGGCCTGAGAAAGAGAAGCGGCGGTGCAACCCTCCTGAGCTACAAGGTCGATGGCAGGAGCAGAACCAGATGCGAGTTCGCTGACATTCTTATAGAAGCCGGCCCAGAACATGTAGGCACGGGCGATGAACGCCTCGGCAGCGAACTTGTTGGCATGGCCGTCACCATAACCCCTTTCTGTTCCCATGAGGTTTGCTGCTGACACGAGGTCGGAGAGCACCTGGGGGTAAATGGCCGTCTCAGCATCAGCCTGCTCTTCCATTTCTGGAGTAATAACAGAGGAAGTAATCAATGGCACATCGCCAAACAACTGTGTGAGCCAGAGGTAGTAGAGACCGCGCATGAAGTACGCCTCGCCAAGGAGTTGATTACGAAGAGACTTCTGATCTTCTCTCCAGGTCACGTTGTCGATAGTCTCAATAGCAGAAGTGGCACGGGCAATGCCGCCATAGAGAAGTTTGTAAGGCTCTGCATATTGATTAACACTCATCTCTACAAGATGGTGGAGAGATTTCACCTTGTTGTCCTGCAGACCGCCACTGCCGTAGCAGTTGTCGGACATGACTTCCCACCAGAAGAATATATTCTGGTTGTCAGAGTCACCGCCACCCATCGTATTCATGATACTGTAGATAGCCGATAGTTCAGATTCAACATCCGCAACCTTACCAGGGAAGACAGCATCTGTGACCTCTGTCTTACGAGGATCGGTGTCCAGCATATCGTTACAAGATGTATACAAAGTTGCTGCTGTCAAAACAGCCAACGATGTTAAAATAAATTTCTTCATAACTATTTATCGAATTAGAATTTAATACTAGTACCAACCAGATAAGTACGAGAGGGTGGGTAAAGACCCAGGTCAACACCAGATGCCCAAGGTACATCGCCACCTGCCGAACCAACTTCTGGGTCGAGCCCAGTGTAACCGGTGAATGTGCAGAGGTTCTGAGCCTGAACATAGAAGCGGAGCTGCTGGAACGGACATGACTTCCAGAGATGCTTGAAGTCGTAACCGAGAGTTACGTTCTTGATCTTGAAGTAATCTGCATCCTCCATATAACGTATGGAGTTCCAGATCGTGTTCTGATGACCAGTTGCAGAAATACGAGGCTGGTCGTTTGAGGTACCCTCACCAAACCAACGGTTCAGAATTGTGGTGTCATAGTTCTGATAGGGCGTGTCACCATAAGAACGGTAAGAACGCATAACCTGCATACCGAATGCGCCTGCACCGTTGACTGCGAAGTCAAGTCCCTTCCATGTCAGGCCAAGGTTGATGCCAAGGGTGATGTCGGGGTTGGGGTCGCCAATTTCGTGACGGTCGCAGATGTCATTGCCATTAGCGTCAATAGCCTCAGCGTAAGTGATGAGACCGTCATTATTCCAGTCGTCCCAGATGCAGTCACCGGGCATTGCATTGTCGAGAACAGCTTTGCCTGCAGCACGTGCTGCATCAATCTGCGCCTGATTCTGCCAGATGCCGCTGTAAGACATGCCGTAGAAGTAACCGATAGGATGACCTTCCTCAAAACGTGAGATGTATTCCGTACCCTGTGAGAGGATTCCGCCATTACCGTTGACATAGTGGTTCAAGTTGTTTACGCGAATGACCTCGTTCTTGTTGGTTGCAAAGTTCACACCGAAATTGTAACCGAAGTCCTTGCCAATCTTGTCATTCCATGAAACAGCAAGTTCGATACCAGTATTTCGGATGTCACCACCATTGAAGTAAGGAGGCTCTTTACCTTGGTCATACTGAGGATCCTGAAGAATAATCAGGTCTTTTGTGGTCTTATTATACCAGTCAAAGTTCACACCCAGACGGCTATCGAAGAAGCGTGCATCGAAACCTAAGTCAAGCTGCTCGGAAGTCTCCCAGGTAAGTTCGGGGTTGGGAACATTCTTTGGGTAAGCACCAGGATTTGGAGTACCTGCAACAGTGGTGGCCAGGTCTGAACCGAATTTGTAACCGCCCACGCTTGACATAATGATAGGAGAAATGTACTGGTATTTTTCCACATTACAGTTACCATTCTGTCCCCAAGATGCGCGGATTTTGAAGAAGTCCATGAAGTCCTTGGCACCCGACATGAAGTTCTCGTTGGTAACAACCCAACCAGCAGATACAGATGGGAACCATCCCCATCGCTTACCGTCGGCGAAATGGCTTGAACCATCAGCACGTAGGGTTACGGTTGCCATATAGGTCTCGTTCCAGTCCCAACTTACACGACCGAACCAAGAAGCGAGATAGTCTTCATCGTTTGGATTACCACCCAGAGAGGCATCAGAAGCATTTTCAAGAATGATGTTCGAAAGCCATGCAGAATCCCAGTCTCTCAACGATGCGAGTTGCTGGCCATAAGTAATCTTATTGCTTCCATTGAGGTTGGTACTCCAAGCAGAACTCTCAAAACTTTGACCCACCATGGCAGAAATCTTGTTACCACTGAAAACAGGAAGGTCATAGGTAAGAGTGTTGGAAATAGACCAGTTGCTGTTAAGCCAAGTGCTCTGGCTAACGCTATAGTTGTTTACGATAGCAGCACCTTCTGCTGGTGCACGTGGAGTACCAAAGTTACGGTATGCGCCAGAACCCCAGGAGTAGTTGAACTGTGTGCGCCACTTCAGATCTTTTATCGGCTGGATAACAACGAATGCAGTAGCATTGGCATTGATGTTGCGGCTCTCTGCCATCGAGTTGAATCCACCCTTGGTGAGATTCTCCCATGGGTTGTTGAACATAGCAGGAAGCCAGCCCTTACCGTAAGTAAGCTCGCCGTCAACGTTCTGCCAGTTATAAATCTCGCCATTGTCTGCATACTGTGGCAGGAGCGGAGAGGTCTGCATCAAACTGTGGATATAACTCCAGTACATACCGTCTTCAGCCAGGTCGTGGCTCTTGTTATAGCCGATAGAGATGTTCTCACCGATGGTGATGGCATCGAAATCCTTAACTCTCAAGAGCACATGGTCGCTGTTGAGGCGGATGGTGTGGCGATTATAGAAAGAGGCCTGATCGGCACCCATGATACCTTCGTTATCGGTATAGGTGTAGGACATGGCGAACTTCGAACGGTCGGCACCTCCCGTCAGGGACACAGAATGGTTGTTCTGCAGGGCATTCTTGTTCGCAAATACGCCCCACCAGTCAGTACCTTCCCAGCCGTTGGCAACCTTGGTGAGAATGTCCTGCGGAACGGTATTGGGCCAGTCCATCGTGGCTCCTGATGTGTTGAAGCTGTACTCGTCCATAATTGTCATGTACTGCTGGGCATTGAGAAGTTGGGGACGTTTGTAAACGTTCGACCAACCCGTAGCACCATTGTAGCTGAGCTCAATCTTTCCGGACTTACCCTGCTTGGTGGTCACCAGGACCACACCATTGGCAGCACGGGCACCATAGATGGCTGCAGAAGCAGCGTCTTTCAGCACGTCGATGCTCTCAATATCAGCGGAGTTGATACCGTCAAGGCTTCCAATCACACCGTCGATAACGTACAAGGGAGAAGTGTCGCGATTAGTTCCCTTACCACGGATGACCACATTAAATCCCTTACCAGGCTGTGTGGATGACTGGGTGATCTGCACACCCGGCGTCTGGCTCTGCATGGCCTCGAGGGGGTTGGTCGTGTTCAGCTTGGCAAGATCGGCGCCCTTTACCTGAAC
>JAEEZS010000046.1 GCA_016291905.1 Bacteroidaceae bacterium
AACCTTGTAGTTGCTCTTTACCGGCTTTCCGTCAACGCGGATACAACCGGCCTCGGCAGCTTTTTGAATACGGTTACGGCTGGTGTCACCCAGATGGTCCATTAGGAACTTGTCTATGCGCATCGGGCTCTGACCCTTGTCAGCTACGATGCGCCAATGCTCGTGTTCTTCCTGCAGGCCGTCTTCATCCTCGGCCTCACCCTCTAGGAGCAGGTCTTCGTCAAACAGGTCTATGTCTTCCAATCCGCTATTCATCGCCCGTCATCGCATCAGCATCGGTTACGACTTCTCCTTCTTCCCAGCTTTCGTCATCTTCCCATCCGTCTCCGTCAAAGTCTCCACTGACGTCACTGTTCCCGACGACCAGCACCAGGGGCATGTCGCTTGGAATGCGCTCGCCCACATTGACTGTCCGGCCGTTGCATTTAACGCCAAGTACCCAGTCCTTATCGCCAGGCACATATTCTACAGGCCCGAGCTTGAAACCTAAGGCTTTCAGTTTCGCCTCGGCCTCGCGAATGGAACAGTTGTCGGCTATGTCGGGCACGGCAAGGGTCGGAGCCTGACGGGAATTGATGGTAAGATAGATTTCACGCCCGGCCTTTACGCGGTTCCCGCTTTGCGGCAGTTGGTCTAGCACGGTGCCTGCGGGCAGATTGCGGTTATAACTGCTGTCTATCACAACAGCTTCCAGTTCAACGTGGCCTAAAGCGTATTCGGCATCGTTCAATAGCATGTCCTTTACGTTCGGGACTTCCACGCTCTGACCATGGCGGGTATAGTAGGCCATCCAGTACCATAGCCCGACCAGTACGAGAACGGTGGCTAATATAAGTGCAAAGAAGTTCCAGAAAACCACTGGACTGAAAATCTTTCTGATGATTCCTTTTAATGACATGATAATCTTTTCTTTTTCGGCCTCAAAGATAGTAATAAAAAACAAAAGAAGTAAAGTTTCCCCTACTTCTTTTCGTTTTATGTGAGATTTTAGTGATTCGGGACTGATATTCCAGCTTTCGGAGTATGGTTCCGAGGCACGGAACTCACTTGTCCGATGAAATCAATCCTTGCCGTGACGCTCATCAGAAACTGTGAGCTTCTTGCGACCTTTGGCACGGCGTGCAGCAAGCACGCGACGGCCGTTCTTCGTTGTCATTCTCTGTCGGAAACCGTGCTTGTTATTACGGCGACGGTTGTGGGGCTGAAATGTTCTTTTCATATCGAATATTGCTTTTATTGTTTATACTTTATCAATTCGGGGTGCAAAATTATGACTTTTTTTCCAAATGAGCAAACTTTCTTACATGAAATTTGAAAAGGTGTTAGTGAAAAAACGTATTGGATAGGTATTTTTCTCATTTCAATATTTCATTTTTCATTATTTCTTTGTAACTTTGCGGCGCAAAAGCATAATTTATAATTAAAACAATAAACATTTTCTTATGATTAATTCACAGGACATCAAAAAGGGTACTTGCATCCGAATGGACGGCAAGCTCTATTTCTGCATCGACTTTCTGCACCGCAAGCCCGGTAAGGGAAACACTATCATGAACGTCACCCTGAAGGACGTCGTCAACGGAGGCGTGCTGGAGCGCCGCTTCAACATCGGAGAGAAGCTGGAAGATGTGCGTGTTGAGCGCCGCCCCTACCAGTTCCTCTACAAGGACGGAGACGATTTGGTATTCATGAACAACGAGACGTTTGAGCAAGTAACTATAGCTGCCGACCAAGTTAATGGTGTGGACTTCATGAAGGAAGGCCAGAACGTGGAGGTTGTTACAGATACCAGCACGGACACTGTGCTTTATGCCGACGTGCCTGCTAAGGTTCACCTGACCGTCATTTGGACTGAGCCGGGCCTGAAGGGCGATACAGCCACCAACACGCTGAAGCCTGCCAAGGTGGAGACCGGTGCCGAGATTCGTGTGCCTCTTTTCATTGAGGAAGGCGAGATCGTTGAGGTCGATAGCCGCGACGGTTCTTATCTAGGCCGCGTGAAGTAAGAAACACCGTGAGTGCCGAGGCATGACACGGCTATTCGAGACGTTCCGAGGGGTTTCCCACAACGTTTAGGCGTGTGGGAGTCCGTCGGAACGTCTGTCATAATATATATTAATTAATAGGTAGAACGCGAAGAGGGAGTGTCTTGATTTTCCCCCCCCTGTAAAAAAAATGAAGTATAGCCTGATAATTCCTGTCTATAATCGACCTGATGAGGTGGAAGAATTGCTGCAGAGCCTGGAGGCCCAGACATTGCGTGACTTTGAGGTCGTCGTAGTGGAGGACGGTTCGCAGGTTCCGTGCGAGGATGTTGTACGCCGGCACGCCGGTCGGCTTAGCGTGAAATACTACCGCAAGGAGAATGGCGGCCCCGGCCCCGCCCGCAACTATGGGGCAGACCGTAGCGCAGGCGAATACCTGATTGTGCTGGACAGCGATTGCGTGCTGCCCCCGGGCTACCTGCAGGCAGTTGAGGATGAGCTAGCAGCTGAACCCTGCGAGGCATTCGGCGGGCCGGACCGTGCACATGAGTCGTTCACACCGATGCAGAAAGCAATCAGCTACGGTATGACGAGTTTTCTGACTACGGGCGGCATACGCGGCGGTCGGAAAAAACTGGACCGCTTTTATCCTCGTTCGTTCAATATGGGTTTGCGTTCAGACCTCTGGCAGCGACTGGGAGGTTTCAGCCCGATGCGTTTTGGAGAGGACATAGACTTGAGCATTCGCATCTACGAAAGCGGGGCGCGTTGCCGTTTATTCCCTGAGGCTTGGGTATGGCACAAGCGGAGAACTGACCTTAGGAAGTTCTTCCGCCAGGTCTTCAACAGCGGTATGGCGCGCATCAACCTGTGGAAGCGCCACCCCGGAAGTCTGAAACTCGTCCACCTCCTGCCCGCCCTGTTTACTTTAGGTGTGGGCGTGTTGTTCCTTGTTTTCCTATTCGGGCTGATCTTGCTAGGCATAGGACTTTGGGCCGGATTCTGCAGTTCCACAGGCTGCAACATGGGACTGGTAGTGGCTTATGGAGGCGGCGTTTTGATGGCTTTGGCTCTGTTGCCCATAGTACT
>JAEEZS010000047.1 GCA_016291905.1 Bacteroidaceae bacterium
ACGCCTCGCCAGTCTCCAGTTCCATGATGGCCTCGTCGGTCTTGAACTTGGGATTGGCGCGGAAGGTGTCGGCGGCGGTCTTCACGGCTTTCTGATCCTTGGGCGTATAGGCACGCAGAGCGTGCTGTACGCGGTTGCCCAGCTGGCCGAGGATATTCTCAGGGATATCGGTGGGGCTCTGGGTGACGAAGTAGATGCCAACGCCCTTCGAGCGTATCAGACGTATCACCTGGTCAATCTTGTCCACCAGCGCCTTCGAGGTATCTTCGAAAAGCATATGAGCCTCGTCAAAGAAGAATACAAGTTTGGGCAACTCTTGGTCACCCACCTCGGGCAGGGTGCTGTAGAGTTCGCTGAGGAGCCACAGCAGGAAAGTGCTGTAGAGCTTGGGCTGCATCATCAGTTTGTCGGAGGCCAGCACGTTCATGACGCCCTTGCCGTCGCGCGTATCGAGCAGGTCCTTGATGTCAAACGAAGGCTCGCCGAAGAAGCGGTCTGCCCCCTGTGCATCGAGCTGCAACAGCGAGCGCTGGATGGCGCCTACCGTAGCAGTCGAAATGTTGCCGTACTGCGTAGTGTACTCCTTGGCGTGCTTAGCCACATAGTCTAGCATGGCACGCAAATCCTTCATGTCCAGAATCAGCAGCCCTCGCTCGTCGGCAATGCGGAACACGATATTTAGCACTCCATCCTGCGTCTCGTTCAAGCCCAACAGGCGGCTCAGCAGCTGCGGACCCATCTGGCTCACCGTGGCGCGCATGGGGTGTCCCTGCTCGCCAAAGACATCGAAGAATCTCACCGGGCAGGCCTGGAACTCGGGATTGGGCACGCCAAAGGCGTCCTTGCGCTTCTCGATGAAGCCGCTCATCTTACCAGCCTGGCTGATGCCGCTCAGGTCGCCCTTCATGTCGGCCATGAAACAGGGTACTCCGGCCTGGCAGAAGGTCTCGGCCAACACCTGCAGTGTCACCGTCTTGCCGGTGCCAGTGGCACCCGCTATCAATCCGTGGCGGTTAGCCATGCGTCCCACTATGGACAGCGCACCCTCGTCGCAATGTGCGACGTACAATCCTTGCTCCTTGGTGTACATATCGTTAGAAAGTATAGTTGAATCCCAGTCGCAGCATCGGGCTCTCCCAGCGCAGGGTCTCCATCATCGTGTTCAGACCGCCGTAGAAACGCGTCGTGGTCTCCACATCCTGCACCTGCACGCCGTCCACCATGTGGAAATCGGACGGCTTTGAGCCCTCGTGTGTCACCTTCTCGCTGACATAACCCACACTCAAGAAGTCGAGACTCAACTCGGCACTCAAATGCTTGGAAAACTCGTAGGTCAGCGTCGGACGCATACTGACGCTCCACGAGAAGCTACTGATGCTGTCGGCCATTGGGTCGTTCTCTATGAACTCCTTGTTATTGCTCCAGTTATTGTAGCTATGCGTGCCGGTGGTGTAACCCATATTGCGGATGCTGCCCTGCAACATCATGTTAAAGTGCATGTTGCCATACTTAAAAAGCTCATAGCGCAGTATCGGCTGCACCGTCCAACCCTCCTGCTCCGTCGCGTCGGCGATGTTGGTGATAGTGCGGTTCATACCATCGATGAGGGTATCTTTCGAGGTCAGCAGACGACTGGTGGTGCTGCTCAAGTAGCCGCCCATGACTCCGAAATAGAGTTTCGGGGTAATCTGATAGCCCACCTGCAAACCTCCGAGCCATGTCGTCCTGCTGCTCATGTCGACATTCCACGAATTGACGTTCTTCTCGGTGTAGTAGCCGCCCTGAAGGCCCACGACGAGCTGTGCATCAACCGCCCAAGCCATCATGACCGCGGCAGCAAAAAGTGCTATTTTTTTCATCATTCCCATGTTTGATTTAAAATGCAAAAATACGAATAAAAACGCAATCGCGCACCCGAAAATCAAAAAAAGAGTGAAGATTTTTAGCAATCTACAGAAACCCAACTGTTTACAAAACACTTACACAACCTTTTCCGACACCCGAAAAAAACACGTTTTTCCTTATCAAACAAGACACTCATTAGCAAGACCTTGTCCATATCATCTTCTTACCAACTTCTTACCATTTTCCTACCATCCTCTTATCATCCATTTTCATGGAAGAAGATGGTAGGTAAAAATTATTTTGGTGGTACGGAAAAAGGTTGTATCTTTGCAGCATCAACCCGTTGTCTAATCCAAAAGCCTAACACCTGATGGAGAAGCGAATAGGAACAATAACCATACTCATACGCGACCGCGAAGCGGCGCAATCCGTCAATCAATTGTTGTCAGAACATGCCGACATCATCCTCTGTCGGCAGGGTTTGCCTTTTCACGACCGTCCAGTGGCCGTCATTTCACTCATTGTCGAGGGGACAGTAAACAAAATCAATGCTTTGACGGGCCAGCTAGGCCGTTTGGACGGTGTGGAATGTAAGGCCGTCGTAACCAGAAATAATTAATCCTAAAACAATAATATTATGAAACATCAGAATTTCATAGACCGTGACAAACTCTACGGCATGCTGGAGAACAACGCGCCCAGCGAGAGCCAGTTGAACGACATCCTCAACAAGGCACGCAAACTCAAAGGATTGAACCTCGAGGACGTAGCCAAACTGCTGAGCGTTGAGGACGAGGCCGGCATCCAGAAGATACTCGACACCGCCGAATACTGTAAGGACGAGATTTATGGCCGCCGCCTGGTGCTGTTCGCTCCCATCTACACCGGCAACGCCTGCGTGAACAACTGCGTCTACTGCGGTTTCCGTCGCGACAATAAAGCACTGAAACGCAAGGTACTGACCCTCGACGAGATTGAAGCCGAGACCCTCCAGCTGCTGCGCATGGGCCATAAACGCGCCCTGCTCATCTGCGGCGAAAGCCCCCGCAACGACGCCAACTACATGGTCGAAGCCATCCGCCGCACCTATGCCGCCAAGGACGAGAAGGGCAGCACCATCCGCCGCATCAACGTCGAGCTGGCCCCCATGAGCGTCGAGGACTACGCCAAGCTGAAAGCCGAGAAGATAGGCACCTATGTCTGCTTCCAGGAGACCTACGACCCCATCGAATACGCCAAGTTCCACCCAGCCGGCACCCCCAAGGCCGACTATCTGTGGCGCCTCACCTGCATGGATCGCGCCCAGGAAGGCGGCATCAATGACGTGGGCATCGGCGTGCTGTTCGGCCTGGTCGACTACCGCTTTGAGATTTTGGCCATGATGGAGCACGCACGCCATCTGGAAGAAGACTACGGCTGCGGCCCCCACACCGTGAGCTTCCCCCGCATCGAGCCCGCCGAAGGCACTCCCTTCAGCCTGCCGGAGAACATTCCTCACCCCGTCTCCGACAAGGACTTCATGAAGATTATCGCCATCATCCGCATCGCCATGCCCTATACCGGAATTATCATCAGCACCCGTGAGCGTCCCGAGATGCGCGACAAGCT
>JAEEZS010000048.1 GCA_016291905.1 Bacteroidaceae bacterium
TCAGCTCCTTCCACTGGGGAGCGTTGGCGTAGTCAGCTTTGATTTTCATATATGTACTTTTTACCTTAAAAGGTTGATTTTCGGATGCAAAGGTAGTGATTATTTCGCTAAAAAAAGAAAAAAAAGGCAATTAATTGTTACGCACCAGCCAAAAGTTGACCTAAGTTTGCCATTGGCGGCGAGCATCAAGGTGTGGCAGCGCAGCAAGTTTTGTGAAATAGGGTGTCGGGTTCTTTTCAAGCAAAGCCGCCTAAGGGTCGAGCGGACATAATGCCCAGCCATTTCCCGCCGAAAAACTGCCCGAATCACGGAATCTCCTACCATTCTTACCGGTGACGACATGAGTTTCGGTAATATTTTGACCTGTGTAGTTGAATTTTTACCCACGATTGTTCTATTATTCATAAAAAATGTGTACCTTTGCAGCCGCAATACAGAAATGTGTTAGCCCGCGAAGGTGCACTTAGCTGTGCTTAATTGGGAATGTGAGTGAAAATCTCCGACTGTCCCGCAGCAGTGAACTCCGTTATGGCTCCTAAGCATAAACGCCATTAAGCTACTCTTGATAGCGTTCACGCCATTGCTCATTTGGGTGAGAAGGCGCTTGGGAGTGGAGGAAAGTCTGAAGACCAGCCTTTTTGCGGAAGTAAGCCGCCACGTCACGAGGTATGGCGAGGGTAGGCTCCAAAAAGTTTATGGGTAAAACCAATCAGAAGAGCTGTTGTGTTCAAGAACTTCAACGGGTTTCATCTTGTTAATGCATACCATAGGATGCATCAAGAGAAGAAAGAACACCCCAAAAATGATAGAGATGATGTGCATATTTCAATCAATATTTTACAAACAAAAAAAACAAAGAGATTTATGAAAAGAAAACTACTTTCAATTCTCGCGCTGCTCTGCCTAACGGTAACCAGCGTATGGGCAAATGAACCTCAATCGGTTACTTATGATGTTTACGTTTCACCTGACGGTGACGGTGACGGTTTAAGCTATGGTTCTCCAATGTCTGATTTATGGCAAGCAATGGAAGATGTTCCTGATGGAGGTTCTATTTTCTTCTTGAATGGAACATATGATCTAACATTTGGATTTACACTTTATAAAAATGTTGCTTTGGTTGGTGAAAGCCGTGATGGTGTAATTATTGATTTCGGAGGAGGGGAATTGGGATTTTTGACAGAAGGAAATAATCTTAATTCCATTTCTATATCTGGGATGACTCTTGTTGAAAATAATTCAGATCCATTTTTAATAGTTAATTCATCAGTTCAAGAAGTAAATATTACCGACTGTGTATTTAATACAGATGACTACCATAGTTTATTCTTTGTCGGTACTTATCTTGGGAATGATC
The DNA here is from genome assembly GCA_016291905.1 of Bacteroidaceae bacterium. Classification (GTDB taxonomy): domain Bacteria; phylum Bacteroidota; class Bacteroidia; order Bacteroidales; family Bacteroidaceae; genus UBA1189. Next base: position 1,358 of record JAEEZS010000048.1, read on the forward strand.
TATCTACAGATTTTGGTGGAACATTTAACTTTAATAATAATGTTCTAAGTTATGGTGATGTTGTGGCTTTTGTAATAGGTGGTCATTATGAAGTTAATATTACCAATAACATTATTATCAACGAAAATAGCGATGCTCATTTAATTGAAAATCATTCTGATGGAGATTGTAATGTAGCTAACAATTCCAGCGGACCTATCAACCTGACGGCCAACTCTGACCGCGCTGACACACCCAGCTACTGGTGCACTTACTACAACAGCACGCTGAGCTTAACGGCCGATGCCAACACGACGGTATTCCAAGCCGCACTGAGCGGAGACCAGCTGACGCTGACGGAGGTTCCTGGCAGGGAAATACCTGCCGATAAAGCCGTCATCCTGAAATCAACGGCTGAAACCATCACACTGACACCTGCTACTACGACGCAGACGCTCGACGGCAATCAGCTGCAGGGTACGACAGCCGAAATGACTGGTGAAGCCGGTAACATCTACGTGCTAAACAAGATGAACGCCGGCGTTGGCTTCTACAAGCTCAGCCCCAGCGGAATAATCGGAGCCAACAAGGCGTACTTGATTTATAGTGACGAAGCCCGCGAATTCTTCCTCTTCGACGAGGCTACGGGCATCAGCGCTACGCTAAATGATAACGTGGAAATGATAAATGATAATGTCTACGACCTGCAGGGCCGCAGCGTCAGCCAGCCCACGAAGGGACTCTACATTGTGAACGGTAAGAAAGTAATCATCAAGTAAAAGGAGGACATAGCAATGACAAAGAAAGAATATAATAAGCCCGTGATGAAGGTGGTAGGGATTCAACAGCAGGACATCATCTGCGCCAGCAACGGCATGAACACGAGCCTGCAAAGCCAAGAGGTAAGCAGCGCTTGGAGCCGCAGCAACAGCGACTGGGACGACGAAGAAGAGTAAGATGATACAGCCCCCGCCCTCGACCCCTCCCTTTCTTGCGTCCTGTTGGTAACAAGTGTCACCCTTCGGGATGCTGAGCGGATGGGGGCGAGGGTGGGGGCTCTCCTTTCTTCACCAACTCCGTAGAAAAAAGTACTTCTCAGATTCCTGAATTCTGTTAGAGTTTAACGCGAAATAAATATGAGCATGAATATTTCGGGTTAGGCTGCAAAGCTACAAATTGCATTCATTTTTTTGTGTTGAAGGAAAAGAAAATATTAATATCGTTTCCTAACCTACACCATTCACATTCTTTTTGTTTTTCCGTTTTCGTGTAGTTTTTTCGTATCTCCGTTGCATCTAATTGGCAAAAGGATTCGAAAAACAGGCGAGACAATGACGACATTGGAAAGAGCGTTTATGCAAACTATGGCAGAACACAAGAGCGTCTTCTGTCCTCGGCATCATCCTCGGCATCAAACTGCACTTGAAGACACAGCACCAGTATCAGAACATCATCGACCAGATAGAAAAACTGAAAGAATGATGTTTTTGCCCAAAGATTTTGATAATTGAAGAAATACTTGTAATTTTGCACCGACTTAAAAATAGGATTGCGTAAAATGGCAACAAATTTGAGATTCCAAGTGGTGGAAGAGGCTTTCAAGAAGCATCCACTGGAGGTGGAGGCTCGGAAGGAGCGCCCGTCGGATTATTTCGGCAAATATGTGTTCACCCGCGACAAGATGTACAAATATCTGCCGAAGGATGTCTACCTGAAGATGGTCGACGTGATGGACAATGGCGCACGCCTGGACCGCTCGATAGCCGACGCGGTGGCTGCCGGCATGCAGCAGTGGGCGCAGGACATGGGCGCCACGCACTACACCCACTGGTTTCAGCCACTCACCGAGGGAACGGCCGAGAAGCACGAGGCTTTCGTGGAGTACGACGGCAAGGGGGGCATGCTGGAGCGATTCAGCGGCAAGCTGCTGGTGCAGCAGGAGCCCGACGCCAGCTCGTTTCCCAGTGGGGGCATCCGCAACACCTCCGAGGCCCGTGGCTACTCGGCATGGGATCCCACCAGCCCCGTGTTTATCATCGACGACACGCTCTGCATACCCACCATCTTCATAGCCTATACCGGCGAGGCCCTCGACTACAAGGCCCCGCTGCTGCGCTCGTTGCATGCCGTGGGCAAGGCGGCCACCGACGTGTGCTCGCTGTTTTATGACGACGTGACGAAAGTGACGGTGAACCTGGGGTGGGAGCAGGAGTACTTCCTCGTGGACGAGGGACTCTACAGTGCTCGTCCCGACCTGATGCTCACCGGGCGCACGCTGATGGGCCACGAGAGTGCAAAGAACCAGCAGATGGACGACCACTACTTCGGCACCATCCCCGACCGCGTGCAGGCTTTCATGAAGGACTTGGAGGTGCAGGCCTTGGAGCTGAGCATCCCTGTGAAGACACGCCACAATGAGGTGGCTCCCAACCAGTTTGAGCTGGCACCCATCTTCGAGGAGTGCAACCTGGCCGTTGACCACAACATGCTGCTGATGAGTCTGATGAAGCGCGTGGCCCGCAAGCATGGCTTCCGCGTGTTGCTGCACGAGAAGCCTTTCGACGGCGTCAACGGCAGCGGCAAGCACTGCAACTGGAGCCTGACGGCCGACAACGGGGTGCTGCTGCATGCACCGGGGAAGACGCCGGAGGAGAGCCTGCGATTCGCCACCTTCATCGTGGAGACGCTGATGGCCGTCTACAAGCACAACGGACTGCTGAAGGCCAGCATCATGAGTGCCACCAATGCCCACCGCCTGGGCGGCAACGAGGCGCCACCGGCCATCGTCAGCTCCTTCCTGGGCAGTCAAATCTCGGAACTGCTTGATCACATTGAGAAAGCCGACAAGGAAGACCTCTTCACCATGGACGGTAAACAGGGCATGAAACTCGACATTCCAGAGATTCCTGAATTGCTCATCGACAATACTGACCGA
>JAEEZS010000049.1 GCA_016291905.1 Bacteroidaceae bacterium
CGCCATAGCCGATGGCGTCGCCTTCGTCGAGGTTGGTGCTGACACGATTTACTGGGCTGGAACAGATGATGCTATGTTGCTGTAGCGTGACCACCATCATGGTGGGCTGCAAATATGTTTTCTTCATTGCTGTAAGTATTGAAAAATATTAATGATTGAAGTTTCGGAAGTATGTTAACAAGCAGAAAATCAAAGCCCCAGCGGGGCTTGATAGGGGTAGCCAGCCATTTCAATGGCTGGTACAAAACGGCGATGAATATGCGTGCCTTTAGGTACGCGACATCAAATCCCTATCGCGTACCTAAAGGCACGCACCCCTTAACGATCACATTACCAGCCATTAAAACGGCTGGCTACCCCTATCAGATGCCTACGGCATCTCTTCCGAAACTTGAATTATTACACCTTTACTAGAAGAAAAAACTTCGGCGTTTGATATTTACAAGATATACAATCATAACGAAGAAAATCAAGTAAATTTTCTAAAAAGGACAACAGGGCGAATCGTTCGTTTCGATTAACCGTTCAGCCACGACAGGCCGTTTGTATTGGCCATTGTGGCTAAGTTTGCGCATTGCTTTATCATGATTAAGCAATTGCTTGATGATGATGCAGCAATTGCTGCATCATGATAAAGCAAACAAAAAGATTAGGAATTTTAGGCTGAAAATTTGGATATGTCGGGCGGAATGATTACTTTTGCAGAGCGAAACGATTAATCAAAAACGATGTGACTATTAATCAAAAAGACAATGGCGATTAATCAATAATACAATGACCATTAATTCAAAAGACTATGACGATTAGATTTACGATTGCAAAGCGCGGGTTGCTGTCCAAGGAGATGGAAGGGACCCGGACGGATGAAAGCCTACAGGCTCAGGAAGAACAAGTGACGACGCTCAAAGATGCTGCCAGTCAGCATCTGTCGGATAAGCTGTGGCTGCGCAGCTTGCGGCCGCGGTTGGAGCACCGCCCTACGGTGGACGCCGTGAAGTTTCAGAACGGCAGTAAGCGATTGCCGTCGGTGATGCCGACGAGCGATTTGCACTCAGCGTTGGGGCTCTTCCAGCGTGTGATGCTGCACGAAATGAAGAAAGGTAATGCCGTCAGCCTGCCTGGCATCGGCACCTTCCGCCTTTCGCTGAAAGGGGAAATAGAGGTTAAGGACGGTTACTATCATGGCCGCGACGTCCACGTGGACGATATCCTCTTCACGCCCGACCGCGAGCTACTGGACAAGGTTCGCCACTTCGAGGTCGATCAGGTGCCTTACGGCCAGGTTTTTCACGTCGATGACGACGAGATCAACGCGCGCTTCACGGAGCTCTTTGCCAAGCAGGACACCATTACCCATCAGGATGTGCGCTATGCCTTCGAGCTGTCGCTGACGCGCAACCGCATCACCCCCCTCCTCCACCGTCTCGTCAGTGAGGGCCGCCTCATTTCCATTGGCAGGGGTGCACAGACGCGCTATCGCGCTGCCGAAGGACATTTCGGGAAGTAGGCGAGACAAGAGTGTGGCTTCAAGGTCCAGATGTTCAACGTCAACCTACGCTTGCAAGGACAAGGAGGTTCATTTCTTCTTAGCTTCCAACCTATAGCGAAAAGTGAGACTGAGATAATGGTGCAGAAAGTCCTGACCGCTCTCGGAGTGCGTGGTAGCGGTTATGGCGGCACTGTAGTCGGTCTCTTGATTGAGCAAGTCTCGCCCTTCGAGGATGAGTTCGCCACGGTTCTTCAGGCATTTCCAGCGGACTTCGGCATTGAGGACAAAGAGGTTGTTGTTCATGCGTGGGACGAGGTAGCCACGGTTGAGGGTGAAGGTTGGGTTGAGCGCAAAGGTCCAGCGGTCAGCAAGGTGGTAGCGAAGCTCCAGTTGAGTAGCGTAGCGATAGATGTTTTCCCTGTTCTGCGCCGCGTTGCTGTAGGCATAGCGTTCCCAGTTGAAATCGTGGAAGGAGGAGATGGTCAGGTGGTCTATCTCAAAGATGAGTCCCAGTTTCTCCCTCAGGTGCGAGGACTGTTGGCGGTTGTAGCTGATCCCTGTCTGCTCGTCCACCATCGTCAGCAGGCCGAAGGTGGCATTCCATTGTTCGGAGAGCGTGTTTTGGAATTGCAGGTTCTTGGTTAGCGAGCGGTCATAGGTGAGTGTTGCGCCCCAGCTGCTGCCGCCCCTGACGTTCTGCTTCTGCGCGCGATAGGCGCCGGTGGTGCTGTTGTAATGGAGCACAGTGGCGATGGGGTTGTAGGTCTTGGCATAGTTCACGGCGATGCCGAAGGCCTGAGTGGCGCGAGGGAGAAAGAAGTTGTAGCGGAGGGAGGACGAAAGAGTGTGGGAGGTGCATAGGGCGGGGTTGCCCTGAAGGATGTAGAGGGGGTTGGTGTCGTCGGTGTAGGAAAGGGCGTCGGTTAGCTGCGATGGAATCGCAGCAAAAGAAATGGAACCCTTCAGAGTCATTTGCTTACGGATGCGGAAGGTGATGTCGAGGGAGGGCTGCGGGAGCAGGAGGTTGCGGCAGGCTAGGGTATCGAGGCGGCCGCGGCGGTAGGAGGTGCGTTCATGCCGAAGCGCAAGGGCGAGGGCAGGCTTCAGCGTGAACTTTCCGAGAGTAAGGTTAACGTCTGAACGGAATTCATTGAGCCATTGGTCATCGACTCTGTGGAAGCTGTTACCTGTGTCAATCTCGTCGGCCCGCCAGCGTTGTTCATCACGGTAGTTGTGGTCGTAGGCTGTTTTCCAATTGGCGTGGAACATGGCCTGCTTGGTGAAAGCATGACTGAGGGCAAACTGCACAGCAGCAGTCAGGTGGCGATGGGGAGCCTCGTAGCTTTGGCGATCGATGATGGGGGACGGGGAGGAGGACTCGGCGGGAACGCTCGGCCCCAAGGGACGCTTTACACTTGAAGAACCGCCGAGCGCACTGACGGCGGAAGGATGCAGGTAGCTGTATTCGCCCAAGGAGTTGCCATGCGCTTTCGTGTCTGAATAGTTGATATTCACTTTGGTACCGAGAGCACCTTTGGGGGTGTAATGGGTCAGATGCGCTTCAGCTGAAGTCGACAGCCCTCGGGAAAAGCCGAGGGAGTGGTAACGCTGGGTGTTGATGAGAACGGAGGTTTCATACGTCTGAAGTTCCGTGTTGTTGCTCGTCTCAGTTCCTGCATATTCTGCATGGGCCGTGAGGAAGAGCGTGTTTTTGGGACTCAGATTAATGAATGCCGTGAAGTCGAGGGGCGTTTTGAGCTGATGGTCACGACTGCTCCGCTTGCTATTCGTCTGCGTGGACGAGGTGCCAGTGAGGAAGGTTTCCGTGCTCTGCCAACTACTCCGCGGGCTGTCGGTGTGGTTAGCGCTGGCCGAAATAGACCAGTAGTTCTCTCGCTTGGCCTTGAAGTCAGACTTCCAGACGTGCTCGTAGCCAGCGGCACCCATCTGCTGCCGCACGGCCATGCCTCCGCTCTGCGAAGCCCAACTGCCCATGGTCTTGGCCATAGTAGCTTTCGGCTCATCGCCCACACGCCCGAAGAGCATGAAAGGGTCGCTGTCGCTCAGGCGCATGCCGTCAATCTCGGCACCATAATTCTTGCGGCTATAGGCCGTTGCCTCGGCACTGCCATACCATTTGTCCATGAATCCGGGTTTGATGGTCACGTCGAGTACCTGCTGTTGGTTGCCATCGGCCACGCCCGTTCGCTCTTCCAACTCGCTCTTGCGCTCATAGGCTTTCGCCTCGGCCACCGCCTCCACAGGCAGTCGTTGCAGCAACAAGTCCTCGCTGAGGGCTTCCTTGCCGTTCATCATGATGCGCAGGGGCTCGCCGTTCCAGAGCAAGCGCCCGTCCTTGATGCTGACGCCTGGCAGTTTCAGCACGAAGTCCAACAGGCGGTCGCCGCTCTGCAGTTGGAAGGCATCAGGGTTGAAAACGACCGTGTCGCCGCGCATGTAGAAGCGTCGCTGCTGCCCTCGCACCAGCACCTCACGCATCAGTTCCTCGCTGGGCTGCAGGCGGATGTCCTCGATGTGGATGGTGTCGCCCGAGTCGGAGCCAACAAGTCGGAGCCAGCCC
>JAEEZS010000050.1 GCA_016291905.1 Bacteroidaceae bacterium
TATGCCATAGCCTTAATTTATTCGAATGTTTCTGAAGTGATAATCAGTGGTGTACCCTCTTCCTCGTCTTTCTTGACGCGCTGTTCTGAGAGGTGGTATTTATCGTAGAGGTTCTCGATGACCGGAAGGATATTCTCCTTGTGACTGGCTACTTTCGAACCGTCCTTAGTCAGCCGGTTGATGTCGCGCTGCAGCGCATTGATGCTCTTGGTCAGTCGGTTGAACACGCCCTCCACGATATATTGCTCCAGAACCAATAGTTTCTCATAGACGTCATCGTTGCGGAATGCCCGCTTCAGCACCCTCATGGCTGCCTGTGCCTTCGTGCCGTTGTCGTTTTTCTTGGCTGAGAGGTTCTCTGTGGAATGGTTCTGCTCTTCCTCCATGAGGTACTGGCGGTAGGCTCTTTCCACTTGGGCATAATGCATATCCTTCACAGCCTGGAAGTCGCCCGTCGGCTCGTCCACTCTTGCCCGTAGTATCTCTGCCGCATCCACAAACTCCAGCTTCTCTGGCTGGCCGTCGCCGCTGACCTGATAGAACTGACTCTTCTGGCCTTTGGTGATATAGACAATACTCGACCGGTGGGCTACGTGCTTCTTGTCGGTCATGTCAGCCTTTCTCACGCTGCGACTCTTGCAGGGCAGGGTCTTTATCTTGTCGTAGAGAGGCTTGTTGGTGGCATAAAGCTCACGAATCTCGCGCAGCAGCTCCAGCTGCCGGTCCACGTTGTCGCGCACGTTCTCGTCGAACAGCTGGAAGTCGTGTAGAATCTCCTCGCGGGAGTATATCTGTGCGTCCTCGCCCAGTGCCGAGTGGAATCCCTGCAACTTCAGCAGGGCGTTCTGATAGAGGCCTATCTGGCGGTTACCTTCCTCTGAGGGGTAGAACATATAGTTGAAGATCTTGTCGGCCACCGACCCGATACGGTTCACACGGCCTATGCGCTGCATCAGTCGGGTGGCGTTCCACGGCGAGTCGTAATTGATGATGATGTTCGAGCGGTGCAGGTTGACGCCCTCTGCCAGCACGTCGGATGTCAAGATGATGTTGTAGTCATTGAGCTTGTCACCCTTGCGGTAGTTGGCATCGAAGTTCTTCTGGATATGAGGCAACTGCGTCTTGCGGTTTGTCGAGCATACCAGCAGGATATCCTGCCGCTGCAATGCCGTTTCCAGATGCTCCTTCAGATAGTCCAGCGTGTCGACACTCTCAGAGAATACCACCAACTTGCCCTCCTTGTTGCGTCCGTCGAACAGTTCGCCGCGTAGCAACCGTACGAATGTGTCCAGCTTGGGGTCTTCATCTACCGCATCCCACCGTTCGCAGAGGGCTATAAGTTTCTGCTCGTCGCTCTTCAGCATCTCCAGGAACTGCGGTAGGAAGTCGGATGCCTGATAGACGAAGTCACTTTCATCAACGCCCTTCGAGATAATTCTCTCGATGACGGCATCCAGTTCCATCTCCTCCATCATGCCCTTCACGTCGAAGTCAGGGGCAATGATCACCTTGTCAGCCTCGAACATCCCAATCATGTCCTGCGTGATGCGCAGGAAGGTGTGCAGCGAGCGTTTGAAAGCAAAGAAGCTGCTTTCCAGTCGCTTCACCATGTGTACGCGGTAGATGGCGGACAGTAGGTTGGTGACGTGCTGGGCCTGCTTATAGCGATTGCGGGCCTCGCCCGTCAGGAATTCGATGGCACGATAGCGGGCGTAGTCGATGCCCACGCCGGTAGGGTTTTCATCAGGTGAATAGGTATCGATGAGCATATCCACGGTCTCGCCAAACAGTGCCGACAGCTCCGCATCCATCTCGTAGATGCACTCCGTGGGGCGTTCTATATGCGGGAACACCACACCCTGACGGTCGAGGTCGGCTTTATATTCCGGATTGTTAACGAGGTTCTTGCGCGTGCGGCGCACCAGTATCTTGTCGAGCACCTGCGTGCGCATTTCCTCGTATATCTGGTCAACGGCGGTCGTCAGCAGTTTCATGTCGTTTGTACGATATCGCTCAGCCATTGCTTGCTTGTAGCGCTGAATCCACGGTTGGAACAAGACGTTGAGATTGGTGATACCGTCGATGTTGGGGTTGCGTGCGTCCTGAAAGAGTAGTATTAGGTTCAGAAAGTCCTCAGGGCGGTTGTTCAGTGGCGTGGCCGAGAGCAGCATGATTTTCTTGTGGGTGCCCTCAATAAGCCCGTCGTTGATGCGTGGCGACTTGCAGATGCGCTGCAGCTCGTCGTAGCGTTCCGCCGTGTCGGAACGGAAGTTATGGGCCTCGTCCACGAGTATCAGGTCGAACTCGTCCTCGCTCTTATAATTGTCCTTTCCCTCCAACACCTTGCTCAGACTGCCGTTGCTGACGAACTGGGTATATCGAGTGATGCCGAAGTCGCGGAAGGTGTCCATCCAGTTGTCCTTCACAGCGGGCGGATAGACCACCAGCACGTTCGTGTCCTTGCCGTTCTCCTCGATGAAGCGCTTGGCTATCATCGCGCCTACGATGGTCTTGCCCGTACCCACCACGTCGGCCAGGAAGAAGCCGTTGTACTCCTTCAGCATCTGGTAGCCCTGTATCACGGCATCGCGCTGATACTTCAGGTCCATGTAGCCCTCGGGTAGCGACATCGTGAAATTGTCCTCCACCTGGTTGCCAAAGGCATCGATGAGCACCTTGATATAGACCTCGTAGGGCGTGGGCATCTGGTCGAGGTGGGTTTTCCGACGAATGCGGCTGATGTCCTCAGGTGCGAGCGGGATGGACTCTTCCCACAGCTTGCGAAACTCCTCCTTGCAATAGCTCACGTCGGCAAAGTCCTTCATGGCCACGTTCAGCTCGTAGCGGGGAGGACGGGTGATGCCAAGGCCTGAGTCGGAGATGTTCGAGCTGCCCATGATAACCCACCCGTCGGAGTTTTCGTTGTGGCGTTCGGGCAGACACAGATAGAACTTGGCATGGAGGTTCTTCGACTTGTCGATGCGCATCTCCACCACGCCGTTGGCTAAGTCGTCGCACAGTTGCAGGATGCCTTCTTCCACCTCGGCACTGTACTGCGCTTCGCGGACATCGTGGATGAAGTCGTCGGTGTATTGTCGCTTGGCCTGCTCCTCGCCGCCCAGCATCAGTAGGCTCTTGTCGTGCTTGCGGAAGATGTCGTCGATGTTGATGCCCACCAGTATCTGGATCTTCTTGACATCCTTCAGCTCCTGTCGCAGCTTGAAATAGCCCGACGAGCGGAAATAGCCGACTACCGCCTGAAAGGCGTAGAAGTCGTGCATGTTCTGGGCAATGCCCCTGAACTTCTCTATCAGCGGCGAATCGATATTATTGAAAAACTTGGAACTCATCGTTCTCATGGGTCAGCAGCAAAATTCAGTCTGACTGATACCCAAGCGTCAGAGGGGTTCTATCGTTTCAGGTTCAGCTACAAGGCAAAAAAGAACGAGGGTATCTCCTGCTGCCCGTTCCGCTACTTAGGCCGTCGGATTGCCCTATTGAAAGAACGGACAGAGAGATACCCTCAGACGGTATATATACAATGCACCCAAAAGTGTGCGTGAGGGCATAATTAGCCCTCGGCACACTCCGGCTGCGCATCGTTATACACATCCGTAGGCGTCACCTCTGCGTTTGTCTTTGTTCAATAGCTTGAGTTTCCGACGTTCAAGTAGTCCAAAAACAAAGCGTACAGTGTCGCTTTTCCACCATGTAGTTGGTACAGCAGATGCCACATGGCTTGCCAAACCGAGGGCAAAGGTACAAAAAAAAATCGTATTTCGTCACTTGATGATAAAAAAGATGCGGAAAAGAGCGAAATAATCTGTAAAATAAGAAAAAAAACGTCGCTTTCCGGCCAGCTACCATATGTTTTCTCTCGTGTTAAGCTTTGTTAAATCGGTGTGACAAATTTTGGGGTTTTGCCCACTGGTTGATTATCAGGCGGTTAGAATGGCATTTTTTTTCTAGCGAACAGCTCGACGACGAAAAATCCCTTATTTATTAATGTACGCGTACGAAATTTACCACTAATCATGGGCGGAGTGGCCTGTGCTTTTTTCACGTGCCCTTGATTTATCTAACTGAAGTGATTAATATGCAGGTGTGATTTTTAAAAATAAAAAGATGAATTATTTTACAAAGAACAAGCATGTCGCTTCCAGGAAGCGCGGCTTGCAGCGAGTTAGAAAGGGAGCTGTTCGGCAGCTCAGAGTGTTGAACCTGCATCGTAACGTCGGTATCGACCGAGAGGCGAAGCGTGTGGTTGACATTGCGGTGGACCCGCGACGCCACCCCGGGCTGAACCAGAAGATTTCCAACTATTTGTTGGGATTCGATGCCTCAACGCAAGGCTACATGGCCGAGGCCTTAGCTCTCCACGTGGGGGGCCATGCCGTCACGGTGACATGCCTGCCGGCCGTCGATGCCCTGCTTCGCAAGTTCTACCGTGAGATTGACGACCTGCACTCTCAGGTCGGATAAACACTTTCGGCCATGCAGAGGGGGATGCCTCCCACGAGGTGCTCCCGCTGCGTGGTCTCTTAGAAACCAACACAAACACAAAAAATGTCAAAGAGAATAGAAGGTCCGTTCAACGAGGAGCTGAGCCGTTTGCACGGTTTGCATAGCATTGACGACGTTATCCGTGAATTGCGCGAACACAGCACGGAACCTTTATGGGCCCTCTGGCGACAGCGCACGGAGAGGATGAGGAACGGTAACGAAAAAAAGGAGAATAGGCCATGAAACAATTTGAAGTTTCTTTTTTCAAATCGCCAATCACGAACAAGATGCCGTTGAAGACGGTGAGCTTGTTTTGGATATGGCTGACGGTAACGATGAAGTGGACGCAGCTGTGGGCGGGGGATTGTGACTGCGACTTCGGCATGGATGATAAGACGGAACGCCTGCGCGGCATGGCCGACGAAAAGATGCAGAAGGAGTTTAAAAACCGTAATTTCGACTACATCACGCCAGCAGGCACGTTCGCCTATTGCAACGACGACTCGCTCGTTGACTATTCTGGGGCCCTGTGCATCGACCTGGACCACCTGGACGACGGCTCCGAGAAGATGAAGCGGTGCATCAGTCCTGAGGAGATGAAGCAGCTGCTGTTGAACGACCCTTACTGGGGACAGAAGATACTCATGATGTTTACATCGCCACGCGGCCACGGCTTGAAAGTTTTCTTGCAGATTGACCTTTCGAAGTGCGAATACGATGTGTGGTTTTCGGCCATTCGCAACTATCTGATGGTGACCTACGGCCTGGGCGAAAGGCAGGTTGATCCCTCCGTGGCAAACAGAAGTCACGCTTGCTTCCTGAGCTATGACCCAGACGCATACCTGCGCCATGACCTTTACGAATTCTACATTTAAAAAATACGACAATGGAAAAGAATCCCGTCTTTGACCCCCTGGCGTGGGCTGCTCAGAATAACGCCAAGAGTGAGCCTATGAGTGCTCCCGTAGAGAACCCGGTAGCCAGCACTCCCCCCGAGGGGGAGCTGGCCAAGGCAGTTGCCGTCGTTGAGAAGCTACTCCTCATGGGTGCTAACATCGCCGACGACGAGGCAGACTACTACCGCCTGATAGAGGCCATGCAAGACCTGGGCGAGGAAGGCAAGGAACCGTGCCGCCAGCTGTGCCAGCAGAGCGCGAAGTATGAGGAGCGCGACTTTGAGTACAAGTGGCGCTGGGCTTCAGGCAACCAGCGGCGCAGCATCCACATCGCCACGTTTTACAACATGGCTAAGAGTGCCGGCGTAGACCTCGCCGACATCGCCCGTCGCTTCCCCTCTCCCGGGTTTTCCTCAAAACCTCAGTTTCCTCACGGCTGTGAGGAAAGTTGCAGTCGGCAGGGAGAAACTGGTATCGTGAATAGTTATACTCCTGTAAATCATTATGTTAATAATAAAAATGTCGCTTTGGCAAAGGGTGGCATGAGTGCCGCATGCAGCGGTGAGGAAAGTGAGGAAATGAGGTTTTCCTTCACCTGTACCTTCAGTGACAAGCTCGACCCGACGGCACTTCCTGTCACCTTGCAGCGCACCGTCGAGGGCCAGCAGACCGCAGAGGAACGCGACAAGACGCTGCTGGCCTCCCTCGACCTCTTGGCCATGGCTGAGCCCAACGTATACGGCATCTATCACGGCAAGCGCGTCTATACTCCCTTCTACCTTTTCATCCTAGGCATAGCGGGCATCGCCAACAAGGGTGTCATTGCCGACGTGATGCAGCTGCTGATGCCCATCGACAAAGCCATGCGCGCACTGTACTATGCCCTGATGGATGAGTACGAGGCCCTGCACGCTGAGTGGGAACAGAAGAAGGCGCAGCGCACTAAAGGTGCTGAAGCAGCGGGGCTGGAGCCGAAGGAGCCTGTCTATCGCCGTATCTTCGTGTCGGCTGATTCATCAGCAGCAGCGTTCAAGCAAGACCTCTACAACTACGGCGGCCGCGGCATCGTGTTCTCTACCGAGGCCGATACGCTGACCCAGGTGCTCGGTCAGGAGTGGGGCCAGTTCAGTGATGCTTTCCGTATGGCTTTCCACCATGAAACCATCGAAAGCACAAGGGCTAAGGACAAGCAGCATATCGTCATCGAGGAACCCCAGTTGGGCATGCTCGTCACCTGTACGCCTAAGCAGATCACCTATCTGCTCTCACCCCGGCAGTGTGAAAATGGTACCAGCTCGCGCGACCTCTTCTATTGTACAAGCGGCAATGTGGAATGGCGCAGCCCCTTCGAGACCCAAGAGCCCCTTGCCGACCGCTATTTTGAGATTGGCGAGTATGTCAAGGGAATGTACGACCAGCTCACAGCTCGTTCCGACAAACGCATCCAGATCCTACTCACTAAAGAGCAGCAGCAGAAATTCGACGCACACTTCTCGCCGTTACTGCCCGAGCAGGTAGGGCTCTACGGCACTGACTTCGCAGCATTTGTGGTACGCATCGCACTCGTGGCTTTCCGTCTGATGATGATTCTCACCACGTTGCGCTACTATGAGCAGGGCCAGCTATCCGACCCACAACAGCAGGCTTTCGTCTGTAGCGACGAAGACTTCCACACGGCCATGACCATCATCGACTGCCTGGTAGCCCATACCGCCTATGTCTACACCACGTTGTTGCACCCCGATGATGATGCGCCACTTACCGTCCAGCCATTGAAAGCCCGAGAGCAGCAGCTGTTCATGTCATTGCCAGATGAGTTCACTACGCAGCAGTTTGAGCAAACCTGCAAGGCTTTGGGCATACCAGTCAAGACCGGTCAGCGCTATCTGGGTAACTTCATCAGCCGCTACCAGCTGATAGAGCGAATCTCTCAAGGTCACTACGTGAAGTTGAAAGCTCATCAAACCACCTGAGTTCCCGCAAGCCCATAGCTCTTGGCCCCCAAGACCTATGCTCTTGGCCCCCAAGACCATAGCTTTTCGTCCGCAAGAGCTATGGTCTTGGAGCCCAAGAGCGCCTTCCGACGAGGGCAAGAGCTATGGTCTTGGAGACCAACAGCGCCTTCCGACGGGGGCAAGAGCGGGTGGGGGAGGGCCTGCGTTGTAGGCTGCTTTAACTCGGATTAACCAAAATTATTTGGCCAATTGGATGCTAATGGTTAATTTTGCACCGTGATCAGCAAAAACCAACCGTTGTGACTGACATTAAAGCAGGGCTCCCATGAAGCAAGCAATCGTAAATAGTTTCCGCAGGGTGAAGCAGTGGCTGCAGTCACTGTCGTTCAGGACAGGCGTCATCGTGCTGATGTGCTGCATACCTTTCTATATATTGTCCTTTGCCCAGATGCTCCTCCCCATCAGTGCCACCGCGAAGGGCATCCTCTGGACGGTGCTCTTCGGACTGGCGAAGACCTTCCAGTATGGAGGCCTCACCATCCTGGGCGTTGAGGGCTACAAACGGCTGAAGAGTAAATTCAAGAAGAACACTCGGGAAACTGCTGGTTGATGCCGGTGTCGTGAGTGGCGAGGCCGTCGACCGGGTATGAACGGGCGAAAAGAGGAAAAATCGTTCATTTCGTGGAAAAAATGTTTCATTGCAACATATTTTGCACGTGATGAACGATATTTTTACGCGTGAAAAGGATTTGGGCAGTACTTTTGCAGCAGATTTCTATTAACAACA
>JAEEZS010000010.1 GCA_016291905.1 Bacteroidaceae bacterium
AAGACCCACCCCCAACCCCTCCCTGAATGGAGGGGAGTGAATACTTGCTGTGATGAAAGACAAGAGCGTAAATGGAGTATCTGCTCCCCTCCCTCACAGGGAGGGGCAGGGGGAGAGTCTTGCGCGTTTAGACAAATGGCTTTGGGCGTCGCGCATCTTCAAGACGCGCACCATAGCCGCCGATGCCTGCAAGAATGGTCGCGTCACGGTGAACGACGTGCTGGTCAAGCCTTCACGCATGGTGAAGGTGGGCGATGTCATCGGCGTGCGCAAACCGCCGGTCACCTACACCTTCCGCATCCTGAAGACTATTGAGCAGAGGGTGGGAGCCAAACTGCTGCCGGAGATTTATGAGAATATCACCACGCCCGATCAATACGAACTATTGGAAATGAACCGCATCAGCGGTTTCGTCGACCGCCAGCGCGGCACCGGTCGTCCCACGAAGAAGGAGCGCCGCGCTATGGATGCATTTTTGAATGATGAATAATATGAAGAGAATCAAACTGTTTGCAAACATTTTGGCCGTGCTGGCCGTTGCAGCCCAGTTGACGGCTTGTCTCGAGAACGAGGACCCCTACACCGCAGGGTTCCAGTTCATGAAGCCTACCAACGTGCGTACAAACGTCTATGCCAATACCTCAACCGACTCGCTGGTCATGCTGAGTCAGGGGCCTTGGCAGATAAAAGCCGACACGCCTGAGGCTCGTTGGTGCAGCATAGACCTGCTGACCGGCAAGGGCTATACCATATACGGGCTTGGCGTGCATTTCGACCAGAATACTACGGGCCAGCAGCGCCTCGCGCAGTTCACCGTCACCGATACCAACCATCCTGACAAGGCACACGCCTCGTGGCAGTACCTTCAGCATGCCACTCGTGGCGACGGCTCCTTTGGTTCTGCAGCCTTGGTCAAGTCCATCAAGTCGAGCGACGATTGGACGGTCAGCATCAGCTATGACGCCAAATGCCGTCCCGTACAGCTTGACGTAAAGAGTCCTGACGGCACTAACGAGCAGTACCGCATGGAGTATAACGAGAATTCGGAAACCCTGAACATCAGGACGGCTAACGGTACGATGACTGGCAGCATGGACAACGGCTATCAGGCCGACCGGCTCATCGGTGGAGGCGACACCATCGGCTACGCTCCGCAATATTATTCCAACGGCATGCAGATGTCGATTACTAATGCCTTCAACTACGTGGCTTCGCGGCTTAAGCGTACTCAGGCCTTCGCCTACCTGCTTGGCGGCAAGAACTTGGACCCTGACACCCAGCATACGGCCGACAGCCTGATTTACCTCTGCCGCTGGAAGCTCGAAGCCAAACCTCAGACCGTGGAGCGTTACAAGTTGGAGTACGGCACGATGGACAACCGTTACCAGACGGTCGACGTCAACCAGCTGCTGTTGGGCATGGACGAGTGTGAGCCGTTGCAGCTCATCTCCATGTTCCGCCTATGTCGCAGCACAAGCATCGTGACGCGGGCAAAGGCTGCCGACGCCACCATCGACGTCGCTACCACACTGAACGACAACCGCAGCGTGCGCCGCATGGTGGTCAAGGACAGCCGCCGGGGAACAGAAGTAACTTACGATTTTGAGTATTGAGCCATGGACCGCAAACAAGAACACTTGAAGGCCTTAGGCCGCGAGACCGAGTACCTGAACCGCTATGCGCCGGAGGTGCTGGAGACGTTTGAGAACAAGCACCAAGGCAACGACTACTGGGTGCAGTTCAACTGCCCCGAGTTCACGTCGCTCTGTCCCATCACGGGGCAGCCCGACTTTGCCGAAATCAAGATTATGTATATCCCAGCGGAGCGCATGGTCGAGTCGAAGAGCCTGAAGCTCTACCTCTTCTCGTTTCGCAATAACGGCGACTTCCACGAGGACTGCGTCAACATCATCATGAAGGACTTGGTGAAGCTCATGGCCCCCAAGTATATCGAGGTCGTCGGCCTCTTCACCCCTCGTGGCGGCATCAGCATCTATCCTTATGCCAACTACGGCATGCCCGGCACCAAATACGAACAAATGGCCGAGCAGCGCATGCTCAGCCATCAGGTAATTTGATTTTTTGAGGAGTTGGGGAGTAAGGAGTTGTGGAGGTAAAGTAGGGTTCTCAACTCCTTACTCCTCAACTCCTCAACATCTCACTCCTCAACTCCTTTCCTATAATACCCTTGCTCGGTGCCGTCGCTGAAGCGCAGTACCAGTGAATCGCGGCGCAGCATGACCAGCTGGGCAGTGTCGGTATTCGTGACGGTCGATACACCCGACGTGTCGCGCTGAGTTTCGCTCAGCAGCAATTTCCCGTTGAAGAGGTACCACATGCGGTAACGCTTTTGGGACGGAAACTCCACCGGCCCCTTCTTTTCCGGCGCCCTGTCGCTACTCGTGCCGATGGGGCGGACAATGTGCTCGCCTTTGATTTCCATGCCGAACTCCTGGGGCTGCGCCATCTGCTCCAGAATGGAGTCCATCTTCTCCTTTATCTCGGGCTGCAGGTTAGCCGGATTGA
>JAEEZS010000051.1 GCA_016291905.1 Bacteroidaceae bacterium
CAACATATCCCTCAGACGCTCGAAGGCCTCTTGCAGGTTTTGGTTGATGTCGTCCATGTTGGCATACTGCTGTTCTGCCGATGCAATCAGCATCTGGAGCGTGGTGTCCTGATAGAACCTCAGGAACTTGACGTTGATTTCGGGATCGTTCACGCGGCCTATCTTCAGCACGTCCTCTATCAGGGTGCGGGTCTGCTGGGGATAGCTCGTGTTCATCTGCTGCAGGGCCGAGAAGTCGCCCGTAGTCAGATAGAGGCTCTGGATGCGGTCGTAACGCTCAACAACGACATTCACCTCAGCCTCATCGCCCGAGGAGGTGAAATGCCATTCGCAGCCAATGCACATCAGCATTACTGCCATCAATAGCGCGTAGATTTTCCGCATAAGAAGTGCTCTATTCAGTAAATTTTATTTAAATTCGACTGCAAATATACTAAATAATATTGTAAAATCCAAATTTTAACCTAAAAAAGATAAAAATATCTTTGAAAAGCATTACTTTTGTATACTACTAAACGACTCTGAAGACATGAAACGTACTATTTTATGGGGCTTTTTAGCCGCAATTTGTGCCACCGCTGCTGGCCAGGAGACTATCAACATCAGTGTGAGTAACCCGATGAAGCAAGACCGGACAGACCAGCCCGTAGTCATCTCACTACATGGTTATGGCGACGTACGCTCGGCATTGGTCACTAGCGAGGGAAAGGAGATTGCCTGCCAACTCGATGACCTCGACCAGGATGAGCAGTTCGACGAACTTTGCTTCTTGGCTGACTTAGGCAAGAAGGAAGAAAAGCAATACACCGTTACGCTGTACCACGAAGGCGAGCCACGCCAGTATCCGGCACGGGTGTATGCCGAAATGCTGATGCGCAACGACAAGGTGAAAGAGAAGAACCGTCACGATAACTACATCGAGAGCATCACGGCACGTGGCGACTGTGCCTACTCCTACAACCTGCAGCATCACCACGGCGTGGACTTTGAAAGCGAGTTGAACGGCATTCGCATCTACTTTGACAAACGGCAGACGCTGGACCTCTACGGAAAGTTCAAGAAGCGGCTGGAGCTGAAAGAGACGCAGTTCTACACCTCGGACGAACAAAAGCGGCAGGGCTATGGCGACGACGTGCTGTGGGTGGGTAACACCTTCGGACTCGGTGCCTTCCGAGGTTGGGACGGCAAAGAGCCGACGATGATCGACCCTGTGCGTTCACGTACCCAGCGCATCATCAGCTACGGTCCCCTACGCACCATCGTCGAGGTCGTTGACCGAGGGTGGCAGGCTCCCTCAACTCTCACTGCTCACCTTTCACCTCTTAATATGACGCTCCGCTACATCCAATACGCCGGTCATCGCGATACGGACGTGGAGGTTTACTTCAACAAGGATGTCAGCAACTACCGTTTCTCTACGGGCATCATCAATGTCAAAGGCTCTGAGGAATTCAGCGACAAGAAGGGACTGCGGGCATGCTGGGGCACCGACTATCCTTCGACCGACACCGTGAAGTGGAGCCGAGAGACGGTGGGACTGGGTATCTGCATTCCACAGAAGAATATTGCCGAGGAAGTACCTGCCAACAAGGACAATTACGCCTTTGTCGTGAAAACAACGGGTAGCCGCATGAACTACAAGATAATCTACACCTCAGCCAACGAAGAATTCGGCTATCACTCTGCCAAGGAGTGGTTCGACTTCCTGAAAGAATGGAAGCGCGAGGTTGAGCAGCCTATTCTGGTAAAGAGTCGTAAGTCTTCCGGCCTCTGATGTAATACTGCCAGAGCAATGAGAACATCCGTTGCTCTGGTATTTTCTCTTCTGCACGCGAAGCCTGAATCTCGCGGCGGTCGTCCTTAAAGTCGGCTTTCCACTTTCGGAAAGCTCGGCGGGCTCGGCAGACAGCCTTGAAGTCGCCAACGTTTTGCTCCAATATCAGCATCTTGAGAGCTGCGACATAATCGAGCAGCAGGCGCCAGCGCATGACGTGACGCAACTCTTTGTCGGGCAGGCACTTGTACAGCATGGTCAGGTTGTTGCGGAAGTTCAGGAAGGTCTTCATGGGATTTGACTTTGGAAGCGTTCCCCCACCTACATGATAGACATAACTCTCAGGCAGACAATAGATTTTACGGCCACGGATGCGTAGACGCCAGCACAAATCAATTTCCTCGCAATGGGCAAAGAAGCGGCCGTCAAGCCCGCCACAAGCCCAATAGTCCTTGGAGCGCACCATCAGAGCGGCACCAGTAGCCCACAGCACTTCTGAAGCATAGTCGTACTGGCCGTTGTCACGCTCCACAGTGTCGAATGCGCGTCCACGACAGAACGGATAGCCGTAGCGGTCGAGGAAGCCACCACATGCACCGGCATATTCGAAACGGTCGCGGTCGGCTATGCTGAGCAGCTTGGGCTGGCAGGCTGCCACTTCGGGATGGACATCCATGAACTCCGTCAGCGGTGTCAGCCAGTGGTGAGTCACTTCGATGTCGCTGTTCAGCAACAAGTAGTATTCGGCCTCCACCTGCTGCAACGCCTTGTTGTAGCCTTCGGCAAAGCCCCAGTTTTTCTCCAACACCATCAGCCTGACCTCCGGAAACTCAGTGCGAAGCAGCTCCAGTGAGTTGTCGGTCGATGCATTGTCGGCCACATAAACCGTCGCTTCGTCACGGGAATAGCGCAACACCGTGGGCAGATACTCCTGTAGCATCCGTGCTCCGTTCCAGTTCAGTATGACTATTGCCACTTTCTCCATACGTGCGTACATTATTATATATTATAGGATTTCACATCTTAGGGCCTCTCTGTCAGCAGTCAGCTCACCCAACTTCACCTTCACTATCTGGTTGTCCAACTCTGGCCGAGCTTCGTGGGGAGACAACTCCACCCTGATATAGTTACGGGTGAAACCATGCATGGCCCTGCCACGCGAAGCCTTTTCGAACAGTACCTCTGCCTCCTGGCCTATATGACGGGTATAAAACGCCTGCGTCTTCTCATCTGACAGGTCGAGCAGCAGCTTCGACCGTTGCTTTTTGTCGTGGTCGCTCACAATAAACGGAATCTTCAACGCCATTGTACCAGGACGCTCAGAATAAGGAAACACGTGAAGCTGGGTCACGTCCAGCGACTTCAGGAACTCATAGGTTTCCTCAAAGCACTCTGGCGTTTCACCCCTGCACCCTACCATCACGTCGACGCCGATGAAAGCATCGGGCATCAGTTCCTTAATGCGGTGAATCTTGTCGCTGAACAGGCGG
Source organism: Bacteroidaceae bacterium (assembly GCA_016291905.1). Lineage (GTDB taxonomy): Bacteria > Bacteroidota > Bacteroidia > Bacteroidales > Bacteroidaceae > UBA1189. The sequence goes on from JAEEZS010000051.1 coordinate 3,265, forward strand.
CTGTCATAATGGCGGTGCATCAGCTTCAGCACCGTGTCGCTGCCACTCTGCAAGGGAATGTGGAAATGAGGCATGAATGCACGGCAATGGGCACAATAGTCAATCAACTCGTCTGAGAGCAAATCGGGTTCCAGCGAACTGATACGATAACGCTTGATTGCCTCCACCTCATCCAGTGCTTTCACCAAGTCGACGAACTGTTCACCTGTAGTCTTGCCGAAGTCACCGATGTTCACACCCGTCAACACGATTTCCTTCCCGCCCTCGTCGGCAGCCTCGCGGGCCTGCGCCACCAAGGAGGCAATTGTCGGATTGCGGCTGAAGCCACGGGCGTATGGTATAGTACAATAGGTACAAAAGTAGTCACAGCCGTCCTGCACCTTCAGGAAATATCGCGTCCTGTTGCCACGCGAACACGATGGAGCAAACGAACGGATGTCCTTGGTCTTCTCTCTATAGTAGGCCGCAACAGGGCTGCGGTTCACAAAAGCATCTGACAGGAACTGTACCAGCTCAGCCTTCTCGTTAGAACCCAACACCAAGTCTACACCTTCGATACGACTGACGGCTTCAGCCTCCAACTGCGCATAGCAGCCCGTAACCACGACAAAGGCTCCCGGATGCTCGCGTACCATGCGGTGAATGGCCTGACGGCACTTATGGTCTGCCACATCGGTCACCGAACAAGTGTTAATCAGACAGAGGTCGGCACGTTCCCCCTTCTGCACGGCTACAACCCCCATCTGGCCAAGCATCTTGGCAAAGGTCGATGTCTCGCTGAAGTTCAGCTTACATCCCAGCGTGAAATAAGCCGCTTTCTTGCCTTGAAAAACTGATGTATCTATCATATACAATATGGTGTGAATGTTTCCGCGCACAAAGGTACATATTTTTTCTGAAAATTAGGCTTTTTTTTCAAAATATCATTAGGAGGCAGAATTATTACAAACTTTAACAATTCACAACCTACTAATTATCAGCTACTTGCAAAAAAGTTACAAAAACGCCCTAAAAAAAAACAAAAAAAATGATACGTCGTATCGAAAAAATGCCTACCTTTGCACCGTTTTAATAAACAAATGATTGTTTTACAGATTTAAAAAGCTTAGA